>CAZRVU010000006.1:0-80665 GCA_964603615.1 uncultured Desulfovibrionaceae bacterium
TATCCAATCCAATGACATATCTTTTTTTATCCTCCTTTTAAATATATATTTATTTGTAACTGCTCAGCTCTTTGACAAAAATATATTCATTTAGCATAAAATAGGTGTATTTTCGCTAGACATTTCCATGTTTTTATGGTACCATCAAATTATGGAAAAGATAGCTGTTTACCTATACCTACAAGCCCCAAGTTATTACCGTCTAGGTGTCTCTTTATGAAATACGAACAGTTCCTGGAACTATACAACATGGGGCCCGGACCAGTTTACAAGCTGCTGCTAAGCATTATCGAAACAAATAAGGCACTTGTAGATAAGGTACCATCCTTAGAAGAGCGGATTAAAGAACTAGAGGACCAGCTCAATAAAAACAGTCGTAACAGCAGCAAACCTCCTTCTACCGATGAATTTGTCAAACCTAAAAGCCAGCGTAAAAAAAGTAGCAAACCATCCGGGGGCCAAAAGGGCCACAAAGGCCATCATTTGAAAATATCAGATCATCCAGATCGTAGTATTCTGCATACCCCCAAAAACTGTTTTAGTTGCGGCAAAACCTTAGAAAACCTAACCCCGTTAAAAACCGAAAGACGCCAAGTATATGACATACCACTACCCAAGATAGAAGTTACCGAACATCTAGTTGAAACCAAAGTTTGCCCCTGCGGTATGCACAATAAAGCATCGTTTCCTGATGGGGTAACCCACCCGGTACAGTACGGGCAGAACATAAAGAGCTTTTTGGTCTACCTGAACCAGTATCAACTGCTCCCTTATGAACGGCTGGTTGAACTAGTACACGATCTTTTGGGCCATACCATCAGTGAAGGCACTCTTTTTAACACCAACCGTACAGTTTACGAAACCCTTGAAACAACAGAAGAAAAGATCGTTGAACAACTGACTGCTTCTTCTGTTATCCATCTAGATGAAACTGGGATGCGTGGTGAAAGCAAAAGGCAGTGGGTACATGTTACTGCTACACCAAAGCTTACCCATTATGCTTACCATGCTAAAAGAGGCCGGGAAGCAACAGATGAAATTGGCATCCTACCAAGGTTTAAAGGCACAGCGGTCCATGATTTCTGGAAGACCTACCTAAGCTACGGGTGTGAACATGCCCTTTGCAATGCCCATCATCTAAGGGAGCTCACTGGGATCACGGAACTGACTGGTCAAAAATGGCCCCAGGAAATGATCGAACTGCTATTGAAAATTAAAAATACTGCGGAAAAAGAAAAATTAACGCCACTTGAAATTAACCACTTCGAAACAGAATACGACCGTATTGTCGCTAAAGGTTTTTCAGAAAACCCGCCCCCGGTTAGAGAAAAAGGTAAAAGGGGCCGTCCTAAACAGGGTAAGGCAAGAAATATGTTAAACCGCTTGCATGAATACCGGCAAGAAACATTAGCTTTCATGTACGATCCCCAGGTTCCCTTTGATAACAACTTGGCGGAACGGGATCTACGTATGCACAAAGTGAAGCAGAAAATTTCAGGTGTTTTCCGCAGTGAACTTGGTGCAAAAATGTTTTGCCGTATTCGCGGTTATATTTCCACGGCTAGGAAAAATTCTGTTCCCGTGCTGGATGCCATCAAATCCGCATTGGCTGGAAAACCATTTGTTCCAGAATTATAGGTAATTTGTCAAAGAGCTGAGCAGTTACATTTATTTAAACATATATATCTACTTTAAACTAAAAAAAATTTATCATTCTACACAACGAATATAATCAACAAATTTCTAAGTGAAAAAAGCTTCAAAATAAACTGTATCTTGTAGTTTACAAGCACCTCCTTTTTCAGGACTAGTACATCTTTCACGCCCTGGTCCTGTAAGAAAAAGTGCAACTTAACTTTTACGCAAACTGCTTTAATATAGATAACAGCTAAAATAATATTTCTTGGAGATGACTTAGTCATGTCCAAGTTTCCTGTACAAAACATGAAGGTAAATAAAAGTTCGACGCAAGATCAATAAAACCCTTCTTATAATAAAAATATTGTAATAAAAAACATTAAACAGTATATCTTGCAGTAATATTATAAAATAATGTATCATTTTTGATACATTATTTTATAATATTAAATCCCAGAATTTTAACTTTTGTGTATTTTTAAAAATAATAATGGCAGTAAAACCGAAGCCGGTTGGCCCGCTGTGTTACTGCCACTTTAATGGTGGGCGAACGGCGATTTGAACGCCGGACCCCCTGCTTGTAAGGCAGGTGCTCTCCCACTGAGCTATTCGCCCTTTTGTGGTGACCCCTAGGGGATTTGAACCCCTGTTGCCAGCTTGAAAGGCTGGTGTCCTCACCGATTAGACGAAGGGGCCAATAAATGGTGGGCCCACTAGGACTCGAACCTAGAACCAACCGGTTATGAGCCGGTAGCTCTGCCAATTGAGCTATGGGCCCACAAAAATGGCTCCCCAGGCAGGATTCGAACCTGCAACCCACCGGTTAACAGCCGGTTGCTCTACCGTTGAGCTACTGAGGAATGCCATTCGGGCAACTCATATTATAATGGATTGAGAGCCTGCAGTCAAGTGCCCATCACCAATTTTGTAGTTATTCTGTGATAAAGATGAAACAGAGGCCTGTTCCCTGTCTTAATCCTCACCTGCTTCGCCCATTGCTTCATTACCTGTATCTATTCTAGATAGTCTTTCAACCGTTTGCTGCGCATCGGATGCCTTAATTTACGCAAAGCTTTGGCCTCAATCTGCCTGATGCGCTCCCTTGTCACTCCAAAAACTTGCCCTACTTCTTCCAAAGTACGGGTACGCCCATCGTCCAGTCCAAATCGTAAGCGCAATACTTTTTGTTCGCGGGGGGTCAATGTATCAAGTACATCCTCTAGTTGTTCTCGCAAGAGTTCAAAAGCAGCGGCTTCAGCAGGTGCCTGAACTTCTTGATCTTCTATAAAATCCCCTAAGTGGCTATCATCTTCCTCCCCAATCGGGGTTTCCAGGGAAACAGGTTCCTGTGCTATTTTAAGAATTTCCCTGACTCTTTCTACGCTAGTATCCATTTCTTGAGCAATCTCTTCCGGTAATGGTTCGCGACCCAACTCTTGAACGAGTTGCCGCGAAACCCGGATTAGCTTATTGATTGTTTCTACCATATGCACAGGAATGCGGATTGTCCGTGCTTGGTCGGCAATTGCCCTGGTGATGGCCTGCCTAATCCACCAGGTTGCATACGTGCTGAATTTATATCCTTTGCGATAATCAAATTTTTCCACAGCTTTAATTAAGCCTAAATTGCCCTCTTGAATCAAATCCAAAAAAAGCATACCCCTGCCGACATATTTTTTGGCTATGCTGACCACCAGGCGCAAGTTGGCCTCCGCTAACTTTCTTTTTGCTAATTCTTCGCCTCTTTCCATACCTTTGGCCAGTTCAACTTCTTCTTCTGGTGTTAGGAGAGGGATTTTTCCTATTTCCTTGAGGTACATGCGCACAGGATCATTGATACTAATACCCTCAGTTAGGACAGTATCAACATTTTCTTCCGGTGCAACTTTTATATTTTCTTCTTCACCTTCGGTGTCGATATCAGCCGTTTCACCCAACACTTCAATGCCCTGCCGGGAGATTTCTTCATAGAATTCATCGATCATTTCTGTGCTTAAGCTGAGCTCCTGCAGTGCATCAAGAATTTCTTTATAGGTGAGGTTACCCTTTTTTTTACCCCTTTCAAGGAGGGAATGCTGGATTTCTTGTAATGTGGTTTTTTTCTCAACTTTCTTAGACATCAAAATCCTCTCCTTCTCCCGAGCGGTAAAGTTCCTCTTCCCGCTTCTTTAGAACATGAATACGTTTAAGCCTTGCACCAGTTTTTTCCCTGTTACTGTTTTCTTGTAAAGATTTAATTAACCTTTCTCTTTCGGCGGCCCATTGCAGGGTTTTTATTTTTCTTAAGCAATCTTTTACAATTTTTTCAGCTCTGTGTTTTTCTATCAGGTTTGTATCCATAGCCATCTTTGTGATCAATTTATGCATCTCCTGCTCAGAAAAATAACTCAACAATACGGCCGCGTTTATTTCATGACCTTTTTGATCTAGATCAAACAAACACCGGGCAATTTCCCGGTGGGGGCCTGCCGTGAAACTGGCAATTTCCATCTCCTGCGCATATAACTCCCCAAAATATTGCGGATACCGGATAATACAGGACAAAAGCTCTCTTTCAGCCATATCGCGGAGGGAAACACTGTTGTTCCTTGCTGCTTTTATTGCCTTTAAGGTTGTATGTTTATTTTGTGTGTAAAAGCTTCGTATTTTATTCTCCAAATCTTCCCGTAATACCTCTAGGGATACATTAATTTCCCCGGCGATATTTTTTAGATATTCTTCCCTTTCCAAAGCTTCCCCGACTTCTTTAAGAGTTGCACGCGCTTCACGCCAATAGGTGATCCGGCCCTCTTTAGTGCTCAGGTTATGTTGTTTTTTAATCATAGTTAGGCGATAGTCAGTTAAAGATTTAGCTGGTAATAAAATATCTTCACGAAAGGTTTTTTCTCCGTATCTGCACACATAATCAGCCGGATCATATTCTTTGGGGAGCTGAGCCACCCTGACCTGGCAGCCTTCATCTTTTAAGAGCCTCAATCCTCTCAATGCTGCCATTTCCCCGCCGGTATCTGCATCAAAAACCAGGATAACCTTGTCCAGACGGCTTCTTAAAAAAGAAAATTGTGTCTCTGTCAGCGCTGTTCCCAAAGTTGCTAAAGCCTCCGTTATACCATGCTGATGCAAGGTGAGTACATCCATATAACCTTCAACTAACAAAGCTTCTTTCTTTTTTCTAATCTCTGGTAAAGCACGGCGAAAACCATAAAGTACCCGTCGTTTATTAAAAAGAGGTGATTCAGGCGTGTTCAGATACTTTGGTTCTCCTTGTCCTAGGATTCGCCCGCCAAAAGCAATCACACGTCCTTGATTGTCTTCTATCGGAAAAATTATTCGTTCCCGGAAGTAGTCATAAAAATGCGCCGGGGGTTTTTCACCAATAAGCCCCCCATCCGCTGCCAATTTAAGATCATAGCCTTTTTTGCGCAGTTCGCTTGTTAAACCTTCCCAGTTGTGTGCAGCGTAACCCAACCCAAAATCGAGAATTGTCTGTTTGGTTAATCCACGTTCAAGAAGATGGTTCAACGCTTTTTCTCCTGCCGGGGTTTTCCATAACAGTTCCTGGTAGTATTTCTGGGCCAGGAAATTCATTTTATATAACGTTTCCTGGCACTGTTTTTTTTTCCGTTCTGCAGAAGAGGAAAGCTGTGGAGCAATGTTTATCCCCGCCTGCCGGGCAAGATGGCGAACTGCTTCTGGAAAACTGAAATTTTCTATCTGCATAATAAATGAAAAAAGATTTCCTCCATTATGGCAGCCAAAACAATAAAATATTTGTTTTTCCGGTGATACAGTGAAGGAAGGAGTCTTCTCAGAATGAAATGGACAGAAGCCCACATAGTTTTTTCCGGTTTTGCGTAAGTTGATATAAGAGGAGACCACCTCTACTAGATCAAAACGACTACGGATATCCTCAATCACATCACCGGGTATATATCCCATTTTAACTGCCTCCGGTTTTTACATGATAAGAATTGGTGATAAAAAACCTCATCCCGGAAGAGACGAGGTATAACACCCGTGTTTCAAGTCATCTTCTCCCATTCTGAACGTTTCCGGTAATGCTTCGTTTCAGAAGCCCCCTCTCATCTTCCAAGCCTGTTCTGACAGCCATAAAGTTTAGCCGGCAATCACAATCCAGCGCAAAGTTTCACTTTTTGTTCCAATGCTAACCACTAACCGCTAGCCCCAAAGTTTAATATTATATTCGCTAGCACGCAAATATAATCCTGCCTTTTGGTAAAAAAATGTTATAAGTAAGCTTTTTAGCAGATGCTTTGTCGTTATGGCTATATTATGTACTAATTCTTATTTTCTATTCTATTTAGATACATTTCCGGCTATCCTTTCCAGGGTTTGGGGATAAACAGTTTTTCAAAAACCAGGATAATATATTGATCGCTCATACCAGAAATATAATCACATACAGAACGATGTAAACTCTGGTTTCCTGTTTGTTTTTGGATCTCCTGCGGCAACGCTGCAGGTTTTTCCAGGTAATAACGATAAAGCGTTTTAATGATAAATTCTGCTTTTTGTTCCTCACTTTTGGCAGCAGATCCAACATAAACATTTTGAAATAAAAAATTTCTAAGCTTTTCTGTAACTTGATCGAGCTCCTCACTTAAAGATATCTCCGGCTTGTTCCAACTGTTCCGGATAAGATCGCGAATCATCGTATTTAACCTTTCTGAACCTGTTCGGCCCAAAAAAGCAATTTCTGGGGATGGTAGCTGCCCCTGCTTGATGATGCCACCGCGCAAGGCATCATCAATATCGTGATTGATGTAGGCGATACGATCACAGGTTCTTACAAGCTGTCCTTCCAAAGTTGCCGGTTTTCCCTGACCAGTATGGTTTAAAATACCGTCCCGCACTTCCCAGGTCAAATTTAAGCCGTCCTCCCCTTCCAGGCAATCAACTACCCTTAAACTTTGTTCGTTGTGCTTAAAACCGCCAGGGAAAAGCTTATTCAGTGTTTTTTCCCCGGCATGGCCAAACGGGGTATGTCCCAAATCATGCCCCAGGGCAATGGCTTCGGTGAGATCTTCATTAAGCTGTAAAGCCCGGGCTGCCGTGCGAGCTACTTGCGAAACCTCTATGGTATGGGTCAGGCGTGTACGATAATGGTCTCCTTCCGGGGCAATAAAAACCTGTGTTTTATGTTTCAGCCGGCGGAAAGACTTAGAATGAATAATGCGATCGCGGTCTCTTTGGAAGGCTGTGCGCACATCACAGGGTTCTTCCCAACGTTTTCTACCGCGACTATTTTTGCTGCGGGTAGCAAAAGTTGTTAAAAGGCGATCTTCAAGTTCTTCCAGTTCCTGACGAAAAAACAATAATCTTTTACCCCCTTGGCCGACCAGCTCTCAGGGAAGCCGTGGCTTCACAAACTTGTGCCACCCTTTGACCCAACATAAAAGCTCTTTTCAAGGCATTCTGATCCTTCGCTGCGATACCCCCGACACAAGTACCATGGTGCCCCGCACTTTTTTCATGGCTATCCCCTACCAGAATCATGCCTTGGACTAGCATCATACTATGCAAGGCACGCAGGGTCGTTTCTTGCCCCCCGAAACGAGCCGCGCCAACACTTAAGGCACCCCCTACAGTATTCAAAAGCCGTTTCCCCCGGCGCAAGCGTCGGGTTTTATCCCAGAAAGCTTTAATCTGACCGGATACAGTTCCAAAGAATACAGGACTGGCTAAAAGCAAGCCATCGGCAGCAGCTAATCTCTCCAAAATATTTTCCAGTTCCGTGCCTTTATAACACTTGCCTTGACAGGGGGTTTCGCAAGCGGTGCAAAAAGGATTTTTTTGCTTCTCCAAAACTTCCCGTAAAAACAATGTTTCTGTTTTGGCACCAAATTTTGTTGCAGCCTCCAAAGCTGTTTCTAAAATAAAAGCAGTATTTTCCTGGCGGTTGGGGCTGCCATTTAACCCGATGATCAACATTTAAATTTCCCTCCAATTTTCCTGTATTTACTCTTGAAACCTCTGCACTACTTGTGAGAAAATGGTGTAGTGTAGTTGTTTGCCAAATTTCATCTGATGCATTTTTGTTTTTTCCTTTTTTACTGGGATGGCGAAAATATTGCGGAACAGAACCCTATCCGAAACTGCTGAAAAAAACTTTTTTCAGCCTGGACGTTAGCAAAAAACTATCCGGTTTTTATATTATACAAAAAGGAGCTTTTACTAATGAACAGAATCGTGAAAATTAAAAAAGTAATAATTTTAATGCTAATTATTTTTCTAAACATTGCACAGCCTTTTGGGCCGGGAAAAGGGGTTGCCGCACCGGTATCTTTACCTGAAATTGATGCATATGCTGCCGTATTAATGGATTTTTCACGGGGAGAAATAATCTTTACCCAAAATGGTACCGAACAACTGCCCCCCGCTAGCCTAACTAAAATAATGACTCTCGTTTTAGCTTATGAAGCTCTGCAGCAAGGTAAAGTCACCTGGTCTGAAGAAGTTACCGTCAGCCAAAAAGCCTGGGAAACAGGCGGTTCCCAGATGTTTTTGGAGATCGGCCAAAAAGTGCCTTTTGTTACACTGCTAACAGGCATTGCTGCCATCTCTGCCAATGATGCCTGCGTGGCAATAGGCGAGCATCTCTGCGGTTCAGAAGCCGTTTTTGTCCAGGAGATGAATAAAAAAGCCCGGGAGCTGGACTTAAAAAATACACTTTTCCAGAATTCATCGGGGTTGCCTCATCCCGATCATTATTCTAGTGCCGAAGATATGGCCCGCTTAGCCCGCTATTTGCTCCAGAAATTTCCGGAAAACTTAAAACTGCATTCACAAAAAGAGTTTACTTTTAACAATATCACCCAGTATAACCGCAATCCCCTTCTCGGAAGTTATAACGGTGCTGATGGGCTCAAAACAGGGCACACGACTGAAGCAGGCCATTGTCTGGTTGGAACAGCCAGCCAACAAGGTTTGCGCTTTATCACTGTTGTTATGAATGCTGTCAGCCCTGCTGAAAGATACAAAGATACTGAAACTCTTTTGGATTACGCTTTTCGCAACTATACGCTTTACCAGGTTTTTCAAACGGGTGAGGTTGTTGCTACAGTTAATATAAAAAGCGGTGAGGAACGTAACGTCGATCTTCAACTGACTGAACTACTCACAGTGGTAATTCCCTTTGATCGCCAGTCAGACTTAGAGATACAGGTTGAGATCCCGGAAAATGTGCCGGCACCTGTAGAGAAAGGCGATTCTATCGGTACTGTTAAGGTTGCGCTGGATGAACATATTTTGGCCGAAACATCTTTAAAAGCTGCCAATAGTGTGCAAAAAGCCAATATCTTTTCCCTGTTTTTTCGTTTTATTGGCAGTATTCCTGCTGGACTCTGGCAACTGTTGACACAAATCCTGCACAATATTTTTTAGTTATGGTGATAAATTATCTTATTATTCACGACATCGAAAATTCCTTCCCTGTTTATCCGGATGTACGGCAAAAAATCACAGGGTAAAAAATGTATAGTATGGAAAAAATCCCCTTGCGTATACCCTTTTTCGCGGGCATACGTTTCCAATTCCCTGGCAAGGCGCGAAACTTCTTCGAAAGGTAAGTCTGCCAGTTCGCCGGGCAACTCCAGCTTTATCTCCCATATAATAGCGTTATTTTCGGCTAGAGCCATCCCGCCCCCGCGCTTGAGGATATGGTTGGCAACCAGAGCCATGGTAGCATCATTGCTACCGATAACAATAATTACCCCTAAATTGCAGCACGTAGAACTGGCAAATCCCTCCAAACCTGAAGCCAGGCCTTTGATGAAGCCCGTGCTAATGCGACGTTTCTGCATATCGAGAAGCGCAATTTTTAATAGCCCGGGGGGTGTGTTGCCAGGGGTTACTATTCCATCGGCAACCGGAAGCGTCAAGTCAAGTCTTCTGGTAATGATGGCATTAACCATTTCTATTACGGGAAATTGAATCTCTTTCCCGGCATCTTTTTTAGAATCTGGAACGGAAACAGTAAACATTTCCGGCGTGATCTGCCAATCATAGGCAAAATAAGTTTTAGGCAAACCAATTAGCGGGGAAGCTTTAAAAAGTTTCTTGTTTGTTTCTACAACTGCATTCTTACCTTTGCCGTAAAATATTTTGATTTCTTTATTTCCTTCATGGGTTATATCCCCGCCATGAACTATCTGGCCACCAATGAGCACCATTCGTGGACGACCCAGGTTGATGCCCTCTGTGATAACGATATCTGCAGCACGGCCCGGGGTTATGGAGCCGATTTCATGATCGATCCGGAAATAGCTGGCAGGGTTTAAAGTAATCATGCGTATAGCAGTTAGCGGTTCGATACCTTTGCTAATCAATTGTTCTGCAATGCTGGCAATAGTCCAGTTTTGATCGATGAAAGCCGGGCTTGTACCATCAGTAGTCAACATAAAACGACTTCGATCAACTTTCTCGTCCTCAAGAATACCCAAAAAATTATCGATATCGGGGCGCTGGGAACTATGCCGTAGCATGACATGCATGCCATTGCGCAAGCGTTCCAAAACATTTTCTGCTGTCATGCTTTCATGGCAGCCGCTGATACCGGCAGCAGCCAGGGCTGCAAGTTTTTTTCCGTTAGCACCGGAGGTATGCCCGTCGGGACGTTTGCCTGCTGACCGGAGCATGTTAATGGCCTGCAGGGGAAAAGAACTTTTTTGCAGAATAGCCGGCCACCTCGTCGTTTCACCAATACCCAGTATCCAGGGGTGTTTGATGAGCTCCTGTAATTCGGCCGAAGAATATAATGCTTCTCCGGGTGAAAGGTTTTCCATGGCAAAGATACGTATGAACCAGTAGACCCTGACGGGTGTTCTTTTGTTTATTTCTTTGGTATAAGCCAAAAATTTATTGACGCCCAGCGCTTTCAGTACTTTGTAGGAATCGGCGACAATAGCCGTTAAGCCATTCCGGGAAGCAGCCCTGGTATATTCTATAATATTGTGAATCTGTAGCGGATGCCCGTGGGGCTCTATGTAGCCGGGCAATAGGTTAAAACCGCTAACATCAATGATCGTGTATTCATCAAGTAAAGTGCCGCCGAGTTCGTTACCCACGTAAGCAATATAACCGTCTTTGATGGCAATATCCGCCTTATATTTTTCTCCCGTATAGACGTTGATGATACTGCCACCCTGCAGGTAAAGATCAGGTGGTATTAATCCCAACGCTGTATCGATCAGGTTTTTCTGTGGCAATTTCCGATCATCCCTGTTGAAATTTTAGTACCTGCATAAACATTATCGTCTAACATAACTTTATACTATTTTTAGTCGGTTTTTAGCTTTTTATCGCTGCCTGTGCGGCAGCTAGCCGGGCAATGGCCACACGGAAAGGCGAACAACTCACGTAATCGAGGCCAACCCGGTGACAAAATTCAATCGACTGGGGCTCACCCCCGTGTTCACCACAGATGCCTAGTTTTAAATTAGGTTTTGTTTTCCGGCCTTTGGTTACGGCCTGGGATACCAATTCCCCCACTCCTTCCTGATCTAAAACCACAAAGGGGTTCTCCGGTAATATTCTTTGTTGAAGATAATGAGGCAGGAATTTCCCTTCGGCATCATCGCGACTAAAGCCAAAAGCAGTTTGTGTCAAATCATTGGTTCCAAAAGAGAAAAAATCGGCATATTTAGCTATTTCATCGGCAGTAATACAGGCACGGGGCAGTTCGATCATCGTTCCGATGCTAAAACTAAATTCCAAAGCCGCTTCTTGCATCACTTGCGCAGCTTCATCTTCTACCATAGCACGCATGACTTCTAGTTCGCGAGCATGTCCGACCAGGGGGATCATAATTTCAGGCATGATTGCCAGGCCCTCTTTTTTTAAAATGGCTACAGCCTGGCAGATCGCCCTGACTTGCATCCGGTATATTTCTGGGAAAACCAAGCCAAGACGACAGCCCCTATGTCCGAGCATGGGGTTTGCTTCTGCTAACCCGTGTACTTTTTGTAACAAAGCCTCTTGTTCCTGCAAAAGCGTGCTTTGCTCACCCCGCTCCAATGCACAGGCTACCTCTACCTGCAGATCCTCCAAGTTGGGCAAAAATTCATGCAGGGGCGGGTCCAAAAGACGGATAGTAACCGGCAAGCCTTCCATTACCCGTAGAATCCCTTCAAAATCTTCCTGTTGCATAGGCAGAAGCTTATCGAGTGCCGCTTTTCTTTCTTCTTCTGTTTCTGCCAGAATCATCTGTTGGACAACTGGCAGCCTACTTTGTTCCATAAACATATGTTCAGTCCGGCACAGCCCGATACCTTCGGCTCCAAACTCCCTGGCTTTACGGGCATCTTTTGAATTATCAGCGTTTGCTCTGACTTGCAGACGGCGCTTTTCATCAGCCCAGGTAAGCAGCGTACTAAATTCCTGGCTAAGTGTAGGAGGAATCAAGGGCACTTCCCCTAAGTAAACGTTACCGGATGTACCATCAATAGAGATTATGTCCCCCACATGAATCGCCTGTCCATTCACCAGAAATAAACCGGCTTGCAAATCGATTTTAATAGCTTCACAACCGCTAATACAAGGTTTTCCCATACCCCTGGCCACAACAGCAGCATGACTAGTCATCCCACCACGGCTGGTCAGTACACCCTGCGAAGACACAATGCCATGTATATCGTCCGGGGTAGTTTCCAAACGCACGAGGATCACGCTCTCTCCTTCTTGACCTTTCTTTTCGGCTGTATCAGCATCAAAAACAACTTTCCCCATAGCTGCCCCGGGTGATGCAGGCAATCCTTTGGTCAGAACCTCTATCTCTGCTGCCGGATCGATGCGTTGGTGTAATAACTGAACTAATTGTGCGGGTTCTACCTTCAAGAGGGCTTCTTCTTTAGTGGAGATACCCTCCCGTACAAAATCAACAGCGATCTTTACAGCCGCTTCAGCCGTTCTTTTACCATTCCTTGTTTGCAGTATGTAGAGCTTACCTTTTTCCATT
Organism: uncultured Desulfovibrionaceae bacterium; assembly: GCA_964603615.1. Classification (GTDB taxonomy): domain Bacteria; phylum Bacillota; class Dethiobacteria; order DTU022; family UBA8154; genus JAAZMI01. The sequence goes on from CAZRVU010000006.1 coordinate 12,614, forward strand.
GTAAGTTCAATATCTTGCATATCCCGGTAATGTTTTTCTAAAGTCGAACAGATGGATATAAATTCTTCATAAATATGTGAAAAATTTTTCTTTAAAATCGAAATAGGCAGCGGCGTCCGTATTCCTGCCACCACATCTTCTCCCTGGGCATTGAAAAGAAATTCACCGTAAAGCTGATTATCGCCGGTAGCAGGGTTTCTGGTAAAAGCCACGCCTGAACCGCTGTCTTCTCCTAGATTACCAAAAACCATCGCCTGAACATTAACGGCTGTTCCCAGGTGATCGGGAATTTGATTCAAACGGCGGTATACAACGGCCCGCGGGGTATTCCATGAAGCGAAAACTGCTTTAATTGCTTCTAATAACTGAGCATGGGGGTCTTGAGGAAAAGCATCACCGCTTTCTTTTGCAATAATCTGTTGATAACGCTCCACTACCTTTTCCCAGCCATCAAGAGGCAGTTGTTGATCCTTTTTAACTTGGTAATCCTGTTTACACTTTTCAAGAACCCGTTCAAAATGGTTATGTTCTATTTTCAAAACAACATCTCCGTACATCTGTAAGAAACGCCGGTAACAATCCAGGGCAAAAGCTTTGTTGCCGGTAGCAGTTGCCAGGGAATCCATCGTTCTTTCATTTAAACCCAAATTTAGAATAGTATCCATCATCCCGGGCATAGAAAAATAAGCACCGGAGCGAATCGAAAGCAATAAAGGGTTTTCCGGGTTACCCAATTCCTTACCCGTTTGCTGCTCTAGCTTTTGCAAGGCTTTAAAAACCTCGGCTTTAAATTCCTCAGAAAGGGCCTCTTCCTGCCGGTAATATTCATTGCAGGCCTCCGTAGTAACAGTAAAACCCGGCGGTACCGGCATCCCTAAACGGGTCATCTCAGCTAAATTGGCTCCTTTCCCTCCTAGTAACTTTTTCATTTCCATATTTCCTTCGGTAAACATATAAACCTGTTTATAATTGCTCATTTTTCTCCGCCTCCTTAACTGCATATAATATTTTACTGGCCACCTCTTCCACTGCCTTGTTGGAAACATCAAAAATCTGGCATCGCAAACGATGCATGATCCGGCGGGAATAGTCCAATTCTTCCATAATCCTATCCAAATTTGCATAATAAGCTTTGGCTGTTAACCCCAGGGCATTTAACCTTTCTTGTCGAATTTCCCGTAAGATGACAGGATCTAGGGTTAGACCAATTATCTTGCGGGAGGGAAGCCAAAACAGCTCTGGCGGAGGTTCCACCTCGGGAATAATGGGCAAATTGGCTACCCGCAGTTTACGCTGAGCAAGATACATACTCAAAGGTGTTTTAGATGTTCGCGATACCCCAATGAGAACAACATCTGCTTGCAGCAAACCGCGTGAATCCTTACCATCATCATGTTTGACGGCAAATTCTATTGCGCCCACCCGCCGAAAATAGTTCTCATCCAGGCGCCGGATTAAACCTGGCTCTAGACGGGGATCTACCGGCATAATTTTGGAGAAGGCGTCCAGCATGGGTCCCATGACATCCACAATGGGCAAGTTATACTTTTTTGCCTCTAGATTGATAGACTGTCTTAAGTGGGGTAAAACCAACGTATATGCTATCATGCCTTTTCGATCTGCAACTTCCTGGACCAGTTCCCGCAAGCGTTCTATATCGGTTAAAAAAGGTTCCCGGCGTAGCTCTACCTGTTCTGAATTAAACTGACTGGCCACAGCATTAACGACAAATTCAGCCGTTTCTCCGATAGAGTCAGAAACGATATAAACAAGCGGTTTTCTTTTTTCTGGCAAGGCCGGGAAAACACCTCCTTTTTACTTTACAATTTATTTTATTCTACCCTTGATAAAATAATCCTTCATAAATATATCATAACTAACCCGTGGGAAAAATGATTTTCGAAAAATCGGCCAACTGTAAATAAAGATTTTTGATCGACAGCAATAAAGCCAATCTATTGGCACGGATTCTTTCATCCTCCACCATTACTAGCACTTCATCAAAAAAAGTATCCAAGGGGTTTTTTAAGGCCGCCAGGGCCTTTAGTGTTGCTGCTAAATCATGACTGGCCCAACTATCTTCCACCTTTTTTCTAGTGCTCAGGTACTGCTGGTAAAGCTCTTTTTCCTCCTTTTCCTGCAGGAGCCCCGGCATATATTCAACTCCGGGTGTTGCCTGCCGGGCCAAATTTGCAACGCGGGTATAAGCGGCGGCAGCCAAAGCAAGATTATCATTTTGACGGCTATCTTGCAAAAAAACGACCTGTTGCCAAAGGGAAGCAATTTTCCCCCGGGGCGTATGCAAGACAGCTTCAATTAAATCATAATCTAGCCCTCTTTCCTGAAAAAGATGGCGCAACCTCTGCCAGGCAAAATCTTTGATTTGAACAAGCAGTTCTTCCCATGATCGCGCTCCGTTCCCCGAAATTTTACTTTCTGCGAACAGATTTATAGCTTGCCCCAATAATTCCTCAAATGTTATAGGAAAATCATGTTCCAACAATACCTGTAAAAGCCCAAGGCATTGGCGCCGTAAGGCATAAGGGTCTTGTGAACCGGTCGGGCGCAACCCCAGGGCAAAAAAAGCAGCCAGGTGGTCCGCCTTATCTGCAAGCGCCACTAAAGCCCCCAGTTTTGTAAGGGGGAGGTTATCACCGGCAAAACGAGGCAGGTAATGCTCAAAAATTGCACAGGCAACAATTTCATCTTCTCCAGATTGAAGAGCATACTCCCGGCCCATGATTCCTTGAAGCTCTGGAAATTCACCGACCATGCTAGTGGCTAAATCTGCCTTACAAAGATAGGCAGCCCGCTGAATAAAATTTTTTTCTGCAGGGTCAAGGTTTAGGCGTTCTGCCAAAAATTCACAGGTGGCTACCAGGCGTCTGCTTTTATCATAAAGAGTGCCCAGCCCTTCTTGGAAAAGAATCCTTTTTAATTTTTCCACTTGTTTACCCAGTGGGGTTTTTAAATCTTCGTTATAAAAAAAACGGGCATCAGCCAGACGGGCCTTCAGAACCCTTTCGTTGCCGCTCCGGACTGTAGCTGCAGGTGCGACACTATTATTAGAAACAGCAATAAAATAAAAAGAAATATTTCCATGCAGATCCTTTAAAGGAAAATACCGCTGGTGGCTTTGCATCGTTGTGATCAGGACATCCCGCGGTAACTGCAGGTAAGTTTCCGGAAAAGAACAAAATAAAATTTCTGGTTTTTCTACAAGAAAAGTTACCTCCTCCAATAGGTCCGCATCGATACAGGCCTTTAACCCTTGTTCTGCCGCAGCTAGCTGCACCTTTTCCTTGATTATTTCACGCCGGTGTTCCGGAGTAACCAACACGCCGGCTGTTTCCAACAACGGCACATAATCCGCCGGCGTTTCAATTGTTAGGGGTTCCGGTGCCAGTATGCGATGTCCTTTCGTTTGATTGCCGGCGGTTAATCCGCCATAAGTAAAAGGGATGACCTCTGTTCCGTATAAGCACAGCAACCAACGAATTGGCCTGGGAAACTTGACCTTGCTTTCAGGCCAAGACATATTTTTAGGAAAGGTTAGGCTTTTTAATAATGTGGGAAGAAGATCTATTAATATCTTTGCTGTTTTTTTACCGGAAATTTTTTTAATAGCAAACAGATGTTCACCTTTTTTTGTTTTTTCAAGACGTAGTTCTTCCACTTTTAAGCCCATCTTACTAGCAAATCCCAGGGCAGCTTTAGTGGGTTTTCCTTCCGGGGTAAAAGCTACCTGGCGCGCCGGGCCTTTGATTTTTTCTTCCTGGCCACGTTGTTCTTCAGCCAAATCCTTGATAAAAAGGACAAAACGACGTGGCGTCCCCGCAATTGATACATCTTCAAAGTCAAGACGGTATTCCCGGCAAAGCTTACCTGCTTTTTCCTCTAGTTGTTTTAGCCCTGCGTTCATAAAGCGTGCCGGGATTTCCTCACAACCTATTTCTAGTAACAAATCATGCACAGCCATTTATGCGCCTCTTTTCCATATAGGCTTGTTTTCTTTTGACACAGTGTTTTAGCTTAAAGGGAATCCTTTATTACTTGTTGTTCCAGGTAAAATTTCCCACATTGCCGGGCTAACTCCCTGATGCGGGCAATATAGCCGGTCCGCTCTGTAACACTGATTGCTCCACGAGCATCAAGCAGATTAAAAGCATGTGAACATTTCAAAATATAATCATAGGCAGGTAAAACAAGTTTCTTGGGGAGCACCCGCCCGGCTTCCCTTTCATATAGCGAAAAAAGCTTGAGCAACAGATCCGTATCCGCTTCTTCAAAGCTATAAATGGAATGTTCCCGTTCTGCACTTTGGAAAACATCGCCATATTTTACCTGCGGTGTCCATTGCAAATCGAAAACATTGTCGCATTTTTGTATAAACATGGCAATACGTTCCAAACCATAAGTCAACTCTACAGGAATGACCTCCAGATCATAACCACCCACCTGCTGAAAATAAGTAAATTGTGTAATTTCCATACCATCCAGCCAGATTTCCCAGCCTAGTCCCCAGGCTCCGAGGGTCGGGGATTCCCAATCATCCTCAACAAAGCGGATATCATGTTCCCGCCCGTCGATGCCCAACTGCAAAAGACTTTTCAGATAAAGATCCTGAATATCCGGCGGTGCCGGCTTAAGAACAACCTGGTACTGGGTATGTTGATAAAGCCGGTTGGGGTTTTCCCCATAGCGTCCATCCGCTGGACGGCGCGAAGGTTCTACATAGGCCACCTTCCAGTGTTCCGGTCCCAGCGCTCTTAAAAAAGTAGCCGGATTCATCGTCCCCGCTCCTTTTTCCACATCGTAGGGCTGCCACAATAGGCACCCTTGTCCTGCCCAGAAATCTTGCAGCCTGAGTATCAACTCCTGAAAAGTCATTTTCTAAACCTCCTTCAAAATAAAAAAACCCTCATCTTTAGGGACGGGAAAAATTCCCGCGGTTCCACCCTATTTCCCATGAAGGGCTCTCAAGTTTAAGGGGTATAATTTTTGGAAGGCCTTTCGCCTGGCGTGCCCGGCCGGTTTTCACCCTTCCGGCTCTCTGCAGCGAGCTAACAGTGCCAGGACTACTTATTCCAAACCCTGTGCTCTTTCTTATAAAATTAACAAAAAAAAGAGAAGGTGTCAAGAGCAGTTAAAAATCCCTTTCTACCTCCTAGATACACTATACACCCTGCAGGTTTAGCGCCAATCCATTTCCAAAGAACAACGCGCCAGTAGCAGGCTTAAGACACCAAGGGAAACCAGACGGGGAAAAGCTGCTGTGCCAAAGACACCGTAAACAAGTGGAATACGCAGCAATGTTCTTTGCTGCCTGTTTATCTTAATCTGGATATCACTACTTTTTCTAAGGATCTTTTGCCAAAAACTATTGGCTGTCCCGTGAGAGTCAAAAATAATCTTGCCCCCCTCTTCTAAAAAATTTGGAACTTTAAAAAGATCACCCCCTATTTTTTCTAACAGTGCAGCGGCTTCTTAATCGCTTAAGCCGGTTTTTCTACTCAATGATTCGATCCAATCCAGAACTGCCGGCATAATGATCTGGCCCTTTCAATATTTATCCGCAGCCATATTATTTTGCGTCATAATAAAATTATTATGCTAAAAATGATTATTTACCTCCTCCAAAAAGGAGAGACCCTGCAAGGAACCGGCCGTTGTCCAGTACTGCAAAAATTGACCTGTGAAATATTGTAATTCTTTTTTTTGTTTTATCCCCGCCCTTATTTTTTCAACCCCGGCCATTTTTGCTGTCAATAAATAATTGGCCAGGGCCAGGGTTCCCCTGGTCAGGATCAAGATTTCCCCCCCTTGGGGGCAACAGCGTCGACAAAAAATAGCACCTTCTTTATTGTTCCAAAGAAAGGGGCCCCGCTTATCCCCACAATACAGGCAATCCGTTAAATGAGGACGGTATCCCAGTAACAAGAGCAATCTTAATTCAAAATAGCGTGCCAATAACTCTTCATCAACCTTTTTCCCATTTAGACAAAAATAGCATTCTAAAAGAAGATCGAAAATGTCCGGAACAGGCTGGCCTTCTTCCACTAACTTATCGATGAGCTCACAAAGATACATCCCAAAAGCATAGGATTTAATGTTCCCCCTAATATGGGCAAAGCTCATTTCTATCTCCAGTTGGTTAACTGTATATAATGATCTACCCCTGTACAATAAATAAACCCCACAGGTAAAATAATCCACCCCCGCCGCCAGTTTGCTTTTTACCTTACGGGCACCGGGAGCAACGGCAGATAACTTACCCCTTTCCCGGGTCAGAAGGCTTAAAAGCCGATCCCTTTCCCCCAGAGGGCGAGAGCGTAAAACAAGCGCTTTCGTCTTTAAGAGCCTCAAAAACCTCACTCTCCCTGCAGCATCCGGAAATAAACCGTTTCTTATGTTTCTCTTAATACTAGTGTGGCAGCCAATCTTTTGTTTCCATTGTTTTCAGCAGAGCACAAAGATATCCTGGCTCTTGCTATTTATCTTGCAAAGTAAAAGGACAGGGCAACAATTCTTCTAATGTAAATATTTTAGGTTTCCCCTTTTTACTGGCAACTGCCACCTTTAGTTCCCGGGAAAATTCCCCAAGGACCTGGCGGCAGGCACCACAGGGCAAGGGTACGCTATCTCCTTCGGCAGCCAGGGCAAGCAATGAAAAAGAGCGGTAACCTGCAGCAACGGCAGCACAAAGGGCAACCCTTTCCGCACAAATCGTCAGACCCAAGGAAGCATTTTCAACATTTACCCCTTTAAATATTTCCCCTTCTGTAGTCAACAATGCTGCCCCAACCCGGTAACCAGAATAGGGAGCATAAGCAAAAGGGAGCATCTCCCGGGCGAGCTCAAGCAGCTTATCCACTTCCATTTTTGACATTCCTCCCAAATTAGTTCCTGTATTGGGGTAGTACAACGTTTTCTTTTTCTTCAATTTCTACACGAAAATTGCGGTGAAATTCTAAAGAAAAACGAATAATATCCAGGCCACTGGAGAGAACTTCCGGATCGCCCACCGCCTCAATAAGCACCGGATTGGCTGAAATTTCTTTTTGATTGACACGAATTACCGGGCCTACACAGCGAATCGGTGAGGTCGTGATCAGGCGTTGCCCGCCTACAGCTATTCCTTTTGCTCCTGCAGCGAAAAGTTCATTCACCATATCACGAACATCAGTATCGTGGATGAGATCACCAGCGCTATAACCATCCTGACTATCATATAGTTTGATTAACACCCCTGAACCGGACATTTCTGCCAGGCCCGCAGTAACACGCAATTCATGCATATGAACGCGTAAAGAATCCAATTCTTCACTTAACGCCTGCACATAATCCAGGGGGTTATAGGGAACCAACATGCGGCTGCGGCCTTCCTCCATTTCTATCCGGAAAACCCTTTCTTGGGCCATACCCCCTTCCAGGTAAAGATCCCAAATTTCTTCTAACAAATCATCATGCAGCACCGCAGGATCTGCCAATACCCCGTTACTGGGGGAGACCCGTAGGGTAAACTGAACCTTTCCAGGTTGTCTTTGCAAGCTTTGATCGCGATCGATGAGCGCCAGTATTTTTTCTCGTAAAAGTGCATCCCATTCTTTTAAAATTGTTTCCTGGACTTGACGGCCATGGGTAAAAAGTAGACGTGCAAGATCAGCACTATCTTGGGCCAGATCTAACTCATAACAAAAGGTGGCCAACTTTTCTTTAACAGAGGTGCGATCCTGGACACCCAAATCCTGTGCTAAATGTTTGGTATATTCGATCATCTCATCTACCATGACCTGTTTGGGTACTAAGGCAGCCTGTTCATTTTTATCCATAAATTGTGTGTAAAAGATCAATAAATTAAACCCAACCAATACTGTATTTAAAATAAGTACTGCTGCCACCAGGAACAGCATTTTTTTATCAGCAACAAGGTAGCTGGAACCCGGTTTCATTTTTACAATAGTGCCTCCTCCGTAAAAATAAAATTAAGGGAGATATTTTAGCCTGCCGGCAAAAACAATATAACCAACGACAAGTGCAAAAATAGCTGCACATAGAACTGCTCCAGCCGCTATATTTTTAGCCAGGCGTGCCAGAGGATGGAGTTCCATTGTTTTCAGGTCAACAGCAGCCTCGATAGCCGTATTGATCATTTCGGTGACAAAAACCAGCACAATGGCTGTTAGGACAAAAAGAAATTCAAATTTATCCACCTTAAAATATAAAGAAGCCGCCAAAACTATTGTTGCGCTGATTAAATGTAACCGCATATTTTTTTCCCTGCGCAAGGCAGAGTAAATACCCCGAAAACTATCCCCCAGGCTGCGTATAAACGGCCTATTTTTCATAATCTTTCATCCTGTCCTCAAGAAATTTTCATTATTTAATAACATTGCTTGTCCCCGCCCGATGCAAGGCAAAATACAGGCATCCTTACAGTTTAAATTTCTTAAGAACTAGTTCCTTCTTTTCCAGCATTTCTTGCTCTGTTTCCTGGGTATCATGTTCATATCCTAACAGGTGTAGTATCCCGTGCAGTGCAAGAAATACAACCTCCCGTTCAAAAACATGCCCGTAAATACGGGCTTGTTCCTGCGCTTTTTCCACTGAGATGACAACATCCCCCAGGATTTTTTCTGCTTCCAAATTTGTAACCTCATCCTCCAAATTAAAAGCCAAAACGTCTGTGGAATAATCCTCCCCCCGGTAGGTAAAATTCAACTCTTGAATATAACTATTGTCTACCAGAATGATACTAACCTCACATTTCTGGGATTGCCCCTCTAAGCGCAAAAGAAGATCGCCTGCTTCCTTCAACAAAAGCAAAAGATTTTCCGATAGTATTATTTTATCTTGTATATCGGTAACCAAGACCGCCACTTATTTTTTCCCCCTCTCCAGATCTGCCCTTAGCTCCTTTTCCGGGTATTCGATCCTTTGGTGAAAAACCCCGGCGAGAATATGAACAAAAGTATCTCCAATTTTATCCAGATCCTGTAAGGTCAAGGGTGCTTCATCTAGTTGCCCATCGTTTAATTTTTCCTTAATTATCTTTCTGACCATCCCCTCAGTCCTTCCAGCAACCGGGCGCGATAAGGAACGTACTGCAGCCTCTACTGCATCAGCCAGTAAAATAATGGCGGCTTCTTTTGTCTGTGGCAAAGGACCTTCGTAGCGAAATTCATCCTCCGGAACCAAAATCCCTTTATCATTTTCTGCTGCCTGATGATAAAAATAAGAGATTAAACTTGTCCCATGATGTTGTTGAATGATATCAATTATTGGTAAAGGAAGTTTGGCCTCCCGGGCAAGTTCTACACCATCTTTAATATGAGAACGAATGATCAGTGCGCTGAGATGGGGAGAAATTTTATTATGGGGATTATCACTGGTAAACTGGTTTTCTACAAACAGGTAGGGGCGTTTGACTTTACCGATATCGTGATAAAAAGCTGCTACCCGGGAAAGAAGAGGATCGGCACCAATTGCTTCTGCTGCTGCTTCAGCCAGGTTGCCGACTACTATACTATGGTGATAGGTGCCGGGGGTTTCCATCAGCAACTTGCGCAACAAAGGATGTCCCGGATCAGCCAACTCTAGAAGTGTAACAGCAGTGGTCAGACCAAAAGCACTTTCTAAATAAGGCAATAAGCCAATAGCCATCACCGCAGAAAAAAGGCCGTTACCCAAACCCGCCAGAATAGCAATGCTAAATTCCCTTAAAAAATCGTATTCCAGTTGAAAACCCCTGTTAAGAAGTAAAAGGGAGGTAATACAAAGAATATTAACGCCTCCCACATAAAGCCCTGCATTTGTTAAATCGGAGCGTCTTTGTAGGCGGGAGACGCTACATATTGCAACCAGTCCGCTGCATAAAGAAACAATCACATAGGTAAATTCCCCATCAACAAGAAAGCCAAAAAGAAGTGCCAAAACAATGGTAAGCAGCACCGCCAGGCGCGGTTCAAAAAGAACAGCAATCAAGATTGAGCACATGGCCACAGGCATTAAAAAGCCGGAAAAAAACCGCACAGCAAGACCAAGTACAAGTGTTAAAATTACGATCAAACCAAGCAGAAAAAGAGAGCTGGTGTTGTCATAAATATCCCTGTTAAAGAGATATAAATATAAAATGATGATGGTGAATATAATAGCCAATATAAAAAAAAGACCGGCATATCCTCCATAGTTGAGGCGCGAGCCCAGCAGCCCTAAATCCTTCAATTGCGCAATATGCTTCTCTGTAATCTCCTCTCCTTCTTGCACAATTAAAGATTTCTTTAAAATAAGAACCGGTTCAACTGCTTGCTTGGCTGTTTCTTGGTTGGTTTTGGTCGCAGTTGGATTAAAAATCATGTTCGGTTGCACGAAAGGAGTGAGCAACACTTCAAGGCCCTGCCTGATCTCTGGACTGAAAGGCAACCTGCTAATTTCCTGCAAAACCTGGTTTAGGGCAACCTGCTGTCCTTCTTCCCTAATTTCCTTAGAGAGAACTTCTTCCATAATATTTTCTGTTCTAGCCTGCAGGTCATTCAGGTTGTCCTGTTTCTGCGTTAAAAAAACAGAGATTAGCTCCTCCGACAACAAAAGATCCGGGTTGTCTTTACAAAACATTTCAACCTTCTTTTCTGCATCTTCATTTAAGTTTTGGATTCTTTTAATATCGGCAAAAAAATGTTTTAGGCAAATTTGTCCCTCTTCTAGAACGCCCGGGACATAATCAAAAACTACTGGCACAGCGGCAGCAGCTTCTTCCCTCATTCTATTTGTCAAAAAAGTGTCTATTACTTCCCGGGGGGCAATAATTCGTTGCGGACTTGGCTTTCCCAGTTCAACAGAAACCCCCAGGGGCATAATAGAAAAAAGCAAACAAACATAAATAAAAACAAAACAACCTGCCACCAGAAAAAACCTGCGGCCGCCTTTATCCTTTAGCAAAGAAGTTAGGCTGTTTAATAATATTTTAATTTTTGCTCGTAAATTGAACATTATCTTTTATTTTCCTTAACTATTCCCATTCTGATAGCTTTCATAAGCTTTTATAATTTTTTGGACTAAACTGTGCCGGACCACATCTTGATCACTAAGGTGAATAAAAGCTATCTCTGGAATATCTTCCAGTATGTTTATAATTTCAACTAATCCGGAAAACTGCGAACCAGGAAGGTCTATCTGGGTAATATCCCCCGTAATTACAGCTTTAGAACCGAAACCCATCCGGGTTAGAAACATTTTCATCTGTTCATGGGTAGTATTTTGCGCCTCATCCAAAATTATAAAAGAATCATCCAGTGTCCTTCCCCGCATATAAGCCAGCGGAGCAACTTCAATTACCCCTTTTTCCCTATATTTCAAATAGTTTTCTACACCCATTAAATCATAAAGAGCATCATAAAGGGGGCGCAGGTAGGGATCCACCTTTTCGTGCAGATCCCCCGGCAAGAAACCGAGGCGCTCCCCGGCTTCCACAGCGGGTCTGGTTAAAACTAACCTCTGCACAATTTTATTTTTTAAAGCAAAAACTGCCGTAGCCATCGCCAGGTAAGTTTTACCAGTTCCTGCCGGGCCTATACCAAAAACAATATCAAAAGCACGCAGGGCTTCCACATATTTTTTTTGGCCCAGGGTCTTGGGCCGGATCTTTTTGCCCCGATCAGTGATCAGAACAAGATCGTTGAAAAGAGTTTTAATCTCCCGGCCTTGTCCTCCTTTGGCAAGTTTTAAAGCATATATAAATTCTGGTGTAGTTAGAAAGTGCCCCCCCCTGATTACAGCTAAAAGTTCCTGAAAAAGGGTATGCACTATCCCCATTTCTTCTTTTTTGCCCTGGAAAATAAGCTCGTTTCCCCGGGGAACAATCTTCACGTCAAAGCTTTCCTCTACTAAAGAAATATGTTCATCAAATTTTCCAAGCAAAGGAAAAACCTCATCCATATCTTTCAAAAAAAGCTTACATTCTTCATGCTCCTCCGCCAAGAAATCAGATCCCTCCACTTTCTGTAGGTATTTGCGAAACTGCGATCTCCTCCAGTGCCTCAATCATCAGCCGGCAACCAACCGTTCCAAGTTCATAAAAATAGTACTCGTCGGCCATTCTTTTATTAATTATAGCATTCTTGGCAAGCTGGGTTTCAATTCCTTGAGAAGCCTCTCTTTTAGCTTGTTGCAAGGCTTCATGGGGTGAAAGAGGCTGTATTTCTACCTCAAATTCCCAATAGTTATTGCTTAGTAATTCGACAGGTAGGCGGAGATTCCTCCAGATTAAAACCCGTTTAATTTTTTCCAATTCATAATTGCGGTAAGGGGATTTCCGGGAGCCCCAAAGGGGATATTCCCGCTCTTCAACGCGCAGGGAAAAGGAACGGGAATGATTGCCTGACTTTCTTTTTATTACTTTATAAAGGGGTGCTTCGGCAAAACTTTCGTACCAGACAAGTGCAGTTACCTTCCCTTTGGGTTGTACATCTATTTCCCTTATTTCCTTTTCTACAGGTTCGTCATCGTATTCTTCCCGGCGTGTTATTTTGCCGGTAATTAGTGTCTGGCCTTTTTGTACAGTATCCCCTGCCTGCACACAAGCTTCTCCGGCCAAAACTAAAATATCTACGATTAAGCCATCCTTGGCAGCAACTAAACTGGCAACCGTGTCCAGGGAAGGGGTTTTGCCCTGTCGCTCTACAACCTGGATATTGAGGCAAACACCATCCAAACTGATACCGATCCACTGTAGCTCTTTTAGCTCCAGCAGAAACTTTTTTTCCAGTGCAAAAAGATCAATATTATCTTTTAATACACCTTTGTGAACCCCGTTGTTTTCTAAAATAACAGATATTTCTTCAACGCTTATTATTTTATTCCCTTGGATATCGATCTTCCAAACAAATACTGACAACAAATAGGGGAGCAGGCAAAAAAGAATAATACCTAGCAGTAACCCTTTACGTCGCCAGCCCTGCAATAAGAGAAAAAGCGCCCCCCTTTTTTGCAGAATTTTAACCCTGCAACCGGTTTTTTTGAGAAGGGGACGCAAACGTTTAAAATCCCGCGGCCTGATTTTTACTGTAACTGAATTTGCTAGATAACTAAGATCCCAAAAAACGATCTGGTTCCTTACCGTTAAATTTAACAGTTTGGCTAGACTTGACCCTTGCAGGGAAATAAGCAGATAACCCGGCCAGAGCCCCCTTCGCTCCAGCACAACCAAATATTTTACCTCCCTTTTCCCGATCACTGAAATTCCAGCGAATAAATATCCCCTTCAATAAATATCCTTTCATCGACAAAATGTTTGATAACCAGGTTTTTACCCTTGATCATTATCTCTCCACTCTTTATTTTTAGGCGCAAAAGATCTGCACTATATTCAATAATACCATTGTAATTTTCCAGATAAAGCTGGATGTTGCCGATCAACGTCACCCTGGGCAGGTTAAAGAAAAGTTCTTTGGGCAGCTCGAAAAAATCAACCATATTTTCCGGCCATTTTTTCTTTTTCTCCCCTGATTCCTTTGATTCCTTGCCTTTCAAAAAACAACGCCCCCAGCTTTGACCTTCTTTTTATTAAAATTTATGCTCGGAAAACGTAATTATACCATTACGAAGCATTGCTTATTTTTGACCTAGTTTTGAATGTGCACCCGGCGGACCGTGTTTTAGGTTTCTGCCTGCTATGATCTTCCCGGCCCATAGTTGCTAAAAGGAAAAGTTCTCCTAGCCCGCGGCGGGGAAAGCACCTCCCGGGCCACTATTCCCCATAAAAGATTATCTTTGTTTAGCAGCCGGGCAGGCCTATGTTCCTGTTCCTGCCGGGCAACTTTTTTCTGCCGGGGAAAAGCCAGCCCTGCCCGCGGAATATTTCTAGCCGGTGAAGAACCTGCTTCCCAGTTTTTGTTTCTTATTTGGTGCCAGGGCTTATCTTCAATCCCTGTAAGCGAAGGTTGCAAAATAGGTTTGACTGCAGGCATTTCCACAGGCTGTTTTTCATACAGGCTATTCAGCTCACCGCCTTCATCCGTAGGCATCCTTTCTGTTTTCATAATTTTTCCCCCCGGCGGAGAATCCCAAAAATCGGGGGGAAAGGGAGGTGCCGGCAACCTGTGAGGCCTCTGCGGTGGATGCTGTTTTTCCTTCCCGCGCTGAAAAGATTGGAAAAGTGAATAAATAATCCGTAAAACAATTAAAATAATAATCAGTTCCATAAGCTTTTATACACACCTTTCCCTTAGCTACAGCCGCAAAGTTGCGATTCAACCTTATATAGCTTTTTCCTGCATTCAAAAAGATAACTTTTTATCTAGCAAATTCATATTTTGTACATACTTGCTTTACCCTGAACCACGTTTGTATTTGCACCTGAGCGGTGGAATCATTCCTTACGACCCTGGTTCTTTTCGTCGTTATCATCTTTGCCTAATTTGGAAATGGAATCGCGCATCTGGGTATCGGCAAAAATATTTTGTAAGTTATAGTAATCCATTACACCTAATTTGCCTTCACGCAAGGCTTGGGCCATAGCCTGGGGCACTTCTGCCTCCGCTTCCACTACTTTAGCGCGCATCTCTTGTACGGATGCTTTCATTTCTTGTTCTCTGGCTACAGCCATGGCCCGCCTCTCTTCCGCTTTGGCCTGGGCGATGCGTTTATCAGCTTCAGCCTGGTCCGTTTGCAGCTCCGCACCAATATTTTTTCCCACATCCACATCTGCAATGTCGATAGAAAGAATTTCAAAGGCTGTACCGGCATCAAGGCCCTTATTCAATACCGTATGGGAGATTCTATCGGGATTTTCCAAAACCTCTTCATGGCTTTCAGCAGAACCAATCGTGGTCACAATCCCCTCGCCTACCCGGGCGATGATCGTCTCCTCCCCCGCGCCTCCAACTAGGCGATCAATATTGGCCCGGACCGTTACCCGTGCCTTAGCTTTGACTTCAATACCGTTTTTGGCTACCGCAGCTATGATGGGCGTTTCAATTACTTTGGGATTAACGCTCATGCGTACCGCTTGCAAGACATCCCTGCCGGCTAGATCTATTGCTGCTGCACGCTCAAAGCCTAGCTCGATATTTGCCCTTTGTGCAGCAATTAGGGCGTTGATAACTCTATCGACGTTTCCCCCGGCCAGGTAATGACCCTCCAATTTGTTTACATTCAGCTCCAATCCAGCCTTAGTCGCCTTAATAAGGGGTTCAACCACTTTGGCGGGGATAACACGCCGCAAACGCATACCAATCAGCGTAACGATACTGATCCGTACACCGGCAGCCAAAGCTGCAATCCATAACCTTAAAGGAATAAAACTAAATAAAATAGAAAAACCGATAATAATAAACACAAGTAGTACTAAAAAAGGTAATGTTCCATCCAAAATAGAATCACCCTTTCTGCGTAATATTGACTCCGTTATTACGGGAACGCACCACGATGCGTCTACCCTCGACTTTGATAACTTCAATACCGGCTCCACTGGGAATATAGGAACCTTCACTGACTACATCATATCTAGAACCTTCGATCTCCACAATACCGGCTGGACGGAGAGGAGAGATGCTTTGGCCAGTTTTACCTGTTAAATAGTATAAATCTGCTGAAGAGCTGAAACCTTTTTCCCTGGTGGCTGCTTCGAGAAGAACAAAACGCCGTAACGTACCTTTACGCTGAAAATATTTAAAAGCAAGAAACCCCGCCAGGGCGGAGATAAGAAAGGAGATAAGAAGCATTTTCAGGCCCATACTAGTAGAAGCAGCGGTTAAAATAATAGAGATAGAAACACTTAGCAGGCCCCCAATTCCAAAGATGCCAAAACCTGGTATAAAAGCTTCGACGAGCAACAGAACAATGCCAAAAATAAAAAGGAAAATTGCCGGCCAACTGCTTACCCCGGTAAAAAAATGGCCCCCGAAGTAAAGTCCGAAACAAAGGATGCTTAATAACCCGGAAAGGCCAAAGCCCGCGGTAAGCACTTCTACAATCAGGAAAAGAAAGGCTGCAGAAAGAAGCAGGGTGGCGACTACCGGTTTAATCAACCATCCGCTAAGTTTTTCCCATTGCGTTGGTTCTAAACGGACCAAAGTGAATTCTTCGAGGTTTAGTTTGGTCAGCAATGTGGTCAATTTGTCGGCTGTTCCATCACTAAACCTCAGTTTTTCAGCTTCCTGGGCAGTAAGAGTTAATAACTCCCCGGCAGGAACCACGCCTTCGATAGCTATTTCCTTGCGTACCATGGCTGCTGCCACCTGGGGATCCTTGCCTTGCCCCTCGGCTGCTACGCGCATCTCTGCTTCCCAGTAAGAAAGATGCTTTTCATCAGCGGCCTCTTCGCTGGCAATAAGTCTGGGCTCGGCGGCGCCGATGGTGGCCCCCGGAGCCATGAAATATTTCTCTCCGCTGAGAGCCAGGTAAGCACCGGCAGAAAGAGCATGATATTGAACATAACCGTAAACCGGAAAAGGGGCCTCATGAATAAGCTTGCGGGCTCTTACCGCCGATTCAATATACCCTCCGGGTGTATCCAGTTCCAAGATTGCAGCTACAGCACCAGCATCGGAGGCCTCCTGCAGGGAACGCTCCAGGAAAACTAACCACCCGGGTTCAATTTCACCTTTCAGCGGAATAATATAAACCGGTTTGGCAACGGTTGCAGGACCAGCAAAGACACTAGTGACAAAAACAAAAAATAAAAAAAAGAAAATTAAAAGAAAAAATGTTTCGTATCTTTTTTTGCACTGTTGAATCCTAAAAAAATTAAGCACCTTTTCACCTCCGATGAGCGGATCAGTGCAATATTAACCCTTGGAGAAGAGTAAAACTTGGTATAACCAAGTTTTACAGGGTACTATTATCTCTGAATTTTTAATCATATCCGGTTTTCCGTTACCTCAAGGAGTTTGGGAAAAAAGTTGAAAAACTTAAATAATATAGCCTAGGGGGCTAAGAATCTCCCAGCATCTTTTAGACCTGGTTAGCGATAAGACCTTCTCCCTTTTCCACGTACTTTGCGTGCTGCTTCAGACTTCTTTTTGCGGCGGACACTTGGTTTTTCATAATGCGCCCTTTTGCGAATTTCGGAAAGAATACCTGTCCGTGCACATTTCTTTTTAAAGCGCCTTAAGGCGCTATCAAAACTTTCGTTTCGACCAACTTTAACCTCTGACACATAGCTTCCCCCCCCTCAACCCGACCTGCCAAAATAAGGCCCCGTGGAAAACCGTTCAATCTATTATACCTTTAGGCCGAATGACTGTCAATGAAAGTAAATTTTATCCTAAAAGTTCATTCATTGGCCGTCCGCCAAGAAGATGAAAATGAAGATGGTTTACCTCCTGTCCCGCATCCTGGCCACAGTTCATAATCAAGCGATACCCTTTGTTTTGAAGGTTATGTTGCCGTGCAATCTCCCGGCTTACCAAGAGCAGATGCCCTACCAGCTCTTTATGCTCTATTTGCAGATCATCAAACGTGGGGATATGAAGGCGCGGAATGATGAGGACATGAACAGGAACTACGGGCGCACGATCATAAAAAGCCACCACCTGTTCGTCCTGGTAGACAAACTGTGAGGGTATTTCACCGCTGATAATTTTACAAAATATGCAATTCTCCACTACTGTTTTCTCCCCCTTTTTTTATGAATGATTCCACTGCAAAAATTACATTCTGCTGCATAAAACGAAATTTGCTGGGGCGGGAGCTGTAAAAATCAGCCCATGAAGACGCCACAATTTTGAAGCAAAAATGGCAGGACGCCATTTTTAGGGCCTTTTGAAGAGGACGTTCAATTGGCCCGGGCGAAAAATTGTCAGTCGAAGGGATGCTGATTTCAGCGAACGCCTTGCAAATAGAGTTTATGTAGTAAAATCATGAATATATTATAACATTTTCTCCTTAAGAATCCCGCATAAAATTATATCGGCATAAAGATCGGCTAGCTCTTCCGGTTTTATCTGCCCCACCGGCTTGTACCAATGATATAACCAGTTGCACATACCCAATACAGCATAAACGGTAGGCAGAATTTCTATCTTTTTAAGGATATTTTCTTTTATTCCTTCCTCGAATACTGCGGCTACTGCTTTTTCATAATCCCTCTGCCGCCTACGGATAGAAGCCAAATTCCCAGGTAACAGGTGAGCCTGTTCTGTAAAAAAAATGGCAATATGCGGGGCCTCATCAAAAACTGCCATAATATGATTATAGATAACTTTTCTAATTCTATCCTCCACAGTAATTTTTTCTGCCAGGAGCTTGTCTAGCCGCTTTTCCGCGGTTTTCATGGTTTGATCAAAAATAGCGTAGAGGATCTCTTCTTTGCTGGTAATATAATAGTATAATGCTGCCTTGGTCACGTTTAAATCCTCGGCTATATCCTGTACACTTGTAACGGAATATCCTTTCTTATTAAATAAAGTAACTGCCGTATTGATAATTTTCTGTTTGGTTAGACCCATCTTTTATTCCCCCGGCTATATTTTACCCAAAGCATGCAAAACTTTCTCTGGTGTGATCGGCAGGCTGTATATACGTACGCCAGCAGCATCATGCACAGCATTAGCGATTGCCCCCAAAATCCCGGCCACACAACCTTCACCGACCTCTTTAGCACCAAAGGGGCCACTGGGTTCAATTGTTGCTACAAGCCCCTCCACAGATTCCGGCGTATCCAGGGAAATAGGTAGTTGGTAACTAAGAAAGGAAGGGTTGAAAAGCTGCCCTTTTTCAAAATATATTTCTTCAGAAAGGGCTTGCCCCGCCCCCATAGAGGTACAACCATGAATCTGCCCCTCTACAATTATTTTATTGAGAGGGTAACCGCAGTCGTGAAAGGTAACCGCTTTAATAAGCCTTATCCGGCCAGTGAGGGTATCAACTTCCACTTCTGCAGCCTGTGCCGCAAAACCATAGGCGCCGGTAAAGAGCCCCTTACCCTTTGCCAGGCTGGGGTAACGTTCGGTCCGCGGGTATCCCTTGTAGGAACCATGACCGATGACGGGATTACCATCCCTTTTTAAGACGCTGGCTTGAATGGCCTGGGAAAAGGTAACGGCAAGCTCCGGATTATCCTCCAAAAAAATCATTTTCTTTTTTGTTTTTAATCTGGCTGGATCATTAATCCCCAAAAGTTCTGCAGCACTTTCCAGTAGTTGGCGTTTGGCATCTGCAGCAGCCTTTTTAACAGCATTACCGGTAACCAGAGCCGTACAGCTTAAAAAACTACCTAAATCAATGGGGCAAAGGTCCGTATCACCAGCGGCAATACAGACATCTTCTATGCCGATACCCAGCTCTTCGGCCAAAACCTGGCTTAAAGTAGTATAGCTACCCTGACCGATATCCTGTGCACCCGTAAATAAAGTTGCCGAACCATCGTCATGCAGTTTCACTACAGCGGCAGAAGCAAAGGGATAATACATTGCCCCGCTAAACATGGAGCAGAGAGAAATTCCCACGCCACGCCGGTAACGATTGCCATTAACCAGCGTTTTAAGTTGCCTTCTCTTTTTTTGCCAGTCAACCGCCGCGGCAGCTCCCGTAAGGCATTCCGTTAAACCGCAACTATCCAAGCGATCGCCGTTCGGTAGGATATCCCCTTCTTTACGCACATTTTTATGCATGATCTCCAAAGGATCTAGGCCCAGATCCCTGGCAATCAGATCCAGGTGGGAATCGATAGCAAAGCGTATCTGTGGGGCACCGTGGCCGCGCTGTGGGCCGCGTATGCCATTATTCGTATAGATAGAAAACCCTTCATAACGATAATTGGGCACGTGGTAAACAGGAAAGCTAAAACCGTGACAAAGAAAAATCACTACCGGGCCAGACCCCCGGTAACCACCATTATCGGCTATTACTTTTATATCCTGGGCCAAAAGCGTGCCATCCTTCTGTACCCCCGTTTTAATTATTACGTTGATCGGATGGCGCTGACGGGTAGTCATAAATACTTCTTCCCGGTCTAGCTCAATCTTGACTGGTCGGCCAGTTTGTCTTGAAAGATAGGCTGCGCAGAATTCATAGGGAAAAAGATCGATCTTCCCACCAAAAGCCCCGCCTACAAAACTATGATGCACCCTGATCTTACTGGCCGGCAAATCTAGGGTTCTGCTTAAAAAATGTCTTTTCAAGAAGATACCCTGGGTTGATAACCAGACATGCAACTTTCCTTCCAGGGAATCAAAATTGGCTACAGCAGCATGCGGTTCCATCTGACAATGGGCCGTAGCTTTTAGCTCAAAGCGATCCTCACGGCAATAATCCGCCTCCTGAAAAACTTGCTCCACATCACCAAAATTAACAAAGGTGTGCCCGCTTAAGTTATTAACTGCCTTTTCCTGTTTTTGCTCCCCTTTTTGTTGCGCGACCCCCCACTCTTCCCAGAAAGAGGTACCTGTTAATTGTTCATCATGGATTACAGGTGCATCTTCCTGCATCGCTTCCTCCGGATGGTAAACAGCCGGCAAGACTTCGTATTCAACCTTTATTAAAGATAGCGCCTTTTCGGCAATTGCTTCACTTTCAGCAGCTACTGCCGCAACTTCGTCTCCGATATATCTAACCTTATCGACAGCCAGCGGCTGTTCATCAGCGGGATAACGGGGTGTATCGACAAAAGCATAACGCACCGCACGTACATCTTCACCGGTAATTACAGCTTTTACACCCGGCAACTGTTGTGCGGCACTGGTATCTACTTTAAGCAGCCTGGCATGGGGATGAGGGCTACGCAGTATTTTCCCATAAAGCATACCCGGCAACTCAACATCAACCGTGTAGATAGCCTTGCCTGAAGCTTTGGCCGGTCCGTCGACGCGCGGGATCCCTTTACCAATATAATTATAATCTTTCACCAAAAACACCACCTGTCATTTAATAATTAATTCGAAATAATAAAATGGAGATCTGGTTAAGAATCAAGAGAGCGAATTGCTTCGATAATCTGTACAAAACCGGTGCAGCGGCAAATGTTTCCGGCAATCGCTTCTTTTATTTCTGTCGTCGTTGGATGAGGATTTTGTTCCAGCAAACTTTTTGTAACGAGGATCATCCCCGGTGAACAAAAACCGCATTGAATAGCCCCTTTTTCATTGAAAGCCTGCTGAATAGGGTGCAGTTTTCCTGCTTGTGCCAGGCCTTCAATTGTAGTAACTGACTTTTTATCTGCTCTGATTGCCAATAATGAACAAGAGCTGACCGGTTTACCGTCTAAGAGAACCGTGCAAGCCCCACATTCCCCTTGATTGCAACCTTTTTTTGTTCCCGTCAACCCTAAATCTTCGCGCAGCACCTCCAAAAGTGTCCGCTGCACATCAATTGTCAGGACTTTTTCTTCACCATTTACTAAAAGCCGGATCGTTTTTTTCATGATAATCAAATCCCTCCCGCTTTTTTTAAGGCTTCTGTGATCACGATTTTAGCAATTTCCCGCTTGTAACGCGGAGAAATAAGAGAGGTCTTAATAGGATGTATCTCAGAAGCAGCTATTTGGGCCACCTTAGACAGCAAGTTCATTTCCAACTCCTGCTGCAAAAGCTCTTTCCGTGCTCTTACCGCTATCACTGGCGCCGGTTCTGCACCGGTAATCACCAGGCAAGCGTCTGCACATATTACTCCATTTACTCCATGCTTCCCTGGTTTTCCGTTTGCAAGTTTAAGCATTACCGCAACCCCCAACACTGGGAAATCAATGGACTCCCGCATCCTAAATTTTTGATAAATACAATTCACCTGCGGTGTGGGCAGCGGCACTTCAATACCCGTTAGGATTTCTCCGCTACCCGCCATAATTTTATGAGGATTGCGGCCTTCTGCGGTGTAGAATTGATCTAAAGGCAGGGTTCTCGTTCCTTCTGGGCCTGCCAAACGAATTTTAGCACCGTAAGCGATTAAAACCGGCGGCAGATCTGCCGAAAAAGTCGCCACGCAACTTCCCTTTTTATTAGTTACATGGCAAATATCTCCCCCGGCCTTAAAACACTTTTCTCGTGTTGAACGCCAAAATTGCGATTGATTATAGAAGCGACATCTCGTATTCAGACAAACATTGCCACCAATCGTGGCTAGAGGACGTAAAAGCGGGGAGCCGACTTCCCGGGCTGCATGTTTTAAGGCTGGAAATTTTTCTGCAACCAAATCTGAACAAAGAAGATCCTCCAAAGTGCACATTGCGCCAATTACAAGCAAGCCGTTTTCTTCTTTAATTTCCTTCAAGGATAAAATTTTATCGAGACTGAGCAGGCCGGACGGGGTAATCAATCTCTGCTTTAAAGCCGTCAATAAATCCGTTCCCCCGGCAATAATCTGGTAATTATCCTTCAATTCCCCAACCTTGGCCACTGCCTCCCCTAAACTTTCCGGTTCGAAATAATCGAATTCTAACAACCGCACGTCTAACCCTCCTTGTTAAACATTCTTTTGAATATTTACCTGTTAACTACAAAGCATACTTTAGAGCAATTTGGTCCTGCCGTAAAAAATTTAATTATCCAGTTAATGTTATAAAAATTAATTCTACTAACCGGTTAGTAACATCTTTTATTATAGTAACTTACTTAAAGTAATATGTCAAGCAGAATTTTTTGAATTGACAAAAAGATCTTCCTCATGTATATTCAGATGTAATAATGTAAGTTTTTCAGATATTAAAACTTGAGATTAGTGAAGGAGGCTTAAAATGGAGGAAACAAAAAAACAAAAGACAGATGAAACCCAAAAAACCGTCCCGGGTGGCGGCACCTTTAACCTTGGTTGGTGGCCCAACCAGTTAAACCTGAAGATGCTCCATCAGAATTCAGATTTGAGCAATCCGATGGACAAAGACTACAATTATGCCGAAGAATTTAAGAAGCTTGACTATGCAGCAATAAAAAAAGATCTTTTTACGCTGATGACAGATTCTCAAAGTTGGTGGCCTGCCGATTATGGCCACTATGGACCCTTTTTGATCCGCATGGCCTGGCATAGCGCAGGCACCTACCGTATCGGTGACGGCCGTGGCGGTGCAGCCGATGGGACCTTACGTTTTCCGCCACTCAATAGCTGGCCGGATAATGTAAATCTCGACAAAGCCCGCCGCTTACTTTGGCCGATCAAGAAAAAATATGGCAGGAAAATTTCTTGGGCAGATCTTATGATCCTGGCCGGAAATTGTGCTCTAGAATCGATGGGGTGTAAAACATTTGGTTTTGCCGGTGGGCGTGAGGACGTATGGGAGCCACAAGAAGACGTCTATTGGGGTTCTGAGACCGAATGGCTTGGGGAAGAACGTTATTCCGGTGAACGAGATTTGGAAAATCCCCTTGCCGCTGTCCAAATGGGACTAATTTACGTAAATCCGGAAGGACCGGATGGCCAGCCTAGTATTCTTGCTTCCGGGCGTGATATCCGGGAAACCTTTAGGCGGATGGCCATGAACGATGAAGAAACAGTGGCGCTTATTGCCGGCGGGCATACCTTTGGCAAAAGCCATGGTGCTGGTCCTGCCACCCATGTAGGCCCGGAACCGGAAGCTGCCGCTATTGTGGAACAGGGATTGGGCTGGAAAAGTAGCTTCAAAAGTGGCAAAGGCGGAGATACAATCGGTAGCGGCATTGAAGGTGCATGGAAACCAAACCCAACTACATGGGATATGGGATATTTAGAGACGCTCTTTAAATACGATTGGGATCTTGTTAAAAGCCCTGCCGGCGCCTGGCAATGGATTCCCACAGATCCTGCTGCCGCAGATACAGTGCAGGATGCCCATGATCCGAGCAAACGGCATGCGCCAATGATGACCACAGGAGACCTTTCGCTAAGGATGGACCCTATTTTTGGTCCGATTGCCAGGCGATTTCTAGATAACCCTGAGGAATTTGCAGATGCTTTTGCCCGTGCCTGGTTCAAACTGACCCATCGTGATTTGGGGCCGCGTTCACGTTATCTAGGCCCTGAAGTTCCGGCCGAAAGACTCATCTGGCAGGATCCGCTACCAGAAGCTGATTATGAAATGATCGATGCAGGAGATATAGCAGAGCTCAAAAGTAAAATAATGGCCTCAAAGCTTTCGGTTGCACAACTTGTATCAACGGCCTGGGCCTCGGCATCAACTTTCCGCGGTTCCGATAAGCGGGGTGGTGCAAATGGAGCGCGCATCCGTCTCGCACCACAGAAAAATTGGGCGGTTAACCAACCGGAACAGTTACAAGCAGTGCTGCAGGCCCTCGGTAAGATTCAATCTGAATTTAACAGTAGCCAACAAGGAAATAAAAAGGTTTCCCTGGCTGACCTGATAGTGCTAGGGGGGTGTGCAGCCATCGAACAAGCTGCAGAAAATGCCGGCCACAATCTGGTCGTACCTTTTTCCCCCGGACGTACAGATGCTACACAGGAGCAGACAGATGTAGAATCATTTGCAGTACTTGAGCCAAAAGCAGATGGATTCCGCAATTACCTTGAAACTAATTTTTCCCTGGCAGCAGAAGTTCTCCTGGTCGATCGTGCCCAGTTGTTGACATTAACCGCGCCAGAAACGGCGGTTTTGATTGGCGGCCTGCGCGTCTTAAATACCAATTACGGCCAATCCCCGCATGGTGTTTTTACCGATAGGCCCACAATGTTAACAAATGATTTCTTCGTGCATCTTCTCGATATGAACATTGTCTGGAAAATAGTCCCCGGCGATCAGGAAGTATTCGAAGGCCGTGATCGCGACACAGGCGAACAGAGATGGACCGCCACACGCGTCGATCTTATTTTTGGTTCAAATTCCCAGTTACGGGCAATTGCAGAAGTCTATGCAGCCAGTGATTCCCAGGAAAAATTCTTGCAGGACTTCGCCTCTGCCTGGCACAAAGTTATGAATGCCGATCGTTTTGATCTCGTTTAATTGGTTAATTGTAAATTTAACCTGGATAAACGCTAGAAGTCATTTTTTTAAAAATCAATATATTTAATTTCTGTTAAACTTGTTACGTTTTGTATTTTTCTGCTGCCCACCACTTTAAAAATCATTTTTCATACTCGTATTATACTTCTTAAACCCTTGTTTTTTTATCATTCAAGGGTTTCCTTTTTGTCCCTGCATCATCAGGACTATAAGGACTATAGTTTGAAAATGTTTTTTTATGCAGGTAATTCTGTTATAATACTCATTGAAGGGAAGTAAAGTTTTATTGGATAGGATATTAGATACAGCCAGCAGGCAGGATTTAAAACAATAAATTATCAAAGAAGGACTGAATAAATGTACGGGGAGCTTACTGTACCGGAAGCAATTAATCTACCTTTCGCAGTCTTTGTCGACCTGCGTTCCCCGGTCGAATACGCGCGAGGTTCCATCCCAGGCGCTTTGAATATCCCGCTTTTTAGCGATTCAGAGCGCGAAACAATTGGTTTACACTACAAAAAAGATCGGCAGGGCGCCCGTCTAACAGGCCTGAATTTTATAGCTTCCAGACTTCCAGAAATAATGGATAAAATTTATAGCCTGGGTGCGCATAAAATACCTGTTTTATATTGCTGGAGAGGAGGCCTGCGTAGTAAAAGCTTTTATAATTTGCTGGCCGCTTCGGGTATCCCCGCTTATAGGTTGCCCGGCGGTTACAAAGCTTATAGGCGTTATATTCTAGATCAGTTGGCTGTATATGAACTTCAAAAACCGCTCTTTGTACTAAACGGGTTAACCGGCACCGGTAAAACAAAAATTTTGCACCTGCTGCTAACCAGGGGTTGCCCGGGTATTGACCTGGAAAAACTGGCCTGTCACCGGGGCTCGCTTTTCGGCCATTTAGGTTTTAAGCATAAACGCGGCCAAAAAGATTTTGATGCCCATTTATGGAGCTGTTTGCATCAACATCGAAATGCACCCTACTTGTTATTTGAGGGTGAGGGGAAAAGGATTGGACCCGTTTACCTGCCGCCTTTTCTCTTTAAGGCAATGCAAAAAGGAACACATATCCTTTTGACTGCTCCCTTGGCAAAAAGAGTGGAACGACTGCTACAAGAATACACCCCCTCCTCCCTGCAAGATGAAAGCGAACAAATCGAAGGGGCTATACAATCCCTAAAAAAATACCTGGGAACAAAAACCGTTGACTATTTCCTATCACTATTAAAACAAAAAAATTATGCCGAACTGGTTAGCTCTCTTTGTCAACTTTATTATGATCGTCTTTACAGTGAATCAAAACCGGAACAGACCAATTTTGTCCTAACCGTGGATAGCAGCAATCTCCAAAAAGCGACAGACATAATTCAGGATTATGTTCAGCAAAAGTTGAATAAAAACAGGATAAAAACACCTGTTTAAAATAATTTTCCTATACTTGATTCTACTGCATAAATTCTATTTGCAAGGCGTTCGCTGAAATCAGCATCCCTTCGACTGACAATTTTTCGCCCGGGCCAATGGAACGTCCTCTTCAAAAGGCCCTAAAAATGGCGTCCTGCCATTTTTGCTTCAAAATTATGGCGTCTTCATGGGCTGATTTTTACAGCTTACGCTCAAACAAATTTCGTTTTACGCAGCAAAATGTAATTTTTTCAGTGGAATCTATACTTATTTTAAACAAAACAAACAAAGTATTGCCAGGTGAAAACCAGAAAGGAGTTGGAATTCATGAACGTTTACGATTATGCTCACAGCTTAGCGAAAGCGATTAAATTGTCGCCGGAGTACGCCAGTTTTAAGGAATGCCAGGACAAGTTGGAAAAAGATCAGGGTGCCAAGGAGATGCTAACAGATTTTAGAAAAAGCCAGTTAGAGCTGCAAAAACAAAAAATATCCGGCCTAGAGGTAGCACCGGAACAGGAAAAACGCCTGACACAAAGGTGGGAGATTATTAACCTGAATCTTATTGTTAAAGAGTATCTGGAAGCAGAGTATCGCTTTAGTGTCCTGCTTACAGACGTGCAAAGAATAATTGGCGAAGCTCTGGAAGAGATCTTTACCCAACAGGTACCAGAACAATTTTCCTTCCAGGATGAAGAATAATCTTAACCCTTGCAGTTAACAGTTAGTTAATGTCATCCGATTTTTTAAAAACTGGACAAACTGAATAGTTGGCACAAATTGTTTAGCAAAACTAAAGTGAAAGCAAAACAATACTTTGTCATGTACAGAAATTCTCCGGTTTTATCTCGTCCCTAAGTCCATGCTTTTATTTAATCGTTTCCTGTTCCTCTTGCTCTGTATCTTCTTCCTGCTCGTCTTCCTCTTCCAACTGCCAAAATGGAATAATCCGGCTTAATATCTGGTCTTCTTGATCGACAAACTGCCAGACAGCATTGTCCAGGTCTACAGCATTGCGATCAACAGTGATCACATGATAAAAATTATCCTTGGGTTCCACCAACACCCTGATCTCCGCTTCTCCCAACCCGGGTATAACATTCATACTTTGAATTTCACTATTTACAGCAAACACAGCCACCTCTGCGGCAGCGTTAAAAGGGTAGTCGGGAAGAATTAACCCCATTTCCTGGGAAACCTTGGCCCATCCTTCATCATCTGCCACAAGATTAAAAGAAGTCGACGTAGTCAGAGCCCCCCAATCGGTAGTGGTGAAAATTAAGCTGTCTGCATCTACTTTAGACGGCCCGGCGGTTGGTTCAAGCCTAAAAAAATTATCATAGACGGTCAAGCCAATCAATAATGCCAGCAAAAATAACAGTGGAATGAGCCGGCGGGCTTCCACAACAAAAAACTTGCCTCTCTTTTTCATTGACTTTCCTCCCTCATATTTCCTTCCTTGATCATATGCGGGGAAAAGTCTGAGTATGACTGTTTGTTAATAGCTACTTGAAAATCCGCATACCTTTTGGAGGTGCGGGGGGCAAGCAATAAATTGGAAATATGGAACAAGAAGCAATATATTGAAAATAATAATTAAAGTGGACACAAATATCAAAAACGGTTTTTAAAAGTTTAAGCAACAAGTGCAGGATAACTTCCTTTTTGCTTAACGTCTCTGTTTTTATAATTTTTAAGGGAAAATATCATTTATGCAGCAGGGGCTGAAAATAAAAATTTTAAGGAATCAAAATGCCCTGCAGGTAACCGCGACAATTTTTTGTAAGATGCACACGGCCTAATTCACCCCTCCATTTCCCCGGGGGCAACAAAGCATGTACACGCAGATAATTAGATGTTAAACCTTCAAAGATAAGACTCTTTTCTTCTCCTTCTGTTTTTCCCCTGGCAAAATGTCGGTTGACCTTTTTTCTATTTTCTTCCCCGGGCAAATGCGAAGCGATATCTTCTTGGCTGGCAGGCCCCAAAAGTTCCTTTTCAAAGAGAACATCAAATTCACGCCCCATATATTTTTGCTGAAAGGCTGCTGAGAGTTCCTCCCCCAGAGAGAGCATCCGGTGGCTCCTTTCTTCTTTGAGCTGCGGTGAAACTTGTGGACTCATCGCTGCAGCACGGGTGCCAGGACGGGGCGAATATTTAAATACGTGTAAACGGCTAAAAGAACACTCCCGGACGAACTGGAGGCTGTTTTGGAAGTGAACGCTTCCTTCTCCCGGGAAGCCAACCATCACATCTGTACTTACGGCCAGATCGGGTAGAGCCTTCCGCAACTTTTCTAAAAGTGACGCGTAAGCAGCAAGATCATAATGGCGTCCCATTTTTTTTAAAATAGTGTTATCGCCGCTCTGTAAAGGAATATGCAGATGGTGGCAAATTTTCGGCTGTGCCTGAAGTACGGCGATTAGTTCGTCACTAAAATCCGTCGGCTCAATTGAACTGAGCCGGATTCTGTCCAACCTTTCTATAGTTACAGCCTCCTGCAAAAAAACAGCAAGATTAACTGGCGGGTTTAAATCCACGCCATATAGCCCTAGATGAATACCAGTGAGCACTACCTCCTTGAAACCGGCGTGGCTGATCTCCTGCAAACATTTTTTCCCCCGTGAAAGCGGTAAACTGCGCAGCGGCCCACGGGCTAAAGGAATAATACAGTAGCTGCAAAACTGATTACAACCCTCTTGTATTTTTAAAAAAGCCCTCGTCCGATCCTGTTCCGGCAGAAATGATCTTTCTTCAAAGAACACTGTTTCACCATAAGGCTCTACTTTGGCATAAATATCATCCCCGGCAAGTTTTCTTTTAATCAGTTGTGGCAAAAAAGGGTGCCCTGTCGTTCCTAGTAATAAATCTACTTCCGGCAGAGAAGCAACCCTGGCAGGATTGACCTGGACATAACAACCCAGGGCCACAACCAAAGCCCGGGGATTATGCCTTTTCGCCCGGCGTAGAAACTGCCGGGATTTGCGATCGGCCAGGTGGGTTACAGTACAGGTATTTACCACATAAACATCCGCTTTGTCATTAAAGTCGACAACTGTAAAGCCCTCCCGGCGAAACTCGCTTTTGAGGGCTTCCGTATCATAATAGTTGACTTTGCAACCCAATGTATAAAAAGCAATTTTTAGGGACAATATTTGCACCCCTTCTAGGGTAGAACAATGTGTATAATCAATAAAACTTATTAAACCAATTTATATTCATCGACAGACGCGGGCACATATGTGTCAAAACTCCCATTACCCTGACATTCCCCACGACACAACCCGGAGACAGGTCATAGGTCACCCCAAAGGTAGAGTAACACTGCCAGCACAGCCAGGGGAGCTGTTTCAGCTCTTAAAATACGTGGCCCCAGGGTTACTGGAAAAACCCAGGGGAGTTTCTTTAGTTTTTCCATTTCCCCGGGCGCAATGCCTCCTTCTGGCCCGGTAAAGATGCTTATCGACCGGGGAGGGTCTTTAATTGTTGCTGCAAAGTGCTGCAATCTTTTTTCTTTTTCTTCTTCCCAGGGAATGAGCACCGGCTCTTCCCCGGATAATAGGCCAAGCATTTCCTTAAAATAAAGAGGTTTGGAGATCTCCGGAACAAAACTGCGGCGGCATTGTGCTGCTGCAGCAAAAGCAATATTTTGCCAGCGGTGGGTCCGGGCCTCCCCTTTTTTGCCGTTTAATTTTACAACTGTCCTCTCTGTTAGGACTGGCACAATTTTCATTACACCTAATTCTACAGATTGACGGATAACTTGTTCCATCTTTTCGCCCTTTGTAATCCCCAGAAACAAAGAAACCTCCAAAGGGGGTTCTGAATTTCCCTGCAGTTTGTGTAAAATAGTGGCAACAGCTTTTTGTTTTCGCGTTTCCAAAATTAGGAGACGGGCGGCAAAAGCGTTGCCCCGCCCATCGGCAAGGACAATATCATCACCATTTTTTAAGCGTGCCGCCTTGATATGGGCAAATATACTCCCCTGCAAAACAATATTATTATGCTGCAGTTCCCCCGGGGGAAGAAAAAACCAGAAGGACACTTCGTTTTCTCCTGTGTCATGTTTACTTTGCATTAAAAGTTTTCTTTACACGCCCCAAAAACCCCTTATCCTCTTGTTCCGGAATTTCCAGACCACAAACCATAGCAAATTCTCGTAATAATTTTTTCTGGTGGATGTCCAACCGGCGCGGTACCTCCACTCTTATTTTTATCAGTTGATCCCCCCGACCAAAGCCATGTAACGAAGGCACCCCTTTTCCCTTAAGGCGGAAAACAGCTCCGGGTTGGGTTCCCTCGGGGATGCGCAACTTGGCCTTGCCTTCCAGGGTAGGCACGACAATTTCTCCCCCTAAGGCAACTTGCACAAAATTGAGCGGTATTTCACAAACTAGATCATTATCCTGGCGTTTAAATATTTCGTGAGGGCGAACATGAATGATTACATAAAGATCGCCCGGGCCTCCTCCTTTTGTTCCTGCCTCCCCTTCACCAGAAACGCGCAACCTTGAGCCATTGTCCACACCGGGAGGGGTTTTTATCTCGATTTTTCTTTCCCTCATTACGCGTCCCTCTCCCCGGCATTGCGGACAGGGCTTTTCGATAATCCGGCCTTCACCGCGACATTTTTCACAAGTAATTACGCTGACAAGCCGGCCAAAGGCAGTATTGCGTATAACCTGCTGTTGCCCTGTACCCCCGCAAGCTGGGCAGGTAACAGGAACGGTGCCTTCCCTGGCCCCTGTTCCGCCACAAACAGGACAATTTTCTGCTCGTGGAATCTGAATAAAAATTATTTTTCCCTGAACGGCTTCTTTCAAGGTTATTTCCAGATCATAGCGCAAATCTGCACCACGCCGGGCCGCCGATGCTGTAGCACGACGGCCCCTGCCTGTGTTAAAACCACCCCCAAATATACTATCAAAAATATCTTCAAACCCGTTGGTAAAACCGCCAAACCCGCCCCCGAATCCCTGAAAAACATCCCCGTCATGGCCAAAGCGATCGTAGCTTTCCCTTCTTTGGGGGTCACTGAGAACATCATAAGCTTCTTTGGCTTCCTTAAACCTTTCTTCTCCATCTTCACCGGAGCTAACATCGGGATGATATTGACGCGCTAGCTTACGGTATGCTTTTTTAATTTCTTCTTGATCAGCATCCTTTTTTAGACCTAGGATTTCATAGTAATCTCTCTTCAAAATTATTCCGCCCCTTTAAATAAAACCTTACTATTTACCTTCTTCATCCATTACTTCATAATCAGCGTCATAAACTTCTTCTTGTTTGCCGCCCGGGGCTGATCCGGCTTGATCGTGTTGCGTATGGGGCCCTTCCCCTGCACCGGCTGAGCCAGCTTGACTTTCCCGCTGGGCTTGTTCATATAGTTTAGTGGAAACCTCATGCAAAAGACTGCTCAACTGCTCAGAAGCATCTTTAATTTTTTGTAGATCATCACCGGTAACAGTTTCCCTTAACTTCCCAATTGCCCCTTCAATGCGTTCCTTGGCAGCACTGTCTACTTTATCGCCCAGTTCCCGCAGCGTTTTTTCAGTAGAATATATTAAAGTATCAGCCTGGTTACGTGCCTCAGCCAGCTCTTTAATCTTTTTGTCTTCTGCAGCAAATTTTTGAGCATCCCCTACCATTTTGTCGATATCATTTTTATCCAAACCGGAAGAAGCAGTAATCGTTACTTTCTGCTCTTTACCGGTCCCCAAATCTTTAGCCGTTACATTGACGATACCGTTGGCGTCAATGTCAAAAGAAACCTCTATCTGCGGAATACCGCGTGGCGCCGGCGGGATACCGTCGAGCATAAAACGTCCCAACGTTTTATTTCCTGCGGACATAGCCCGTTCACCCTGTAGAACATGAATCTCCACGCTGGTTTGACTATCTGCAGCCGTAGAAAATATCTGTTTTTTATCTGTGGGTATAGTCGTATTCCTTTCAATAATTTTGGTAAAAACACCGCCCAGAGTTTCGATGCCAAGAGAAAGAGGAGTTACATCCAGTAGCAAAACATCCTTTACTTCCCCCGCCAAAACCCCCCCCTGGATTGCCGCTCCTAAAGCAACAACTTCATCGGGGTTAACGCCTTTGTGAGGTTCCTTACCTAAAAGATCCTTGATTACCTTCTGTACTAATGGAACCCTTGTCGAACCGCCAACGAGGACTACCTGATTAATTTCTTTTGTTTCCAAACCAGAATCAGCTAGTGCCTGACGTAAAGGGCCCATGCTTTTTTCCACTAAATCCTCGATTAGTTCTTCAAATTTTGCCCTGTTAAGCGTCAGATCGAGGTGCTTGGGTCCATCAGCCGTAGCAGTAATGAAAGGAAGGTTAATGTTGCTGCTTGTTACACTAGAAAGTTCAATTTTTGCTTTTTCTGCAGCATCTTTTAGGCGTTGCAGCGCAGTGCGATCCTTGCTCAAATCCACTCCCGTTTCCTTTTTAAATTCGGAAACTAGATAAGTGATCACTCGTTCGTCGAAGTCATCGCCACCCAAGCGGTTGTTTCCGCTGGTAGCTTTAACCTCCACCACTCCTTCCCCCAGCTCCAAAATGGAGACATCAAAAGTCCCTCCGCCAAGGTCATAGACAAGAATAGTATGATCTTCTCCTTTGTCTAATCCGTAAGCCAAAGCTGCTGCTGTAGGCTCGTTGATAATGCGCATGACCTCCAATCCGGCAATACGACCGGCATCCTTTGTAGCTTGCCGCTGGCTGTCTGAAAAATAAGCGGGGACAGTAATAACTGCTTTATCAACTTTTTCCCCTAAGTAGCTTTCAGCATCAGCTTTAAGTTTCTGCAAAATCATGGCAGATATTTCCTGTGGCGTATATTCCTCTTCACCAATTTTAGCTTTGAAATTAGTGCCCATTTCCCTTTTTATCGAGAGAACCGTCCGCTCAGGGTTGGTAATCGATTGGCGTTTAGCCACTTGACCGACCATTCTTTCCCCTTCTCTGGTAAAAGCCACTACAGAAGGAGTTAACCTGCTACCTTCAGCATTCGGCATAATTTCCGGCACACCGCCTTCCAAAACAGCAACGGCACAATTTGTTGTTCCCAGATCAATACCGATAATTTTTGACATTGATATTCCCTCCTTTGATAAAAACCTTCTTCTTATTTAATAACCCGGCAGATTATTCACCCGTTTAATCTGCAGAAACCTTGACCTTGCTTGCCCGAAGGACCCTTCCATGCATAATGTACCCTTTTTGCAGCTCTTCCACAACTGTACCGGGCGGATAATCAGAATTGTCTTCTTTTAAAACTGCCTCATGAAAATGAGGATCAAATAGTTCGCCACTGCTTTTGATCGGAGTAACACCTTCACTGAACAAAATTTCCATAAAATGCTTTTTAACCATTTCCAGTCCTTCCCTAATGCCAGCAGGGCTTTCTTGCAAAGCTGAGAGGGCCCTTTCTAGATTATCAATTGCAGGTAAAATTTTTTGAACAAGATTAAAGTTTGCCAGGGTAAACATTTCTTCTTTTTCAGCACGAACCCGTTTGCGGAAATTATCAAAGTCAGCTTGTAGTCTTAACAGCCTATTCTTTATCCCGGCGTTTTCTTGTTCAAGTGTGGTTATCTTCTGCTCTAGTTCTTCCACAACCAGAGTTCCGTTTTCTTCACCACTTTTTGAATTATCTATTTCCTTCCCAGTTGTTAAAATATTATTCTTTATACCGTTTTCCTGCCGGACAGGCAACCCCTTCCCTTCCTCGGAAATGCCTGGAAACCGGTGAAGTTTTTTATCCTTCACAGTGTTTCACTCCTATCTTTAAGTTTAAAGCTTTCGGAGATGGCTTACAATTTGCTGAAGAACAGCCACCGTTTTTGCATATTCCATGCGCGTAGGCCCTAACACGGCAATCGTCCCCATTATTTCCCTGCCAAGATAATAAGTAGCCATGACCAAACTGCATTCTTGCACTTCTTTCAATATATTTTCTTTGCCGATGCGGATCACTATATCCCCTACACCGGCCACCGGCCTATCCAACAATGTTGCTAAAAGAGAATGCTGTTCAAATAGGGAAAGCAGGGCCTTAATTTTCTTAATGTCCTCAAATTCTGGCTGGTTAAGTATATTACTTGTGCCTCCCAAGAAAACACGCCTTTCATCTTCAGCAAGGCTATCTTCCAACAGCATGAAGGTATCTTCCAGAAATTGAATATGTTGGTAAAGATCACGACGTAGTTCACCAATTAGGCTGGAGGTAATTTTATCAATGGTAAGGCCTTCCAGCCGTTGGTTGAGATAAGCAACAATGCGACCCAGTTCACCGGAGGAAAGCGTCCGCGGAAGATTAATTACCTTATTTTTAACAAATCCCGTATCAGCCACAAGAACAAGTAGACCCCTTTGATAATCCACGGGCATAATTTGCAGTTTTTTAAAAGCACTTTTTTTAAGCTGCGGTCCTAAGATAAGCGAAGTATAGTTGGTTAAAAAGGAAAGAAGCTGTGAAGTATGCTTGATAATTTCTTCTATTTCTTTTAATTTTTCATATTCATATACTTCTTTGATCTTTATTTTTTCTTCTTCCTCCAGAACAGGGGCTTCCATCAACCGATCCACATAATAACGGTATCCTTTTTGGGAGGGAACCCTCCCGGCAGACGTATGTGGTTGAAAAAGATAACCGGCCTCTTCGAGATCAGCCATTTCATTACGAATTGTTGCCGAACTCAAACCTATTTTATAACGCTTGGCAATAGTGCGGGAACCGATTGGTTGGGCAGATTTAACATGTTCGGCGATAATGGCATGCAGGATTATTTGTTTACGTAAATTGAGACCCATATCTTTTCCCCTGTCTGTTAGCACTCCACTGAAGAGAGTGCTAACCATTCTTTTTTTACAATAACATCCACTAAATATTTTGTCAAGTAGAAAACTTGTTTTTCAATCTTTTAATGATGCATCTAGCTTGTCTAATATTTAAATATATGTGTTTTTTAAGGATTTGATCATAAAATATCAGGCGGGGGTTTTGCTTGATCGCAATTTGTTACTGACCATATTTTTAATTTAACCAAAAAGTTCAATAAACCTTGCTACTAGTTCGGGATCAAGCTGTATGCCAGCAGAATGCTGGAGCTCGGCGATAGCTTCCTCGTGTGATAGCGCGCAGCGGTAAGTATGATTACTAATCATCGTATGATACGCATTGACAATTGAAAGAACATGATAAAAGCGGGACGTTTCATTCTGCTGCAAGTTTTTACTAGAAGCATTTTTGCCCCACTGGGCATGATAGGAAGAAAATAAATGCGGGGGAATAGAAAGAAAATTTAATTCCTCCGGCTTTAATCCCACTTTTTCACCAAAAACAAGTGCCATCTTTCGTGCCTGTTCATTAATAAACAAAGGGAAACCTTTCGCAAAGATAGCAGAAAGAGCCGCTAGCGACGAACGGGGTATTGAATCCTGAGAATACGTTAATTTTTTAATTTTATCAAGATACATAACACGATCGGCTTCACGAAAAACATCCATAAGAGAATGCCCGGTCGTAGTAAAAGTACTGGTCCCTAGGGAAATACTTAAGGGAAGTTGGGGATTGTCTTCGTTATAGGATCTTACACACTCCTTAATGCGTTCACAGGCCTGCTGCGCGATATCAAAAGGGGTGTGAGGTAAAATAACAGCGAACTCATCGCCACCAATGCGGGCCACAACATCCGAAGAACGAAAAGGTTGGCTCATAACCCTCGCTGTCGCTTGAAGTAGAAGATCCCCCTGATCATGACCTAAAAAATCGTTGACGGGCTTCAGGTTATCCACATCACAGACAATAATGCTTACCGGACAGAAACGGGGAGTATCTAGCCGGTGTAGCTCTTCTGCAAAGTAACCCCTATTGTATAAGCCGGTAAGAGCATCGTGAATACTCAGGTATTCCAGCCTTTCTGCAACTTTTTTACGTTCGGTAATATCTATCTCCATACGTATGGCCTCTAAACAATATCCTTCCTCCAAAACAGGAAACATACTGAAATAAACCCAACGTTTTTCACCATCAGCCGTCACTATGGAGCACTCCCGTGCTTCAACAGGGCTTTTTTCCTCAAAAACCCGTTTAAGATCTTCCTTAAACTGCTTGGCTTCTAGACTTTCTAAAAAAAGTTCATGAAAAGGTTTTTCCAGGACTTCACGCTTACTTTTTCCATACAACCTTTCAGAAACAGGATTCCAATGGTAGATGCAACCATTAGCATCAAAACTCTGAATGGCTACCAAGGGAGTATATTCGATAATTGATTCAAAACGGCCCAGAACATCCGCAAGCGCCTTCTCCGCCCACTTGCGTTCAGTAATATCCCGGGCCACCCCTCTAATTTCTGTGTTTTTATCATTTTGTCGGTAGACAACAACATTAAATTCTAAGAAACGCTCTTGTTTTTTTTTGGTTAGCAGACAGAGCACTTTTCGAATATAATTCTCTTTATCAATTTTTCGCAAATAATGAAAATAGTTGGTTAAAAAACGAGGTGAGATAAAATCTTTTATGCTTTTTTGCAGTACCTCCCGGGGCGTATAATCGAGAAGCTTTGAAACAAAGGAGTTTACATATATTATTTTTCCTTCTAAATTATGAATAATAAACAGATCTGGGACTTCTTCAAAAATATTAGAAAAAACACTATCTACACCACCTGCATCTACCATATTCTTATTCCTTTCATTGTTGATAGTATCCATCCTAACATTTCTGACACTAGTTGATGCCTTCTTTATTATAACAGATTAACCATAAATTGTAGATATAATAAAAATATTACAATTCGGAATTTAACTGCTTGGTTGTGGTTGCCCTAAGCCTAAGCGAAGTATCTTTGCAAACGTTATACAATATTTATTACCGGCAAAAACAATTATTATTTTATCGCATTTCAACTCGCAGCTTAAAGCACCTGCCGGACCCGGAAAAGCAGTAAGCTCTAGCACACCTTTTTCGGCAACATAAAGACCGCCGTAAAACAGTATTAAAAATATAAAGATCCCCAATAAAAACAAGGCTGCACTCTTCATATCGGATTGTATATCTCCTTTGTAAACCTTCAGCTTATATTTTTAACCAAAATGCTTTGATTATCCTCTTTTTCGTACCGGCGCCCAAATTTGACCCTATCTAAACGCCTCCCCCAGCACCTCTGCCAAATAAGGAATAGATCCTAGTAGCTCCTCTTTACTATTTTCATGGCCACCGATCTCTATAAGGATGCTACGCGGGTGTAAATGTTGGTTGTAACAGGCAAAAACATTTTTTAAGATACCCCGGGAAATATCCGGGCATCTTCTTTGCAGGATGTCTTCTAGAAAAAGTGCAAAACGCAGGTTGCTGGACCACCCCTGGTGATGAGTTTCAATGACAAAAAGAATTCTGGCGATATCCCGTCCCGAAATATTTGCTGTCGTAATTTTCCGGGAAACACCATCGCGGTGCAGATCTAGGACCACTTCTATTTGTGGATTCTGCTGCAGTATTTTTTCTATAACAGGACTAGCTTTCTGATAAGCCTTGCCCCGGGGTTGATCAAATACTTCCCGGTGGTGCAAAACGGGAATACCATAATCCTCTTGCAATGTTTGGGCCAAAGCTGCACCAAGGAAGACAATAGTCTGTTTTGGATCGGTTGCATATATTTCCCCAGAAACAGGAAGAAAAGATTCGCTGGTATGCGTGTGGTAGATCAAAAGCAAGGGTTTCTCATCTTTGAAGGTAAAGGGCTTTTCCCGTGCCGGCATCGTATTTTCCCCCGCTAAAAAATCAGCATTCTCCTCCGACTCCTTTGCCCCCCATTCCGGGACATTGGCATCCATTTCAACGGCAGAGGAAAAAACCGTTTTCGAAGCTACTAAGGTCTGAAGACCGGCCAACTCACTACTCAACAACAGATGCGGATAATCCTGCCAAAGGGAAGATTGGGGATAAATATCTGTTTCTTTAGCGGGTTCTTCTGCTTTTTCCCGGGGAAGCAAGCCTGGCAGGGTATGGGAAATTAAAGTGATATAATCCAGGCAAAAAAATCTGCCTGCAATAATTGCCTTAAAATTTTCGGGAATTAAAAACAAATTAGCATTCAGAGGAAAAATAAAAAGAATAACAGCTATAATTAAACCAATGGCGATCAAAGATGAAATATAGCTCCGGCCCGGGAGGATTTTGCAACCAAAATAACGTAAAAAATGTAATTTTCTAGAACGTCCCGCTAAAACACGTTTTTTTAGAATCAAAAAAACCCTCCCCCTTTAAAAAAGTCGCATTTATATAAATATGCGAGGAGAGGGCTTAAATATGCCCTTTATTTTGAAACCGTTTTTTTCCTGTAATCGGCGATAGCATTACGCAAGGCATCGGCAGCCAGGTTGGAACAATGCAGTTTTGCAGGCGGCAGTCCCCCTAGCTCTTCCGCTACATCCATATTAGTCAAAGTCAAGGCTTCTTCCACAGTTTTTCCCTTGACCATTTCTGTTAAAGCGCTACTGCTAGCAATAGCTGCACCACAACCAAAGGTTAAAAATTTAATATCTTTGATAACATTATCTTCCACTTTAATGGAAATTTTCATGATATCCCCACATTGCATATTGCCAATTTCGCCTACACCGCTGGCATTATCTATCTCCCCCACATTACGGGGGTTACGAAAATGTTCCAAAACTTTTTCATTATACAATGTTGTTTCCCCTCCCTAAATATTATTCTCATTGCCACTGCACGGCTTTACAACTTTACTTGCATAAGGGGGTTACTTCCCGTAGTTATCCAGGCTTGCTTTACTGCTATTTAATAATGGGGGACATTTCCCGCAATTTTAAAGTAATATCTTCAATTGCTTTCACTGCATAATCAAGATCTGCAGGAGTGTTGCCGTGGCCTAGCGTAAGACGCAGTGAACCCTGTGCTACATAAGGATCCAAACCAGCAGCCAGCAGCACATAGGAAGGTTCCAGCGAGCTAGCGGTACAAGCTGATCCGCTGGAAACAGCAATTCCCTTCAAATCCAGACCTAGTAATAAGGATTCTCCTTCAACATGTAGTACACTGACGTTAACATTTCCCGGCAGCCTTTTCTCAGGATGTCCATTTAACCGGACATCTTTTATCTGCAGCAATTTTTTGATCAGGCGATCCCTCATTGTTTTTAAAGAGCTAATATTTTCTTCGAGATTCGT
This sequence comes from uncultured Desulfovibrionaceae bacterium, assembly GCA_964603615.1. Lineage (GTDB taxonomy): Bacteria > Bacillota > Dethiobacteria > DTU022 > UBA8154 > JAAZMI01. The sequence goes on from CAZRVU010000006.1 coordinate 52,080, forward strand.
TTTGGCCAATTCTATAGCACGTCCCAACCCCACAGCACCAGGCAGGTTTTCTGTTCCGGGACGCAGGTTTTTTTCCTGTGCACCACCGAAAACAAGTTGTTCTATCCCAATATTCTTACGTACATAAAGAGCCCCTACTCCCTTCGGGCCATAAAACTTATGCGCAGAGAGAGAGAGTAAATCGATGGGTTGTTCTCTTAAATTAATATTCATATTGCCGATAGCTTGAACAGCATCCGTATGCAAATAGACGCCTTTTTGACTACAGATGCGGCCTATTTCTTCAATAGGTTGGATAGTGCCAATCTCATTGTTGGCAGCCATAATCGATACCAGGATCGTGTTCTCCGTTATTGCAGCAACTAGTTCTGCGGGGTCAACCATGCCATATTGATCAACGGGCAAAAAAGTTGTATCAAATCCATTTTGGCCAAGATATCTGACCGTATCTAGAACAGCGTGATGTTCAATGGAACTGGTAATTATATGCCGGCGCTTACCGGGAGCAGTAGATCTCGCCACCCCCTGAATAGCAAGATTGATAGCTTCCGTTCCCCCGGAGGTAAAATAAATTTCTTCTGGAGAGGCACCCAGAGCCCACGCTACCTTTTCCCGGGCCGTTTCTAAAGCTTGGCGGGATTCCCGGCCCCAAGAATGCAGGCTGGAGGGGTTTCCAAAAGCCCCCTTCAGGTAAGGAAGCATAGCTGCCAGGACTTCATTGCCCAAGGGAGTAGTTGCAGCATGATCCAAATAAATTCTATGCATAAGGAAAAGCCCCTTTCAATTTTAAATACACCAACAGCTTAAATATAGATTGGAACTATCGTCCCCAAATTTTGCAAGCATGTCCTGAAAAAAACTGATCGGGATCAGTAATCGGGATAAATCTATTATAAACTAAATTGGACTTGTTGCAAAGATTTTTGCGGGCTAGAACCCGGGTTGTTTCAAAAAACAATAATCTTTTTAACAAGCTTCATAAAACTTGATTTTCCAGCAACCGTTCCACTCCCACCGGTGCAATCCCGTTGCTGTCTTCCCCGGTATTTTTAAAAGTAAAAGTTCTTTTAATAATATCGTCAAGCTGTTCGGCTTGCAGGGTAAAAACTATGCGATTAATGAACAAACTATCCGCGTCCAGAAAAAACAAACATTCAAGTCGTGAAATATCATCTTGTAGGTAGTTACAAAATAATGCTGTTTCTTTAATTTCCGTAACAGGAATAGGTAAAAAAATAGTTTTCTCCCGTTCCGCAGTATTTTTAACAAACTTGGCCTTACAGAAAAGATGCGACCAGGTCGTTAGCTGCTCAAAAGGAGAAATAAAAAAATCTTTTAGGGCATGCAACTCCAAGTCGGTAGTTTTTTTCCAAACACTATCCTTTAAATCTCTCACATATAGTAATCCGGAAACATGTTTATATACTTCGAGCTCGTAAGCGGGAAACCAACCCCGCATATCATTATTTTTAAAGCTGCCCTCGAAATCTATTTTGTAGCCTGGACCTTGCTCTTGAATGTCCAGTTTTAAATAATTCTGGCTTTGCTCCATTTTTTGCAGGGCGTTTTGCAGTATTTTGCCCGGGTAAGCATTCTTCAATAACAGCAGGTGCAAGCAGGTTAAAATAGCAAACAAGAAAAGAAATACAGGCAACAAAGCTATTTCCCATTTTAACCCGGTCTTTTTTTTTATGTGTGGTATCACAAAAAATCCCCCCTTTTCAGGCCTTAAATTATTTTATGGCCTGAAAGGGAGAAGTATAACCACTAGTGCAGAGTTATAAAACCCCAGCACAATACTAACCATCTATCCGTTTTATTTACTTTTTTTAGCCTCCTCCCCCCTCCCCTTTGATTACAGCTAAGGGAGTAAGACGGGCCACTTTTTTAATGATGCCAATTTCGGCCAGGGTATCAACGACGGCATCGATATCTTTGTAAGCACGGGGTGCTTCGTCCAAGATGTTTGTTTCCCTATCCCCATAAAAAATGATGGAGCCTAGCTGTTCCCGTAACATTTCCACGGTGATTTGCCGGCGCGCTTCACGCCGCGACATTACTCTGCCAGCTCCATGGTTCACAGAATAAAAAGTTTCCAACACCTGGGGGGTAGCAACAATGATGTAAGAAGAAGTACCCATGCTACCCGGAATAAAAACCGGATGGCCACAGGAACGGTAGGCCGCCGGGTTGTCACGGTGCTTCGGGGGCAAAGCGCGGGTTGCACCTTTGCGGTGGATTAAAAGTTTACGCCCCTCCACTTCCTCATATTTGGCAATGTTATGAGCTACATCATAGACTACCCCCAAATCCATCTCCGTAGCGCTACAGTCAAAATAATCACTAAATGCTTCCCTGACGTCATAAGTGATGATCTGACGGTTGGCAAAAGCAAAGTTGATGGCGGCAGACATAGCTGCAAAGTAATCCTTTCCTTCCGGGGAATGAATGGGCACAGCAGCCAGGCCGCGCGAGGGAAGCTCTAGCCCGTAGCGTGCCGCGCTTTTTTCCATAATAGCAGAATAATCTGTGCAGATCTGATGCCCAAAGCCGCGACTACCGGTATGGATAAGGATGCTTAAGCTACCATTTACTAGTTGAAATAATTTAGCACTTTCTTGATCATAGATCTCCGCTACCTTCCCCAGTTCAATAAAATGGTTACCGCCGCCAATTGTGGAAAGCTGGTTCCCACGTTTTTGAGCTTTTTTGCTAACCCGGGAAAGGTCAGCTCCAGGGAAAAAACCTTCTTCTTCCATAAAAAAGCGGTCTTCGGGGCGCGCATAGCCCAGCTTCAAAAGAACAGGAAAACCGGATTCAATAATCTCCTCAAAGTGCTGGCCCAGTCGTGCCTGGTGTTTACTGGTTTTTCCAATACCAGTTGGAACACGGGAGGCAATTTTCCGCAGCAAGTTTTCCAAATCTTTTTTTCTTAAACTATCAGCCCTAATTGCCGTGCGCAAAAGCCTTACACCACAGTTAATATCCATGCCCACTGCACCGGCAGAGATCAGGCCATCTGGTACCTTCATAGCCATCACCCCGCCTATTGGTAAACCGTAGCCGGAATGAATATCAGGCATACCGAAGACGTACTTGTAAACCCCCGGCAAAGAAGCAGCATCACAAAGTTGTTCTAGGGATTCTTTTTCCAAATAATTTTCAAAAAGGAAATCATTTAAATATATTTTAACTTCAACCCGCATTTTCCCAAAACAGGGGATTCTATAACAATTTAAAGCATATTTTTCGATCTGCAAGACATTCACCCGTATAAAATATTTAAGTGCAACATAATGTTATTTTATATTTCCCATTCAATCTCCTGCAACTTTTTAATCAGTTGATAATTAGTTAAATCAAAATGCAGGGGGGTAATTGAGATATAAGCATTATTGAGAGCCGTCACATCGGTATCCCCTTCGGCCCTATCTTCAATATCAATCGCTTCGCCTGCCAACCAATAGTAGTTTTTGCCCCGGGGGTCAATTCTTTTTTCAAAAGCATTGCGGTAAAGACGCACGCCAAGCCTGGTTACTGCTACACCGGCGATCTCCTGACGGTCTTTAGCCGGAATGTTGATGTTCAGCAAGGTATGCTCCGGCAGATTATAAGCCGGGAAATTTTTTAAAAAACGTTGTAGAAAACCTGCTACAAAATGAAAATCTGGATTTTCTTGTCCTACCAGCGATACAGCCAGGGCAGGAACACCTAAAATAACCGCTTCGATAGCCGCCGAAACTGTTCCTGAATATAAAATATCGGTTCCTAAATTTTCCCCTAAATTGATGCCAGAAATTACTAAATCTGGTTTTTGGGGAAGCAGATATTCAATTGCTAGTTTAACGCAATCTGAAGGTGTTCCATTGACAGACCATCCCCTTAATAAAGGGTTATGATAAAATTTGACTTCTTCCGCCCGCAGAGGGCGGTGCATGGTAATGGCATGGCCCGTTGCGCTGCGCTCATGATCTGGAGCCACAATATAAATTTTAGTATCTTTGGCTTGCAGCATTATATCTGCAAGAATCTGAATGCCCTGGGCATGAATCCCATCATCATTAGTTAATAAAATAATCAATTATCTATCCCTCCGGCCAGTCACCTGTTATCTTTTCTATTATATATTATCATTTAGTCAGTTTTTGTGCCCTTGGAGGTATTTCAAAAAGAATTCTTTCTTCATCCAAAGTTAATAACCGTCCATTCTCCATCAATACCTGCCCGTCGACCATCACTAAAAATACATCGGCTGCTGCAGCACTGTAAACCAGGTGGGCCAGAAGGTTATGTGCCGGGTAAAAATGCGGTTTGTTGAATTTGAGCACAGCCAGATCCGCCTTAGCGCCCACTTTAAGTTGGCCCGTCTCCACGGGAAGAAAAAGGGCGCGGGCCCCGTTAAGTGTAGCCATTTTAAAAGCTGTTTCCGCAGGTATCACGGTAGGATCCTCCAGCCGGCCTTTCTGTAACAGCGCAGCCAACCTCATTTCTTCTAATAGATCAAGATTATTGTTGCTAGCAGCCCCATCCGTGCCCAGCGAGATCAAAACTCCCTTTTGCAGCAACTCCGCCAAAGGGGCCAGGCCACTACCCAATTTTAAATTGCTACCTGGATTATGTGCAATTGCCACATTATTTGCAGCCAGCAGCTCTATTTCCGCTGCTGAAAGGTGTACACAGTGTGCAGCCAGGAGGTTATGTTCCAGTAAACCAACCTCATGAGCCAGCTCGACCGGGGTTTTTCCGTATTTCTGGCGTGATTCCTCCACTTCCGTGCGGGTTTCCGCCAGGTGAATATGAATGGGCACTTCTAGCTCACCGGCCAACTCCCCGACTTTACGCAGGTAGTCCGGGGGGCAAGTATAAGGGGCGTGCGGCCCCAACATGACGGTTATTCTCCCTTCACCCTGTTTATGCCAGTTTTGAACCAGAGTTCTGCTTTCCCTGAGCCCAAGTGCTCCTTTTATTTTATCCATCCCCACAAGACCCTGGGCAAGGGAAACCCTGATGCCACTTTCCAGACAGGCACGTGCCACTTCTTCCATATGAAAATACATGTCGGCAAAACAGGTGGTTCCCCCTTTTAGCATTTCGGCAATGGCTAACAATGTCCCCCAGTAAATATCTTCTTTTTTTAATTTTGCTTCTGCCGGCCAGATTTTATTTTGCAACCATTCCTGCAAAGAAAGATCGTCGGCAAAACCCCGAAAAAGAGTCATGGCAGCGTGGGTATGGGTATTGATGAAACCTGGTATGACCAGACTGTCCCGGATAGCGAGCACCCTGGCAAATTTTACAGCGGGGCGCTCCTGACGAGGCCCTAGATAAGTAATCCGACTATCCTCAATTATCATTTCCGCCTGGGATAAAACTTTTAGTTCTTCATCCCAGGTTAGAATATAATCTGCTTGTAGAAGTATCTCCCCCGTCACTTTAATCATCTCCTCTTGCAGTGCAATTTTGCCGATCATGCTGACCATAATGTAATAAAAAATTATTTTTTAAAGCTGCTACATCTTCCGGATTTAAAACATGGGGCTGCCCTAGCATTCTTGATAAAAGAATTATGCGGGCATTTCTTTCAATAACCCGGCAGCACCGCAGCGCTGAGGAAAGATCCGCCCCGATGCTGACCAATCCGTGGTTGGCCAAAAGAACGGCGTTGCCTTCCTCTCCCAATGCTGCCAGGGCATTGGCGGCTAGCTCCGAACTACCCGGCGGAGCATACGCGGCCACTTTGACTGCCCCGCCCACCACTTGGGCCTGTTCTTCCAGTGCCGGTGGGATCTCTACCCTGCTTACGGCAAAGGCGGTAGCATAAAGGCTATGCACGTGAACGATCGCCTGGCATTTATTTCTCTTTTTATAAATCGCCAGGTGCAAGGGAAGCTCCGTCGAAGGTTTCCAACGACCTTTTAGAGTTTTCCCGGAAGCATCAACGTCAACCAGATCAAAATAGCGCAGTTGATCATAAGGGATACCGCTGGGTGTAATCACTATGTGGTTTTCTGCCGGCCTACAACTAATATTGCCCCAGGTCTCAAAACCCAACTCTTCCCGGCAAATCTTGTAAGCAATATTAACCAGTTCCCTTTTTGCTTTTTCCACAGCGTTCAAGAAGTAACCCCCTTTTGCTGGATAAACTCCCTCAATTTCTTTTCACGCGGAAAAGGCAAAATACCATGTTCGGTAATCAATACCGTAATTAAATGGGCCGGGGTGATGTCGAAAGCCGGGTTTTTCGCCCGGGCCCGGGTGCCAGGTGGTGAAAGATTAATCCCTCTAAATGTAGTTATCTCCTGTGCCTCTCTCTCCTCCACAACAATATCTTTGCCGGAATTGATAGAAAGATCAATGGTAGAAAAAGGAACAGCAACATAAAAAGGCAGGTTGTTGGCCTGGGCTAGAACAGCCAGCATATAAGTCCCGATCTTGTTTGCTACATCACCATTGGCAGCAACCCGATCCGCACCAACGATCACACAACTGATCTCCCTCTTGTGCATGAAGTAGCCGGCAGCGCTGTCCACAATTATGGAGAAGGGGATTCCTTCCTTTTGTAACTCCCAGGCGGTTAGGCGGGATCCCTGTAAAAAAGGCCTTGTTTCGCAAGCGTAAACGTGTTTGATTTTACCGGCATTATAAGCACTTTTAAGCACCCCGAGAGCTGTGCCATAACCTGCCGTGGCCAAAGCACCTGCGTTGCAATGTGTTAAAACATTGGCTGCAGCGCCAAACAACTTTACTCCCCATTGGCCGATTTTTTTATTAATGCTGATATCCTCTTCATAAATTCGGAGAGCTTCTTGTTCAAGTTCTTGCCATAAAATATCCGGCGGAACCGCTTTTAAATCCCAACATTTGTTAAGCATTCTTTTAATTCCCCAGGCCAAATTAACGGCTGTCGGGCGGGTTGCCTGCAAAGCATCGCCAGTCAGCGTTAAATAATTGAACAGGTCGTCAAAGGAAAGGCTCTTTTCCTTTTTATCCTGCTCAAGAGTACAATTACGTGCGGCCAGCACCAAAGCAAAAGCAGCCGCCACCCCTATGGCCGGGGCACCACGCACAACCATTTTCTGAATACACTCCTGGACATCTGCCGGGGTATAACAAGTTATATATATTTCTTTTTCCGGCAAAGCCCTTTGATCCAGTAGCTGCAGCATTTGATCCTGCCATACCAGCGGGCGGATTTCTTCTGCCAAACTAATCTGCCTCCTTTTTCTGTAGGTCTTATTGTCCCAGGGGATAGTCTTCTTCCTGCCAACAACAACATCTTCTCTCCGCCGGCAAGGAAATAAGTGTTTCCAGCAAAACCTCCCTAATTACAGCTAATTTTTCTTGCATCATTTCCACTACTTCCTGATGATTGAGAGAGTTTGGTGATATTCCCGCCGCAAAATTAGTTACCAAAGAAAGATTGGCGTAGCATAAGCCAGCCTCCCGGGCAAGAGTGACCTCCGGCACATTAGTCATGCCTACAAGATCGGCCCCCAGAAGAGCATAAGCTTTGATCTCCGCTGGTGTTTCATAACGCGGTCCTTCTGTACAGAGATAAGTTCCTTGCCCGGCATAATAGATATTTTTGCTGCTTAGTGTCGTTTTTAAATGTTCCCTGATCTGTGGACAGTAGGGATCGGTAAAATCGGTATGGACCACGCCTTTTTCGTCCCCACCGTCATAAAAGGTCTGCGGGCGATTTTTTGTAAAATCAATAAATTGATCGGTAATCACCAGTAACCCCGGCGTTAGCCGTTCCTGTAATGAACCTACCGCTGTAGTCGACAGAACCCTTTGGACACCTATCTTTTTGAGGGCAGCAATATTGGCCCGGTAATTAATGCGGTGGGGAGGTAGGGCATGCTGCTTTCCATGACGGGCTAAAAAAACCAGGGGTACACCCCGATATGTGCCGGCAATCAACAGTGCCTCTCCAAAAACTGTTTTGATTGTGAGCTCCCGGCTGTCTTGCAAAATGCCAGGATGGTAAAAGCCTGTTCCCCCGATAACAGCCAGATTAATCTCCATGATGAACACCCGGCAGCAAACAAACCGGGCTCCTCCCTTCACCTGTAGTTTTTAAAAATCCCAACTTTTTAAATAGGTTTTTTGTTCTGTAGTTAGCGTATCGATATTGATCTTTAATGCTTTTAATTTTAGCCGGGCCACTTCCCGGTCCAGCTCTGGCGGTAGCAGTAATACCTCATTGGGTAAACGCCCTTTATTGTCCAGAAGGTATTTTAAAGCCAAAACCTGCAAACCGAAAGATAGATCCATGATCTCTATAGGGTGACCATCAGCAGCAACTAAATTAACTAACCGCCCTTCTCCAAGTAAATATAGGCGCCGCCCATCAGGGAAAGTATAGGCCTCCACGTTTTGACGGGCCGGGCGGGGTGGGCCGGTTGATTCAACCAGAGATTCCTTATCAATTTCGATGTCAAAATGCCCGGCATTACACAGGATGGCACCATCTTTCATCACTGCAAAATGCGGTGCGCTTAATACTTTACTGCATCCGGTAACCGTAATAAAAATATCTCCCTGCGCAGCAGCCTGCAACAAAGATAGAACCTGGTGGCCATCCATATGTGCTTCCAAAGCCTTGATCTCATCCACTTCACAGACGATCACTTTGGCCCCCAAACCTTTGGCTCTAAGGGCAACCCCTTTTCCGCACCAGCCATAGCCAATCACAACTACATTTTTTCCGGCAACGATCATGTTTGTCGAGCGCATGATCCCATCCCAAACCGACTGGCCTGTACCATAACGGTTGTCAAAAAGGTGCTTACAACGCGCGTCATTGACGGCAATCATAGGAAAACCCAGGGCTTTTTCCCCGGCCATAGACCGTAATCTGAGCAAACCCGTGGTTGTTTCTTCTGCACCTCCAATTATTTGGGGAATATCCCGGGAAAATTTTTTATGCAACAGTGAAACCAGATCGCCCCCATCATCGATGATCAAATGGGGTTTTGTAGCAGCAGTTCGATAAAGGTGCTCTTTGTATTCTTCCGGCGTAGCTCCATGCCAGGCAAAAACCTCCACCCCTTCCCGGGCTAAAGCAGCAGCCACATCATCTTGAGTCGAGAGAGGGTTACTACCGGTAACAACAACTTTTGCGCCAGCGGCCTGAAGAGTCAGAGCCATAAAGGCTGTTTTAGCTTCCAAATGGATACATACGGCAATTTTTTGCTCTTTAAAGGTTTTATTTTGTCGCAAAACGTTCCACAATTCCTGCAAGATGGGCATGTGTTCCCGGGCCCAGGCTATTTTTACCAGTCCCTGGGGGGCAAGATTCTTTTCTCTTATTAATGACAAAAGAGATCACCCTTTCCGAATTTGATAAGAAATCCTAAAGTTTTATCTACTATTAGTTTGTGCACTTTAACACCTTGATACTTTACTGCATACTTCGAGAAATTGAAAAGTAATTCCTGCAATCTCAATTTTTCCTTGATCGACTGAAAATGAAAATACTCCCGTAATAAATTCCGGGAGTATACCATACAGACTGGCAACAATGTCGATTATAGATGTCATCACATTTTAAAACGGTGCCTTAAAATGTCAATTAATGTATTAAAATATTTTGTAAATGGGGTCTTTGGTTACATCAAATGGAAGCATCGAATAGCCTCCAGTACGAACCCCAAACATTTACTATAACTTACACTTTAAAAAGTTAATAAGGATCGGAAATATTTAATTTCTAGATATTAATCAGCTTCGTTGCCAGTGCCATTTTTTCTGTAGTGCCATACATATCTGTAACTGTTCCAACAACAAGTTTGTCCTGTAATTCAAAAAAGTTCAAGCAGGTGCCACAGGAAAGTATAACGGTACCCTTTTCCTCCAAAGTTTTCAAGTCTTCAATAGTGTTAGAACCTTCTGTGGTTAAGTAAACCCCTGTATTAAAAAAAATAAGGTATTGGGGATGATTTTCAAGTTCTGTCAATGAATATATAAAGCTTTTCATTAATATTTTTCCCAGTTCATTAGAGCCTGAACCCATATAATTGCTACCGATTGTTACTACCAGGGACTCCGAAGGATCTTTATCCTCACGCTTTTCCTTATCTTCCGGTATATCTTTTATTAAATTTGGATGATCCAAGCCTATAAAGGTTTTAAAAGAATTCTCCGCAATCTTCTCATAGGAAAAATCATAGCCTTCGCTAGTTGCCATCTTTTTTAAATTTTCTACTGCAGCCATATTGTCTATTAAGAATATAGTCTTTTCTCCACCAGTTTTTGCCAAGGTTTTTTTTGCCTCAATCACCGGTATAGGACATGGTTTCCCGGATAAATCAATTGTTTTCATAATAAACACCCCTTTTAAAAATTTATTTTTTCAATCAATATCTTCCTGTACCAATAAATCTTTATCTGTTATTTCTGTATATGTTGGCTTACTTACACCATTTTTTAACGTTCTAGTATATAATGAAGTTTCATGAATATTTAGCTTATCCAATATATCAAGGGCAGACCTTATTTCATCGGCACGAATCCTTAAGGTAATTCCACAGCCAGCTTTTATTTGCGGCGGCAATGGAAAAACCCCTGCATGAAGATTGTTGTCTAGAAAGTTTTGCTCTGCTTTAATGGCTAAATTTGTACTTTCAAATATTATAATATATTCCATGTTACTGCCCCGTCGATTCCACAATGTTTTTGACTGCCGAAATACCCATCTTTATTTCTTCTTCCGTATTAAAATAAGAAAAGGAGAACCTTACCAGCCCTGATTCTACAGTATTAAAATGTTTATGCAGCAATGGAGCACAATGGCTCCCGGGCCTGGTAGCAATGCTGTACTTGTTCCAAAGCTCTGCCGAAAAATCCGATGCACTTATGCCTTCTACCTTAATCGAGACTACCGCCAGTCTGTTTCGAGTTTTAAAATTTCCATAGATTTCTACATTTTCAATCTCTTTAATGCCATTATAAAATATTCTTGCTAGATTCTCTTCTTTTTTGTGTATCTTATCTACCCCCATAGAATTAATAAAGCTGGCTCCTTTTTGCAGTCCATAAAGACCAGGGCAGTTTAAAGTACCGGCTTCAAAAACGTCAGGCATAGTCTTAGGTTGTAATTTTTCAAAACTATTTACCCCGGTGCCTCCTGTTTTCACAATCTTAAAATCAAAATCTCCATTAACTATAATACCTCCTGTACCCTGGGGCCCAAATAAACTCTTGTGACCTGTAAAGCAAAAAATATCCGCCATACCTAAATTCACCGGATAGGCACCAAAGGTTTGGCTAACATCTAAAATCATCATAATATTATTCTTTTTGCATAACCTATATAATTTTTCTGCATCTGTCACATTTCCTGTTACATTGGAGCCATGGGTACAAATCAAAAATTTTGTAGAAGGATTTATCAATTCCTCAAAGGTATCAATCAGTATGTTTCCCTCATCATCACAATCCATAAATACTATGTCGCATTCTTTTAGATATAATGGCCTTAAAACAGAATTATGTTCTGTTGTAGTTGTAATTACTGTATCTTCTTTTTTGACCAAACTATTGATTACCAGATTAAAGCTTTCTGTGGCAGAATATGTAAAGGCTACTTTTAAGGGATCCTCTAAACCGATTAGTTTTGCAATTTCAGCCCGGGTGCGATAAATTTCTCTATTAGCATGCATAACTGCATCATAAAAGGAACGCCCCGGGTTTCCAAAATTGGCAATGGCATAGGCTACTGCTTCTCCAACCTCTGCCGGTTTCCTTAAAGTTGTAGCACTATTATCAAAGTAAATCATAATTTTCTCCCCTTATGACTGACTATAACAATTATATCCCTTTTTGTCTCCCTATCCAAATTTTCCCGAACAGACGGCAATTGACCAATACCTGCTGCTAATAAGAAATTGCCAAATAGCGGTTGGTATCCATCCTGCAGCCTGGCTGATAGGGGCAAAGAGTACAAAAGGTAAAAGGAGGTTGTGCAAAAAGATTAAGATTAAGCATAGCGCATCCCTCCAGTGCAAATCATCTGTATGCGGCGCAACAGACCGTTATAAAATAAATGTCATGAACCCTATAGCCCATGACATCTAAAAAATCCATAATTATCATTAAATTTGGTGCGAGAGGGGGGATTTGAACCCCCACACCCTTGCGGACACCAGGTCCTGAACCTGGCGCGTCTGCCGTTCCGCCACTCTCGCAAAAAAAATGGTGAGCCATGGAGGATTCGAACCTCCGACACCCTGATTAAAAGTCAGGTGCTCTGCCAACTGAGCTAATGGCCCATATTACCATCCTTCATAGCCTCTGACCTTTCCCAGCATTACCTGACCTTGCACTAATCTAAACGTCACTAGAAAATAAGACTAGAAGAATATTAAATTAAAAAATGGAGGCAAAAAACTATTTACTAAATATAATGGTGGAGAGGACTGGATTTGAACCAGTGAAGGCAACGCCAGCAGATTTACAGTCTGCCCCCTTTGGCCGAACTTGGGTACCTCTCCATGTCAGACAATTTTTCCTGGAGCCGACGATGGGACTCGAACCCGCAACCTGCTGATTACAAATCAGCTGCTCTAGCCTGTTGAGCTACGTCGGCATAGGTGTTTCAAGCAAGCCAATCAATAGTATAACTCATTTTTATAGGATCGTCAACACTTTGAACAGCTAAATAACATGTTAAAATTATTTCTTATAAATCATGAAAAACAAGAAATAATAAAAGTACAAACGGGATTATTTTAAAAGGATGGTAAATATATGTTTTCTCAAAGCTTTGCTTCTATTTTTAATTCCATACAAGAAATTGAAGAAGAATTAAAAAACAAACCTGACCAATCGGAAAAAGATATCTTGCTGCAAAGATTACTGGAACTACGCAATATCATGGATCAATGTGTTAAACACTGGTTACAATTTGAAGAAAAAATGAACAAATTACAGCTAGAATACAATTTTTGCTTACCAGATATTCTTCCTGCCGGTTTTTTACAAGATACTGAACTGCGAAACATGGATACGGAAAAAGAAGATTATGTTGAAAATATATCTTATCAAAAAATAACAACCGAAAAGCACCCCCTTTTAAAGTTGGAAAGTGAACTGGGCATGGATTCTTTTCGTAAAGGCCTTGGCTTTTGGGATTTGGCCATGTTAGAGGAAGCAATCGGTGAGTTTGAAAAGGTTATTAAATTGGAGCCAAACTTTATTTTCGGACATTTTTGTCTGGGCATGGCTTATAGCGAGTTGGGACTACATGAACAGGCACTTAGTAAACTAAGATTAGTGAAAGCGCTAACACAGGATCCCTATTTAAACACTCTGGTGCATAATGCTATTGGTAATATTTATGCTACCGAAAAAAAGTATGCCGAAGCCTTAAATGAATTCATCCTCGCTATAGAAGAAGATCCCCATTTTATTATCGGTTATGTTAATTTGGGTGCGATTTATTTTAATTTAGGCCGTTACGAAGATTCCATAATAGCTTTTGAAAAAGCCAAATCAGCTCTTCCTTATGATTGGGAGATATATTACAACCTGGGCCGGGCCTACAACTTTGAAGGGGAGCATATTAAAGCCTTGCAAAATTTCAAAAAAGCACTAAGCATCAATCCCACTGAAACAAAAATTCTTTTTGAAATGGGAGTCCTTTACGAATATTTTGGAGACAGGAAAAACGCATCCCATTGTTTTAGCTGTATCTTTAAAAGAGATACCAGTATTTAACTAATTGTCTAAAAAGACCTGGTACATGGAACTTATCACTGGCATTTCCGTTTTTAACTGCATGGCAGGAATTTTCAAATTTTTGTCGAATTACTATAATTGGTATATATAATAATATTTACCTATAAAGGAGGTGTTTTTTTGCGTTTTCACAAGGTTTTAGTTCTAGTGGTTCTACTAATGTTGCTGGTCACATTTGCAGCCGGCTGTGGTGAACTAGCTGAAGAAATGAATCCCAATGGACCAGACGCAGAGGGACCGGATGCAGGGGAACCGGATGCCGAAGCATTGAATGCCGAAGATTTCAACATCGATAACCTCAATGCCGGATAGCCAACGCTGAAGATATAAACGTTGAAAAGCTAGATACCGGAAAAGCTACCGATCCCGGATTATAGGAGAACATTTTAAAATCTAAAGAGCCGATCAAGGAAAAGGTAACCACAACCTGATGATAAGGTTACCAGTTTCGGCCTCCTTGTGTTTACGACCGCTAGAAGATTAATCAACGTCGGACAAATTGTAAAAAAAGCAGTTATAGCAAAACTGAGCTGCGCTGGTTTTAAACCAACGCAGCTCATTCCATGTATATTATTTATGTATATAAAACGTTATATTGGCCTGGCAGCATAAATCAGTCTCCAAAAACAACCACATCCCCGACACGATTACTATAAGTCTATTTCTGGCCCATATATCCAATAATCTGTACTTTTAGTATAGTCCATAATTTCCCCCGCAGAAAAAAAGAGGGAGGTCTCCCTGGCCGCGCTTTCAAGGGAATCGGAGCCATGAACGACGTTGTTGCCTGTGAAAAGAGCATGATCACCACGCAGCGTACCGCAGGAAGCCTCCTGAGGATTAGTATTTCCCAGCATTTTACGTACGACCCCAACGGCTCCCTTGCCCTCCCAGATCATAGCCACAACCGGACCGGAGGTAATAAAGGCAACCAGGCCCTCAAAAAAAGGCTTGCCTTGATGTTCCGCATAGTGTTTTTCAGCTAATTCCTTGCTTATTTGCAACATCTTTAGTGCTACTAGTTTTAGGCCTTTTTTTTCAAACCGACGGATAATTTCGCCGATCAGATTTCTTTGCACTGCGTCGGGTTTAAGCATTACAAAAGTTTTTTGCATATAATCTATCTCCCTTGGTTTATATTATGCAGCATAGCAGACACAGTAAACAAAATATTATCTAGAATACTATTTTATAAAATTAAGAAATTAAGATAGTTTATAAGAAAAAAAAGGGTTGTTATCCTCAATAATGCGCTTTTCCCGGGCGCGCATCACCCGTATATCTTTTGTTAAGGAAAAAAGGTTGAGGTGGGTGAGGCCATCATAAAATTGCAAACCCTGAACGCTTCTTTTATTCAGCCTGTCGTCGATAAAAGAAGGCTGACAGTCCTGCGCAGAGTAATCCTGTGAAGCGTAAATAAAACCCCATTTGGAATCAAAAGAAGGGATATAAGCACCATAAGAATCAACATATTTAAAGGCGAGTTTAAGGGTATTATAAAGTGAGCTATGATATTGTAACAGCCTGGGGTTTAAATCATCGGCTTGTAAGGCAATCCCGCCCTTGGTTTTAACCCTTTGCGCCACTAACTGGTAAAATTCTTTAGTAAAAAGTAAATAAGAAGGACTATCATGATCAAGGGGTTCAGTTAAATCAACAATGATGACATCCCACTTTTCATCATTATCCTCCAGGTATTTTCGTGCATCCATAAAGTGGACCTTAACCCGTGGATCTTCAAAAACCCCCTGATTCCAGGCAGGCAAATATTTTTGACAAAGCTCTACAACATCCCGGTCAATATCAACCATGACCAGTTTTTCCACAGAAGGGTGCCTAAGAATTTCCCTTAAAGCTGCCCCCTCTCCCCCACCCACCACCAGGACTTTTCTGGGCAAAGGATGGATAACCATGGCTGGATGAACCAACGCCTCATGATAAATATATTCATCAAACTGCGCCGATTGAATCTTTCCATTTAAAATGAGACAGCGGCCAAAAAAATCCGTATCAACAATCTCTATACTTTGAAATGGTGTCTGCCCATCGTAAACATATCGTTCTATGCCATACATGTGAGCCTGGCTGGGATGCGTATACTCGATAAACCATTTCCCAGTAAAAGGTGACAAGTTAAGGCCTCCTTAATAAATAAAATTTTGGAGAAACGCATAACAGATTCGCTCCCCAAAAGCCCTTTTCATTACAATTTCATTTAGATAGCAGCTTATTATGGGGATCCTTTGAGCCAAAACCGTTGCCGGTAAAACTTCTCAGATTTGAACCATAAATAACAATTTTGTTCAAAGTACCAACAAGTTACATTAAACAGCAGATTTTTGCGGGGTAAAATCTGTTTCAATTTCGTTCAACTCGAAAATGCCGCGTTTTATTTCCTTGGCCGCCATCCGTTCAGCTATAAAGTGCCTTTTTAAATAGTAACAAGACACCCAGGGATCAACAGTAGTCCCGCACGTAAAAACATCCACCGCAGCGTACCCGAATTCCGGCCAGGTATGAATAGCCAGATGCGATTCGGAAATCACCACTACGCCGCTTACCCCTTGAGGAGCAAATTTATGGAAGACAACTTCCCTTACCTCAGCTCCAGCTTCCAGGGCTGCTTTTTTCATAATTTGCTCAATCTGGGCCGTGTTATTTAATAGATCTGAAGAACACCCATAAAATTCAGCCAGAACATGGCGGCCTAAAGCGCGCATTTTCAAAACCCCCTTTTTAAAATTTTGTGTAAGGTCAAATTAAATTGTAACAAATTAAGTGAAAAAGTCAATGATCATGGGATATATTTTTGAAATATGAAGCATAATGCTTTAAAACAAAGCCAACGGAATAAATTCATATTAAATGGCTATTTTCGAATACGCACAACTAAACCCTGGTTTGCCTTTTGTAACTCCTGTGCAGAAATTTTAACAAGGGAGTTAGGAGATCCCCCGCCAGTATAAACCAAATCTTTTTCCATCACCCGAGGGTCAACCAAAAAATATCCCTCGTAACCAAACGAAGGGACACCTCCGGCAGGATAACCTGATTTAGCCAGAATTTCTTCCGGGGTAGCAATCCTAGGCGTTGCAATGCCCAGCGCCTTGCCAACCCTTTTTCTGCTAACCCGATCCTCACCTTTGACAATGCCGATAACCAAATGGCCACCGGCAGTAACCATGCAAATATTTTTTACCAAATCCTCCGGCGTGGCATTTACCGCCTTAGCCGCGGCCTCCACTGTATGGCAGGACTCTTCGAAAATCAAATGTTCACCCTCGATCTTGTTTTCAAGCATATAATTTTTAATTCTTTGTTCGTGCTCATGCATTACTTTACCTCCATTTCTTGCTACAGCAAAATATAAATCATTTTTCAAGGATCGAGAACTAAAAAAGTATAAAGCTGTGAGGAAAATAGGGTTTTCTCAGCGTTTTTTACATAAGGGATCACTATAACACTGGCATTGTGGATCACTTTTTGTCACTTGAATTACCATTTTTGATAAATGTAGGGCGCAATAGTAATTTATTAGCATTGATGCCCTTGAAATCTTTCTTCCGGCATAATTATACCCTAACTTTGGGAAAAGTGGAAAATAAAATGTGTTTTTTCCCAGCATGCAACGAAACCAACAGGTAAGAACACCAAATTAGGGAAAGTATAGCCCACATAAAAAAACCCCACAACCTTTGATAGTTATGGAGTTTCTATTTGTTGCAAGATATATATAAGATATAATATGTATAATAAAGATATGAAACAAAAACCCCCTAAACGCTGATGTTCAGAAGGTTCATAGCTGGTCGGGGCGACAGGATTTGAACCTGCGACCTCTTGACCCCCAGTCAAGCGCGCTACCAAGCTGCGCCACGCCCCGTCATTTTCCCATACGTATTCTACCACTGCTGCCTGGCAAAGTCAACAATTTTAACGTTTAACAGCATCTACTTTAAATTTACCCCATTAACGCATTGCCTTTACGGCATTGTCCTTACAATCGGGCATAAGCATAGCAAACTTATAAATTCCTTAAGTTTAAAAACTTTGTGTTTAGAAATGCATCAATACAATCGGGCAGAATTACTATTTGTTGCTTAAAAGAATTACCACGCACGGCAGTATTTCATCAGACACCTCAACCCAGGCCATGATAGCCAATCGACTTGACCTTCCCATTTTCCACTAATACAGGCACAATGCCGGCATTGTACTTTTCCTTAATTTCTTTCAACGCACTGTTGTCATTGCTAACATTATACAATTGATATGTAAGGCCCTCCTGCTCCAACTGTTCAATTTGTTTCCGGCAATGGGGGCACCCCTCCTTAATATATAGCTCAAGCATTTCAGCACCATCCTTCCTGGTTTTATCCAATAATTTGCCTTTGTCCTTTGATATTACTTAAACGGCAAACGTATAACGGGACGATAATATTTATATTCCCCATTTGTCCGTACATTATAGAAATTATTTTTCTTTCCTTGTTTCTACCCGGCAAAAGTTAAGGCTAACGCTCCCCCAGGCGTCAAAATAAAAAAACTTGGATTTTATTGTTGAGGCACAGTAATTTATTTTCATAGGATTGAGGAGTCCTTGTCTTCAGACATGGTAACCAGCTTTACACCCCTGCCACGAAATTGGCTGAAGATTATTCCTTCCGAAACAAGCCTAAGTACAGTCTCCGGCCCGGTAACCATCGTTCCTGAAACCAGGTCCACGCCGTAATTGAACCATACAGGGGAAAGCGGAGTTGTCGGGCCCAAGACCATTACCAGTGCATCGCTGCGGCAAAGAGCCAACAACCTGTCCATGGTATCGTTAATCAGAGCAGTGCCGGTAATGGCCAGCACATCGGACTGCGGGATAATCTGTTCAGCTTCTTCTGCCGGTAAATCACCGATCCGGGGATGCCTTTCTAGAACCCACAGTTCCCCTGCTTCTTTTTTCAAATCGGTAACAAAAGGGAAATGGCCTACCACGCAAACTTTTTTGCCCTTTCCCTTTTGGAAAAGAACTTCCGAAGCATTAACCTGCCGACAACAGTTAAGGTCTACCTCCATCAAGGAATTTATGGCGGCTAGCCCGACACTGCGCTCCAGCAAACTTCCGCTAAGGACATATGCACATAGTTCAAGCGCCGTTTTTTCTTTCAGACGGCCCGCGTCACGCACCGGTGGACCAGAACTGTGATCACGCTCAGTGATAGTTGAAGCCAGGCCGCAATGCCGGGTCCAAACTGCTGTCCAGGAAGATCCTACCCTTACATCTTTTACAGGGGCATCTTCTTTCAATGTAGAGATAATATCCTCAATTATTTTCAAAAACTCACCTCGTTTCCACTATGTTTGATAGTGGCATTTCATGATTCACTGCATAATATTTCGCTATCCCTTCCCGGATTTCCTTTTATTTCGTTGATACCAGAACAACGAACCAACACTTCACTAACTTATCTTATCCTAAACAAATTTATGCCTTTTGGGGTAATGTCAATCTACTGTAACTTTGGTGGCTAGCTATCCTGTCCCACCATAAACAGTTGTATATTTAGGTTTTTCCGTTTAGAACCTACCGGCACCTCCCCCTCTACCACCGCCACGTCCTCCTCCCCTGCCCCCTTCTCTTCCAAGACCAAAATTGGTCGAAACCGTTGAATTAGAAAGAAGGTTTAATTTACCCTGTTGATATTGTTTGATTGTATCAGCAACTGTTTCACTGATTCCGGTATAAACTTTAACGCCCCCTGCATTTAGTGCATTAAAAGCTTTTGGCCCAACATTTCCAGCAAGAACCACATCTACTCCTTTGTTTACCAGCACCTGTGTCGCCTGGACACCGGCTCCCCCCGGCGCTGCCACACTGGGGTTGGGGATGGATTCAAATTCCTCAAAGTCTTCACTTACCAAAACAAAATAGTCACATCGTCCGAAACGCTGATCCACCAAGCTATCAAGACCTGGCCCTTGAGAACAAACTGCAATTATCAATTTTTAGCCCCCATTCATGTTGGTTCATTTGATATCTTTTCTACCCTGCTTCGCTTTTTAATGCACTTCAGATTATGCCCTTTTTTTTAAGTTGTAAACATATGTAAGTACTACTTTAAACTTCAAATCTGCATCTGTCAATATTATCAAGTTAACCTGTTTTAAAAAAGCGATCGACTTAATAGCAAAACCGGAACAAGGAGGGCGCTGTGAAACTCACAGCGCCCGCTTTATAGTAACAAAAGATTATAATAACCGTTCCATCCTTAACGTAGCCCAACTATTAATTTTATTGCCGTTCTTTCTTCACCGTCAATTTGTATATCAACAAAAGCTGGAACACAAACAAGATTTACCCCGCTGGGTGCTACAAATCCCCTGGAGATGGCTACTGCTTTTATAGCCTGGTTAACTGCTCCGGCTCCAATAGCTTGTATTTCAGCTTTTCCCCTTTCCCTTATCACTCCTGCTAAAGCACCGGCCACAGAATTCGGATTGGACTTTGACGAAACCTTTAATATTTCTAAAATTTTTAGCGCCTCCCTTTAATAACATATTTGCAAAATAATGGCTTACTAATATTTTTATTGAAGCTTTTTCTGTATCTCGTCTATCTCCCTTAACCTTCCTTTCTAGTTATTATTTGTAGATACTGCTAAAGAAGAGCTGTTACATAGTTCATTATTATTAACAATTCCACAATATTATGTATATTCCTTCTTTTCTGACGTATGAAATTTGCTTTCTTTGATATTTATTTATATGTCGTGTTCTAATTATCCTTAAAAATACCGTAAATCAAAATACAAAATAAAGGTGCCGGCCCATTCATATTTGAAAAATAAAAAGTGGCCACCAAGGGGTCACTAAAACAGGATGTTATCGGTTTCCTAAAAAGCGTAAAGGCCGTGAGATATGATTCTCACGGCCTTTTGTGTGGCAGGGGAGACAGGACTTGAACCCGCAGCCTGCGGTTTTGGAGACCGCTGCTCTGCCAGTTGAGCTACTCCCCTTCGTGACATTATTTTAGCTTAACGTCCTGTTTTTGTCAAGTTGCCGGTCGCTATAATTATTGTATTAAAATATGTAATTTTTGTTTTATAACTATTCAGGGGCCAGGCACAAACTGTATTTCTTTAAGCAGGTAAATGTTTTATTTCCGGGGCAATCGCAGGAAATGACATTTATCACCATCCATGCGCTGGACAGGTTAGTTTTCTGATGCTATACTGCAGTAATGGTCAATGTGTAACAGCTAGAACATAAGGATAGCTCGTCATCGAAATGTAAGCGGGCATATTTGAGCAGGGATGGAGTGTAACGACCAGCTAGAGCACAAGGATAGCTCGTCGTCGAAATGTAAGCGGGTATATTTGAGCAGGGATGGAGTGTAACGACCAACTAAAGCATAAGGATAGCCCGTCGTTGAAACATTAGCTGTCCTAGCAGGATTGTTTGGAAAACATCATAAATAATTTTATGAAAGGAGGCAGGGCGATTTCTTTTCCTAGCCCCAACCCAGGGGCCGGGGATCAAAGTCGCTTATTTTTCATGAAATTGGCCGTGTGCCAGATGGCACTAAGCAATAATCTGGATAATAATGCCGCCCAAATCCTACGTTTTATGGAAAAAGCGGCCGCGCAAGAGGTCAAGCTGATTTGCTTTCCCGAGATGTCTTTAACGGGGTACTCTTCAGAGCTACTTTCCAGTCTGGAGCTAAATTTAATTGTGGGAAAGGTGCAACAGCAAATTGAAGAAAAATGCAATGAGTTACAGCTAGGCGCCGTCATCGGGTATGGTTACCGGAAAGGTGACAACCTTTTTAACAGGGCGGGAGCTATCCTACCCGGATCCAAGGGGATACAATTTACATACGATAAAAATTATCTAACAAAAATTGAAGAAAAATATTTTCAGCCCGGCCTAGGAACCCTTGTTTTTCCTTATCAGGGCACTAAGATTGGGATTATCATCTGCCGTGACCAAAATTATCCCCTTTTAACCAAAAAACTAAGGGATGAAGGTGCTGAATACATTTTTATCCTCGCCGCTCATTATTATAATTCCAAAGAAGCGCGCTGGAAGTTGGATAAAAACAAGGCAATTCCCATTACCAGGGCTGTGGAAAACAAGGTCTATGTTTT
The DNA here is from genome assembly GCA_964603615.1 of uncultured Desulfovibrionaceae bacterium. Classification (GTDB taxonomy): domain Bacteria; phylum Bacillota; class Dethiobacteria; order DTU022; family UBA8154; genus JAAZMI01. Next base: position 73,961 of record CAZRVU010000006.1, read on the forward strand.
GCTGTCAAACACAGTCGGCACTCACCTGGGGATGATTAGCCTTGGCAACAGCTTAATTGCGGATCCGGAGGGCGCTGTCGTCGTGGCAGCCGATGAATGTCAGGAAGGCTTGCTGTTGCTTTCCACCGGCTATACTTTTCCTTAGTCCCTGTCTTGATGCAACAAAATAGGCATTGGGGATAATATTAGAAAAATACACTTCCTTTTTTACCGAATCAAAACCTAATTTCAAAAGTATGGTTAAACTGTTCCACGACTGCCAATAAATCCGGCGTCAACAATTCCTTGATTTTTTTTAATATAAAAAGGGGGATTTTTTTATAGTAAGCCTGGGCAATGCCCCCGGTGATACAAGCAATCGTGTCGCTATCTCCCCCCAAAGAAATCGCTTTGCGGATGGCATCTTCGTAATCCGTGGATTCCAAAAAAGCCCGGACGGCCTGCGGCACGGAACCCTGGCAGGTCACATCAAAGCTGTAGTGTGGGCGGATCTCATCCAATGTTTGTTCCAGATCATAGCCGGAGAATTCTGCAAGATATTGCTTGATTTCTTTCTTGCTTGTCCCCTGCCGGGCCATAAAAACTGCAGCCGCCGTAACCTGGGCTCCTTTAATTCCTTCGGGATGGTTATGAGTCACCTCCGCACTGCGTTTGGCCTCCTTCAGTACTGTTTCCAGGGTGTCACTGGCAAAACCAACCGGGCTGACGCGCATAGCCGCGCCATTTCCGAAACTGCAGTAAGGTGAGAAGCTATCGGAGAAAAGCCATTTATAAAATGACTTCCCGTAGCCGGCACGAGGAAAACGCCGTCCATAAGTTTTGAAAGTCGTGGCATAATCCTCGCCTTTTAAAATACATTCTGCCACAGCTACAGTTAAAACCGTATCATCGGTAAATGTGGACCCGGAAGCAAACATTTCAAAATCTGTGCTTTTTACGTTTTGCCATTCGTAAACCGAGCCGATAATATCCCCGGCTATCGCGCCGAACATATAATACCCTCCCCCCGTTTTACCCAAATACCCTACTATTCGTCCAGGTATCCCTTTTCCAAAGCTTTTTGGATCAATTCCCGGGCATAATTCCAGAGCACGGCTGAACCATCAGCGATAGTTTTATTGCGAAACATAATCTGTTCGCTGGTGATCCCATGTTCCAGCCATGATTTACCTTTTGTTACATAATTATGCAGCAATGGTTGAAACCTATCGAGAGCAGCGGCAAAACCTGCTTCAGGTGTTTGGCGTTGTTCAAATTCCTCCCATAGTTCTTTAAATTCCAGTGCCTGATCCTTGGGTAAGAGTCCAAAAAGCCTTTGTGCCGCTTTTTGTTCCCGGGCGGCACTGGCAACCCGCAATTCCTGATCATAACAGTAGGTATCGCCGGCATCGATTTCGACAATGTCGTGTATTAGAACCATTTTTAAAACGCGCGTTACGTCCAAATCCTGATGTAAGGCATGCTCTGCAAGCAAAATACTCATCAGAGCCAGATGCCAGGAATGTTCGGCATCATTTTCCTTTCTAAGGCCATCCGTCAAATACGTCTGCCTGTATACTTGTTTGAGCTTATCAATTTCCACGATGAATTCTAACTGTTGTCTGAAGCGATCCGTCATCATCAAAGGCCTTCCCTCAGCAGGTATTCACTTCAAGCAGGTTTTCATCCAGGACCAGCCAGGTAATAATCATACCCTGACCGCAAGAAATTCTACAGTTTGGTACCGGTCCTTGAATTGTTACCCGGGTTTCGTACAGGCCCGCTTATTTCTTTACTTTCAATTTTTTAATAGCCTGTTCCAAACCTTCCACGGTCAGTTCATACATGGGGAAAATTTCTTTTATCCGGGCAATGGTATAAGCACCCTCTGTCCAATCCCAATATTCACTTAAAATGGGATTGAGCCAGACGGCGTGGTGAAAATGCGCTGCAATGCGCTGCAACCACAGTATCCCCGGTTCGCTATTAGTCATATTCCAATCGATAATGCCATTGATCATCAATAGTTCGCTGGGCGCCATGCTAGCATCACCGACAAGGATCAGCTTGTAATCTGATTCAAGCAGATTTAAAAATAATTCTGTTTTAATGGCATTGCTTTGCCGGTAAAAAGGATCCAAGTAAATATAATCGTAGATACAGTTATGAAAATAGAAAAAGCGTAGATCTTTAAAATGGCTAGCCCTGTTCAAAGCGGTGAAAAGCTGGCTGCAAAGGCGGATATAAGGGTTCATTGATCCGCCGGAATCCATTAAAAGAATAACCTTTACCGTATTTTTACGCGATCGGGCCCAGGCCAGGTGCAAAAGCCCCCCTTTTTCTGCTGTGGCCTTGATCGTTTCTTCCACATCGAGTTCGTCCTCCGGGCCTTCCACCCTACTGCTTAACTGCCTCAATTTACGCAAGGCTACCTCAAACTGTCGCACCCCGATCACTTCATCGGTCCGGAAAGAGCGGAACTTGCGTTCGGCAGCCACCTTCACGGCAGATTTATTGACCGAGGAGCCTCCCAGGCGCACCCCCGCCGGGTGATAGCCCGAATGGCCGAAGGGAGATCTTCCGCCGGTGCCAATCCAGTGCCCTCCGCCGTGGTGTTCGCCTTTCTGTTCTTTCAAACGCTCTTCTAGCTGGCGGCGCAGCTCATCGAGATCCCAATTTTGAAAGAGTTGGCGTTCCTCCGGAGAGATGCGCAGCGGCGGCAAAGCATTCTCCAGCCATTGCAGAACCTTTTCCGTCAGCTCCAGCGGCGTTTCTATGCCCTGAAAGTAATCCTGGAAAGCTTGATCATAGCGATCATAATGGGCTTCACTTTTTACTAGCACAGCCCGTGCCAGGCAATAAAAACCATAGAGGCTGGAATGCGCCAGTCCCAGGCTTAGCGCTTCCACCAGTGCCATCCATTCGGTGAGCGAAACCGGTACCCCATAGCTTCTCAGCAGGTAAAAGAAATCAATAAACATCTACTTCCTCCTGACTTTTTACCGCCATAAACTCGGCAGAGGATTTTTTCTATTGGGTACCCGGCCTGACAACTGCTGGGAGGTAACTTTGAAATCGCGATCTTTTTTGAGTAGGACACCTAAAAAAGGCAATTCCTTTGTAATTTTATCCGGATCAACCCCGCCCACAGTCAAGGCCTGCACCCAATCCAGCAGTTCACTGGTGCTGGGTTTTTTTTGTAAACCGTGAATACTTCGCACCCAGTAGAAAGCCTTGATGGCCTCTGCCAGTAACCTTTCCTTCAAATCAGGATAATGGACGTGCACTATCTCTCTCATCATTGCTTCATCCGGGAAAGCGATATAGTGGAATATGCAGCGCCTTAAAAAGGCATCGGGTAGTTCTTTTTCTGCGTTGCTCGTAATTACAACGATCGGCCGGTGCCGGGCAGTAATCGTTTTGCCGGTTTCCGGGATATCAAAGCTCATGACATCCAGCTCCCATAATAAATCATTGGGAAATTCCAGGTCTGCCTTGTCAATTTCATCGATCAAAACTACAACTTGTTCAGATGAGGTAAAAGCTTCACCCAGTTTACCCAGCTTTATGTAGTGCTGGATCTCAGAGACATCATGATCGCCGAATTGGCTGTCGTAAAGGCGCTGTACGGTATCATAGATATAAAGGCCATCCTGGGCTTTGGTCGTGGATTTAATATTCCAGATAATTAATTCCTTTTGCAAGCCCTGGGCGATACTGCGCGCCAGCATAGTTTTACCCGTTCCGGGCTCTCCTTTGATCAATAAAGGACGGCCCAGGGCCGCGGAGATGTTCACACTATTCTGTAGTTCCTCTGCGGCAATATAATCTTTTGTTCCTGAAAAAAGCTGAGGTTGCTCTGGCAAAAATATCCCTCCTACAAATTTAAAAATTTTATTTTATAATATATGCACAGCAAATTCCTACACCTAACCTCTCCTTTGACTTGCCCCTCACCCGGTAAGCATATAAAACAGCAGGTTTGGTCGTGCAATTATTTGGTTACAAACGCCTTTGTTTGCACGCAGTTAAGATAATAAATATTTTCTGAAAGTTATATTCCGTAGGCTATGGCTTGAGCCAGAGCATAAGGTGCATCGTGAGAAAGGGAAACAACCACACCCCGAATGCCCTGCTTCTCAGCCCAGGCAAGCGCTCCCCCTTTAAGTATTACAACTGGCTTTCCTTCCTCCCCGGGCAATATCTCCATTTCACGCCAGCCTGCTCGTCCAATACCGCAACCAAGAGCCTTGGAGATAGCCTCTTTGGCAGCAAAAAGAGCCGCCATAGAAGGGAAAGGGGCTTTCTTAGCGTTTAAAAAGGCAATTTCTTTTTCCGTAAATATTCTCTGGAGAAACCGTTCCGGCCGGCGGCGGTAGGCCCGTGTTACGCGCTGGATGCGGATCAGATCGATCCCCGTACCCTTAATTCCCTTTGCAATATTATTTTCGATTCCCAAGCTTTTATTATCGGAAACAAATTTTACCCCGGTTTTTAAATCTTCATTTACAGGGGTAGTTTCTTTTTTAGTCCCCATATTGGTTTTACCTGTATCGCCCAAAGTATCAATCTCCCCGATTACCTTAAATAATGCCCTGCCCGGGTCTTACAAGTAGCATCTTTCCTGCTCCCTGCACAGCTTTTTCCCCCGGAATATTTAACGGGAGGTTGGCGGTTTTTCCCCGTTAGATTCAACCGCCGGGCGACGCCTATTTTCTAAATGCAGGCTGAGGAAAGAAATATCCGCAGGTGTCACACCATCAATACGGGAAGCTTGCCCCAGCGTGCGCGGCCTGATCGCTTTCAATTTTTCCCGGGCTTCCAGCGAAAGATTAGCCAGTTTTTCATAAGCAAAACCCTCCGGGATGAGCTTCGACTCTAACCTGGCTAACTGTTTTACACTATTTTCCTGTTTGGCGATGTAACCTGCATACTTGATCTGCGTCTCTATTTCCCGCAAAATTTCCTCATCTGCAGTCAGCAACAGTTGCTGATCTTCACCGAGCAGCGCAGCCATGTTTTTGATGTTTATCTCCGGTCTTTTCAAGATCTCAGCTAAAGCCTGCGGCTTGCCCAGCGGAGAAGCGCCCAGTTTGGAAAGAGAGGCATTCAAGGAAGGCGTAGGATTTAAACGAATATTCCACAGCTTATTCTTTTCTTCTTCTATCAAGCGTTTTTTTTCATGGAAAAGAGCATGCCTTTCCTCCGGGACCAGCCCCAACTTAAAACCTTTTTCCAGCAAGCGCAAATCGGCATTATCATGCCGTAGCAACAAACGGTATTCGCAACGGGAGGTAAACATGCGATAGGGTTCCATGACCCCTTTGGTTGTAAGATCGTCGATCAGGACTCCGATGTAACCATCCGCCCTGGAAAGAACAAAAGGCGGTTCGCCCCGGCAGAACAGGGCAGCATTAATCCCGGCAATTATTCCCTGCGCAGCAGCCTCTTCATAGCCAGTGGTCCCATTGATCTGGCCGGCAAAAAAAAGCCCCCCAATTGTTTTAGTTTCCAGGGTTATTTTTAACTGCGTTGGAGGGAAATAATCGTATTCTATGGCGTACGCCGGACGGGTAATAACGGCATTTTCCAATCCGGGAATAGTGTGCAGTAAGGTATATTGCAGCTCCTCGGGCAGGCTTGTATAGATGCCCTGCAGGTACATCTCCTCTGACTCTTCACTTTCCGGCTCGATGAAGACGGGATGCCTATTCCGGCCCTTGAAACGGACTACCTTATCCTCGATGGCAGGACAGTAGCGCGGCCCCTTGCTCTCCATCAGGCCGGAATAATGGGCTGCATAATTGATATTATCCAGGATCAACCCATGGGTTTTTTCGTTTGTATGCGTTAAATAACAGGGTATCTGTTTAAACTCCTTAGATGGCGTGAAATGGGAAAAGGCCCCTGTCCCCTTTTTTCCTTTGACGGGTATAAGCCCGGTAAAATTGATACTGCGCCTGTAAATGCGGGGAGGCGTGCCTGTTTTAAAGCGATCGGCCTTAAAACCTAGCGCCAGGAGATTTTTGGCCAATTCATTTGAAGAAATCTGGTTGCCTGGCCCGCCGGAATAATGCTTCAAGCCTACGAAAATCTTTGCTTGCAAGTAAACGCCCACCGCCAGGACAAGGGCACGGCAGAGATAGATGCTGCCCTGTCTGGTAAGCACACCCCCAACCTTTTCCCCTGCACAGATTATTTCGGCAACCGTGCCCTCTCGCATGGTCAGACGCTGTTCTTCCTGCAGCAAGGATTTCATTCCCCTTTGATAGGCATTCCTGTCTACCTGGGCGCGCAAGGCTTGCACCGCCGGCCCTTTACTGGTGTTTAGCATGCGCATCTGCAAAGCGTGCCGGTCAGCATTGATACCAATAACGCCGCCAAGTGCATCGATCTCTTTGATCAAATGGCCTTTGCCCGGCCCACCCAGCGAGGGATTGCAAGCCATCAAAGCCGGCTGATCCAGGGAAGGAGTCACCAGCAGTGTATCGCAGCCCATCTTAGAAGCTGCCAGCGCCGCTTCGCAGCCCGCATGACCAGCGCCGACCACGATGACATCATAGATTTGTTTTTCTTTTGTGGCCACCTTCAATTATCCCCCGGAATTCGATTGTAACATTAAAAAGACCCATCTAAATTATAACATAGAAAATATCAATAACAAAATCTAACAAGGGAAGATACAGGAATTCCGTGGGTGGTGTTCGTTATCGTTACCCTGATGGC
>CAZRVU010000007.1:0-77555 GCA_964603615.1 uncultured Desulfovibrionaceae bacterium
CTACCTCCCGGCCGAGGGCATCCCGTTCAACGGTCACGGTAGCGCCCAGGGGATCGCTGGTGGCGATCAGACGGTGACAGGGATCGTATTGAAAACGCATTTTCTCCTCTCCGGCCACCCAAAGACCGGTCATGTTTCCGGCGGCATCGTAGCCAAACTGCTGGTGCTGGCCTAAGGCGTTGGTGATGCTCACCAGACGGCGGGCCCCGTCGTAATGGTAGTAGGTGGTCTCACCGGTAAAGTCTCTGTAGGAGATAAGATTATTGTTGCCGTTGTAGCCGTGCTCAGCGGTGGCCGTGGCGGCATCGATCTCTTTGATGATATTGCCGTTGGCATCGCGTTCGTAACCCCGGCTTACCCCCCGCTCATCGGTGGCCAGCAGGGCGTAGCAGCAATCATGGATCCGGATTTTCTCCGCCCCGTCGGGGTGGCGGAATTTGATCAGCCGCCCGTTGCCATCCTGTTCAAGCTGAGCTGTATGGCCCAGCTCATCGGTAGTGGAGATGATCCGGTAACCAAACTCGTCGTAAACAGAAAAGCTGCTGCCGCCCCCCGAGTGGTGAGCGGCAATAATGTTGCCATATTGATCATAATCGTGGGTTGTTTTTTGCCCATCAAAGGCTGTGATGCTTACCGGCAGGCCGCGGTCATTGTAGTCGAGGGCAATCTTGCGCCCGGCGGGAGAGCGGATCTCCAGCAGGCTATTTTGCTCGTTGTAGCGGTAGTGCCAGCTTCCCCCCAAGGGATCGGTGATTGCTGTAAGATTGCCCCTCTGATCGTAGTTGAAGGAGACCGCCTGCCCGGCCGGATTGATCTCTTTGCTGGTCCGGCCGGCAGGGTCATATTCCCAGCGGGTCAGGCCGCCGTTGCGGTCCCGGTAGCTCACCGGCAGGCCCCTTTCATACTCGAATGAAACATTCTGCCCCAGGCCGTTGACCGCCATTGTGGTCAGACCGGCCCGGCTCTCGAAGATGGCTTTGTTGCCCTCCGGATCGGTGACTTCCACCCTCCGGGGCGAGCCGGGAAGGAGGTTGTAGTGTGTGAGATTACCGTTGGGATCGCTGAAGGAGGCCAGTAGCTTCGCTTTTCCCGCTGGCCGGTAGGAGAAGGAGACGGTACGCCGGCTCTTGCCGGTGACCATTTTAGTCAATGTACGGTCGCTATCATATTCATAATCCACGGGGATGCCCATCAGGTCCTCCGTGTGGATCAGCAGGCCCGCTTGATCGTAGCCGAAGGAAGCCCGCCGTTCGTCGGGCAGGGTGAAGGCGATGCAGCGGCGATCTCCGTCAAAAGTAAAGCGGATCGCCCGCCCGGCAGCATCGGTCACTGTTTCCAGGTTGCCCTCTTTGCTATAGGCCAGGTTGACTTCATTCCCGTAGTAATCGCTGATCGCGGTCAGCCGCCCTAAGCTCAGGCCGGGTAACTGGTCAAAGTGGTAATAGACGGGGCTTCCCTTTTCAATATAGAGCCAGTAAGCACCGTAGTCCAGCAGCCGGTGAAGGATCCCCAGCGGCGCACGTGCCTCCGCGGGTTGCTCGCTGCTGCCCTCGCCGGCAGCGGTAAAGCTCAGAACCTGCCCCGAGCCCTTGTGGATATTGACCCGGTTTCCCTTTTGTTCCACCAGCCAATCATAGGTGAAACTCCAACCGGGGCCGAAGATGCCACCGGCAGAAGAAGCGCTGTTGTAAGTCAGGGTCAGGTTAATTTCCGGGCCCAGGCCGCTGCTGCTAAATACCGTATCCTGCACGACCAGGTTCAAGGTGGCCGTGTTGATGAAGTAGCGGGGCAGCCCCTGGCGAACACAGTCCCCCGGCCCGGCGCCGCTCTGAAAATTGGTAAAGGGGTTGTCGCCGGGAGCGCCCAGGCTCTGCCCAAAGCCGGGCCAGTCCCACCCGGAAAATTCGGATGGTTCCGGTTCTGTTTTTATTTCCGGTTCCCAGGGTATCTCTGCAAAGCCTTCTGCTACCGGTACTATCCCCAGGCTTTCAATCAAACCGGGGAAAATGGCGCCGATCACCGCCCCCAGGGCTGGCAGCAGGCCGTGAATGACCGCCTGCATGGAACCTTCTCCGGCAATCCACCTGCCCAGGGAACATCCATACTCTTCCCAGCCGCCGTCGTGAGCCAATCCGGTGCGGGCGAACAGGATCATTGTCCCCCCGAAAACAAGGACCATGATGGCTGCCGTTAACCCGCTTTCCCCTTTACCTTTGACGGCCATGATCACCGCCAGTACTGCCAGGACCCAAAAGGCGATCGACCCGGTATGGGGAAGGAAAGGCAAAATGACCATCAAAGCAAGGCCTGCGGTCAGACCAGCGCCGGAAACGACAGCCGGGGAGGTGGGGAAGGGTTTGGCAACCGGCATGTTAAAAAGGCGCCGGCAGTCGGACCAGGCCAGCCGGGCCACCAGAAAAAGAAAACTATGTGTGCCCTGGCTTAGAACCAGTAAAAGGGCCAAGGCCAGCAACAGGGTTGTGGCCCGGTTTGCTATAAAATGGCTGGTACGGGAGGCGAGCAGGAAACCCAATCGCAAGCCTACTGCTGCCCCGCCCAGAAGTAGTGGCAGCGCTGCCGCCCCGGAACGCCGGTAGGCAGCGCTTAGAAAAGGCGCAGTTCCCGCCAGATCTGTTTGCAGGCCGGGCAGGCCTTTTTGCTGGACCCGTGCGATCAGGCTGAAAATCAATCCGGAACAGAGGGTCCAAAACAGGGTCCCGCCCAGTATTCCGCCCTTGAGGGCCAGGATCATGCCCAGATAGGGTTTGGTTATTTTGTAGAAACCGTTATTTTTTACTACTAGAAGGTAGGTGTGCAGAATCCAGACTGCGCCAAACAGAACGGCCATGATCACCAGTTTCCGGGGCAGCTGTTTCAGAAAACGCTCCAAAAGGAGCCTGGCCAGTTCCGGTAGGGTGCGGGGGAAACCGGGAGGAAGGGCCTCCTCTGTCTCCAGCCCGGCGATTTTTTGATCCACCGATACGCCGGCGGAGGCGGGGCCGGTTTCCATAACCGGACGTTTTTTTTCCACCCATTCTGTTCCGTTCCAGGCTAACCAGGCTCCATCGACGGACCGGATCTGCCACCATACCCCGGCCGGATCTTCCAGTTGCAGCCGGCCTACTGCTTCCACAAAAGCTTCCGCGGTGATCGCACCTCTTTCCAGATCGCCGCGTAAAATGGAGTAAGCAGTTTCAGCTTCCTGAAAGTTCATGTTCTTTTTCCCTTCTTTCTTGTATCGGATTCCATTTCAGCGTTTTCCGTAGACTACAAAGCAGAGGCATCGACGCGAGTGATTCCGTCATGGGTGCCCAACCAGAGATTACCGTTGGCATCCTGCAGCATCGCTTTCACTTCATTGTCGGAGAGGCCTTGGTGAATTGTATATAGCTCCTGGAGACTGCCGGATTGCCGGAGGAGCCCATCATACTCGGTACCAAACCAGTAATCTCCCTCCCGGTCCTGGTAGATCGAACGCACTTTGGCCCCGGGCAGCCCCTCTTTTGGACCAAATACCCCATCCAGAATCCATCGCTCTTGCGGCAGATCATACAACAATTTTACCGCTCCGCCGCGATCATAAAAACCGGTGCCAACCCAGGTTGCCCCATGCTGATCTTCGATCAAGGTATTAATGTTATTATGGGGCAGGCCTTCCGCAGTGGAAAAATATTGCCACTGTCCGTTCTTTAAATAGGAGAGGCCGCCCCGCGGGGCGACATACGATCCGAACCAGAGTCCCCCCCGGCTGTCTTCGGCGATCACATTGACCATATCAACCAGCAGCCCATCGGCCGCGGTCAAAGCTGACCACCGGTCATCGAGCTGGTGGGCTACGCCGCCGAAGGTGCCCGCCCAGATTGTTCCCTGCCGATCCTCCAGCAAAGCGGTAACCTTGTTGTGGGGTAGCCCAATGGTCATATCGTTGTGGCAAAACGAAACACCATCATAACAGGTCAGACCTTCATGGTGGCCGATCCACAGGTTTCCGGCCCGATCTACCAGCAGGGCACGCACGTAGCGAAAAGGCTTTTCATCCTGCAGCTCGTGCAACAAAATGCCGGTCCCCCGGTCCAGGGCAAAGACGCCGTCCTTGCCTCCGGCCCAGATGATCTCACCCTGTTCTGCCAGGGCGGATATCTCATGGGGCGGCCGGATGATCTCCCACCCGGGTAAGATCTCTGCCTGCTCTGCCTGCTCTACCCGGTGGGCAATCACCCCGCCCAGCGCAGAGAGGAGGACGAAGCCTGCTACAACCAAACTAAGCGGCAACCACCACCGGCGCATCTTTGAGATCCCCTTTCCATTTGTTTCATGGTTTCATGCTCTGCCCGAGCTGTATCCGGGCTGCTTCTGTCTTCCGGTAGGGCAGGCTACGCTGCCCTACCGGGCCCAACCGGCCTTGCTCCATAGTCAGGACCCGCCCGCCGATCTGTTCCGCTTCGGCGGCGTCGTGGGTTACGTAAACCAGGGCCGTTCCGTTTCTGGCAACCAAAGCTATAATCAGTTCCAGCATCTCTGTTTTCAGGGCCTCATCCAGATTGACCAGCGGTTCGTCCATCAGCAGGCACGGGGGCCGGGGGGCCAGGGTCCGGGCTAAAGCTACGCGCCGGGCCTGGCCGCCGGAAAGTTGATCCGGGTAACGCTGTTCAAAGCCGGGCAGGCCGACACTTTCCAGTACCTTCTTCAACCTGAGCTGCCTCTCGGTCCGGGGCAGGTCTGTCAGGCCAAACAGAATATTTCCGGCCACGGTCAGATGAGGCCACAGTGCGGGGGTTTGAAAAACAAAACCTATCCCGCGCCGGTAGGGGGAAAGAACCCATCCTGGACGACTGGCCAGAGCCCCGTGAATATACATTTCCCCCGCATCGGGCAGCTCCAGGCCGGCGAGGAGACGCAACAGGGTGGTTTTACCACTTCCGGAAGAACCGCGGATTACAAGAGTGGCACCGGATGCCAGTTCGAAAGAGGCCGCATCGACAGCCCGTGTTTCTCCAAAAAATTTGCTCAAGCCACGGATCGAAAGAAGTTTTTCTGACATTATCGGCTCCTTTTTCCGCTGTTTAAACGGATCCACAGGGAAAACATCACTAATACCAAAATGCCCGCCGCGACTGTCGCTGCGGTCATGACCAGGCACAAACCGGCTACCATTTCTGTCGCACCGTAATGGAGGAGATTATAAAGTCGCATCGTCAGGGTAGCCATCCCCGGCGGGGCGACGATCAGGGTGGCGCCCAGTTCGGCCAGGGTAAGAGCAAAACAGAGTGCGGCGGCGGCCAGCAGGCCCGGCGCGAGCAGCGGCAGCCGTACCTTTAGCCAGGTATCTACCGGACGGCGCTGCAAAACGCGTGCCGCATCCACCAGAAGGGGGTCGGTGCGCCGCAGTTGGGCGGTTAGAAGCAGGGCGGCCAGGGGAGTGAAACGGGCCAGCGCGGCCAGAAGAGGCATGGCGACGCTTCCATAAACACCGCCCCAGAGAGGACGGTTCCAGATGACGATCAGGCCGATCCCCACCAGGGGTGCCGGCACGGCCAAAGGCAGGGTTGCCAGGAACCACCACCTTTTCTGGGCTTTTCCCGGGCGAACCAGTTTTACAGCCGCGGCATAGGCAGGCGGCAGCACTAGCAGCGCCGCCGCAAAAGCCAGCCCCAGGCTAAAGATGATTTCAGAGCGGGCAAGGGAAAGGCTTTTACGCAGGCCTTCCCCTCCCCCGGCGGAGAGACTGAGAGAAATCAGCGGGACCAGGATCTGCAGAAGCACGAGTACAGCGGCGCCACATTGTAAGGTGCGCAGCCAAAGGGGCCACCGGGGCCTGTTTCGCCATGGGCGTACTCCCCGGGGAGAACGCAGGGCCGCCTCCCGCAGGGCCGACTGAAAGGAGTAGATCACTGCTGCTGCCAGTAAAAACAGCGGTAAAGCCAGCAAGAAAGCAGAAGCGGAGACACCGGTAGCGCTGTGTTCGGCGAATATTTCCAGAGGGTAGACGTTCTTGCCGAAAAGGGCAGTGACGCTGTAGTCCATAATACTGAGGATAAAGATTACGCCTCCCCCGGCCAGGATAGCCGGGGCTGCCAGGGGCAGGGCAATCCGGGCCAAAACGGTGCCGTCAGAACGTCCCATTCTTCCTGCTTCGATCAGGTATGGATCCACGGTTTCCAGGCCAACCAGGGCCAACCCCACTGCCAGGGGTAACAGGGCCATTACCTGGACCCACCAGGCGGCGCTCCATCCGCTGAAAGAGGGCAAGGCAGCCCCGAAGCGAGAGGCTGCCGCCGCATTGAGGGAGGTGACAGTGCTGTTCCAGGCTAAAGCGTGAATATAGGGGGGCATGGCCGCAAAGATCACCGTTAACCAGCGCAAGTGCAGGTGGGATTTTTTATACCAGGTCCACATGACGGTGGCCACCAAAGTTCCGATAATCATGGCCGCGATGGCCACCGCCGCGGAAAGCCGGATGCTGTTCAGGAGTAAGATCCCTCTGCGGGCAGCCGAAGAAGCCAGCGCCGCCCGGGAAATACCACCCGCCAGGCCATAGGCCCCCAGGTCGACAAACAAAACGAACAAAGGGGAAAAGACCAGGAGCAAGAATACAGCCAGAAGCAGATGGTGGATAAAAGAGGCGGCTGTGTAGCGTGCCGGCTCAGCGCGCCACCGCAAAGATAGTGTTCGCTTGTTTGCCATATTCTTTCCTTTTCTCATAGCAGTAATCCCCCAAAGAGGTAACCGGATTAACGGATAAACAGATCACTCAGCTCTGCCTTGACCTGTTCCAGCTCCTGATAAACTTGTGCAAAGTCAACCTGCATCAGGCGGGCTCCCTCAACTGCAAAACAGTCCTGCTCAACTGGAATATCCCGCACGGGAAGGTGGCTCCAGCCGATCTCGACCAGATGCTGTTCTACCTCTGTGCTCAAAAGATAATCGATTAGGCGTTGGGCTTCCTCTGGATTGGGACCTCCTTTAATCCGGGCAACTGTATTCGGAATAACCAGGGCTCCCAAACCCCCTGCCTCCTGGTCGGGCAAAATAATCGCCACCGCTTTGCCTCCGCTCACGGCCGCACAGGCATCATCAGTATCGGTTAGGCCAAAAAGGAGTTGGCCATCGGCTACCTGATCCCGGACCACCGAATTACCGTCGACCACACTTACCCCACTTTCTTGCAGTGCAGTATAGTAGTGCCTGGCCTGCTCAGGACCCAGATAGGCGTAGAGGGCGGCGGCATGAGTGGCGGTAGTCCCGAACATGGGATAGGCTATGCCGATTTTTTCGGCCGGCCAGTTGGGGTCGACCAGGTCAAAAATTGAACGGGGGTAATCTTCCGGTGCAAGCAGATCTGTATTGACAATGATAATGCGTGCCCGCCCGGCCATGGCTGCCCAGTAACCTGCAGGATCGACAAAGGTATCCGGGATATCGCTGGTACTTGGGGAGCTAAAAGTATCCAGGACCCCTTCTTCTTTTAGCAACAGTGTTTGGATGATTTCACCATTCCAAAAAACATCGGCTTGCGGGTTTGTCTTTTCGGCGATTAGCCGGTTGACCATCCCCGTGGTCTTGGTAGCCTCTACATCATAAACGGCCTTGACTTTGATCCCCGTTTCGGATTCGAACTCCTTCAAGATCGGTTCGGAGTAGATCTGATCTACTGAAGTATAGATCACCACGGTAGACTGTGTTTTACCCTGGTTACAACCGGCGATAAAGACTAAAAGCAGTGCACCGAGCAGAATTACTGTTGCAAAGAAACGAAAACGGTAAAGTTTAAACATGTTTATTTGACCTCCTCAATTAATATAAATCAGTTTCAAGGGCGATACCAACGAAAAGTAAATAGTTTTCTTTTAGCGGACAACTTTTTCTTTTTTCATGATCAAGGCAACACCCCTCATATTATTTTTTTAAAAGTTGGCATTTGCTGCAAGGACAGTGGCTGCCCGTCGCTGCAGAAAACGCACGAACAGCCATGATTTTTATTGTTCCGAACCCGGCGTTTTGGGGATCTCCGGTATGATCCCGGTTTCGAAGCGGAACTTTTGGACGATCTCTTCCAGCGTTGCCGTATCAATTTGCGGGTGCAAAAGGTGAATGGTTTGCGTTTGTTTTTCTGTACCGTAAATGATGGAAAGGATATCACTTGTGATTTCTACGGCTTTTAGGCGGATGCCACCCTGGTTGAACTTGATGATCTTCGTGCCCAGCAGAATGCCAAAATAGGAGATAAACACTTCTGCATCCTCGATCACTTTCGGTTGCGCCGTTTCAGCAGAAGTGCTGCTGATAACAGCCGTGCAGATGTGCAGAATTGGGTTTTCGGCGATGAGACGCGCTATCTTAAGTTTGTTGAGTTCGCTTAACCAGAAGCCTGTTAAAATAATGCCGGCGATAATCGTCACTGCCGGGAAAAGCAAAACGAGGAAGGCGGCATTTGTTTCCCCTAAAACGAAAAGGATCACACCTGTCAGAATACTAAAAATGGCTAAAGCCGCAAAAACATATGTCCGGCGCTTGATCGTTTTCAAATGCAAATCCCCTTTTTTGACAGGTTTTTTAGTTGATCACGATAAAGTATAGCAGCGTACCTATAAAAAAAAACCACCCAAAACGGGTAGTTTTTCCCAAAACCCCCCTACCCGAAAAGGGTAGGGGGGCATGTTTGTGCAGAATTTGGACATTGCGCTCTGTCCGGCTCTTAAGGGATCCTTGGCTTTAGCCCAGGATGACAGAGGCACAAGATGACAGAAACTCTGGTCGAAAGAAATCCAAGATGACAGAAAATCAGGATGACAGATACTGAACGGTTACCATTTTAAGAATTTTTGAAACCTACGGTGGTCAACAGTCGCTTCTGGGATAACGGAAACTGAACAGTCACCATTTTATACTGGCGACAACTGGCGGCGCGTTTACTCTTTTCCCAGCATGATGTCGATAAGCTCAGCGCGGCTGCGTATATTAAATTTGGCATAGATGTTTTTGACATAATATTTGACCGTATTTTCGCTGATATAGAGCTCACCGGCAATTGCCCGGTATGTTTTCCCCTGCAGCAGGCGGGAGGCCACCTCGCTTTCACGTTCTGAAAGGCTCCCGAACTCTGCTACACGGTCGAAGTGGCTGATTTGTTCCTGAACTGGCATCTCTGAGAATGCAGTCAGATAGGTATGGTCTTTCAGCAGGAGGGAGAGATGTCTATGCAGGGGCGGCAGGAGGGCCAGCGTCACACAAACTACAGCCAGTGCCAAAAGCGTGGGATGGGGGCTGTATATATCCGCAGAGATCACAGCGTTTCCAACCAGCCCACCCAAGAGGATGCCCAGCACGTTAGCAGAAAGACCGCTGCCGAGGATCCGCGCAGGGTTGTGATGGAGATCCAGCATCTCGCCGAGGATGCTCCACCAGAACAGATCATAGACCCCGCAGGCTCCCAGCATCAGCGTATTGACTACAAGATAACTGCCAACCGAGCGATCAAGGCCCATGAAGCCGATAAACGAAAAGCCGATCATGGCAATGGCTACATATAATATATAGGCACGGTTTGTTCCCCGCGGCAGATTCCTCATGATAAAAAGTGCGGCGATGTAGGGGACCGCCCAATACCAGCTTGTCAGCGTTTTAAGATGTGTAAAGGCAGGGTTGATGACATGATACATCAGGCCCGAGTTGATGGTGATCACGATGATGAAAAGGCATAAAAAAATAAGGGGCGCGGCAATATTTGCATGGTTATCCTTACTGCTGATCGCACCAGGGGCGCCAGGGACAGCAGGTGTAGCAGAAGCACCGGGGACTGCAGTAGCACCAGAGATAGCAGAAGCATCAGTGGCAGCAAGAGCACTAGAGACAGCAGAGGCAGCAGCCTCCTCATCTTGAGGAAGTTTCAAGGCAAAGAAAAACGCCCCTCCGAGCATAAGCATGGAGAAGGCTAGTCCAAAGCGTGGCGCGAGATGAACGGCGGTCATATTGAGCAAGATCATCAAAATATTGGAGAGGATCAGCATGTCGGCGATGGTTTTGATGCGTTCGTTTTTGGGCGTGCCGCTTTTGAGGTAAAAACTCCAAGCTGCCACGCATCCCCCGGCGAGGAATGAACTGATGATGATGCCGGCGATCCAAAGCACGGACGGGGAAAAGAAAAAAATAGCGGAGACAGCAATGAAAAAAAGATAGGAGGATAAAAATAATTGCTTTGCTGCCCGCCTCGTTTTTATAAAAAAACCGCACAAAATCAATCCGGTAAAAGTGGCGGCCATACTACCAAAAACCATCACGCCTGAAGCCAGCCTGTAAAAGTCGATTAAGGCATAAAGGATTTGTCCTTCAAAAAGAAAGGCCAGCATCCAGGCTGAAAACAGTGCATGAACGATGATCGACAGCCCGCGTTCATCAAAGTAACCAGATCCTGGTAATATTCCGCTTTGTTTCCTACCGGTCATCTTCCCACCACCATTTTTATTATAACATAGGATTATTTCCCTTCATAGCCAGGTTTTTATGCTATTATGCTATCAGGTCCCTGTTTTGATTAGTAGATAAAAGTGCCAGTGCCCCATTACCAGCAAAAAGGTTTTCATCCTTCTGATTATGCCCCCGGTTTGTGGGAGCACGCGTGCCTTCAGGGCAAAACATATGGTAAAATGGCAGAGGGAGGCAAAATATATAAAAGCTGCAATATGCTAGATGAAGATAGGGGATCCCGCACTAATGTTTAGGAAAGGGAGCGGGGATCTTTCGGCTTTGTTTTGAGCAGGGATTTTCGCTTTGTCTAGAACAAGGATCCTTTGCCTTTGTCTAGGGGTAGGGATCTTTTACTTGTTCAGGGCAACGCTAGCCGGACAGTGCAAAATTTTTTATCTTACCTTGTTTTTTTCTCCTTGTAAGGATAAAATCTTAGGGAGAATCGCCCGGGGAGATCGCTTTGGAAAAATTTTTGACCGGGGGAGGTAGAAAAGGTTTCGTGACAGGGCATTTTGTTTAATAGAAAATAATTATAGGAGAGGCAGGATTATGCCTGATCAAAAGAGAAATTTAAATTTGTTCCCCCTATTGTGAAAAGTGTAAAAAGGAGGTCATGCTTTTGCAAGCGGAAGCAGTCAAATTTGTAGGGAATAGTTTTGATTTCGACAGGGTAGAAAATCTTTTGCAAGAGTTCCTCGGTAAAAAGGGGATGATCGTGCCTATTCTCCAAAAAATCCAAGAGGAATTCGGCTACCTGCCACGGCCTGCCCTGGAGTACACGGCGAAAAAGTTACGTATCCCGGCAAGCAGGATCTATGGGGTAGCCACCTTTTATGCCCAATTTCACCTCCAGCCACGGGGCAAAAATATCATCCGGGTTTGCCGCGGTACTGCCTGTCACGTGCGGGGCGTATCGAAGGTGGCGGAAAAAACACAAGAAATTTTAAAGGTCGGCGTAGGGGAAACAACGGAAGATAAGAAATTTACTTATGAAGAGGTTGCCTGCATTGGAGCTTGTGGACTGGCTCCGGTCATGATGATCAACGATCGGACTTTTGGCAAGCTGGCTCCTGATAAGGTTAAGGCAATTTTAGAAAAATTTTAAAGGCAGGAGAAGAAAGGGGTATTACTGGTAGATGAAAAAATTTATTGATCCCTGTTGTCCAGAGTGTTTTAACAGTAAAGAAAATCCATGTACCCAGTTTATTGAGTGCTGTCTATCAGGCCCTCTTTGTCATGAAAATCCCGACTGTAAAGAAAAAAGAGAGGCTATCATCCAACGCCTTGCCCATAGTCCCGGCTACCGGAGTAACTAGCTGAGATCATGACCACGGAGGAGGGGTAAAATTGTACGAAAGACAAATTCTGATCTGTGCCGGAACGGGTTGTATCTCCTCCGGCAGTTTACAGGTTCACGAAGCACTGCAGAAAGAGTTGGAAAAACATCATTTGGAAGATAAAGTGCGCATTATTCTCTCAGGATGTCACGGTTTTTGTGAAAAGGGTCCCATTTTTATTGTTTATCCGGAGGATATTTTTTACTGCGAGGTTCAAGCAGAAGATATCCCGGAGCTGGTTGAAGAGTATTTGGTGAAAGGGAATATCGTGGAAAGACTGCTTTACAAGGATCCGGTAACGGAAAAGGCAGTTACCTCCCACCAGGAAATTCCCTTTTATAGCAAGCAAAAAAGATTGGCACTGCGCAACTGCGGTGTGATCGATCCTGAAAATATTGATGAATATATTATTCGCGGCGGGTACCAGGGCCTTGAAAAGGCTCTCCGCCTGGAGTCGATGGAGATCATCGATACGATTAAAAGCTCCGGTCTGAGGGGCCGGGGCGGTGCTGGCTTTCCTACCGGCATGAAATGGGGGTTTGCTTATGGCAATGAAAGTGATAAAAAATATGTGGTCTGTAACGCCGATGAGGGTGACCCCGGGGCTTTTATGGATCGAAGTGTTTTGGAGGGCGATCCCCATGGCGTGCTAGAGGGAATTATCATTGCCGGCCGGGCGATTGGCAGCGACGAAGCTTATATTTATGTGCGGGCGGAATACCCGCTGGCTATTCGTCGTTTGCGGACGGCCATTGCCCAGGCGGAAGAGTATGGCCTCATCGGGGATAATATTTTAGGCTCCGGTTTTGGTTTTAAAATAAATATCAAGGAGGGGGCCGGCGCTTTTGTTTGCGGGGAGGAGACCGCTTTGCTGGCTTCCATTGAAGGCGAAAGAGGTATGCCTCGCCCGCGGCCTCCTTTTCCAGCGGTCAAGGGTTTGTGGGGGAAACCTACATGTATCAATAACGTGGAGACCCTGGCTAATGTCTCTTTGATCATGCGCAAGGGAGCGGAATGGTTCAACACTATTGGCACGGAAGGCAGCAGGGGCACAAAGATCTTTGCGCTGACCGGGAAGGTCAACAATACTGGCCTTTGTGAAGTCCCCATGGGCATCACCCTGCGCGAAATTATCTTTGACATTGGCGGCGGCATACGGGGCGGTAAAAAGTTTAAGGCGGTGCAGATTGGCGGGCCTTCAGGGGGCTGTTTGCCCGAATCCCACCTGGATCTGCCCGTCGATTATGATTCCCTGACCTCTGCCGGGGCCATGATGGGTTCTGGCGGTATGGTCGTAATGGATGAAGATACCTGCATGGTGGATTTGGCCCGCTATTTCCTGAGTTTTACGCAGAGAGAATCCTGCGGTAAATGTACACCCTGCCGCGAGGGGACGAAGCGCATGTTAGAAATTTTAGAGCGCATTACCAAGGGCCAAGGGGTGGAGGAAGATATCTCCCGTCTTGAAAGGCTGGCCCTGGCCGTCAAGGACGGTTCGCTTTGCGGTCTGGGGCAGACGGCGCCCAACCCGGTGTTAACTACCCTGCGCTATTTCCGGGATGAATATGAGGCCCATATTTTGGATCGCCGCTGTCCGGCAGGCCAGTGTAAGGAACTGCTCACTTATTATATCGATCCGGAGTTGTGTACCGGTTGCCGTGCTTGCACGAGAGTATGTCCTGCTGGTGCCATTAGCGGTGAAAAGAAAGAGCCGCATGTCATCGACGAAGAAAAATGCATTAACTGTGGCAATTGTGCGGAACGTTGTAAGTTTGACGCCGTAAAGGTGAGATAACGGAGCAAAGGAGGGAAATCGTTGATTTCTTTAACTATAAACGGTCAAAGCGTAGAGGTAGAAGAGGGGAGCACGATTTTAAATGCGGCCAATAAGTTGGGAATATTTATCCCCACTTTTTGTCATGATTCCCGTCTTGCCCCGGCAGGAGCTTGTCGTATGTGCCTGGTGGAGGTGGAAAGGGCCCGGGCTTTAATGGCTGCTTGCAGCGTCCCGGTGATGGAAGGCATGGTGGTGCATACCGATACGGAGCGGGTTCATGCTGCCCGTAAGGAAAACCTGCAACTTCTGCTGGCCAACCATCCCCTGGATTGCCTTACCTGCGAAAAAAATGGCGATTGCCGCCTGCAGGAATATTGTTATCTTTACGGAATCTCCGAGAGCGATTATCAGGGAGAGCGGAAAAATTATGCACTGGACGAGAGCAATCCTTTCTTTATCAGGGATATGAATAAATGTATTCTTTGTGGTTTGTGTGTGCGTGTTTGTCATGAAGTTAACGGTGCCGGGGCGATTGATTTTACCAACAGGGGGTTTGATACCAAGGTAACCCCGGCCTTTGATGATTCCCTCGAGGAGTCACCCTGTGTATTTTGCGGTATGTGCGTGGATGTTTGCCCGGTAGGTGCGCTAACGCCCAAACAGAGCATCCGCCAGGGCCGTGCCTGGGAGTTAAACATGGTCCGGACCACCTGTCCCTTTTGCGGAACCGGCTGCGGGCTGGAGCTTTACGTGAAGGATAATAAGGTTGTAAAGGTGAAAGGGGATCCCCTGAGTCCTGCCAGCCGGGGGCAGACTTGCGTCAAGGGGCATTTCGGTATAGATTTCCTACACCACCCGGAACGCCTGCAAAAACCCTTAATCCGGAAAAATGGCAAGTTAGAGGAGGCCTCCTGGGAGGAAGCCCTGAATTTAATTGCCGGCAGGCTGAAGGGCTTAAAGGGTGAAGAGCTGGCCGGTTTTTCCTCGGCTCGTGCTACAAATGAGGAAAACTATCTCTTCCAAAGGCTTTTGCGCACACTGGGCACGAATAACGTCGATCACTGTGCCCGCCTCTGACATGCGCCGACCGTAGCCGGTTTGGCTACAGCTTTTGGCAGCGGCGCGATGACGAACAGCATCGGGGAGATCGAAGACGCCGATACTATGCTGGTAATCGGCGCAAACCCGCCGGAGGCCCACCCTGTAATTGGTTACAGGATTAAAATGGCCAAGAAAAAGGGTGCTACCCTGATCGTGGCCGATCCCCGGCGGACCGAACTGGCCGAATACGCCGATGTTCACCTACGGTTACGTCCGGGGACAAACGAGGCACTGATAAACGGCATGATGAATGTGATCATTACAGAAGGGCTGGCCGATGAAAAGTTTATCCAGGAAAGAACGGAAGGCTTTGCCGCCATGAAAGCGGTTGTGGATAAATATACGCCGGAACATGCTGAAAAAATAACCGGGGTTGCCGCGGAAGATATTCGCCGGGCAGCACGTCTTTTTGCCGGTGCGGAAAGGGCTTCGATATTCTATACGCTGGGGATTACCAACCATACGACGGGCACTGATTCCGTGCTTTCGGTGGCCAATCTTTCCCTGCTCACCGGCAACCTGGGTAAACGTTCTGCCGGGGTTAACCCCTTAAGGGGGCAGAACAATGTTCAGGGGGCTTGTGATATGGGGGCACTGCCCAATGTTTTCACAGGTTACCAGCGGGTGGATGACCGCGAGGCACGCACCAAGTTTGAAAGGGCCTGGGGCGCACGGCTCAATCCACAGCCGGGGTTAACCATCACGGATATTTTTAATGCAATTTTAGCCGGGGAAATCAAGTTCCTTTACGTTTTTGGCGAAAACCCGGCGCTGACTGAGGCCAACCTGCACCACGTCTGGGAGGCCCTGGAAGAGGTGGAATTTTTAGTGGTGCAAGATCTCTTTTTAACGGAGACGGCCGCTTATGCCGATGTAGTATTACCGGCGGCAGCTTTTGCGGAAAAACAGGGAACCTTCACCAATACAGAGCGGCGCGTGCAGATGGTGCGCAAGGCTGTGGATCCTCCCGGTGAAGCCAAAGCGGATTGGCTCATCCTTTGTGAACTGGCCCGCAAGCTTGGTTTGAACTGGGATTATGCCTCTGCGGAAGATATTTTCCAAGAAATGGCCCGCTTAACCCCCAGTTATGCCGGGATTAGCCACCAACGTTTGGAGGAAGAAGAAGGCCTGCAATGGCCTTGTCCCACTGCCGATCATCCGGGAACTTTATACCTGCACAAAGATAAATTTGTGCGAGGTAAAGGCCAGTTTACCCCCGTGGAGCACCAGCCTCCCGCAGAAGAACCCGATGAGGAATACCCCATCTTGCTCACTACGGGCCGTATTCTCTACCATTACAACACGATGACCCGTTATGCGGATGGTATCGAATCTTTCCGTCCGGAGGAACTGGCGCAGATCAATCCTGAGGATGCTGCCAGAATGGGTATAGAGGAAGGAGATCTGGTCAAGATGTCTTCGCGGCGGGGTCATGTGCAAGTCAGGCTAACTGTTACGGACGCTGTCCCGCCGGGCGTAATTTATATGACCTTCCACTATCACGAATCTGCTGTGAACCTGCTAACCATAGGTGCACTTGATCCCGTGACCAAGACGCCGGAGTTTAAGGTTTGTGCCGTGAGGATCGATAAATTAGCTGAAATAGGAGCCTGATGCAGGCTTTTAAAAAAAAGGCAGTCCGGTTGGACTGCCTTTTTTAGTTAGGCGTTCCTACAATGGTATGTTTTTAGAATTATTTATCTGCATGATAACAAATGAAGGAAGTTGGCGGGAATTTCCCTTCCAAAAGCTTATAATAAAGGCAGGAGGTGGATAAGGATGATGGAAAACTTAAACTTCGACACCACAATAGCAGTGGAGATTGAAAGAATTCGAGAAAAACGCAGAAGTAAAGAAAGGGATCTCCTGATCAATGAAATTCCCTTGACTATATTTGTCAATGAACGGGAATACGTGACACTTTTTTGTTCACCCCGGAAGTTAGATTATCTGGCGGTTGGATTTCTGCACCTGGCAGGTCTACTGCCTAGCAAGGATGATTTGGAGGAGATCAAGGTTGATGAAGCAAAAGGTTTGGTTTTTGTTCGCATGAAAGTGCCGGTGGGAAAAAAAGAAATGCCGTCCCCTAATTCCCCCGTTATTTTGGGAAAGGGATGGGAAGCGCTGTATTTGGAGGCGCCATCTGCACGGGTTTTTAAAACCCTGCCAGGCCGGAAACGGCGGGCAGAATTTTCCCAACCGGAATCATCCCTGCAGGTTAAAGCAGAGGAGCTTTTCCAGCTTATGGCTGCTTTGCTCAATGCTTCCTCGCTTTTTAAGGCAACCGGCGGGGTACACAGCGTGGCGTTGGCCTTGCCGCACGAAATACTTTTCTTTAGTGAGGATGTAGGCCGCCATAATGCGGTCGATAAGGTTGCCGGTGAATGTATGCTTAGCAACATTATCTTCCATGATAAAATTTTGCTTTCTAGTGGCCGTGTTTCCTCTGAAATTGTAGTTAAAGCAGACAAATTAGGTCTGCCCCTCATTGCCTCCCGCGCTGCGCCAACATCATTAAGTGTGGAGCTTGCCCAAAAAATGGGGATAACCCTGGTTGGTTTTGTACGTGGTTCGCGCCTGAATATCTACACCCATGCACAGAGGGTTGTTTTATAAAATCCTTTTCGCTATTTGCCATTCTAGGCACGCCGCGCTGAAAATAACTGAGTAGTTACAAAAAAGTTATAATATTAACCAGATAATACCAGATGCCGTTCTGGGGCAGGGATGCGGGGCATTAGCAAAAAGGAGCTATCTTGAGGAATAAAACTTACTAAGGAGGTTGCTTCCGCCAGTTATTGTTTTTCAATATTGAGTAATCTTGTGGCATTACTAGCCTTTAAATGGACAATTTTAAATATTTGCACGGCAGGCTGTGTATATGGTATAATCTAACATAAGGCACTAAATAATATTATGTAACACAGAATAATATAATAAAGATAAGGGTAAAGTGGAAGGCGTTGGCGATATTTTTTCTAAATTAAAGGAGTTGACGTTTATGAAGAAAAACCTGCCTTTTTCTTGAAGTAGTTATTATCTTTACAGGAGGGGAAAAGGATGACGTTTGATTCTGTAAAAAAGATAGCGGCTGAATTTGCTTTGGATCGGGCGGTAAATTTTATTACTAAAGATCCGGAAAAGAATCTTTTTGAACTCCTTGATTTTATAGAAAAAGTGGCGATCACCCCCGGTCATAAAGATGCAGTAAGGGCAGTCAAGGATCATTTTAGGGATAACCCGCCGATCATGGAACAGACTAAGCGCATCGCCAGTAATCCCAAAATGCTCACGAATTTAATTAATTCCTGGGTTGTGAATGGTACTTTCCTGGGTAAGACAAAACGGGATCAAATTAGCAGGGAGATTGGCGTTTCCGTTCCCCAGCTACTTTTGATCGATCCTACTTCTGCTTGTAATTTGCGCTGCGAAGGCTGCTGGGCGGGCGAGTACAGTAAAACGGACCAGTTGGAGCCGGAGCTGTTCAGCAGGATTATCAATGAGGCTAAGGAGTTGGGTATCTACTGGATAGTACTTTCTGGTGGCGAGCCTTTTTGTTACCCCTATCTGTTGGATGTAGTTGCCGAGCATCCCGATTCGGTTTTTATGGTTTACACCAACGGCACGCTGATCGATGAAAAAAAGGCTGATCGCCTGGCAGAGCTGGCCAATTTGTCTCCGGCTTTCAGTTTAGAGGGTTGGCGCGAAAAAACCGATGCGCGCCGTGGTAGCGGTACCTTTGATAAGATCATCCGATCGATGGACCTTCTCCGTGAAAGAGGGGTTTTTATCGGTGCCTCAGTCACGTCGATGCGTAACAATATTGAGGAGCTCTTTAGCGACAGTTTTGTTGATTTCCTCGTTGAGAAGGGCGTTACTTATATGTGGTCTTTCCATTATATTCCCATTGGCCGCAATCCCAATGTGGAGCTCATGCTTACCCCTGAACAGCGTGCTTGGATGTTTAAGCGGATCAGGAAGTTACGAAAAGAGAAGCCACTCCTGATTGCCGATTTTTGGAATGATGGTGAGGTTACGGGCGGATGTATTGCCGGTGGCAGAAAATACTTTCATATCAATGCCGCCGGGGATGTGGAGCCCTGTGCTTTTGTGCATTTTGCCGTAGATAATATCAGGAATAAAAGCCTGGTTGAGGTTCTGCAAAACCCGCTATTTAAGGCTTATCAAAAGGAACAGCCTTTTAATGAAAACCACCTGGCGCCCTGCCCGATTATTGATGCACCGGCTGCCTTGCGTAGTATGGTAAAAATAAGCGGGGCACGCCCTACGCATCGCGGCGCCGAACAGGTTTTAAAGGGAGAAGTAGCAGAGTATCTCGATGCCCTTGCGCGGCAGTGGTTGCAGCGGGCAGAGGAACTAAAAGCTGAAATTTCTGCTGATGAGAAAGTTAGTGCCCGCTAGGCAGGATAATTTTGCGGACGGCTATATTTACCTTGGTAATCTGGAGACCGGTGAGGTACTCCAGATTATTTTTGATTTCTTGCTGGATTTTCTGCAATAATTGGGGGATATTGATTCCATATTGAACATAGACGTCCAGGTTGACGATTAGGCCACTATTATGAGAGGTTACGGCCGGTTTTTTTACTTTGATGATGCTATCGAATTGGGAGATGACATGGATGGTGATCTGCTCGATGACATAAGTAGAAAGGTAAAAATTTCCCATGGAACTGTAAACCGGCCGGACGATGGAGTGCTCCATGACCTGTGCAGGAGCTGTTTTGCTTTTACCCAGGAAAAAGGCTTTAATGGGATCGAGCAGGTACCCGGGAAATTCTTTCTCCAAGGCAAAGGTGGGCAGGGGTATGACATGGCGGTTTTCTTTTTCCCTGATCTCAAGTGCCTGATTTATTTCGGCAGGGGAGGCAATATCTTCGATCAAAATAATTTTCTGCGGGTGAGGTATCCCCAGTTTGTTGGTAATGAGCTCCACCATGCGCTGGGAAGTGCCTAATATTAGAATGCTATCCGGCCGGGCCTCTTCAATGGCTTTTTTAACTTCGTCTGTATGTTGGGGATCTATAAAGACGGCTCTTTTTGCCGCCCCGATCTTAGTATTTTCCCGTTTGGAAGAACGCCCGGCCAGTACCTGGCTGCCTTTTATTAATAAACCGTCATCCAGAATATATTCTATTCCCCTTCTATAGGCAACTAGCGTGGAGCGGTGACTTTTCCCAGAACCGCTAGGTCCAATCAAGGCATAAATTTTCATTATTTTCCTCCTGCTGAACTAAATTTTAGTATAACATGACCTGCCAAGGAAGTCGATAGTTTGGGAAGGCTTTCAGCTCCTCAAGCCCGTACAACATGCCGTGGCCAACCCGGAATACCTGCTGCATCTAGTCCCGGCTGGCTACTGTGGCTAATCCGGGCTAATTCTGGACTAAATCCGGATTAGCGAGCGCGGGTACTACGGCTCACTCTAGTTTGATTACCGACCGTGTTTAACTTGTGGTGGGGTTATCTACCGGTGAAATCCTTAAAATTTTATTCTTAGGAAAAACTCTGAACCGTTGTTTGCAGGGTTTTGTTCTTCTGATGCGAATTAATATTAATGTGGATTGAAAAGCAACGGCGTTCTTGATATACTGAAAAACGTGGAATGTAGATAAACTCAGAAAAGGCGATTAAAAAGGTAATATTAAGAATAATACATTGGCGGGGAAAGGATAGCTTACGGGATAAAGGCAGTTCAATATAAAGTAGCTCTAGCCGCTAAAAATTATCAGGAGGTGCTTTGTTGTGGAAGAAAAATTAGATTTTTTACAGCAAAGAAGAGAAATCATTCTAGAAGGGGGTGGCGCGAAGCGTATTGAAGACCAGCACAAAAAAGGAAAACAAACAGCCCGGGAGAGACTAGAGCAATTTTTAGATCCGGGTAGCTTTGTGGAGGTTGGGGTTTTTGTCCAGGGAAACCTGGAAGATGCCAGCGTGCTGGATATTCCTTTGCCGGGCGAGGGGGTTGTCACCGGCCATGGGACAGTAGACGGGCGCCTCGTGTATGTTTTTGCTCAAGATTTTACTGTTTCCGGTGGTTCCCTTGGTGAAGTGCATGCCGCCAAAATTTGCCGTGTTATGGATCTGTCTGCCCAAAACGGGGCGCCTTTGGTAGGTATTAATGACTCCGGAGGTGCCAGGATACAAGAAGGCGTCGCTTCTTTGGATGGCTATGGGAATATTTTTCTACGTAACACAGTCAATTCCGGGGTTATCCCTCAAATTTCTGTGATTATGGGGCCTAGTGCAGGGGGGGCTGTTTACTCTCCGGCGATGACGGATTTTATTTTTATGGTAGACAATATTAGCTACATGTTCATTACCGGGCCACAGGTGATCAAGGCTGTAACTGGCGAAGAGGTTACACCGGAAAAACTCGGGGGCGCGGCGACACATAATGAGATCAGCGGTGTAGCCCATTTCCGGGCCAAGGATGAACAAGAATGTTTTGCGCAGATTGCTAAGTTATTAAGTTACTTGCCTGCCAATAATTTAAATGATCCGCCTGCTGCTGAACCGGCTGAGCCCGCTTTGTCTGCAGATGATTTGTCTCATATCGTGCCAGCCGATCCGAACAAAGGCTATGATGTTGTGGAAGTGATCAAGAGAATAGTCGATAATAGCGAACTCTTCCAGGTTCATGAGCACTATGCCAAAAATGCTGTGGTGGGCTTTGCACGCCTGAACGGTCAGGTGGTGGGCATTATTGCCAATCAAGCCAAGTTTTTAGCAGGGTGTTTGGATATTGACTGTTCAGATAAAATTGCGCGTTTTGTCCGTTTCTGCGACTGTTTTAATATTCCGCTGCTTACTTTTGTCGATGTTCCCGGTTATCTTCCCGGTGTCCATCAAGAATTCGGGGGGATCATCAGGCACGGGGCCAAGATTCTTTTTGCTTATTCTGAGGCAACTGTTCCACAAGTCAGCGTTATTTTACGCAAAGCCTACGGTGGGGCTTATATAGCTATGAGCTCACGCAGCCTGGGAGCCGATCATGCTTTTGCCTGGCCGACAGCGGAGATCGCTGTAATGGGGCCGGAAGGGGCCATCAATATTGTTGCCCGCCGGGAGATCGAACAAGCTGAAAATCCCGAGGAAGAAAGAAAAGAGAAAGTGGAAGAATACCGGCGGAAATTTGCCAATCCTTATATTGCCGCGTCCCGGGGTTGGGTGGATGACGTGATCGATCCGCGTGAAACGCGTGCGTATCTGATCCGGGCTTTTGATTCTCTTAAAAATAAATTTGAGGATCGTCCCCGTAAAAAGCATGGAAATTTTCCGGCATAGATATTGTTGACTTTTTTGTTAGCAGGTGGTAGTATTTTTGTAACTGTTCAGGGCAAACACAAAACAAACACAAAGCAAATACAAACAGGGTAGAGAAATTAGCAGATGTGTAAAGCATCTTAGCATGATCGATGATGGTTAATTTTTAAAAAGTTTCTTTCGCCGCAATTTGGGCGCAAAAGATTCCCATTAGCATAAGAATTTTAGTTGGAACTGGCGGAGCAGTTACACTTTTTAAAAGAAATTTTCTATTATAGATCGTATATAGAGCAGGCTGATGAGGGGGAGAGTAGGAACGGGAAAAGCTTTAGTGAACCGGGGGTAGTGGAAACCCGGTGCTGGAACTGTTCTGAAGCGCACCCCGGAAGTGGAAACCGAAGCCTGGGGAGTCCCTATTTAGGAAGTAGATTTTTTCAGGTGTGTAGGTTTTACCGGTTGACACCGTTAAAAAAATGTTGTAAGAAATATGCCTGGCAACCTGAAGAGGGCTCCCAGTGAGCCAAAAAAGGTGGTACCGCGGGAAATTACCTCTCGTCCTTTTTGGAGAGAGGTTCTCTTTATTTAAGGAGGTCGAGCAATGTTACGTATTGGTATTATTGGCGCTACGGGTTATACGGGAGGCGAACTTTTAAGGCTTATTTTTTCCCACGGTGAAACAGAGCTGACTTATGTCACCTCCCACTCTTTTGCCGGGAAGACCCTGCCGGAGGTTCATCCGCATTATTTAAACATCCTCGAGCCGGTATGCCGTTCCTTTTCCTGGGAAGAAGCCAAAGAAAAAACAGATCTGGTATTTTGTGCACTGCCCCACGGCGATTCTATGGGAGCGGTACCTTTTTTACTGGATGCAGGTTTGAAAGTAGTCGATCTGAGTGCCGATTTCAGGTTGACTGATGCTGCCCTTTACCAGCAATGGTATAAAAAAGAACACAGTGCGCCCCAATTTTTAGGAAAGGCTGTCTACGGCCTGCCGGAAATATATAAGGAAGAAATTAAAAGCACCTCTTTTGTGGCTAATCCTGGTTGTTACCCCACCTCTGTAATTCTGGGCCTGGCACCTTTGGCGGCACGCAGGTTGGTGGATTGGGAAAGCCTGGTGGTGGATACCAAGTCGGGAACGTCCGGGGCGGGCCGGGTTCCTTCGCAAGCGCTCCATTTTCCCGAGTGCTCAGAAAATTTTCGTGCTTACAAGGTTGCCGGGCACCAGCATACTCCGGAGGTAGAGCAAGAGTTGGGCAAGTTGGCGGGGCAAAAAGTGACGATGACTTTTGTACCCCATTTGTTACCGATGATCCGGGGCATTCTCAGCACGATCTATCTCCGGTTGACGGTTAAAATGGAAGAGGAAGAGATCCGGGATATTTATAAGGATTATTACAGGGGCGAAAAATTTGTGCGGGTTTTGCCGGCGGGCATATTGCCGGAAACCAGAAATGTTTACGGCAGCAACTTTTGTGATTTAGCTTGTAAATGGGATCAGCGGACCGGCAGGTTGATCATTATTTCCGCGATCGACAATCTGGTTAAAGGTGCTGCCGGTCAAGCCATTCAAAACATGAACTTGATGTTAGGCCTTAAAGAGGAACAGGGGTTGCAGTTGATTCCGATGAGGCCATGAGTTCACCTGGATGAAAAGGAAAACGGCCCCCTTTTTTATTTAAAATGCGGTTGCTAGGAGGAGGTTAAATGAGTGCAATTTCTTTGCAGGAGGTTGCGGGGGGTATTACCGCGGTGCGGGATATTGATGCTTCCGGCGTGCACTGCGGTTTGAAAGAAAGCGGGGAAAAAGACCTGGCTTTGCTTTACAGCAGAAGACCGGCTACGGCTGCGGCAGTTTTTACAACCAATAAGTTTAAGGCCGCCCCTTTGCACGTTACGGAAAAACACTTACCTTATCCGGTGAGGGCGATTGTGATTAACAGCGGGGTGGCCAATGCCTGCACAGGAGAAAAAGGACTAGCTGATGCTTTGTACACTGCGGGGATTGCTGCCGGGGAGCTGGGCCTTCAGCAGGAGGAGGTCCTCGTGGCTTCCACGGGAGTAATCGGCGTTCACCTTCCCATGGAGAAGATTTCCCGCGGGATTGCCCGGGCCGCGCAAAAGCTTTCGCCCCGGGGCGGGGGAGAAGCAGCGCAGGCAATGATGACTACTGATACTCACAGTAAGGAGAGCGCTTGCCGGGTGGTGGCCGGTGGGAAATCTTTTGTACTGGCGGGGATGGCCAAGGGTGCCGGGATGATCTGCCCTGATATGGCTACCATGCTTGCTTTTTTGGCTACGGATGCTCAGCTAAAACAGGATGCCCTGCAAAGGGCGTTGCACAGCGCGGTTAAACAGTCCTTTAATTTAATTACGGTGGATGGCGATACCTCGACCAACGATCTGGTAATTTTGCTAGCCAACGGGGCTACCGGGCTAGAGGTTGAAGAAGGGAGCCTTCTTTGGGAACCTTTTAACCGGGCTTTGTTGCAGGTTTGCCAGGAGTTGGCTTATATGATTGTCTCTGACGGAGAAGGGGCAACCAAAGTGATTAAACTTACGGTCAAAGGCGCACCTGATTATGAAGCAGCAAGGCGGTTGGCGCGCGCCATACTTAATTCACCCCTGGTTAAGACTGCTTTTTTTGGCGAAGATGCCAATTGGGGGCGGATCATGACGGCCCTGGGCTGTGCGGGGGTTAATTTTGATTCCCGGCGGGTGGATGTTTTTCTGGGACCGGTGCAGGTGGCTGCGGGCGGGGAAGGAATTTATTTTGACGAAACACTGGCCAAGCAAGTGTTTTCACAGAAGGAGATCCCTGTTTTGGTGGATCTGCACTTAGGGACGTCCATGCTTACGGCCTGGGGATGCGATCTTAGCTATGAATATATAAAAATTAATAGTGCCTATAGAAGTTGAAGGAGGGCTTTTTAGTGAATGAATCTGTCGAAAAATTAATTGCCAAGGCAGGGGTACTGATTGAGGCTCTGCCCTATATCCGCAACTTTGCCGGAAAAACTTTTGTGATCAAATATGGTGGTCAGGCGATGATTAGCGCAGAAATGAAAAACTTGGTGACGCAGGACCTGGTATTATTAAAATTCATTGGCATTAATCCCATTATTGTACACGGGGGAGGCCAGGAGATAACAATTTTGATGAAGAAATTGGGGAAAGAGGCTAACTTCATCAATGGCTTGCGCGTAACCGATCAAGAAACGATGGAATTGGCGGAAATGGTGCTGGTTGGAAAAGTAAACAAGGAGATTGTCAGCCTGTTGAACAGGCACGGAGGTAAAGCGGTTGGCTTAAGCGGAAAGGATAGCAATCTTTTATCTTGTCGCAAGAAATTGCCGTTTAAGGCAATTGTAGACGGTAAAGAACAGGTTATCGATTTAGGCTATGTGGGTGACATTATCAAGATCAATCCCGAGGTTATTCAGACCCTTAGCGGGAACGGCTATATACCGGTAATTTCTTCTGTTGGCGTGGGGCAGGAAGGGGAAAGCTTAAATGTCAATGCCGATCATGTTGCCGGGGAACTGGCTGCCGCCCTGCAGGCGGAAAAACTGATTGTGCTTACCGATGTGGAGGGTATTTTTGCACAGGGAGGCAGCGCTGATGCGCTCATCTCCACGCTTGGCCGGCGCAAAGCCCAGGAGATGATCATCACCGGGGAGATCTCAGCAGGGATGATCCCCAAAGTGGAAGCCTGTATCCGGGCCTTGAATAATGATGTCGCGCGCACCCATATTATTGATGGTCGTCTTAGCCACTCTATACTGTTGGAGATCTTTACCGATGAGGGTATCGGGACGATGGTCGTTTAACGCCTTATATTTTAGTCAGGGGGGAAGAAGTTGTTACAAGAAAAGGAAAGGCAATATATCATTAATACGTATAATCGCCAGCCGGAGCTAACGCTGTTGTTGGTCAGAGGTGAAGGAACCTTGCTTTGGGATGCAGAAGGAAAGGAATATCTAGATTTTGTGGGGGGGATCGCCGTCAATGCTTTGGGTCATGCGTATTCCCCTGTTTTGCAGGCTGCCCGGGAACAGATGCAAAAAGTCATACATACCTCCAACCTGTATTATACCGAACCCCAGATCAACCTGGCGGAATGCCTGGTAAAAAACTCGGCAGGGAGAAAGGTTTTTTTCTGCAACAGTGGGGCGGAAGCTAACGAGGCTGCGATCAAACTGACACGCAAATATATGCAACAGGAAAGACAGGCGGATAGGTTTGGGATCATCTCCGCTTTAAATTCTTTTCATGGGCGGACGCTAGCTACCTTGACTGCAACGGGGCAATCAAAATTTCAGAAAGGTTTTGAACCCCTGCCAGCAGGTTTTTGTTATGCCCGTTTTAATGATCTGGAATCTTTTCAGTCCCGGTTGAACGAGCACACCGCCGCCATTATGGTTGAACCCGTGCAGGGGGAGGGCGGTGTTCACGTGGGCACGACGGAATTTTTGACGGGGTTGCGTCGTTTATGCGATGAAAACAAACTGTTGCTCATCTTTGATGAAGTGCAAAGCGGCATGGGGAGGACGGGTAAACTTTTTGCTTATGAAAATTATGGGATTAAACCGGATATTTTTACCCTGGCCAAAGCATTGGGGGGAGGCTTTCCGATAGGCGCCATGCTTTGTTCGGAAAAAGTAGCGGCGGGTTTTACGCCCGGGGATCATGCCTCAACCTTTGGGGGCAATCCGGTAGCTTGTGCTGCTGCTCTTGCCGTGCTGCAAGAGATTTTGCGAACAGGGTTTTTGGAAGAGGTGTCGGCTAAGGGCCAGTATTTTCAGGAGAAATTGCAGCTATTGGCTGGCAGGTTTCCCGGTGTTATTTTAGAGATCAGGGGGAAGGGTTTGATCATCGGGATAGAATTAAAAGGTAAAGCCGGGGAGGTGCAGCGTTCCTGCCAGGCCCGGGGGCTGTTAGTCAACTCCCTGGGGGAGACGGTTTTGCGCTTTCTTCCACCCTTGAATGTTAAAAAAGATGAACTGGATTCTGCTTTAGGGATTTTAGAAAAGGTTATAAAGGAGGTTTTTGACGGTGAATAGTTTTCAGGGAAGGGATTTTTTGTCCCTGCAAGATTATGATGCTGCAGAGATTAAATCTCTGCTTAATTTGGCCCGGGAGTTGAAAGCCCGTCAGAAAAAAGGGGAACTGCAGTCCTTGTTAGCCGGGAAAACTCTGGCCATGATTTTTGAAAAGCCATCGACGCGGACCAGGGTATCTTTTGAGGTTGGTATGTGGCAGTTAGGAGGGCTTGCCCTTTTTTTAAGTAGCCAGGAACTTCAGATGGGCAGGGGAGAGCCGATCAAGGATACGGCGGCAGTGCTTTCGCGTTATGTTGAGGGGATTATGATTCGTACTTTCGCCCATCACGATGTAGAAGAACTGGCGCGGCATGCCTCTATCCCTGTGATCAATGGTCTTACAGATTTGTTGCACCCTTGTCAAGTTTTAGCTGACCTAATGACCATTGAGGAGAAGACTGGCCGCCTGCAGGGGAATAAGTTGGCTTATGCGGGAGATGGGAACAACGTGGTCCATTCGTTGTTGTTGGGGTGTTCGAAGATGGGCCTCGATATAGCTGTGGCTGCTCCTGCCCGCTATCAACCCCTGCCAGCAATTATAGCTCAAGCTCGGGAAAATGCTGATCGCAGCGGCAGCCAATTAATAATTACGGAAGATCCTGTAGAAGCCGTGAAAAATGCCGATATAATTTATACAGACGTTTGGACGAGCATGGGGCAGGAAAAGGAAAGAGAAGAACGCAGCAGGGTTTTTTCCCCTTATCAGATAAATGATAGTTTGGCCAAACAAGCCAAGCCGGGGGCGCTGATCATGCATTGTCTCCCTGCTTACCGCGGAGAGGAGATTACCGCCGAAGTGTTTGAAGGGGAACAATCTGTGGTTTTAGAACAAGCTGAAAACCGCCTACATGCACAAAAAGCTTTGTTGGCCTTGTTGATGGGCGATTAAATGCCAGGTTGGCCGGGTAGGTAAAAATTTTTTAAGTTAATATAAAGCTGAAATAATTGGAGGATAAACCCTAATTTTTCGGGACCTTCCGGCTGCATTTAAACTGTTAATGCGGAAGCTTAAATATTTTTTTTAAAGGGTGCAAACTGATGACAGAAAACGTGGAGAATGGAAAGGTAGGTATCGTCAACGGTAAAATCGTGGTGTGTAACCCACAAGAAGGAGGAAGCCCGGCTGTTTTATTTCCTCCTGCGGAAGGGGTTACTGTTTTGGTAAACGGGGAAGTAATAAAGGAAGTAACAGAAGTAAAGGAAGAGGATCAGCTCGAAGTAAATCCTTTAATTTTGATGGAAGAAGGTTGGATAGAGGCCAAGGTCTCTCCGGATGGCCTTGCTGCTTCAATGGCAGTATCGCCGCGCGTTATCAGCAGTTATTCTCTCCAAGATGCGGCCTTGACGGAGAAACTTAAACCGGAGGTTGTAAGAAAAGAGGAACGGGAAAATGTTTTCACGCTGGAAGAGGCGGAGGAGGAGCTGAAAAAGAATAAAGTTACCTTTGGGCTGGATTTTGCCGCCTTTAAAAGTGTCGTAGAGCAGGCTACAGGTCAATGGGAAATTGTAGCCCGGGGTGAAAAGATGTTGGAAGGCAAAGACGGCTATCTAGAATTTTTAATTAGCCCCGAGGTAGAAAAGATAACCTACGAAAAAGAAAGTGGAAAAGTGGATTATAGGGAAAGATACCAATACCCTTCAGTACAAAAAGATGATCTGATTGCCCTCGTTCATCCGCCTGATAATGGTGTTCCCGGGCAAAAAGTTACTGGAGAAGCCATCTTTCCGCTGGCGGTAAAAGAAGTAAAAGTAAAGTGTGCAGACGGAGTTGCTTTTTTGGAAAACGACCATAAAGTTGTTGCCTTAAAAGATGGGCGCTTAATTTTCAGTGGCAATCAGATTAAGGTATCTGACTTGCTGGTACACCACGGGGATGTAGATTTGAAAAGCGGCAATATCCGCTTTAATGGGGACGTGCAGATTCACGGGAATATTACAGAAGGAATGAAAGTGGAGGCCCAAGGAGATCTATATATCGAGGGTAATGGGTATGAGGCTAGCATTACTGCTGGCGGCGGCGTACATGTTACCAGGAATTTAATCCAATGCAGGGTTAGCGGGGGCTTAAACTATGAATATTTACAAGAGACCTTTCGATTGTTAGAAAATATTTATGTGTGTTACAGCAGCTTTTTTAACAATGTTCAAAAAGTTATCAGTGTTTTAAAGGAACGTAAACACAATATCGATGAACGTATGATCGGCATCACTGTTAAATCTGTTTTAGAAAAAAAGCTGCCCATTTTACAAGAAAATACTTTAAGGCTTGAACAACAGTTAAAGAAAACAAAGAGCAAAAATAAAAAAGAAGCTCTCTTATCAGAAATTATATATTTCCTAAAAGAACTAAATATTTTTTCTTCACAGCATATGGATCTACAAAAATTGGAGAAGTGGAAAAATAAAATTGAATTTATACGGACAGACTATTCGGAAGCTTTGGAAGATATCCCTGAATTCAACGCTTTATATGTTCAAAACAGTCATTTAAAATACAGCGGGGATATTAATATTGTGGGCCAAGGTTGTTACCAGTCTATTTTACAAGCGGGGAAAAAGGTCCTAGTTCAAGGCATCTTTCGCGGTGGGATGATTATGGCGGCAGGTGATGTAAGGGTTAAAGAATTTGCCGGCATGGTAGATGCCGCCGGTCACCAGGCGAAAAAAAGGGTGGTGGGAATAAAAGTTCCTTGTGAGGCCGTGATTTATCTTGGGAAGGTCCATGGAGATACTGTCATACAGGTTGGAAAACTTATCTACAAATTCGACCGGGAATATGTAAATATTAAGGTTAGTTATGATCGTGAAAGCGGCATGCTGAAAATAACGAACTATTGATGGTCAAAGAAAAAGCACCGGGCAGAACATTTAGCCGCAGGGTTTTTTTGTTTGACAAAGGATCGGGTTTATTGTAGTTTAAAGAGAGGTCTTAAGCAAGTTGGTGCTGCACACAAACGGGATCAGCTAGGGACCTTGCGTAAGGCTTTGCCGCCGGAAATTTAAAGCCAGCTATTAAAATGTATAGTTCACGGAGGGGAATTTTGATGGAAGAGGTTAAGAAGAAATTGATGGAGGCATCTCCCAAAGGTACGATACCGTGTATTATGATTTTTCGCATTGCTAGGGAATGTAACTGCTCAATAGCTGAAGCGGGTAGCCTGTGTGATGAACTTAAAATCAAGATCGTAAATTGCCAACTTGGTTGTTTTTAGGAGAACGGTGCTGCCACCAGGAGTTTTTTAGCGGGGCAGTTCAATGTCCTGGCAGGCTAGGTCAGGCGTAGAAAGGGGAAGGATGATCGTAAACCTATGGGCAATAGGCAACAGCAAAGTAAAGAAATCAAAACATTTGTGGCCATACTGACAATAAGTGATCGCAGCGCAAGGGGTGAAAGGGAAGACCGCTCGGGGGAAGTAATTGCGGAAATCATTCGTGCTACCGGCTGGGAGGTGGCGGTTTACAAAATTATACCTGATGCTAAGGATATTATCAAAGCGGAACTAATGAGGATGGCAGAGGAGGAACGGGTTAATCTAGTACTGACTACCGGCGGGACAGGTGTGGCACCACAGGATTTAACCCCGGATGCCACATTGGAAGTTATCACCAAGGAGGTCCCCGGCCTGGCCGAGGCGATGAGAAGCGAAAGCCTCAAAAAAACCCCTCACGCCATGCTTTCCCGGGCCGTATGCGGTATAAGGAAAGAGACGCTGATTATAAACTTGCCGGGGAGCCCCCGGGCTGTGCAAGAGTGTCTGGAGGTAGTCTTGCCGGCAATTCCCCATGCTTTGGAATTGTTGCGGGGAGATGTTTCCGATTGTGGTACAGAATCACAATATAAGAGCTGACTTGTCTCCGGCTTTAAAGGGGGCTTTTGTTATTGAAAGATAAAAATGGGCTTGTCCTTGTTTATACCGGAAATGGAAAAGGTAAAACCACGGCAGCGTTGGGTTTGGCCTTAAGAGCGATCGGCCATGGCCAACGTGTTTTTCTGTTGCAATTTATGAAAAGCGAGCCTGGCACAGGAGAGATACAGGCCATTAATCAATACCTTCCCAATTTTAAGGTCCTGCAAGCCGGGAAAAATAGAATGCTACCCGATAATAGCCTTGCTGCTGATGAACCGGGCGATATCCGCAAAGGTTTTAATCAAGGGAAAGCGGCTTTGTTGAGCGGGGAGTATGACCTGGTAATTTTTGATGAGATTAATGTTGTCCTGGCACGCGGCCGATTTCCCGTGGAAGAGGTACTGGAGATGCTCCGCATGCGCCCGGGGCATGTCAATGTTGTTTTAACCGGGCGTTATGCGCCCGAAGAAATTGTAGATTTTGCCGATCTGGTTAGCGAAGTAAAGGAGATTAAGCATCCTTACCGGCGGGGAATTAAAGCGCGGGCCGGGTTAGAATTCTAGGTGGCGAATGTGTCAAGGGGACGGGGGTATTGACACATGTATGTGTGTCAAGGGGACGGGGGTATTGACACATGTATGGGGAATCATCCGGGATCATTAAAAACTCCAGTTTTAATGCCCGTTATTCCGGAACGGGGCCGGGAAATCCTGTGGTTCCAGTGTCCGGGGGATCTTTTATTTCGCTGCAAAATTCGTTGCGCTACAAACTTCTATTTTAATAATAATCTTAAACCTGAAACCGAGAACCATTTCTTGTTTCAGGTCTTTGCCGCAAAATAGGAAACCGCCTTCTTGTTTCAGGGGGTTTCACTGCTAACGCCCAGGATAACAGGGCAAAAAATATGAAACAGAGAACAACCATGACAATGCTTGACACAGGAGAATGGATGAAAGCTTCCATTAATTCCCGTACTTTCACACTAACCGTCCCCTGTTTCACTGTTTCACGAAATTGTTGTGTCGGCAGGGCATATTTTTTTTGTTCTGGGATAAAATACATTATATTTGAAGATTTAAAGGAAAAGGCAGAATTAAAAGGAAACCTTAAGGAAACCCCTGCTAACGTTCTTTAATGCCTTATTTTAGTTTATTAACACGTTTGCCTTTTATAAACATTATTTTATATGATCTTTATGTGTTCATTAGCACTCACTTTAAATGAGTGCTAACAAAAAGGGGCCCACAAAGTCCAAAGGAAATATAATAAGGAGGTATCACGTATGAATTTAAAGCCTTTAGGGGACAGAGTTATTGTTAAAGTATTAGAAGAAGAGGAGAAGACCAGTTCCGGTATTGTCCTTCCGGACAAGGCTAAGGAAAAACCCCAGGAGGGTGAAGTAAAGGCAATCGGACCGGGCCGGGTTCTCGATGACGGGAAAAGGCTTGAAATGGATGTAAAAGTTGGCGATAAGGTGGTATATTCTAAATATGCCGGTACGGAAATCAAAATTGATGGAGAAGAATACTTAATTTTACGACAAGATGATATACTGGGTGTTTTTGCCTAAAAAAACAGGTTAAATTTAGACAGGCAGTAAGAAGAATTATGAAGTTATCCCGGGCAGGCTGTTTCCGGTGTTTGTAAAAAATGCTACAAGGTATTTGCAAGGGAGAACCCCGGGCTCCCATTTTGCAGGGGCAATAGCGGCAGGATAAATACTTCCTGCATGCGTTTTTTGTGAAATGTTGTCAAAAGCTATTAAAATTGATTAAATTGGAGGGTTACGTATATATGGCGCATAAAGAGATTATTTTTCGTGAAGATGCCCGTCATGCTCTGGAAAGAGGGGTTGATCAACTGGCTAATACCGTAAAGGTTACTTTAGGGCCCAAAGGGCGTAACGTGGTTTTGGATAAAAGATTTGGTTCGCCACAGATCACGAATGACGGAGTGACTATCGCCCGTGAAATAGAGTTGGAAGATCAGTTTGAAAATATGGGTGCACAACTAGTAAAGGAAGTAGCTAACAAAACACAGGATATTGCCGGTGATGGAACCACTTCCGCCACTATTTTGGCCCAGGCTATCATTAAGCAGGGTATTAAGAACGTAACAGCCGGGACGAATCCTGTGTTGATGAAAAAAGGTATTGACAAAGCAGTGGGGAAAGTTTTGGAACACATAAAAAACCAGAGTAAACCCGTGGAAAGCCGCGAGGCTATTGCTCAGGTTGCCTCCATTTCTGCCGACGATGAAACTATCGGGAATATTATAGCCAATGCTATGGAAGAAGTGGGCAAAGATGGTGTGATTACAGTAGAAGAATCGAGAGGCTTCCAGACCGATCTAAAAGTTGTAGAGGGGATGCAATTTGATCGGGGTTATATTTCTCCCTACATGGTTACGGACACTGAAAAAATGGAGGCAATTCTGGAAGATCCGATGATCCTGCTTACAGATCGCAAAATCGGTAATATCCATGACATACTGCCACTACTGGAAAAAATTGTTCAGAAAGGCAAACAGCTTCTATTGATAGCTGAGGATGTTGAAGGCGAAGCATTAGCCACTTTGGTTGTTAACAAGATCCGTGGCACTTTTACTTGTGTAGCCGTGAAGGCCCCGGGTTTTGGGGACCGCCGCAAGGCCATGCTGGAAGATATCGCCATCCTTACGGGCGGGCAAGTCATTTCAGAAGATCTGGGCCTGGATATGAAAAATGTTGATATCGAGATGCTGGGTAGCGCTCGCCAGGTAAGGGTTGACAAGGATGATACCGTGATCGTTGATGGTGCCGGGGAAACAGAGGGAATTCAGAAGCGGATCAGCCAGATTCGCGTGCAGATTGAGGATACCACATCTGATTTTGACCGGGAAAAACTGCAGGAACGCCTGGCCAAACTGGCTGGTGGGGTAGCTGTGATCGAGGTGGGTGCCGCGACGGAGACAGAAATGAAGGAAAGAAAACTCCGCATTGAAGATGCTCTCTCCGCGACAAGGGCCGCCGTAGAGGAAGGTATTGTTCCCGGTGGTGGGGTTGCCTATCTAAACGCTGTTGAGTCTTTGGAGGAGTTGGAAACACAGGAAGATGAGTTAGTAGGAGTGCAGATCGTGCGTCGTGCTCTGGAAGAGCCTCTGCGTCAAATTGCTGAAAATGCCGGGGAAGAGGGTTCCATTGCTGTGGAAAGAGTTAAAAACATGGAAAAAGGAATTGGCTTCAATGCCCTTACCGGTGCCTATGTTGAAATGATGGGGGAAGGCATCGTCGATCCGGCGAAAGTGGTTCGCTCTGCCATCCAAAATGCGGCTAGCATTGCCTCACTTTTCCTCACTACAGAAGCAGTGGTTGCCGAAATACCGGAAGAAAACAAGGGTTTCCCTCCAGGGATGGGCGATATGCCACCGATGTAAGCAAGAGCAAAAAGAAAAAAAGATAAATTGTCCTCCAGCAAATAAAGGAGGGCCAGATAAGGGGGAACCATATACTAGACACGGTTCTCCCTTGTTTTTTTAAGAAAGTAAAAAGATATGATTCCACTGCAAAAATTACATTCTGCTGCATAAAACGAAATTTGCTGGGGCGGGAGCTGTAAAAATCAGCCCATAAAGACACCACAATTTTGAAGCAAAAATGGCAGGACGCCATTTTAGGGCCTTTTGAAGAGGACGTTCAATGGGCCCGGGCGAAAAATTGTCAGTCGAAGGGATGCTGATTTCAGCGAACGCCTGGCAAGCGGGGTTTATGCAGTAGAATCAAAGGATAAGTTATGGTTAAGGAATGTTAGACCGGCAGGAGATAAAGATTTTCCTGGCGAATAAATTTTAAAGAACATAATTAATAAAAAGTAGGCTCCGGAGGAATGAACGGTGAAGAACTTTGTGTCAAACAGCATTAGAGAAATTAAGACTAAAGTAGGTTCCCA
The DNA here is from genome assembly GCA_964603615.1 of uncultured Desulfovibrionaceae bacterium. GTDB lineage: Bacteria > Bacillota > Dethiobacteria > DTU022 > UBA8154 > JAAZMI01. Next base: position 34,843 of record CAZRVU010000007.1, read on the forward strand.
GGGTAAGGCTGTCTGTGGCTTAAGCGGTGGTGTTGATTCCGCCGTAGCAGCACTGCTGGTCCACCAGGCTATCGGGCCCCGTTTGACCTGTATTTTTGTGGATAATGGCTTGCTGCGTAAAGGGGAAAGGGAGCAGGTTCAAAATATTTTTCGAGATAAATTCAATTTAAGATTAATTACTGTCGATGCTACGGCAGAAATTTTGGAATTGTTGCGGGGGGTCACCGACCCGGAACAGAAAAGAAAGATAATTGGACATCATTTTATTGCTGTTTTTGCCCGGGAAGCGGAGAAGTCTGGCGGGATCGATTTCTTGGTGCAGGGCACTCTTCGTTCAGATGTCGTAGAGAGTGGAACACCGGCCGCAGCTTTGATTAAATCCCATCACAATGTGGGCGGCCTGCCGTCAGAAATGCCTTTCAGCCTGCTGGAACCGCTGTGCCATCTTTTTAAGGATGAGGTGCGCGCCGTTGCCGCGGAGTTGGGCTTGCCGGAGGAGATCGCTTGGAGGCACCCTTTCCCCGGCCCTGGCCTGGCGGTGCGTATTATCGGTGAAATTACTGCCGAAAAAATAGCCATTTTACAAGCAGCAGATTTTATTGTCATGGAGGAGATTAAAAAGGCCGGCCTTTACCGTAAGATATGGCAGGTTTTTGCTGTCTTACCAAATATCCGCAGTGTTGGCGTTAAAGAAGGCCGCCGCGTTTATGGGCACACGATCGCCTTGCGTGCCGTGACTAGCCGGGATGGCACGACGGCTGATTGGTATCCCTTTCCCTGGGATGTCCTGCGCATTATCTCTGATAGAATTGTGCAAGAAATCCCGGAAGTGAACCGTTTCGTCTATGATCTCACGGCCAAACCACCTGGCACGATCGAATGGGAATAGTGTTTTCAAATTGTGTGCTTTATATGTTAGGATAAAAATAGTAAGATAAGAAAAGATGAAAGCAGTTATCGGTATAGTTTCTGTAAGCTTTGTCTGGTGCAGGAGGTGCATCTATTATGGCGCTGGTTAGCGTGGTGATGGGCAGCGATTCGGACCTGCCCGTCATGTCTTTATGTCTGGATGTCCTGGCGGAATTTCAGCTTTCTTATGAAGTACGGATCTCTTCAGCCCACCGCTTGCCGAAGGAGACGGCTGAATTTGCCCGGAATGCAGCAGGAAGGGGTGTCGCGGTTGTTATTGCTGGGGCAGGAGGAGCAGCCCATCTGGCCGGGGTTATTGCTGCCTGGACCCCTTTACCCGTTATTGCCGTTCCCCTCAGCAGCTCACCCCTGGGGGGCCTTGACGCGCTTTATGCCACGGTTCAGATGCCCGGGGGTATTCCCGTGGCTACGGTGGCGGTGGATGGTGCTCTTAACGCCGGGATTTTAGCTGCACAGATCTGTGCTCTGCAGGATCCGGCGCTGCGAGACCGGATTGTAGATTATAAGCAGGAGTTGGCACGGGGAGTCAAGAAAAAAAACGATATTTTACAGAAGGTCGGTTACCGGCAATACTTGCAGCAACATTCCGGTTCCTGATTATTCCCTTAAGACATGCTTGAAACAATCAAATTTGATAGGATCAGTATCTTTATACCTTTGCGCTTGTACGTAACAAACATGGGAGGCTCTGCTTAATGTATACTTCTTGTTATTATTCAAGGAAGAAGCGGGAAGGCAGCCAGGTAGATATATCCAATTCTGATAAAATGAAAGAAGCTTGCGGGGTGTTTGGTATTTTTGCACCCGGCGAAGATCTTTTCCGTCTTACCAATTATGCTTTGTATGCTTTACAACATCGTGGTCAGGAAAGTGCGGGAATTGCTCTGAGCGATGGTCAAAACATCTTTTTAAAAAAGGGGTTGGGCCTGGTTGCAGAGGTTTTTCCCAGTTGGCAGGGTTTTAAAGATATTACGGCTGTTGGTGCTCTGGGACATGTCTATTACTCTGTCCGCGAAAATGCCCGTCCTGAAAATGTGCAACCCCTGCTCGTGCGTTACTGGCAGGGGAATTTAGCCATTGCTTACAATGGAAACTTGATCAATGCGCAGGAATTAAGAGATAAGTTGGAGGCGGAAGGTTCTATTTTTCAAACTATGACGGATAGTGAGCTGATTGCTCACCTGATTGCCCGTTCCGGTCAAAGGGATTTGGAATCTGCTCTCCAGAATATCCTGCCTCTTTTGCGCGGTGCCTACTCCCTGCTTTTTTTAACCGGAGACAAGCTAATCGGGTTGCGCGATCCTTATGCGATCAGGCCTTTGTCCCTGGGTCGCTGGCAAGGCCGCTTTGTGTTGGCTTCGGAAACATGTGCTTTTGATACGATCGGTGCAGAAAAAATAAGGGATATTGGTCCTGGCGAAATGGTGGTAATTGACAAAGATGGTTTGCGCAGCGTTCAGGTTATGCCCTCGCCGCGCACCGCCTTTTGTGTTTTCGAATTTATTTATTTTGCCCGGCCGGATAGCGATATTCATGATAAAAACGTCTATCTTGTCCGCAAAAAACTGGGCTGCCAACTGGCTAAAGAACATCCTGTAGAAGCGGATCTGGTGACTGGTGTTCCAGATTCAAGCTTGGCGGCTGCTTCCGGTTATGCTGAAGAGCTGGGGCTTCCTTACGAATGGGGGCTGATCAAAAACCGCTATATTGGACGTACTTTTCTTCAGCCCTGCCAAGAAATCCGTGATGTAGGTGTACACTTAAAATTAAATATCGTAAAAAAAGTGGTACAGGGTAAAAAAGTCGTGGTCGTCGATGATTCCATTGTCCGGGGAACGACCAGTATAAAATTGGTAGATATGTTTAAGCAAGCCGGTGCCAGGGAGGTACACCTGCGGATCGGCTCGCCTCCCATTATCGGTCCTTGTTACTACGGAATCAGCACCCCCGATCACAAGGAATTGATTGGCGCTAAGCGGAGTATTGAAGAGATCCGCCAAGAAATTGGGGCCACAACGCTGCAGTATTTGAGTCACCGGGGTATGCTCGAATCGGTGGGGTTGCCGCAGGAAAGCCTTTGTATGGCTTGTTTTTCGGGCGAGTACCCCTTTTAAAAAGGAGGCAATTAAAGGTTTATGGAAAGCTTTGATTATAAAAAAGCCGGTGTGGATTTAGAGGCCGGGGAAAAAATTGTCGATGAGATCAAACAAATGGTTCAATCCACTTTTCGCCCGGAGGTTTTAACGGATTTGGGCGGTTTTGCCGGTCTTTTTCAACTGGACCCTGCTGCCTACCGTGCCCCTGTTTTAGCTGCAGCGACTGATGGCGTCGGGACCAAGTTAAAGATAGCCTTTATGCTGGGCAAGCATGATACGGTGGGTATTGACGTTGTAGCTATGTGTGTCAATGATCTTCTCGTCCAGGGAGCCGAGCCTCTTTTTTTCCTTGACTATCTGGCAGTAGGGAAAATGGAGGTTTCCCAGGTTACGGAGATCGTTCGCGGCGTTACGGCTGGCTGCCGGCAGGCAGGGTGTTCCCTTTTGGGTGGCGAAACTGCGGAAATGCCTGGCTTTTATGCCTCAGGGGAATATGATTTGGCAGGTTTTGCCCTCGGTATTGTGGAAAAAGATAAAATTATTGATGGCAAGCAGATCGTTCCCGGTGATATCCTGATTGGCCTTGCTTCCACTGGCCTGCACAGTAACGGTTTCTCGCTGGTCAGAAAAATTTTTTTGGAACATGCACACCTGAGCCTGGATCTTTATCTACCGCAACTGGGCACTACTTTAGGAGAAGAGCTATTAAAACCGACAGCAATTTATGTTTCCCTTGTTTTGCCTCTTTTACGGGAATTTCCGATTAAGGGACTGGCGCATATTACCGGCGGGGGATTAAAGCTAAACTTGCCACGCATTTTGCCGGCGGGGTTAAAGGCAATCCTTGAAAAAGAGCGCTGGGTAACACCCCCGGTCTTTTCTCTTGTGCAGGAGTACGGAAATGTTCAAGAAAAAGAGATGTTTCGTACTTTTAATATGGGGATTGGCCTGGTGTTAGTTGTTTCTTCGCAGTCGGCCGTGCCCCTTCTGGAACGGATTAAGGAAAAGGGTGGCCAGGCCTGGCAAATTGGTTATCTCGAAGAATATTGTGGCGAAAAAGGAGACATTGTAGAAATCAGGTAAATGCCGTGGTCGGGGTGGGTTGTGTAGTGCCTGCAGGGATTAAGTAAGCGTGTAACCTGGTGCATCGCGGGATAGTCGCTACCTGCAGGGTTTACACACGGGATAAACGAGCAAAGAACAGGAGGTATCTGGGATGCGGTTAGCTGTGCTGGCATCGGGTTTTGGCAGTAATCTGCAAGCGATCATCGATGCTGCAGAAAGCAGGAAGATAAAAGGGCGCGTGGAAATTGTAATTAGCGACAAAGCAGATGCTTACGCGCTCGAAAGAGCCGGGCAGCATGATATTACGGCGGTTCATATTAACCCGCGGCATTTTTCGGGGCGGGAAGAATATGATCGGGCCCTTCTTGCCTTACTACAAGAAAAAAACATTGGGCTGGTGGTCCTGGCTGGCTATATGCGTTTGTTATCCCCTGTTTTGGTGAGCGGCTTTCGGGGTAAGATAATGAATATCCATCCGGCGCTGTTGCCCTCATTCCCGGGATTAGATGGTGTGCAACAAGCTATCGATTATGGTGTGAAAGTTAGCGGTTGCACTATTCACTTTGTTGACGAGGGTTTGGACACAGGCCCGATCATATTGCAGGAAGCCGTGCCGGTTTACGATTACGATACGGTTGATTCTCTCCAGGAACGCATTCATGGGGTCGAACACCGTCTTTACCCCCGTGCTATACAACTTTTTATTGCAGGGAAATTAAAGCTGGAAGGGAGAAAATGTTTTCAAAATGAAGCCTAAAAAAGCTCTAATCAGTGTTTCTGATAAAACAGGGGTAGTAATTTTTGCACAGGAACTGGAAACGATGGGCTGGGAAATTATTTCCACCGGGGGAACGGCTGCTGCATTAAGGAAGGCCGGGGTGCAGGTGCAGGATGTGAGCGAACTGACCGGGTTTCCGGAAATTTTGGAAGGCCGTTTAAAAACACTGCATCCCCTGGTCCATGGAGGCATTCTCGGGCGTAGGGATTCCGAATTGCATCGCCAGCAATGGCAAGAACATGGTATTACTGCTATCGATTTGGTTGCGGTTAACCTTTATCCTTTTATGGAAGTTATAGCAAAAAAGGGTGTGAGTCTGGAAAAAGCCGTAGAAAATATCGATATCGGCGGTCCGACGATGATCAGGGCTGCGGCCAAGAATTATGGTGATGTTATTGTTGTGGTTAACCCGGGCGATTACAGCACTGTTATCGAAGAGTTACGACGGGATGGAGATTTGTCACTTTCCAACCGTTATGACCTGGCTGTTAAAGCTTTTTCGCAGACGGCTTACTATGATAGTATTATCAGTAATTATTTACGCGAACAAGGAACAAAAAAAGAGTATTTCCCGGCAACGTTGACCATGCCCTGGTGCAAAGTGCAGGATTTACGTTATGGGGAGAATCCTCAGCAAAAGGCTTCTTTTTACCGGGAACCACTGCCGGACAAAACTTCACTAGCTGCCGGCAAACAGCTACAGGGGATAGGGCTTTCATTTAATAATATCAATGATCTACAGGCTACCTGGGAGATCGTGCAGGAATTTACGGAACCGGCGGCTGTGGCGGTTAAGCATACCAATCCCTGTGGGGTCGGTGAAGCCGGGACTCTTTGGGAAGCTTATCAGAAGGCTTATGCTGCCGATCCTATCTCAATTTTTGGGGGTATAATCGCACTGAATAGGGAAGTGGATGAAGAAACAGCCAAAGAGATGTCGAAAATTTTTCTGGAAGCAGTCGCCGCTCCCGCCTTTTCGGCAACGGCCCTGGAGATTCTTAGCCGTAAAAAAAATATTCGACTGTTGGAGATGACTCCGGGTTCTCCGAAAGGCGAAAGTAAAGCGCTCAATTTTAAAAAAGTGAGCGGCGGGCTTTTATTGCAGGAAGACCTGCAAAAAATCTATGATCTACAGGAATGGCGCACAGTAACTACTAGAAAGCCGACGGAACAGGAACTAAAGGATCTTCTCTTTGCTTTAAAAGTAGTTAAACATGTGAAATCCAATGCTATCGTTATTGCCAAAAGGCAACAGACTTTAGGCATCGGGGCCGGGCAGATGAGCCGTGTCGGTGCAGTCAAAATTGCTGTCGAACAAGCCGGGGAAAAGATTAAGGGGAGCGTCCTGGCCTCCGATGCTTTCTTCCCCTTCCGTGACGGCGTTGAAATTGCAGCGCGCGAAGGTGTTACCGCAATTGTCCAACCCGGCGGGTCCAATCGTGATGAAGAAGCCATTGCTGCTTGTGAAGAATATCACGTGGCTATGCTTTTTACAGGGAAAAGGTATTTTAAACATTAAATTAAAAAGAGTTGATATCCGGAGGCAAAACACAAGCATATTACAAGAAAGGTCCAGAACAGAAAAATCAAAATGGTAATGACCAAGCAATTACATAAAAAGAAAAAATGCGCTTCATGGGGGGAGTTATAAATTGCGTGTACTGGTTATTGGGAGCGGAGGCCGGGAACATGCTTTGGCCTGGAAATTGGCACAAAGCCCCGAAGTCAGGAAGGTTTTTTGTGCGCCGGGTAATGCCGGTATTGCTTCCCATGCAGAATGTGTACCTTTTAAAGCGGATGATCAGGAAAATATCTTGCGTTTTGCCCGGGAAAAAAACATTAACCTCACTGTGGTTGGTCCGGAGGCGCCTTTGGTTGACGGCATCGTAGATTTGTTTCAAGAAAATGATCTCTTGATTTTTGGACCGTCGCAAAAAGGGGCGTTGCTGGAAGGAAGCAAAAGCCAGGCGAAAAAGTTCATGGCTAAATACAATATCCCCTCGGCTGCTTATGCAGATTTTCACAGCCGGCAGGAGGCTCTAAACTATCTTCAGAACGCTGCCTATCCTTTGGTCGTGAAGGCCGATGGCCTGGCCGCTGGCAAAGGTGTGCTCATAGCTTCCAGCTATGAAGAGGCCCGTGAATTTGTGCATGCTGTTATGGCTGCCAAAATTTTTGGTGCGGCTGGTGAAAAGATTGTCATCGAAGAGTTTCTATCAGGAGAGGAAGTCTCTATTTTTGCCATTACAGATGGGTATACTTATTTTACACTCCCCTCTGTTCAGGATCATAAAGCAGTTTATGAGGGGGATCGCGGCCCCAATACAGGGGGTATGGGCGCTTATTCGCCTGCTCCTGTGCTTACGGGACAGCTTCTGAAAAGGGTGCATAAAGAAATTTTTGAACCGGTGTTTGCGGGCCTGCGTGCAGAGGGTATTACTTATCGCGGGGTTCTCTATGGGGGGTTGATCATTACCCCGGAGGGTGAACCAAAAGTTTTGGAATTTAATGTGCGTTTTGGTGATCCGGAGGCACAGGTTCTTTTTCCCCTATTGCGCACGGATCTTTTTCCGTTGCTTTACGAAACAGCGCGGGGAAACCTGCGTTCGCTCTGGCCGCCGGCCTGGGAAGAAGGGGCGGTTGTTTGTGTAATTATGGCTGCGCAAGGCTACCCGGGCGTTTATGAAACGGGTAAGGAGATTAGGGGGCTAGCAAAGGTGCCCGATTTGCAAAAAGCCATGATTTTTCATTCCGGAACATCATTTAAAGATAAAAAAATTGTGACTGCTGGGGGAAGAGTGCTAGGTATAACGGCCTGGCAGGACAATTTGGAGGCGGCGCTGGAACAAGCTTACCGGCTTGTAGCGGAGATCGACTTTGAGGGAAAATACTACCGCCGCGATATTGCCCATCGTGCTTTAGGCCGCAAAGAGATTTAGTGTGTCAGAAGGAAGATAGGCTGTTTGAAAACACCATAAAATCCGATGCAAACGCTTAAGATGACAACGGTTAAGCAGTTACGGTGTAAACACAATTGCAAGGGGAGTGGAAATACTGTAACCCCGTGTCACTGTCCGGGGTTACAGTAAGGACCTTGATGAACAAAAACATCGCTGTTGAGCGTTTAGCGCAGCTCAGGGCACAGCTTGACCAACATAATTACTATTACCACGTTTTGGATGAACCCCGGATTGGTGATGTTGCTTTTGACGCCCTGATGCAGGAGCTTTTGAAACTGGAAAAACTATACCCGGAGTTGATTACGCCGGATTCGCCCTCCAGGCGGGTAGGCGGGGCGCCGCTGGCTGCTTTCCGACAGGTGGCACACGCAGAACCCCTGCTTAGCCTGGAAAATATTTTTACGGAAAACGAACTGCGTGATTTTTACCGGCGCTTACAAAGAAACCTTCAAACCGGCCAACCTTCCTGGGTGGGAGAGCCAAAGATCGATGGTCTGGCGGTTTCTTTATATTATAAAGAAGGTGTTTTCCAAAGAGGTGCGACGCGGGGCAACGGTTACCTGGGCGAGGATATCACCCATAACCTGTTGACGATCCGCAGTTTACCTTTACGACTTCAGTCGCGGCTTACGGCGGAGATCCGCGGCGAAGTTTTTATTTCCCGGGAAAATTTTTTAAAATTGAATGAACAAAGAGAGAAACAGGGATTGTCATTCTTCGCCAACCCGCGCAATGCTGCTGCTGGTTCCTTGCGGCAGTTAGATCCTAAAGTAACGGCGGAAAGGCCGCTCGATCTTTTTGTTTTTTCCTTATTTAATATCGAAGGGGCCAAATCTATGTCGACTCATTGGGAGGTGCTACAGTACCTGCGTGAACTCCACTTTAAGGTTAACCCGCTAGTCTCCCCAATCGACGATCTGGAAGCAGCATTGGCTTACTGCCGCCAGATGAACGGCCTTAGGGATGAACTGCCTTACGAAATCGACGGAGCCGTTCTGAAAATAAACGAACTAGACTACCAGCAACAATTGGGGTCTACAAGCCGTGCCCCGCGGTGGGCGGTTGCTTTCAAATTTTCTGCAGAAGAAGCCAGTACGCGTCTCGAAGGTATAGAGGTGAACGTAGGCCGAACAGGTGTCGTAACCCCGGTGGCAAAGCTGACCCCGGTTCTGTTGGCGGGTTCTGTGGTTAAAAGAGCGAGTTTACACAACGAGGATATAATAAAAGAAAAGGAAATCATGATTGGCGACGAAGTGATTATTCACAAAGCCGGGGATATTATCCCGGAAATTGTGCGGGTTGTTAAAGAAAATAGAACCGGTCAGGAAAAACCCTTTATGATGCCTGCCGCCTGTCCATCCTGTCAAAGGGATCTAAAACGCCTGCCCGGTGAGGTAGCTCTTCGTTGCCTTAATCCGGCCTGTCCTGCCCAGTTAATCGAACGCATCATTCATTTTGCCTCCCGGGGCGGCATGGAGATTACGGGATTAGGAGAAGCATTGGCTGAACAACTTTATACCTCTGGCCTGGTTAAGGATGTAGGCGATTTATATTATTTACAAAAAGAGGATTTAAAAAAGTTGGAACGCATGGGGGAGAAATCTGCGGAAAACTTACTAAAAAACTTGGAAAAAAGTAAAAATAACCCGCTTCACAAGTTGATTGTTGCCCTGGGCATCCGTTTCGTCGGGGAAAAAGCGGCCCGCCTTTTGGCCGATCATTTTCGGACGCTACCACATCTTGTAGCTGCTACTGAAGAGGAATTGCTTGGTCTGGCGGAGATCGGAATAACAATGGCGGCTACCATACAAGAATTTTTTAAACAGGAAGAAACACAGCGGGTCCTGGCAAAATTAACCCGGGCCGGGGTTAATTTTGAGGCACAACCCGGGGATAGCGCCACAGAAGAGCAGCCAAGTTTATCTTTACAAGGAGCCACTTTTGTCCTTACGGGTACGTTGTCTCAATATACACGTCGGGCAGCCCAAGAAATAATTGAGGCCCGGGGTGGGGAAGTGGCCGGTAGTGTCAGTAAAAATACGGATTATCTTCTGGTTGGTGAGAACCCGGGTTCCAAATTGCAAAAAGCCCGTGAAATAGGCGTTAAAATAATAACAGAAAACGAATGGAAACGTCTTTTGTCTTTAGGCTGAAGTTTTATTTTCCGGATTTGATATTGTGTCGCGGGTGTTCCTGAACAAGTTTGATGGCTTTAGTTATGGCGCCGATGACATCGACATATTTTTGTATCTCTAGCAGATCCGCCCGGGCATAAGAAGCCCCTTTTGCCGTTACAACGTAACGCGGGGGCAGATCGTTAAGGGCTAAGGCAGCAATATCCAGGCGGCATTGTTCACATTTACACATATCCTTTCCCACCAACAGTTCTTCTACAGCACCGAATACTATTTTTTCCATTAAATTTTGTAAAACAGGCATTATTTTTTCCTCCTTGAAATTATAAATTTTGAAAAAGGAAACTTCAACACATTTTTTTAATGAGAGCGATTTCATCACAGTTTGGAAATTTGGGGCAGTTTATGCACTCCATCCAAACCTTCTGCGGCAGATTATCCTTGTCGATGCGCGTAAAGCCCCATTTTTCAAAGAATCCGGGTTGATAAGTAAGGGCAAATACTTGGGATATTTTTAATCTTCTACTTTCCCGGAGCAGTCTGAAGACAATGGTTTTCCCCAACCCTTTCTTGATATAGCCGGGATCGATGGCCAAAGAGCAAATTTCTGCCAGATCCCTCCAAAGGACGTGTAAACCGCCTACCCCAATGATTGTCTCTTTTTCTTCGATTACTGTATAGTCTCTGATTTTTTGGTAAAGAGAAGGAATAGTCCGGGGAAGCATCATCCCTTTTTCTGCGTAGGAATTAATGAGCGCTGCCATGTTTTTAACATCTGATACTTTTGCTTTTCTGAGAAACATTTCGTTAGGAAAACCACCTTTCTTTCTTTAAACATTTTATCTCAAATAGCTGTTGTTGGATAGATCTTTTTGGGCGAAGCAGGCAGTTTGTTTTTTAATAGCATAAAATCTTATGCTATAATATGCGGGGGCGCCCATCATTTAGGATAAAGGAGGACGATATTTTGAGCCAGTTAAGTTTTAAGGTGGGGACATCGATGCTAGAGATCGTCCGGGGAGATATAACCCAGCAGGAAACAGAGGCTATCGTTAATGCGGCCAACAAACGTTTGGCTCCTGGCGGAGGTGTTGCCGGGGCAATTCATCGCGCTGCCGGGCCGGAGTTGTGGGAAGAATGTCAAAAATTAGGTGGCTGTGAGACGGGAGAAGCGAAAATAAGTGCGGGCTACCGTTTGAAGGCACATCATGTAATCCATACCGTCGGGCCTGTTTATAACAATACCCCCCAAAATGCCGTAGATTTAGAAAATTGCTATCAGCATAGCCTTCGCCTGGCCAGGGAAAATGGAATAAAAAGCATTGCTTTCCCGGCCATCAGCACCGGGATTTTTGGTTATCCCCTCCAGGCGGCAGCGGAGATTTCTTTGCGGGTGGTGATAAGCTTTTTACAACAAAACGATCAACCGGAGTTAGTCCGCTTTGTGCTCTTTGGTGCCAATGATTTTCAGGTATATCAGGACACTTTGCAGGGAATAAGCGGTGAAATAAAAGAAGATTGAATTCGCCATAAAAGGAAAATTTTTTCCTGTGTTAAGTTGGCCCGATCTGCTTGGGGGAGAAATAGGCCCGGAACGGAGAAGATAAATGACAAATTGGCTAAAGGTTCCTCTTTCACCTTATTTAGAGCTTTTAGGGGTTAGGGCAGTAGAAGTAAAATATCCCCGTGCCAGGCTGGCCCTTGACTGGGCAGAAAAACTAACCAACCCGATGGGCACACTGCATGGCGGGATTTTTGGGACAATGGTCGATGCTGTGCTGGGCTGTGTGCTCTTAAATGCAGAGGACGTGCAGGCTATTGCTACTGTGGAGTTAAAGGTAAACTATTTTAAAGCAGTAACAAAAGGGACAATTGTAGCGGACGGGAAAATAATATACCAAAAAGGTTTAACTGCTTTTGGTCAGACCAACATTTACCTGGAAAAAGAACTAGTAGCGCTAGGTAGCGCGACATATAAACTAACGAAAAAAAACAAAGAAAAAATTAGCCGGGTATAACGAAGCCCCCGCTTTTATTCATTCTACCCGGGTAATTAAGATGGTGGCTGATTAAGCAAGGGGTAAGGCCTGGCTAGACCTAGTTCTAAGATTTTAGGAATGAATTTAATGATTCTACTGCCTAAACTTTATTTGCAAGGCGTTCGCTGAAATCAGCATCCCTTCGATTGACAATTTTTCGCCCGGGCCCGTTGAACGTCCTCTTCAAAAGGCCCTAAAAATGGCGTCATGCCATTTTTGCTTCAAAATTGTGGCGTCTCCATGGGCTGATTTTTACAGCTCCCGCCCCAGCAAATTTCGTTTTATGCAGCAGAATGTAATTTTTGCAGTGGAATCATTTAATGAATAGAAGTTTTAAGATTTTCCATATACAGTTCTTTTAGTTCTTTCACTTCCAAGAACTTTCCACTGACTTTAACTTCGCCATTAATAGCTATTGCAGGTGTTTCCGGCAGGTTAAGTTTTTCAATTATATCCTTATTAGTAACCTCATCTAGCGTAAATGTGACCGGAATACCGGCGGTGGCATAGGCTGCCTTTATAGCCAATGCTCTATTTTTTTCCGCATCAGGTTCTATAACCGTAATATTAATTGCAATTGACCTCCTTTCCAAATTAAATATTTTCAAGGCGTACCATTTTTGTAATAACGGGAATCAGCCACCATTATCCTAGATAGAAAGAGGGATGAAAATATCTCCAGCATACATTTTTGGTCTGGATTTCATTTTAAGCCCTGAAAATAAATTTATCATATTTAAAAATTTGTGTCAAAATTAGTTTGCGGGCAGTCTTTTAATGTTTCCTTGTCCCCCCGTGAATTCTTGTTGTTTTTCTATATTTGTTGGTTTATAATATTCTGCATAAAACCATCCCAAAGGGTGTTACTGATGAAGCCAAAACTCACTTTTTATGACAAAGTATTTATTATTTTACTTCTTTTTTGCAGCCTGGCCGGATTTTTTTTAAATCTTACTTTGGAAGCGGCTGGAGAGCAAAAATATATCACGGTGTATGTTAATAACGAGTTAATTCTAGAGCTCTCTTTTAATGAAGAAACGGAAAGAAGGGTTTCTTTTCCTTTTGGTGAAAACAAAGAACACACTGCTGTTTTGGAGATAAAACAGGGCCGGGTACGCCTGTTGCCGATAGAAGATAAGGCCCTTTGCCCGCGGGGAATTTGTGCGCATACGGGATGGATTAGCCGCAGTTACCAGAGCATTGTGTGCGTGCCCAACCGGATCATTATCTCTTTCCGCGATAAAAAGCCAGACGGCGTGGACGGTGTTACCCATTAAATTCTTGAAAAATGGTTTATACTCGGATATAATTAGTAAGATTGCTTTAAAAGCACATTTTTAAAGGTGGTTGGGATGAAGCTATCCATTCGCGATCTGCAAAAGGGTGAAGGAAAATTTTTACCCTATAGCGGAACTTTGGCCTTAAAACAAGATGTAGATCAGGCCCGGCCTTTATTAACGATCAATTTGCAAGCTGCTTATATTCCTCCGCGGGTTTTAGTCAAAGGAAAATGGTGGGCCGATTTGCAGGGTGAATGCAGTCGCTGCCTGGAAAAATTCAAATACCATTTAGAGGATAATTTTTACGAGGAATTTACACAGTTGCCCGGCGTCTCTACAGAACCGAAAGGGGAGGCCGGCAGGCTGAAGCTGGAAAAAGGGGAAAAGTTTGTATTCAGGGGAGAAGTCCTTGATTTAAGTGAATACTTTAGGCAGCTTTATTTAATCTTGCAACCCCTAAAACTTTTATGCCGGGAAGATTGCCAGGGCCTTTGTCCTTTCTGCGGTGCGAACAAAAATAAGGAGCAATGTAGCTGCAGGCAGGAAGAAATTGATCCACGCTGGGCTGCTTTGAGAGAGTTCAAAAAACAGATTTGATGGCTGCCAGGAAGGTTACTGTTTAAAGCAAATAAGCCCGGGTGCGGTTGCCAGGAAGGGCTTTGGGATTCTTTGCTAACGCTTTGTTCAAGGTTATAATTTTCTGGAAAATGGAGGTGTCACCTTTGGCAGTACAAAAACGAAGGACGTCGAAAGCTAAAAGAGATAAGCGCAGGGCCAATTGGAAAGTAGAGATGCCGGGGCTATCAACTTGTCCCCAATGTCATGAGGTTAAATTGCCACACCATATTTGCCCCAATTGTGGGTACTATAAAGGCAGGGAAGCGTTGAAAGTTAAATAATTGTTTAGTGAAAATGCCCGGGTTGTGCCCCGGAATAGAGCCCGGGGCTATTTTATTTTGGGAATTTTTCGTTTTGTAGGGGGGATGGGATTATGTTAAGGGTAGCTGTTGATGCTATGGGGGGTGATTATGCGCCTTCGGAGGTGGTTAAAGGGGTCCTTAAAGCTGTTAACAGCAAGGAGGACCTGCAGGTTTTTCTGGTCGGTTCTACAAAGGAAATCCAGGAAAGTATTGGCCAAGAATTAATTTCGCCCCGGATTAAAATGATCCACACGGAAGAGGTCATTGCCAATGATGAGGAACCTGGCCTTGCGGTATTTTCTAAACGAAAATCTTCTTTGATTACAGCCATGCAACTGGTTCGCCAGGGAAAGGCCGATGCAGTGGTTAGCGCGGGGAATACAGGGGCCTTAATGGGTGGCGGGTTGCTTTTTCTGGAAAGAATAAGCGGGATCAAGCGGCCGGCATTGCTGACGGTTATCCCCGCTTTTAAAGGAACAGGAACAGTTTTACTAGATATAGGTGCCAATATGGATGCCAAGCCGGAACATCTTTGTCATTACGCCCTGATGGGACAAATTTATGCCCGGGAGGTGCTGGAAAAGGATCGGCCCCGGGTAGCACTTTTAAATATTGGCAGTGAAGAAAATAAAGGCAACGCCCAGGTCAAAAGTGCCTATAAAATAATTCAGGCTAATGTGCCTAATTTTATTGGTAACGTGGAAGCCACGGATATTTTTCGTAATAAAGCGGATGTTCTTGTTTGCGACGGTTTTACGGGCAATGTCCTTTTAAAAACCATTGAGGGTTTATCCAGCGATCTGTTTGCTTTTTTATACCAGGAAATAAATAAAGATCCAGAAGCACGGACTGCTCTAGCTGCAATCCGCCCGGCCATGCAAAAAGCACAGTCTGCACTCGATGAGTCGGAACACGGGGGAAGCTTGTTGATTGGTGTAAAAGGCGCTTGTTTCAAATGTCATGGTTCCTCGAAAGAAAAGGCAATCAAACAGGCCATCCTCAAACAGGTTTATCCTTTTATCAGCAAAAACACCAACCAAAAAATTGAGGAAGCTTTGCAGCAGGGATCTGCTAACATACGCTGAGAGGAGTGGCTTTATGACGTCCCAGGGAACGGTGGGGATTGTTTCGACAGGCAGGGCTTTGCCTGTGGGCCATGTTACGAACTCGGATCTGGAAGAGACCGTTGAAACTAGCGAGAAATGGATAAAAACCAGAACGGGAATTGGAACAAGGCGGATCATCAGCAATGATGAAACTTGTTCGGGGTTGGCGGCAACAGCCGCTAAAATAGCTTTAGAAAGAGCTGCCTTGAGGCCGGAGGATGTTAATTTGCTGATCGTGGCTACGGTTACGCCGGATCAACCCCTGCCTTCGGCAGCTTGTTTGGTGCAGGCCAGGCTTAATGCTTGTAACGCTGCTGCTTTTGATTTGGCTGCGGGGTGTACCGGTTTTTTATACGGGATGAATGTGGCCGAACAGTTTATAAAAAATGGAACCCTAAAAAATGCCTTGCTCATTGGTGTGGACATTCTCTCCCCTATCGTTGACTGGCAGGATCGCAACACCTGCGTACTCTTCGGCGATGGCGCCGGGGCGGTAGTCTTAACCGCAGCACAAGATGGACGGGGGATCTTGGCTAGCAAGATGTTTGCGGACGGCCATAAAGCGGGGCTGTTATATGTCCCCGGCGGGGGTAGCCGTTTTCCGGCTAATTTGTGGACGGTTAAAGAACGCCTGCACTATATTAAAATGAACGGACCGGAGATCTTTAAATTTGCTGTAAATGTGCTGGTGGATTCTACGCTGGAGGTTTTAGGCATGTGCAATAAAACGTCTGGCGATTTGGATTACTTGGTGCCACATCAAGCTAATATTCGCATCATAAATTTTGCTGCGAAAAGATTAGGTTTAAAGCCGGAACAGGTGCTGGTGAATATTTTTCATTACGGCAATACGTCTTCGGCTTCCATCCCCATACTTTTGGATGAGGCTGTGGAGCAAGGAAAAATTGATGAAGGCGATTTGCTGGCGCTGGTTTCATTTGGTGCGGGCCTGACCTGGGGTGCAACAGTTTTGAAATGGTAAGGCAGGGGGGAATAAGATAAGATGGCCAAATGTGCTTTCCTTTTTCCCGGACAAGGTGCACAGTATGTGGGTATGGGTCAGGATCTGGCCACAAATTATCCTGTAGCTGCAGCCGTATTTCGTGAAGCGGATGAAGTGCTAGGTTTCGAGCTGAGCCAAATAATTTTTGCTGGTGAAGAAGATGAACTGCGTAAAACGGAGATAACCCAGCCAGCAGTTTTAACCGCAAGTATTGCTGTATTATCTGTATTGCGGGAAAAGGGTCTGGTGCCGGATGCGGTAGCGGGCCTAAGTCTTGGTGAATATAGTGCCCTGGTTTGTGCCGGTGTTCTTAGTTTTCGCGAGGCGCTTCTGTTAGTCTACAAAAGGGCCCAATTTATGCAGGAAGTTGTGCCCCTGGGTGTAGGGAAAATGGCGGCTATTTTGGGCCTGGCACCGGAACAAGTAGAGTCGCTTTGTACAGAAAGTCTTTCCCTTGGACATGTGGAAGCGGCAAATTATAACTGCCCGGGTCAAATCGTCGTTGCCGGGCACAGGGAAGCAGTAGAAGAAGTATGCCGCCGGGCAAGACGAGTTAAAGCACGTGCCATTATGCTTTCTGTAAGCGTACCTTTTCATTGCCGCCTGTTGCTGCCGGTGGAAGAAAAAATGGCTTTACTTTTGAATAACAATTCTTTTAAGAAACCGGCTGTTTCTTTTGTGGCCAATATCACAGCCAATTATCTAAGTGAGCCGGAAAAAATCAAAAAATCGTTGTTAGAGCAATCCCACAGCCCGGTTTTTTGGGAGGATTCCATGCGACTTTTGCTCCGGGATGGCTACGATTTTTTTATTGAGGTTGGACCTGGAAGGGTCTTGACGGGATTCATGAAAAAGATTGATTCCGGTGTGAAGGCGATACATGTCGAAGATCGAACGACTCTGGCCAGAATGTTAAAGCTCTGGGAGGAGGAATGAACTTGGGTTTACAGGGAAAAGTAGCTTTGGTCACCGGTGGCTCAGGAGGGATTGGTGCGGCGGTGGTCCTTGCCCTCGCCCGGGCCGGGGCGGCGGTAGTTATAAACTATCACCGGCAAAAAGAGGCTGCGGCGGAAGTTCTGCGGGAGGTAGAGTCGTGTGGTGGCAGGGGCTTGCTTTATCAGGCAGATGTTACCCGGTTGGAAGACTGTGAAAAGATGATGAAGGTGACGCTTGATCATTTTGGTAGAATTGATATACTAATAAATAATGCGGGAATACGGCGGGACAATTTGCTTGTCCTTATGAAAACGGAAGACTGGGAAGCGGTAACGGATACCAATCTTAAAGGAGTTTTTAATTGTTGTAAGGCTATTTTAAGACCATTATTAAAGCAAAAAAGTGGTGGTAAAATAATTAATATTTCCTCCGTGGCTGGTATTACTGGCAACAGCGGGCAGACAAACTATGCCGCAGCCAAAGCCGGGGTGATTGCTTTTACCAAATCACTGGCTATGGAAATGGGCAAAAGGGGTATTACGGTCAATGCGGTGGCGCCCGGCCTGATTGAAACGAAAATGACTGCAGAGTTACCGCAGCATCTGAAGGATACGATTTTACCTCAGATTGCCTTGCAAAGATTTGGCAAGCCGGAAGAAGTTGCCGAAGCAGTTTTATTTTTAGCTCAAAGTGCTCACTATATTACCGGTTCTGTTATTGTCGTCGACGGGGGCCTTAGGTTTTAAGATTATTTTCACATTTGAAGATGTTGGAGGGAGGTGAGCACGGTTGGATATTTTCGAAAAGGTAAGATCTTTAATTGCTGAACAGCTCGATATCGATGAAGAGGAGATAAACCCCAAAACCACCTTCGAAGATCTTGATGCTGACTCCTTGGATGTCGTTGAACTGGTCATGGCTTTGGAAGAAGAATTTGACCTGGAGATATCCGATGAAGCTGTGGAGAACATCAAAACAGTGGCTGATATAATCGATTACATAGAAAAAAGTGTCTAAAAGCCTTCAATGAATAAACAGGCCCTGCTTTTTGCAGGGCTTCAAATTGGTCTTAGAGATGTTATTACGAGGTGAAATATGTGGTTGGCCATAAAGTAGTAATTACTGGTCTAGGTGTGGTAACGCCAATTGGCATTGGGAAAAAGGAATTTTGGGGCAACCTGGAAAATGGGCAAAGCGGCGTGCATATAGTTCCACATTTTCGAGGGTTTCCCACTTATATTGCCGCGGTAATTGAGGATTTTCAGCCCCAACAGTATATGGAAAAAAGAGATGTTAGAAAAACGGATCGCTTCACCCAGTTTGCCTATACGGCGGCACAGGGGGCCATCGAAGATGCCCGCCTTGATTTTTCCTGTGAGGATAAAGAGAAAATAGGTGTAATTATTGGGACAGGTATTGGCGGGCTAGATACGATTGAAAAACAATATAAGATCCTTTTGGAAAAAGGGCCCCGCCGGATTAGTCCTTTTCTTGTGCCGATGCTCATTGCTAATATGGCTTCCGGTTATATTTCAATTGCACATGGTCTGCAAGGCCCCAACCTGACTACCGTTACTGCCTGCGCGAGCGGATCACATGCGATTGGAGAGGCTTTTCGTGTCTTACAGAGAGGCGAAGCCGAGGTGATGATTGCCGGCGGTGCAGAAGCCCCGGTTACTTCGATAGCTTTCGCCGGTTTCTGTGCTGCCAGGGCTATGTCTACCCGCAACGAGCACCCTGCCAGGGCTTCCCGTCCTTTTGATTTAAAACGTGATGGTTTTGTTATGGGGGAGGGTGCAGGGATCTTGGTTCTGGAAACATTGGAACATGCACTGGCACGCAATGCTTCTATCTATGCCGAAATTGTAGGTTATGGTATGTCGGGCGACGGTTATCATATTACGGCACCAGATCCAGAGGGCCAAGGTGCTTATCTTTGTATGCAGAAGGCCTTGCTTGATGCCGGTTTTCCGACTTCTGCTGTAGATTATATCAACGCGCACGGCACCTCCACGGAACATAATGATAAAATTGAGACCCTGGCGATCAAAAAGCTTTTCGGGGAGGATGCTTACCGTCTGCCTATCAGTTCTACTAAATCGATGATTGGGCACCTTTTAGGGGCTGCCGGCGGGGTAGAGATGATCGCCATTCTATTAAGCATGCAGTATGGCCTAATTCCCCCTACGATTAACTATGAATATCCCGATCCAGAATGTGATTTAAATTATGTTCCTAATAAAGCAATCCAAAAAGAAATAAATGTGGCCATGTCCAATTCCTTTGGCTTTGGGGGTACCAATGCCTGTTTAGTTGTTAAAAGGTTTAATTACGGGGAAGGAGATTGACGCTACGATTTTATCACAAAAAAGTGAGCAGTTATCGGCACTGCTTCATTGGCCAGTAAAAAATAAGGGGTTTTTTCAAGAGGCGTTAACACATTCATCTTATGCTTACGAATCTGGTCTTCATAGCAATGAACGCCTCGAATACTTGGGCGATGCAGTGCTCGAACTTGTAATTTCAGAATATTTTTTTAAACTATTTCCCTCTTACCCGGAGGGGAAATTGACACTGATGCGGCATAATGCTGTCAATGAAAAAGCTTTGGCGCAAATAGCTAGAAGCATAAATCTTGGTGCCTACCTGCAGTTGGGCAAAGGGGAACACATAAGCGGTGGTGCAGAAAAACCCTCTTTATTAGCCGGTGCCCTGGAGGCACTGGTTGGCGCCTTGTTTTTAGACCAGGGTTATGTAAAAGCATGGCCTCTAATCATTGCTCTTTTTAAACCGGTTTTGGAGATGATCGGGCAGGGAGAAAAGTCTCTTTTGGATTATAAGACCATGTTACAGGAAATGTGTCAATCTAAATTCGCGAAACTGCCTGTTTATAAAATAACATCAGAATATGGGCCTTCCCACGCACGTACTTTTCAAGCAGAGGTGAAAATAGAGAATAAAATTGTAGGCAGGGGGGAAGGGAAAAGTAAAAAAGAAGCTGAACAATTGGCAGCCAAGACAGCCTGGGAAACGCAAAAGGGGACCAACAACCATTTAAAGGAATTGCAGGGGAATGTTGCCATGAATTCGAATAAAGACATTGACAGGAAATAAAAGGCAAAAGGGGGAGGCACTTTCTATGAAATTGCTCAAGGTATCTGCTCAATCTAACCCTAAGTCAGTTGCGGGGGCATTAGCGGCGGTGATCAGGGAAAAAGGCATGGCAGAGATACAGGCTGTGGGCGCCGGGGCTGTCAATCAGGCGATCAAAGCTATTGCTATTGCACGGGGTTATGTTGCTCCTAATGGTGTAGATTTAATTACAATTCCTGCTTTTGTGGAGATTACTATAGACCAGGAAGAGAGAACGGCTATAAAATTTATTGTTGAACCACGTTAAAAAATAAAAGTCATCAACCTGCCCCCTCAAGGCAGGTTTTTTTTAAGGACTCCCCGGTTTTCGGGTGAACGATAGATGCAACGGATACTGCAGGGTTTTCTTTAAAAGTTTCCCCGGTTTTTGGGTGACGGGACAGGGTGGGTTTTCGTGATGCTCCAAGGGTGGCACAAGTAGAAGGTTGATCATAATTTTCCTATGAGCGGGACCCTCCTTTCTTACACTGTTTAAGAGGTTTCCTAATCTAGTTTCATTGTTACAAAGTTTTAATTTGAAGGTGATTTGCGTGTATCTGAAATCCTTGGAGGTAACAGGTTTTAAGTCTTTCCCGGAAAGAACGAAGTTGGAGCTTTCCCCGGGCATTACTGCCGTAGTCGGTCCCAACGGGTGCGGGAAAAGTAACCTGCTGGATGCTGTGCGCTGGGCTTTAGGTGAACAAAGTGTAAAACTGCTACGGGGGGGGCGCATGGAAGATCTAATTTTTAGTGGTTCAGCCGGGCGCAAGGCCCTTAATTTTGCAGAAGTTACTTTGACCTTCGACGGGGCGGACCGGTGTTTACCCCTTGAATACCAGGAGGTGGCTGTGACCAGGAGGCTTTATCGTTCCGGGGAAGGGGAATACTATTTAAATAGATCGCCCTGTCGCCTAAAAGATATTATGACGTTGTTTTTGGATACCGGTATCGGTACAGAAACCTATTCCCTGATCGGACAGGGCAAGGTGGAACAACTGATCAATGCCCGGCCAGAAGAACACCGGGAGCTGTTTGCGGAGGCGGCGGGGATTCATAAATACAAGCAAAGAAAAAAAGAGGCCGGCAAAAGCCTTGAGGAAATGAAAGGGAATTTACTACGGATTGAGGATCTACTTGCCGAGCTGCAAAGCCAGGTCCCCTTTCTGGCGGAGGCGGCTGCCCGGGCTAAGAAATATCAAGGTTGTAGCAACAGGTTGGAAAATTTGGAGAAAATAATATTTAAATTGCGCCGGGAAGAAAAAGAGCGTCTTCTGAAAAAAGTAAATGCCGAACGAAAAAAAATAGACGATTCTTACCAAGAAAAACAGCTCCAGCTAGCGGGGCTCGAGCAACAGGTAAAACATAGTGAAGCAAAGGAAAATAGTCTATTACAAGCGATGGAGGCAAGTGCAGTATTATGCCGGGACATAAAAGAAAACCGTGACCGGCTGCAGGGCAGATTGAGCCTAATACAGGAACAAAAAAAGAATATCGAAGAAAAAAGTTTCTTGCTTGCAACCTCCTCCAAGGAAGTGGAAGGACGCCAGGCCGGTTTGGAGGGAACGTTACAAAATAACCATAAAGAGCTAAAAAATATCCAGGTAGAACAAGAATCGCTGGGGGGAAAGGCGACAGTTTTAAAAGCTGCTGGCCAGAAGTTACAAGGGGGACAAGAACTGGCCGAACTGAAGATGCTCAGGGAGCGCCAGGCGGAAGAAAATATGCAGAAAGTTGCCTTGCAGCAATATTTAAAAAACAGCCTCGTGCGCAGCCAGGAACTTCAGATCAACCTGGAACGTTTGGCTGTACGGGAAAAAGAAAAAATAGACTCCCTGAAAACCTTACAGGATACTGAAAAGGAGTTGGCTGCGGCTCTGGAAAAAACCAGAAAGGAAAAGCAAAGCCAGGCCGAAAAATATAAGCTGTTGGAACAAAGTTGTGCGGGACTTCGCCAGCAAAGGGAGGAACGGCAAGGGCACTCCCAACAATTGGAAAAGGAGTGGCAGAAAAAAAGTGCCCGCCTAAAATACCTGCAAGAAGGTGAGGAATATTTTAGCCTCTATTCCCGCGGTGTGAGGGCGATCATGCAAGCTGCCCAAAAAGAAGCGCTGCAAGGAATTCATGGGCCGGCAGCCAATCTACTCAGGGTTCCTTCTTCGTTGGAAAAGGCGATAGAGGTGGCGCTGGGCGCAAAGCTGCAGTTTATTGTCGTGGCCGATGATTCCTTTGCACGGGAAGCCATCAATTTTTTAAAGGCAAACAAGGCTGGCAAGGCAACATTTTTGCCTTTAAATCTTCTTAAGGCGGGGTACAAAAAGATTCCGGCTTCTCTTTCTTCCGGAGAGATCCTGGGAGCGGCCTCCCGGTTGGTGGAGGCCGCTCCCCCATTCAAAAAAGTTGTTGATTATTTGCTTGGTTATATTTTGATCGCCAGGGATTTAGAATCTGCTTTGAAACAGGCTCGCCATAATAGGGAAGGTTGGAGAATTGTCACCTTAGACGGGGAGATGATTACACCCGGGGGGGCTATCTCGGGCGGTTACCAACCGTTAGAACGCAGTGGTTTTCTTGGGCGCAAAAGGGAATATAACAATTTGCTAGAGGAAGTTGCCACCTTAAAACGACAAATAGAACAGGAAAAAAGTGAGCTGCAGCTCCTTGCAGCAAAAATAGGGGATTTATCAGCCAGCCTACAGGAAGTAGAGCGGCGGCAGAGATCTTTGGCGGAAAAAGAAATAAAAAGTCAGGGAGATTATCAAAGGATTGCTACGGAAATAAAAAGATTGGTCAGTGAAGGCGCAGAGTTAGCGCAGGAAAAAAGGGAGCGTGAGGAACAGCAGCGCCGGTTGAAGGTGGAAGAAAAGGCCAAGGAAAAAGAGTTGGCGGCTGTAAAGGAATCCCTGGCGGTGACCGCTATCGATCTACAAAAGGCCGGGGGGAAAGTTTTTGCGGCAGAACAAAAGTATAAAAAGGTGGAACAAGATCTGGTAGAGGTCAGGATCAGGTTTGCTGCTTTGCAGGAAAAGGAGAGCTCCTTACAAGATATTATTTTCAAACAGGCCCAGGAAAAAAGGCATTTGCAGGAATTGAAGACCAACATGCAGGAGCAGCAAACTAAAATGCACCAAGAGCTGCAGGAACTAAAAACAGAGGAAAATGATCTTAATACGGCCCGGGAAGAGGAACAAGATAGAATTGTCCGGACAGAAAAAGAAGCGCAGCAGCAAAAAAATTCTTTGGAATCTTGCCGGCTCCAGGGAGAAGAACTAAAGATAAAACTGGAAGATGAACGAAAAATTTTGGAGAGGTATGGGCGGCGCAGGCAAAATTTGAAAATTGAACAAATTAGGTTGGAAGAAGCCCGAAAATACCTGGAAGAAAGTCTGCGCGAAAAATTTGGGTTTAACGCGGTAACAGACCTGGCATTGCCGGAAGAGATTACGGTGCCGGAAAAGGATTTGACCAAGGAAAAGGAACTTTTGGCGGGAGAACTTGCACGCCTGGGAGAGGTGAACCTGGGAGCTATAGAAGAATATGCACGGCTAAAACAACGGCTGACTTTTCTTACTACGCAAAAGGAAGATCTCCAACAAGGGGAAAAAGAGTTGCAAAAAATCCTCACGAAGTTGGACGGGCATATGGAAAAACAATTTTTACAGGCTTTACAGGGCATTGAGAGCAATTTTATGGACATATTTACCAAGCTTTTTGGCGGGGGGCAGGCTTTTTTAAAATTGACTGATCCGGCGCATGTGTTGGCGGCGGGTGTAGAGATTATTGCCCAGCCTCCGGGTAAAAAACTGCAAAATATTTCCTTGCTTTCCGGTGGCGAAAAGGCGTTGACGGCGATCGCCCTGCTTTTTGCCCTCTTAAAACATAAACCTGTTCCTTTCTGCATCCTCGATGAAATAGAGTCTTCCCTGGACGACCATAACCTGGCGAAATTTATCAATTTCCTGAAAAAGTATGCCGGAGATACCCAGTTTATTCTCATTACGCATCGCCGCCAGACGATGGAAGAAGTTGATTATCTTTATGGGATTACAATGGAGGAGCAGGGTATCTCCAAGGTTATATCTTTAAGCCTGATTGAAAAGGTGGGGTGAGAAAGGCCTATGCTAGCACGCTTTAAAAAAGGACTGGGAAAAACCAGGCTTGCTCTAAAAAATAGGTTTGCTTTTCTCTTTGGTAGCAGCGAGCTTGATCAGGATTTCTTTGATGAACTGGAGGAAGTTTTGCTTTCTGCCGATGTGGGCGTGAGCGCAACATTAAAGATCGTAGATTCCTTACGGGAACGGTTGCAGGCTGAAAAAGTCAGGGAGCGTTCCGTTGCCCGGGAACTGCTGAAAGAGCTTTTAACGGAAATACTGGAGAGCAACGATCAAGCCGCTCTCTCTCTTCTTCCCTCCACGCCAACAGTATATTTAATCCTGGGGGTCAATGGGGTGGGGAAAACAACCACTATCGGCAAAATAGCATACCGCTTTACCCGGAAAGGGAAAAAGGTTTTGCTTGCGGCCGGAGATACCTTCCGGGCGGCGGCCATTGAACAATTGGAAGAATGGTCACAGCTTGCCGGTGCCGATCTGATCAAACATCAAAGTGGCGGGGATCCTTCGGCCGTAATCTTTGATGCTTTGCATGCGGCCCTGGCCCGCAAGGCAGATCTGCTCATCTGTGATACGGCCGGACGGTTGCATACTAAAGCAAATTTGCTGGAAGAAATAAAAAAGATATTCCGGGTAATGCAGAAAGTGTTACCAGGGGCGCCCCATGAGATACTACTGGTGTTGGACGCGACCACCGGGCAAAACGGGCTGTCGCAGGTGCAATATTTTCAGGAAGCCATTCCCCTTTCCGGGTTGGTCCTGACCAAGCTGGACGGTACGGCCAGGGGGGGGATTGTGATTGCCATTAAAGATCTGACGGGCATCCCCTTAAAACTGGTGGGCGTGGGCGAAAAGAAGGAAGATCTGGAGATCTTTCAGGCGGCAGAGTTTGTGGAAGCCCTGCTGTCTTGAAAAGGATCCCCGGTTCCCGCACGGCAAAAGGTATTTACTTTGAAGCCGGAATGGTGTATAACTGTTAGAGAAGTGTGCCCGGCAAGGGCAGTTTAAGTCAAAGGAGGTAACCCCGGTTTTTAACGGTTTCTAGCCGGGAAATCTATTTTGTTATTTGGTACGTTAGCTGATAAACTGCAGGAAGTCTTCCGTAAATTAAAAAGCAAGGGTAAACTCGGCGAGAAGGATGTCGATTTGGCCTTAAGAGAGATCCGCCTGGCTTTACTGGAAGCTGATGTAAATTACAAGGTGGTTAAAAATTTTGTTGCCTCCATCCGGGAAAGGGCTTTGGGGGCAGAAATATTGCAAAGCCTTACCCCGGGCCAACAAGTGGTTAAAATTGTGCATGAAGATCTGGTCAAGTTGATGGGTGAGAAACAGAGCAAAATTGTTCCTGCCGATTACCCCCCGCAGGTTATAATGTTGGTCGGGCTGCAGGGTTCGGGGAAAACGACCACGGCAGCTAAACTAGCGTTACTTCTAAAAAAAAGCGGACATAATCCTTTACTCGTGGCGGCCGATGTCTACCGGCCTGCGGCGATAAAACAGTTGGAAGTTCTAGGCGCGGGAATAGGGGTTGAAGTTTTTAGCCGGGGGAAGGACGATCCGGTAAGAATTGGCTTGCTGGCCCTTAAGGAGGCAGAACGGGCAGGGAACGATTACATTATCCTCGATACGGCCGGGAGGCTACATATTGATGCCGAGCTAATGGCGGAACTGGGCAACCTGAAGACACGGTTGGACCCCGGGGAAATGTTGCTGGTTGTGGATGCCATGACTGGTCAAGATGCCGTAACTGCGGCCGGTTCTTTTCATGAAAAGTTGGGGCTGACCGGCGTTGTCCTTACTAAATTGGATGGGGATACAAGGGGTGGGGCGGCTCTTTCCGTAAAGGCTGTAACCGGCTGTCCAATCAAATTTGTGGGTGTTGGTGAAAAGATCGAGGCTTTTGAGCCTTTCCACCCGGATAGGATGGCTTCTAGAATACTGGGAATGGGCGATATGCTTTCACTGATTGAAAAGGCCCAGCATGTAGTGGATCTGGAAAAAAGTCGTGCCTTAGAAAAAAAAATACGGAAGCAGGCCTTGACACTGGAGGATTTTTCGGAACAACTGCAGCAAATCAAACAAATGGGGCCGTTGGATAATTTGCTGGAGATGATTCCCGGTTTTCGTCAGGCAGGCAAACAATTGAAAGGCCTGGCCCTGGGCGAAAAGCAGATACTCAAGGTAGAGGCCCTACTCAGTTCGATGACCCCGGAGGAACGCCAGCGGCCAGAGATCATCAACGGCAGTAGAAAGCGCCGCATTTCTGCCGGAAGCGGGACCTCTGTCCAGGATGTGAACAGGCTGCTCAAACAGTTTGAACAGATGAAAAAATTGCTTAAGCAGGCAAACTTTCTGGAGAAGGGAAAAACAAGAAAAAAATCTAAAGGCCTTTTCCCATTTTAACTGCCGCCTGTAAAACCCAAACAGGGTATGGTATGGTTAAGGGTAGAAGTGTAATTAAAAGTAAAAATTTGCTTGATGAAAAAAGAGATCCTTCGCTAACGCTCAGGATGACAACGACTGAGCAGTTACTTTTTATTTCAGTTAAATTCTTTTACGAGGAGGTGTTTGTGTAGTGTCTGTGCGGATTCGTTTGAAAAGAATGGGGGCGAAAAAGAAACCTTTTTACCGCGTTATCGTCGCCAACTCTGCTGCTCCCCGCAATGGGAGATTTATTGAAGAGATCGGCTATTATAATCCGAGAACGACCCCGGTAACGCTTAATATCGATCTTGAAAAAGCACAAAAGTGGCTTTCTGTAGGTGCCCAGCCTTCTGCTACAGTTAAAGGGCTCTTGGCTAAAGCCGGAATTGAGCAATCATCAGGGCAAAGTTAAGAGGAGTTGATCAGGTAATGAAAGAACTGGTGGAATATATTGCTAAAGCTTTAGTGGATTACCCCGAACAGGTGGATGTGACGCAGGTTGAAGGAGAGCGTTCTGTTATTCTCGAGCTAAGAGTTGCTCCGGAAGATATGGGCAAGGTAATCGGCAAACAGGGACGCATTGCCAAGGCTTTGCGCACAGTGGTCAATGCTGCGGCAATTAAAGAGAACAAGCGTGTTATGGTAGAGATTATACAGTAAAGGGGATCAAAGTGGTTGCTGAAATGGCGATCATCGGAAAGATCATAGCTCCTTTCGGTATCAAAGGGGCAGTGAAAGTTTACCCTTATTCGGATTTTTTGGATCGCTATCGCTTGTTGAAAAAAGTACAGTTGGCGGGCGAAGGGTTTAAGCAATATAAAACAATACAAAAGGCATGGCGGCATAAAAATTTATGGATTTTTCACTTTGGGGACTGCTCGACAAGAGATGAGGCCCAAAAGTTGGTGGGTTTGCTAGTGAAAATTCTTGCCGAACAAAGAATGCCCTTACCCCCGGGGAGTTTTTACTTAGATGAGGTTCTGGGTCTGGAAGCTGTGGAAACAGGGGGTAAAAAGCTTGGTTACGTCCGGGATATTTTGAAAACGGGCAGTAATGATGTGTATGTAATTGCCCAAGAAAAGGAACCAAAGCAGGCCGGTTTCCATCAGGAGATACTCGTTCCAGCTTTAAAGGACGTTGTAAAAGAAGTTAACCCGGAAAAAGGGTACATCTTGCTGGAGTTGCCGGCAGGACTTTTAGAGTAATAGACGGTAGGATGCAGGATAGAATATGCAGATAAGGTGTGCAGGTTGGTGTTAATCGAAATTGTTTCGGTTTTCCCCGGGTTATTTCGGGGCGTTTTTACGGAAAGCATTCTTAAGCGTGCCCAGGCAAGAGGCCTGGTGAAGATCAGGGTTCATGACCTGCGCGCCTTTAGCGATGACAGGCACCGCAAGGTTGATGATGCTCCCTATGGCGGGGGGCCGGGGATGGTCATGAAACCGGAGCCGTTCTTCAAGGCAGTAAGATCTATTTGTGAAAAAAGCTCCCCGGGCAGCAGGGTTATTATGCTTTCTCCCCAGGGCAGGCTGCTAACACAGGGAAAATTAAAGGAGCTGAGCAGGGCCGGGCACTTAATTTTGCTTTGTGGCCGCTATGAGGGTGTGGATGAAAGAGTGCGCCTGTATCTTGCCGACGAGGAGATTTCGATTGGCGATTATGTGCTTACCGGTGGAGAGATTCCGGCAATGGTGCTGGTCGATGCTTTAGTTCGCCTTCTTCCCGGGGTTTTAAATGAAACCTCTCTGCAGGAGGAATCCTTCGCCCGGGGATTACTGGAATATCCGCAATATACCCGACCCCAAAATTTTGAAGGAATGAACGTTCCTGAAATTCTTTTATCCGGGAATCATGAAAATATTAAGCAGTGGCGTCACAGGGAGGCGCTAAAGCGCACCTTAAAGCTCCGTCCGGACCTGCTGCAAAAGAAGGAAGAAACAAAGGGCACGAAAGAGGTGACGAACGATGGATTTAATTAATCAGGTGGAAAAAGATTATCTTAAAGAACAGGTTCCCAGTTTTTCCCCGGGCGATACGGTGCGGGTGCACCTCAAGGTTACCGAGGGCAGCAGGGAGAGAATTCAGGTTTTTGAAGGTGTGGTCATCAAGCGCCGGGGCTCCGGTTTAGGGGAAAGCTTTACCGTAAGGCGCATCTCTTACGGAGTGGGGGTAGAAAGGGTTTTCCCCCTGCATTCTCCAAAGGTTGAAAGAGTCGAAGTTATGCGCAGGGGCCGTGTCCGGCGTGCTAAAATTTATTACGTAAGGGGTTTGCGGGGCAAAGCAGCCCGTATCAAGGAGTTGAGAAGATAAGCACGGTGGGTGGTTGAAAGCAGGGGGATTATTCTGACCGGATCCGGCCTGCTTTAAACATTCTGGGCAGCAGGTCGCAATAGTGGATGGCGGCTGGAGGCCACTCTTTTCTGGAAAAGGCAAAAAGGAGTGCTGATGATATGGAGCAGGGGCATCTACCCGAAGACAAAAAGGAAGAGAAAGAAAAAGAGAAAGAAAAAGAAATAGCGGAGTCTATTCGTAAGGAAATAAAAGAGTGGGTAAAATCCATTTTACTGGCTGTTGTTCTGGCCATGATTATCAGGGCTTTTTTCTTCCAGGTCACCATTGTGGAAGGGACCTCCATGACTCCCACCCTACAAAACTATGAGCGTTTGATCATCAATAAAATAGTGTATAATTTTAAAAAACCGCAAAACGGGGATATCGTCGTTTTCAATTTTTCTTCTCACCGGGATTTTATTAAAAGAATTGTTGCCCTGGAAGGGGATACCGTAGAGATTAAAAATGGCCGGCTCTGCATCAATGGCCAGGTCTGGGAGGAACCCTACCTGGAGGGAGAATTTATGCCGGACTTTGGGCCGGCTGTTGTGCCCCTGGATCATGCCTTTGTGCTGGGGGATAATCGCCGGGATAGTATGGATAGCAGGGACCCCGCTGTGGGTTATGTTTCCCTGGAACGGATTAGAGGAAAAGCAGCGCTAGTGTTTTGGCCGTTAGTTAATTTCCGCTTACTCTAGTATCTGCCGGGGAACAAAAGGTAGAATGTTGGGCCTATGCTGAAGCGCATTGGAAATTGAAAGCAGGAAGATCAAGGAATGTAGGGGTTGAGAGGTGTGAGGACTGGGTTATGACCAGAGAAGAAAAACGGTTAAAAGAATACCTGCGCTTCGTCGATGTAGTTGTAGAAGTTCTCGATGCCCGTCTCCCCTTTAAGAGCAGAAATTATAGATTACATAAAATGCTGGGTAAAAAAGATAAAGTGGTGCTATTAAATAAAGCGGATTTAGCTGATGAAAAAATTACGGGCCGCTGGCTAAAATATTTGGCCGGAGAAAAGCGGCCCGTTTTAGCTTTTAATGCCAAGAAATCGGTTACGCTCCTAAAACTGGAAAAATTATTGCTGGCCAGGCGACCCCGAAACCTGAAATACAGGCGCCCCCTGCGCTTGATGATCATTGGCATCCCCAATGTAGGCAAATCCACGCTGATTAACCGTCTGGCCCGCCGTTTTGCTGCCAAGACGGGGGGGAGGGCGGGTATTACCCGCGGGCCTCAGTGGATTAAAATGCGGGGCGGATGGGAGATGTTGGATACCCCCGGTTTATTGCCTGCGCACTGGCGTGATGATGCCGGGGCATTTGCTTTGGCGGCGATTGGCGCTCTCGATTTTCAAGTCGTCGATGTGCAAAGTACGGCCAAATGGCTGCTCGAACATTTTGCCCTGCAGGAGAAAACTTTCCGCGCTCTGACACGTTTTTATTCTTTAAACGAAACAGAAAAAAGGGCCGGGAGAGAACAAAACCCGGTAGCTTTACTTTCGGCCATCGGGTTGGCGCGAGGGTGCCTTGTGCAAGGGGGACAGGTGGATCAGGAAAAAGCAGCCTGGTTGGTGTTACGAGATTTTAGGAAGGGGGTGCTCGGGCGAATAAGTTTGGAGAAACCCGAGGATTATGAAAACTTTTCCCCCCAGTAAGGTCGATTTTTCCACCTGGACGATAGCTGCCATCAGGGATTACCTGGGCTCGGTGGGGAAGTTGACGCTGCAAGAGAATTGGGCACTGCGCAATGATCACCGGGAGGGCGTCCGCAAGCTGGCTTATTCTTTTCTGCGGCGGCAGGAAAAGGAAAAACGTCAAAGGATACATTTTCAGAAGATGTTCTCCAAAGAGAAGTTGCTTCATCAAAAAGGGTATACCCGGGTGGCGGGCGTGGACGAGGCAGGCAGGGGCCCCCTGGCCGGACCTGTTGTGGCGGCGGCAGTGATCCTCGATACACCTCGTGCTTCTTGTTGGCAAGAAATCAACGATTCTAAACAACTATCCCCCCCCAAAAGAGAACAACTTTATCAGGTAATTGTTGACCGGGCCCGTGCATTGGCTATCGGCGTGGTGAGTGCCGCCTTAATTGACCGGTTGAATATCCACCGGGCTTCTTTGGAAGCAATGCGTTTAGCTGTACAGCAACTTTGTCCCGAACCCCATTTTGTCCTTGGCGACGGTTTCTTAATCCCCGGATTGGATTACCTGCAAGAAGCCGTGCGGGGCGGAGATGCACAATGCCTTTCCATTGCTGCTGCCTCCATTGTCGCCAAAGTGACCAGGGACAGGCTCATGCGGTCTTATGAACGGGATTATCCGGGTTATGGTTTTGCACAAAACAAAGGCTACCCCACCATAGAGCATAAAAATGCTTTGCAAGCGCTGGGGCTTTCCCCCATTCACCGCCGGACTTTCAAATGTTTGTAAAAAGGAGTAGATCTTTTGTCAAAAGAGGCTAGCAGTTATAAAAAAAGGCTTGGCGCCAGGGGCGAGAAAATTGCCGCCGAATATTTACAAGAAACAGGGGGTTATAAAATTATCGAAAGGAATTATACTTGTCCCCTGGGGGAAATAGATCTTATCGCCCGCGATCAAAAAACAATTGTTTTTGTGGAAGTACGTTCGGGCACCTTACCTTTTGCCGGTTGGGCTGAAGAATCGATCGGTTTTCGCAAGCAAAAAAAGCTTAGACAGTTAGCTTCTTTTTTTTTGAAAGAAAAAGGGTGTAAGGAATATATAGCGCGATTTGATGTGGTCATCGTTCTGTTTACGCTGAATTATGCTGTTCAGGAGATAAAGTTGCTTAAAAATGCTTTTTAAGGAAGGAGAAAAGGATTGCTTGCCAAGGTTGCGACCTGTGCCCTGTTGGGAGTGGAAGGGCATTATGTTCTAGTAGAGACGGATGTGGCGGGGGGGTTGCCAAATTTTAACCTTGTCGGCCTGGCAGCGACGTCTGTCAAAGAGGCCCGGGAAAGGGTACGGGCGGCGATCAAAAACAGTGGTTTTGATTTTCCAGCCCGCCGGATCACGGTGAATATGGCGCCGGCCGATCTGAGGAAGGATGGCACTGCTTATGATTTGGCGATTGCAGCCGGTGTTCTTGCGGCTACCGGGCAGTTGCCGGCCGGGGCCTTGCAAGGGAAAATAATGATTGGGGAGCTCTCCCTTGACGGAAAAATCAGGGGAGTGCCCGGAACGATGGCCCTGGCAACTACGTTGCGGCAGTGGCAGGAAGAAAGCGAAAACAAAAACAGGCGTTTTGAACTGTTGCTGTCCAAGGATAATGCCCTGGAAGCTTCTTTAATCGACGACCTGGTTGTCAAAGGAATCGCCGACTTGCAGGAGATGGTAGCCTACCTTAGGGGAGAGGTATCAATTCCGGCAGTAAAGGCTAACCTGTCAGAAATATTAAAAAGGGAAACGGAACAGGGGCAGCTTGATTTTAAAGAAGTAAAGGGGCAGTTTGCCGCGAAAAGAGCACTGGAGGTTGGCGCGGCCGGAAGCCACAACCTGCTTTTAACTGGCCCGCCAGGGACCGGTAAAACCATGTTGGCCCGCCGGATTCCTTCCATTTTGCCCTCCATGACTTTGGAAGAATGCCTCGAAGTGACGAAGATACATAGTATTGCCGGGCTTCTCAAGAACGAACAGCCTTTAGTGAGCAGGCGGCCTTTCCGGACGCCGCATCATTCGGCTACCCCTGCTGGTATTCTTGGCGGGGGCAGGGTTCCCCAGCCCGGCGAAGTCACTTTGGCGCACCGGGGGGTGCTTTTTTTGGATGAATTTCCGGAATTTCCCCGGGAGGTGTTGGAAAGCCTGCGGCAACCGTTGGAAGATGGGGAAGTGGTGATTACCCGGGTGGAAACGGCCGTGCGTTATCCGGCGAGGTTTATGCTCGTTGCCTCTCGTAACCCATGCCCTTGCGGCTACTACGGGCACCCGCGGCGGGCTTGCACTTGCACGGAGGCTCAAATTAGGCGTTACCATCTGAAATCCTCCGGCCCGCTCATGGACCGGATCGACCTGCAGGTGGAGGTGCCCTCCCTGCTGTATCAGGAGCTGGAAACAGGAAAAGAGGGGGAAAGTTCGGCCACCATCCAGAAAAGAGTGGAGCAGGCCCGCGTGCTCCAAAGAAAAAGGTTCAAAGGCAGCGGCATCGAAAGCAATGCCGCCATGTCTCCCCGGCAATTGCGCGCCTGGTGCCCTCTCGATCCCGAATCACGGTGCCTGCTGCGCCGTGCTTTCGATTCTTTTGCCCTTTCGATCCGGGCGCATGATCGCATTATTAAGGTGGCCCGGACTATTGCCGATCTGGAAGGCGCAAAAAGTATCAAAGTACCCCATATCGCCGAAGCTATCCAGTACCGCAGCCTCGATCGGCAATTTTAAAAGTTAAGCGAAAGTCAAGCGGGGACGGTTCTTGACTTGAATTAAGAAGTGTCCCCGCTTGAAAAACGTCCCCACTTGAAAAGAACTGTCCCCAACTTTTCCAACTTTCTTTTTAAATCCAGCAGGATATTATTTTTGCATGTAGAACTATATCAAAGTGGTAGCACAAATGCCGTATTAGTAACACTAGAAGCAAAAGATAATAGAGAGGAGTGGGTGCTTATAGTTCAGCGTTAAACCGTCATTTATAGCGGTTGTTTTTTTAAACTTAGAGTGTTACAAAATTAGATTTAGTAATATTTAGGGTTGTTTTTCCTTTGTTTACGGGCGATAAAATAAAGAAATAATAAAATTTTCAAGGTTGCAGTGTAAGGAGGTTAATCAAATATGCCAAAGGTACTTATTTGTGGACGCGGAGGAAGCGGTAAGAGTACGCTGGTGACGATGTTGGCCAAAAGATTGGCAGAACAGGGAGACGACAAGGTTCTTGTCGTCGATTCTGATGAATCTAATCTTGGATTGGGCAAAATGTTGGATATTTCATTACCAGCCCGGACGGTGATGGATAGCCTTGGCGGCAAAAAGGCCGTCGGTAAAAGCTTAATGGCTGCTATAAAAAGCGAGGGTACGGAAGAGGTGAAGATGTTTTCCGGGGATTTCACTTTTAGGGACATTGCTGCCGATAGCGTATCCTGGAGCGGATCTGTGGGGGTGGCACAGATTGGAAAGGTTGAGCATGCGCATGAAGGATGTGCCTGCCCGATGGGGGCGCTGGCTCGTGAATTTTTGAATAAAGTAAGAAACAAGGCAGCGGAATGGGTGATTGTGGACACCGAGGCTGGTGTAGAACATTTTGGCCGGGGTGTGTTTGAAGGGGTGGATGCTGTCCTGATGGCAGTTGATCCCTCTTATGAGGCGGTTTTGTTGGCTGAAAAGGCGGCCAGGCTGGCCAAAGAGGCAAAAAAATATTTTTCAGTGATTTTAAATAAAGTGGATCCCGATACAGAAGTACAGCTAAAAGGGATGCTGCAGGAAAAGGGAATTGAAGTTGCGGCTGTGCTGCCCTTTTCAGCTCAAATTTCTCAAGCAAACCTGGTGGGAGAACCCCTGCAGGTTACAGCCTCGTTACGACAGGTTTTAGACGAACTGATTGAGGGAATAACCCGCACTAACGCTGGATAAGCAAGTTTTGGCAACGTTATGTTACGGCAAGGCGTTTGGCCTAAAGGTTGAGGAGTGTGCCTTTATGAAGCAAAAAATGGTGCAGTTAAAACAAACACCAAAAAATTACCTTCAGTATACAGGAAGAAAAACAGCCGTGATCATCATTCTGCTTGTCCTCGTTGGAATTATGGGCATATTTGCTATCTGCGCCGGTTCCGCAGAACTTACCCCGGGACAGGTAGTGATGACACTGCTAGGCAGGGGGAGTGAAAACTCTAGAGTCGTCATTTGGAACATCAGACTGCCGCGCGTCATAGCAGCAATCGTGGCCGGCGCGGGCCTTTCTGTTGCCGGTTGTGTGATGCAGAACATTCTCAGAAACCCTTTGGCCGATTCCTTTACTTTGGGAATTTCCCAGGGAGCGGCTTTCGGCGCGGCCTTCGCGATCGTTGTTTTAGGAGTGGGGGCTGTCCAGACTAGCAGCACCGATTCCGTGTTGATCAACAACCCTTATATCGTGACTATTTCCGCATTTGTGTTCTCGATGGTGGCGACGACGGTAATCCTTTTTTTGTCTAGCTTTGTGGGTGTTACGCCGGAAGGGATGATCTTGGCCGGGGTGGCTCTTGGTTCGCTTTTTACTGCGGCGACTACACTTATCCAGTACTTTGCCGAGGACGTTAAAATTGCCGCAATAGTTTTCTGGACTTTTGGGGATCTGGGAAGGGCCTCCTGGCGGGATACCGGTATCATAGCAGTGCTGGTTCTTTTGGCGGTTATTTATTTTATGCTGCACCGGTGGGACTACAATGCCCTGGCCAGCGGGGAGGAAACAGCCAAGGGGCTCGGTGTGGATGTTCACAGATTAAGGTTGGGCGGTATGGCTATCTCCTCCTTGATTTCAGCAGTAGCTGTTGCTTTTTTAGGGATTATCGGTTTTATCGGACTTGTAGCACCGCATATGATGAGAAGATTTATTGGCGGAGATCATCGCTTCCTGATCCCGGGAGCCACGATAATGGGGTGTTTGCTGCTACTGGCGGCTGATACCCTGGCGAGAACGATCATTAAACCGGTAATTTTGCCGGTAGGTGCCGTTACCTCCTTTTTAGGCGCACCGTTATTTTTATATCTGTTATCCAGGGGGTTTAAAAGAAAATGATTTTGTCTGTCGATGGCGTTGTTTTTCGTTATGCCAGTCACCTGGTGTTAAACAAGATCAAGTTTAATGTGGGCAAGGGGGATTGCCTGGCCATTCTGGGTACCAATGGCGTTGGGAAATCGACATTGTTAAAGTGTATCAACAGGATCTTAAGGCCACAGCAGGGGGTAATTGCTATTGAAAAAGGGGAGTTATCTACCCTAAATCGCCGGGAAATCGCTCAAAAAATCGGCTATGTCTCCCAACATCAAGAAAACGGCAGGTTTACAGTGTTCGATGCCGTAATTTTAGGCCGGAAACCATACATTACCTGGGATATTACAGATCGGGATATACAGATCGTCAACAGGATTATAAAAATGCTTGACCTCGAGCCGTTTTCCCTGCGCTATATCGATGAACTGAGCGGTGGCGAGCTACAAAAAGTAGTGATTGCCCGTGCTCTCGCGCAGGAGCCAAGGGTGCTTTTGCTGGACGAACCTACCAGCAACTTGGACCTGAAAAACCAGCTAGATGTACTCAAGATTATCAACAAAATTGTAAAAAAACAGCAGATTGCTGCTCTTGTCACCATGCACGACCTGAATCTTGCCATTAGATTTGCCAATAAGTTTATTTTATTGAAAGAACGCACTATTTTTGCTGCCGGTGGGGTTGAGGTCATAACCCCGGGTAATATTGAAAAGGTTTATGCTGTTCCGGTGGCAGTGGAAAGCTTTAAATCAATTCCTGTTGTCGTTCCTTTGTGAGCAAAGATTATAGCAGGCTTGATGAACCTGACGAAAGGGTGAAAACAATGAAGAAAAAACAATCTTGGTTGGTTTTAGGTATCGCCGTGCTTTTTATGATGGCAACTTTCCTTGGTGGCTGTGGGGAGGAAACTGCTTCTATTGACGGGGAAGAAGCTGATGCAGGGGAAGAATCTAATGCATTCCAGGTTACGGATTTGTCCGGTAGGACGGTAGAGTTTTCCGAAACGGCTGAAAAGGTGGTGGCTATTGGACCCGGAGCGCTACGCTTTGTTTGTTACATAACGGCAGATAAGGTGATCGGGATTGAAGAATTAGAAAAAAACAGTCCGACAGGGAGGCCGTATTATACGGCTAATGCATCCAAATTGGAAGGGCTTCCCACTATCGGGCAAGGTGGTCCCCAGACCCAACCGGATGCCGAAAAATTGGTCAGCCTAAAGCCGGATGTGATCTTTTCTTGTTTAACAGATCAGGCCCAGTCCGATGAACTTCAGGCAAAAACTGGTATCCCTGTTGTCGTCCTGGATTATGGTACTATCTCGGCCTTTAGTAAAGAGGTGTACGACTCTTTGGAATTAGTCGGCAAAATCACCGGTGAGGAAAAAAGAGCGCTGGAAATAGTGCATTACCTGGAAAACTGCAAAAAAGATTTGAACGATAGAACAAAAGATATTCCTGAAGATGATAAACCATCGGTGTATGTTGGAGGACTGGGTATGCAGGGTGTACACGGGATCGAAAGCTCGTCGGGTAAATTTCCTCCTTTTGAAGCGATCAACGCCAAAAACGTGGTTGATGAAACCGGCAAGTCTGGATCACTGATGATTGACAAGGAAAAAATTATTAGTTGGGATCCGGATATCATTTTTATGGATTCATCCGGTTATGAATTATTCAAGGACGATTATCAAAAGAACCCGGCTTATTATCAATCACTCTCCGCAGTAAAAGAAGGCCGGGTCTACAGCATGATCCCTTATAATTGGTACTGGACAAATATTGAAATAGCGGTTGCCGATGCTTATTATGCCGGAAAGGTGATCTACCCCGCTCAATTTAAGGATATTGATCCGATCGAAAAAGCAGATGAGCTTTATAAATTCATAGTGGGCAAGGAGCTATATGCGGAAATAGCCAAAGATTTTATTGGTTTTAAGCAGTTGAACATGGAATAAGATTATTTCTTGTAGTTGTCCGGGGATGCTTAACAGTTTATTTAAGAAACCACTGTAGGATTTTTGTGCAAGCAAACAAGAAAGATGGGTTGTTGCCGGAATAAAACAGGACGCGTTTAGTTCAAGTTTAACAGGCGGATAGGTGCAATGATCTTCACCGCAGCCCCCTTTTCTTAAAAAATGTTAAGGAGAAAAAAGTTAATGGAGCTTCAGGATATCTTTGCTAAATTGAAAAACGGGGAGATTGCTTCCATTGGGGAAGAAGTAAATTCGCAATTTGATAATGCCCAGCAGACTCCCCTGGCTTTTCAATGGCGTGGAAGGCATTACGAAGTGCTTAAAAAGCTGCATGTTTCAAAAAATACGGATGGCCATCTGCAATACCTGTTGCTCACAGATGGTGGGGTGTTTGCCCTTGCCCTACAGCACGAAAACAGTAACCAAGTTTTTGGCCGGAGCAGGTGGGTATTAAATTACCGTGTAAAGGGCGATGAGGAACAAGATAGCAGCAGCTTAGCTTTTTCAAACTGTAGTACCGAAAAAAAGAGATTGTTCTCCTTGCAAGGGGCGGCAAGCATTTTTTTTGCACCCCTGCTTTTGGCCAATGTTGCACATTACCACGGCCATCTTTGTCCTGAACTGGCAATTGGCTACAGGGCTGCATTAATAGCCCAGGAGGAATTGGGAATATCGCGGGAAAATGCCCACCAATTTTTTGTGATAGCCGAAAATATGAGTTCTGCCATTGAATCATTGCAGCTAATTACGGGTTGCACTATCGGTAACCAGAATTTTTTTGCCTATGATCTGGGGAAACACGTTTATTACTTTGGCAGTTTTGCCCATGTTTCTGAACCGGGAAAGGCTTTGCGTTTAGCCTTAATAAATCTAGTTTTAGACCTTAGCGACAAGCGGGATCTTGAAAAAATAATTATTTCTGGAAAGGGCGGGTTAAAAGAGCACAAGGAATACCAACAAGCCATTGACAAAGCGGTTGAAGGGATCCTGAAAATTGCCCCGGAGGATCTCTTTGCCAAAACCAGGATTTCCTTACAACCACCGAGAACTTGTGGACGCCTGGATTATATACGCTGCTCCATTTGCGGGGAGGTAACGGCGCTAGAAAAATGTAACCCGCTGGGAAAAGGTTTTGTTTGCCAAATTTGCTCTGCTAAGGCTATGTAATCGAGGGCTGCAGGACTAAAAAATTAGGAGGTGCAGTAATTAATGATCCTAAAAACAAATCAAAGAGGGCAAATGTTGCCACTGCCGGTTGTTCTTATTTCAACCATTAACAAGGATGGGGTGCAAAACATCGCTCCCTGGTCATGCGTTACACCAATTTTACGCCCGCTCGATGAAATACTTTTGGCTTCCTGGATCAAAAGAGATACCTTGATGAATATCCGGGAAACAGGCGATTTTGTAGTCAACGTACCGCCCGTAAAAATGGTAGATGCCGTTATGACTTGTTCTAAAAATTTTCCACCGGACGTCGATGAATTTGAAGAATCAGGTTTAAAACCTTGCCTTTCTAAACGAGTTAAACCACCTGGTATTGAAGGATGTATTGCGCGCCTGGAATGTACACTGATCGAGGAGATTCGCAGGGAAAAGTACTCCTTGCTCATTGGTAAAGTCATTCACCTGGAGGCCGAAGATCGGTTTTTCAATGAAGCGGGGGAAATGGATTACGAAGCTGCCCAGCCCCTTTCTGCAATGTCTAGTAATCAAGGAATACGGTTTACCAGGCCGGTATTTGCCGGAAGGTATGCCACTCATTCGGAAATGGTTTTAAAAAAGTAGTCTACACAATAAACAATTTATAATGGCTGCAACGCCCTGTTGTTTTAAACAATAGGGCAGCACGGGAGGGCGTTCTAATGATAAAGGATTTGAAAAAACACTGGCGTTCAAGAATCAAAAATGAGGAATCCAATCTTTGTATGTGGAATAATATGGCCGAAGGGTTTAGCAATTTTCCTGTCCCTAAATGGGACAAAGATGAGTTTTTAAAGTTACTGGACTCTACAGTTGCTTTTAGTAATGATATGAACGTGCTAGATATTGGCTGTGGTTCAGGTATATTTTCAATTGCTCTCAGCGAGCGGGTTTCCCGGGTAACTGCCATCGATGTCTCCCCCAAAATGCTGGAGTATGCCCGCTTCAATGCAGATAAATGCCAAAGAAAAAACATTGATTTTATCTGCGTGAATTGGAAGAATGTCGATCTTTTGCAGATGGGCTGGAACGACCAGTTTGATCTCGTGATTGCCCATAATACACCGGCAGTATCCGACACACAAACATTTGAGAAGATGATCGGATCTTCCCGTGATTACTGTTTTTTTGCGAAACCCA
Organism: uncultured Desulfovibrionaceae bacterium; assembly: GCA_964603615.1. Taxonomy (GTDB): domain Bacteria; phylum Bacillota; class Dethiobacteria; order DTU022; family UBA8154; genus JAAZMI01. The sequence continues at coordinate 75,089 of CAZRVU010000007.1, forward strand.
CGCGGCGGACGGATTCCGTTCTGGGGAAAATCCCCGAAGTGTTGGGTTTCCCCGGCAAAAATAAAAATAGGGATGATGATATTATTATTGCTCTTTCCATATTATGGTGTCATGGATTGTTGCCGGAGATGATCCATTTAGAAGATTTTTGGAAAATGGAAAAACCGGTGAAAGAAGCGTGTGAATTTTATGCCAACAGGCTCAAGGTTTTCTATGATCTAGATCGCCTTCAGAAGGAGGCCCTAGAAAACTATTTAAGATCTATTGCTGTAGATAACATTGTCTATGAAACGACCAATACTGCGATTACAATATTAGCCTGGCGGAATAATGGAAAATTCTTAAAAACAAACTAGCCTGGCTAGATCTCCATGGTGTTTAAGGAAAGGAACATAATTAATAACTTGCTGTGTTGCCCACTTTAAGCGTAGTAAAGCGTAGATTCCCGGATGATAACATAGTAACCAGGATAACAAAACAACAAAGCACCCGGGAGAACAACGAGGCATTCTTGTGCCTGGCTGAACAGCTACTTGTTTTTATCAAGCAGTATCAGGGATAAATGGATAAGAAACAACCGCCTGGAAAGCTATTATGCTTCTTGTTCCCAATCAAGCAATATCAGGGATAAAGCCATCAAATTGGGCACGATATAGCCTGGCGTAGTAGCCACCTTTCCTCAAAAGCTGCTTATGCGTGCCTTCTTCTACAATACCGTCGTCGGTAAGAACGAGAATACGGTGGGCGCGGCGCACGGTGGTAAGGCGGTGGGCAATCACCAGTGTGCTGCGATCCCTGGAGAGCTGAAAAAGGGCCTCTTGAATCATGGCCTCTGTTTCATTGTCAAGGGCTGAAGTGGCCTCGTCCAGGATTAAAACGGGCGGGTTTTTAAGGAAGATCCTGGCGATGGCGATGCGTTGCCGCTGACCGCCTGAAAGCATTATCCCGCGTTCACCGGTATAGGTATCATAACCTTTTTCCAGTTCCATAATAAACTCATGTGCGTTAGCCTGCATTGCTGCCTCTCTGATCTCCTCATCTGTAGTATCAATCCGACCGTAAGCAATATTTTCCTTGATGGTTCCATTAAAGAGATAGACATCTTGTTGCACGATGCCGATGTTTTGCCGTAGCGATCTCTGCGTAAAATTACGGATATCGGTGCCGTCTAAATAGATGTTTCCTCCTTGAATATCGTAGAAACGGGGTATAAGGTTGCAGATCGTGGTTTTCCCGGCGCCGGAGGGGCCAACCAGAGCTACTGTTTCCCCGGGAGCAATGCGCAGACTGGCATTTTCAATGATATTCTTATCGCGGTTATAGCTAAAAGTTACGTTATCTAAAACAATTTCACCGTCAAGACGCCCTGCCTGACGGGCCCCTTTTTTATCTACAATTTCAGGTTCAACTTCCAACGTCTCCACAAAACGATGAAAACCGGCCATCCCCCGCTGGTAAATCTCCACGAGCATGGTAATACGCCGGATTGGCTGCAGGAACAAATTTACGTAGAGCAGGAAACCGACCAAAGTCCCCAGGGTGATCTGCCCCTGATAGATTAAATAACCGCCAAAAAAGACAACGATGAGGCTAATCAGATTGGAGAAAAAATTGATTCCGGAGAAAAAATGAGCCATGACCCGGAAGGATCGCTGCTTGGAATGACGAAAATTGCGATTGTCCCGTTCAAATTTCTTTTTTTCGTACCATTCGTTGGTAAAAGATTTGACAACCCGCACGCCGGAGATGCTGTCTTCCACCCGTGCGTTGATGTCGGCAACCTTGAGCCGCACATCGCGGAAGGTTTCCTGCATCTGCTTATTCTTGGATACGGCGAACCAGATCATCACAGGTACAAGTGGAAAGACGAACAGGGTTAGCTGCCAGTGGATTGTCAGCATGATGAAGAAAGCGCCGATTAGCGTCACCGTGGCAATAAAAAGATCTTCAGGCCCATGGTGGGCCAGTTCGGAGATCTCATTGAGATCGTTGACCAAGCGCGACATAATATGGCCGGTTTTGGTATTGTCAAAATAGCGGAAAGAAAGCTTCTGGATGTGGTCAAACATATCCTGGCGCATATCATATTCGATGCGCACGCCAAGGACATGCCCCCAATAATCTACGACATACTGCAGGGAGGCCCGCAACAGGTAGAGGATCAGCAGGCCGGCACAGATCCAGTAAAAAAGGGTTAAGTCCCGTTGTGGCAGGATCCGGTCAATAATCCACTGCACCGACACCGGGAAAACAAGATCCAGCCCGGCCATAAAAAAGGCGCAGCCAAAATCGAGCAAAAATAAAGGCAGGTGTGGACGGTAGTATTTAAAGAAACGTTTCCACAAATTTTTTAGCCCCCTTGCATTAATCATTTCATAAATGATTCCACTGCAAAAATTATATTCTGCTGCCTAAAACGAAATTTGCTTGGGCGGGAGCTGTAAAAATCAGCCCATGAAGACGCCAC
>CAZRVU010000008.1:0-29188 GCA_964603615.1 uncultured Desulfovibrionaceae bacterium
GGGTGTGGGAAAAATTAATTTCCGAAGTGTGGGAAATTATACTTGCCAAACACATGATAGTTATTGCGCTTCCTTTTATATTTCCTGTTATTAAAGGCCTAGGTTTTGATCCGATATGGTTTGGGGTAGTAATGACTTTAAACATGCAAATAGGCATGATAACTCCACCTGTAGGTATAAACCTTTTTGCATTAAGAGGTGCATTACCGCATGAATTAAAACTTGAGGAAATTATTCAAGGCTCTATCCCTTATGTTTTAGTATTGCTTTTGGCGCTAATCATTATTATATTGTTCCCTCAAATTGCTTTATTTCTTCCCTCAATTAAATAAGAATAAATAGAATTATTTAGTTGCTTGGCAACTGATCCTGATAGTAAACTGCGGGTTTATTTGATTCCACATTAGGAAAATGATTATTCTGGTTATCTACTTTGAATCCGATGCGAACAAACGCAATAGGTTGCAATATATTTACCCTTATTCTGCTGTGCTGGTAGTGGATTAGAATTATATTTGAAATATTAATGATGTGGGGGGTAATTTTATGTCAGTAACACCTAAAACAGCATCTGAAACCAAAGTATATAAAACTGTTTGCATGTTATGCTTTATGGTCTGTGGGATAAATGCTCATGTCCGTGATGGCAAACTCATAAAAGTGGAGGGTATGCCGGAACACCCGTTAAGCGGGGGAGTACTTTGCCCGCGGGGCAAACACCTCGTAGAATACGTCTATTCCCCCGAGCGTTTGCGTTACCCGCTAAAAAAAGACAACGGTGGCTGGAAAAGAATCTCTTGGGATGAAGCCTTGGATACAATAGCCGCTAAACTGCAAAAGATTAAAGATGAATATGGAGCACATGCCTTAGCTCTTTCCATTGGCTCTATTGGCGCCGAAAATATTGAAATATCTGGCTTTGCACAACGTTTCCGCGGCATTTACGGGACACCAAACTTTTTCTCAGTAGAGGGGCACTGTTTACGTTCGCGCATCATGGCCCGTCTCCTTACCTTTGGGACATACCCCCTGGAAGACATAGAAAAATCGGAATGCATCGTGCTTTGGGGGAACAACCCTGATGAATCTGCGCCGCCGCTGGGCGCGAAAATTCACCAAGCCGTGGACAGGGGAACCAAACTAATTGTAGTTGATCCCAAAAAAATTCCCCTTGCTCAAAAAGGCATGCATGTGAACATAAGACCAGGGACAGACTGTGCTTTAGCCCTGGCAATGCTCAACGTAATCATCGCCGAAAAACTCTACGACCGGGAATTTGTAGATAAATACACCCTTGGCTTTGAGCAGTTGGCCGCACATGTACAAAACTATCCCCCGGAAAAAGTCGAAAAAATAACCCGTGTACCGGCCCAAACAATAAAAGAAATTGCCCGGATCTATGCCCGGGCCGGATCCGCCGCCATTATGCAGGGCATCACCACATTGGACCAGCACATCAACGGACTACAAAACAACCGTGCCCTGGCTATTCTACAATCGATCACTGCTAATTACAACAAACCCGGTGGTTGGGCTACCAACCCCTTTATGCGCCTCTCCGATCTTAGAGTGACGGTAGAAGAAGAACCTATCGGGGCAGAAAGATTTCCGATTTTCCGTAGGTTTTGGGGTAGGACATCCCCCTATGGCCAACAAATGGTCCTGCAAGATGCCATCCTCTCCGAAAAGCCCTATCCGATCAAAGCCTTTATGGTAAGCGGTGGCAACCCGGTTTTAGCCTGGCCGGACACACAAAAAACGAAAAAAGCCTTTCAAAAATTGGACTTGCTGGTTGTTATGGACCTCTTTATGACAGAAACTGCCCAATTGGCTGACATCGTCCTTCCTTGTTCCTCATCACTGGAAAGGCAAGGCCTGGCTTACAACTATGGCCTTACTGCAGGTATCCCCTATGTAATGCTCAGCAGGAAACTAATTGAGCCGATTGGTGAAAGCTGGCCGGACTGGAAGTTTTATTCTGAGCTGGGGAGAAGGATGGGTTACGGAGAATATTTCCCCTGGAATTCCGATGAAGAGGTCAACGCCAACTGGTTAAAGCCCAGTGGCATCACCTTGGAACAACTGGCAGAAAACCCCGCGGGGCTCTGGTTTGGCCAAAGATGCTATGACGTTACCGCAGAGAGACAAATCAACACTCCCTCGGGGAAAATTGAACTTTATTCTGAAACCCTGGCGGAAGCTGGCTACGATCCTTTGCCTGTATTTAAAGAACCCAGCCAAAGCGCGGTTTCTAACCCGGAATTGGCTGCAGAATATCCTTTGATCATAAGCCTTGGCTCCAGGGTCGTGGAATATACCAATTTTCAGATGAGAAACATACCCGGGCTACGGCAGCTTGCCCCCTGGCCGGTAGTAGAAATCCATCCGCATACAGCGAAAGAGTACGGAGTGCAAGAAAATGAAACAGTGCTTTTAGAGACCAAAAGCGGATCAATGGAAGTGAAAGTAAAATTGGCCGAAGCAATAGCGCCGCAGGTAGTAGATTTACAATATGGCTGGGGAGGCAGCGCCTCCGGCAACCTCCTGGCAGAGCTTGAACCGCTCGATCCGATTACAGGATATCCAGAGCTCAAGGCGCTGGCGTGCAGGATAAGAAAGATTGCTACAAAATGATAGGTGAGTAACATTCCATCCAGATCATTGGCGGGTGGCTTCCAGTGCAGATCTAAAAGTGGGCTTTCCCTTTTATCGCAAGATAAATCTTAATATCATTGCGTTGAAGCTTGCTTTCAGAATGAAAGGTCGTTATAATATGTTTAGTCATCACCTTAGTAAAAAGCGTTAAAAAGTTCAAACACAAACCTTTTTTTGGCCTTCTGCTTTTGCTTGGATTGGTCAAAGGTTGTTGGTTTAAACTTTTTGACCAATCTTAAAGTAAAAGGAGGTTCTTTTAGAAATGCAAGGTAAAGTCAAGTGGTTCAATGCCGAAAAAGGTTATGGCTTTATTGAATCAGATGAAGGCGGGGATGTATTCGTTCATTTTTCCGCGATCCAGGGTGAAGGTTTCAAAACTCTGGAAGAAGGCGAGGAAGTTACTTTTGATGTAGTCCAAAGCGATCGTGGTTTGCAAGCCGAAAATGTAATCCGCCAATAGTAAATAAAGAATAGGGGATTGTTGGAATTTAAGTAGAATCTAGAAGGAATCTAGAAAAAATGAAAAGGCTTTTCCCGTTTAAAGGGAAAAGCCTTTGACCTTACCTACTTTTTCTAGTTCTTTGCGTGCCAAATCTTTGGCCAGATCTGTAAAAAACCAATCATGCAAAAAGTCTTGTAACATTCTCCAATATTCCTCGGCTTCGATTTTAAAGCGCTGGTAGTCGATAGTGTAACCTTCCATCGTGAAGCGCCAAAGTTTATCTGCGTCTTTAACTAGTTTTTCTTCCAGGGTTAGGGGATTTTCCCCTGAATCGTGGCTTTCAATAATGCGGCATATTTCCCGGCAATCATCCCGGGACAGGGGGACATTTTCTAAAATTTTGCTGGCAATTTTTGCTCCTTCCACTTCATGGATGCGTCTTAGCTCTTCGTCGAATTCTTTGGGGCCAAAAGCCTGCGCATGTTTCTTGATGGGCACGGCACTCCAGCCCACATCATGCAGGATAATGGCAGGCAAGATGATCTCGGGCCTACCGCCCAGTTTTTCTAGCAAGCGCCGGGCAAAATTATAAGAGATCCTTGTATGAATATCATTGTGCCTGACGTTTAGGTAGGGTTTTGCTAAAAAAAACAATTTGTTACATGTTTCCTGCAACGAACTACCACCTCCTTTTGCTACTACCGGGACAGGAAATACCGGTTAGGTTGGACAGCATATATTTGATTCCCCTGCCTTAAAATCTATTTTAGATGACCAGATCCTCATTAAGATGGTTGCAGTTGGTGGCTATGGCATTCATAGCGGCTGCATTTACGGGATAAGCGATAGGCGATGGTGAGACTAAAGGATGCGTTGCGTTTTGGAAAGTGTTGAGCTCGGTGGCCGTAGTATCTTTTTGGATAGCCAGACTTAAAATATTTATGATCTCTGCAACAGTATTCCCGCCGGAGATCTGTGCCCCAAGGATAATACCGGAACATCTAGAAAAGATCAGTTTGATGTCTACCGCTTGTGCATCGGGTAAGGTGCCGGGGTGACGATCCATGGTCCTAAATTCGCCGATCATGAGCGTGAAACCTTCCTGTTTGGCTCTGGCTTCAGTCAAGCCGGCTGCTGCAAATGTTTTCCCAAATATTTTTGTGGAGAAAGTGCTCAGTGTCCCCTTGTTAGCACGGATTAACCTTAGTTGAAAGGCATTGCTGCCTGCTATTTTGGCTTCCATCGCTGCGGTGGAGGCTAGGAGCAGCGGCACACCTTTCCCCGTAAAGAAGCAATTTTTTTCCGCACAGTCACCCACTGCAAAAATATCAGGATCGTTGGTTCTCATATATTGGTCGACGATGATTGCGCCTTTGTCGTTTACTGCAAGGCCGCATTCTTTTCCCAATGTGGCGTTAGGTTTCATCCCCAACCCCAGGATGACCAAATCCGCCGGGATCGATTGGCCGCCCTCTAGCTCAATGGATTCCACAGCTTTTTCACCCAGTATTCTATTTACCTTGGTGCTGGTCATCACCTTAATGCCATTATCGCGCAAAAGAGACTCAATATCATCGGTATACTTTTTATCGAAGGCCTGCCATAAACAAGAATCTGCCATTTCAATCAACGTTACGTTTTTGCCCAGCAACCTTATTTGTTCGGCAAATTCAACTCCGATGAATCCGCCACCAATTACAGCAACATCGCGGGCTGTTTCTAATTTCTCAAAGATTTTAGCCAAATAGTTTTCGTCTTTCATAACAGGAAAGACGTTATCCAGATCGTAGCCAGGAATAAATGTGGGTATAATAGGTAAAGATCCAGTGGCAACGACCAATTTTTTGTAAGCGATAACACCATTTTCCTTAGTTGTTACTGTTTTTTGCTTCCTGTCTATGGTGAGTGCACTGTCGATGATTAAGTTGATGTTTGCATCAATCAGCATGGAATCCGGAATAATGTTCTTTTTCAAATCACGCAGGGTTCCGAAGATATAAGGTATACCACAGGGAACCATAACGGTTTGGGTTTCACGGATCAAAGTAATGTTAACGTTTTCTCCATAGGCTTTTCGTGCCATTGTTGCTGTTAAAATTCCACCCGCACTGCCTCCAATTACCAGCAGATCTGTTTTTTTCATTTTTTTTCCTCCTTTCAAACAATGTCCTGCAAATTAAAATGTTGCTTATTATTGTATCATATTTCAGTCTTCTATACAGCAAACAAATTTTTCATAGGGTTTACTTGGGGGTTTATTTGGTTTTATCCGGGTTTATTTTTTCCAATAAGATTGGGGCCATTCCGGTGCGGTTGCAGGCTTTCCGTAGGCCACGCCCCGGTTATCTTATTTCTATGTAATAAGCAGCCAGGCCTACGACTAAAGCTACAAAAGTATTGATAACGGTGGCCCAAAAGGCAGATTTTCGATCCATAGCGATCAACGGAAAAAGAGCATCTCCATCCTGGGAAACGGCATTTGCCAATAATGCTGCAAAAGGAAAGATTCCCTTGAGGTATAAGGAAACGAACAATACTTGCGGCCCGCAACCCGGGATGATTCCAATCAAGGACCCGAGGAGGACGGCTGTTAAACCCGTTGAGATCATCACTGCTGTTACTACTTGCTCACCGCCGGCAAAATATACCCCAAATTCATAGACCAGATAAGCTGCGAAAACCCAGGCACCGACAAAAGCTGTCTCCTCAGCATTATGGATGAATGCTTCTTTTAGGGAAAAATGCTTGTGTTCTATATCTTCATGGGTCTGGGCTTGGATAAACTTTTTGGAACAAATAATATAAAGCATCGTCGTGAGGATGCCCACACTTCCAACTATAATACCGGCATTGGGCAGGCCGGGGAGCTGGTTAATATCTATATTCATAATATCCATAACGCCAAAAATAAAGCCTACGGCAAGCACGGCCCAAAATATAATATAACAGCTATGGGTAATCCTATAGCCCAGACTGCTCGGATGCAAAGGAGTCGTATGGTGAAGAAGCATGTCTACTTCATCACCTTCTTCATGTCCGATATGTTTTAAGTTGCAGGAACGGCAAATGTTGGGATGTTCTTGGTAGATTACATCTAACATTGCCTCAGCTTCCCTGTGCTCTTTTTCTAAATTTATTATTTCTTTTTTTACCGCTTTCTTTTTTATCCATTCGCCAATCTTGTAATAGTCAACAATATAGCCTGTGGCGGCGCCCACAACAAAACAGATGGGAGTGATGATTGCAAAATCCCGGGGAGATTGTGTTAACAAGACAAAGGCAGAATCTCCTGCAGTGGCCACAAGGGTAGCTACAACTGTACCGAAGGTAACAGTATCTTTGACATAAAGGGGCATGACGAGAATCGATCCTCCACAACCTGGAATAATGCCCAGTAACGAACCGATTAGCGGTTGATATTTTTTTGATTTAGCAATAGTCTTTACAAATGTTTCCTGCCGCTTATAATCTATAAAACTAAAGAGCAGGAGAACTGCCCCTACAAAAACGGTAACCTCGATAAAAGCCCCTTCTGCACTCGTTAATAGAATTGTCCATATTTCCCCATTCACTTTTTCACCCCTAGGTGTGCGATTGATGTTTTTACGTATCTATTTTACGCTACATTATACATTATAATTGATTTTGCCTGTATTTTGTGGGCTATGCGCAAATAATTCCCTGGCGAAACCAGGGCACCCGGCAAGGGGAAAAAGGTGCTTCGACCCAGAAAGGGTAAAACGTTAATAATGCCAGCGGGACGGAGGTCTTTAGTGGCTTGGACGGAGGCCTTTAGTGGTTTTTCCGCCGGGTCTTGTAATTAGTTTGTATTAATGGTAGTATTAGTCGTAGTGTAAAAAGATGAGAACAACTTAAACGATCTTTAGGCCTCTGGTTGACAGTAAGCATAAAGGATGTTTGATGTTATTCCACTTTTTGATCCACAAATTATAAGGAGGCCTATAAATTGGAAGGAAAAGTAAAATGGTTTAATGCAGAAAAAGGGTTTGGTTTTATTGAAATTGACGGGGGCGACGATGTTTTTGTCCATTTCTCTGCTATCCAGGAAGAAGGGTTTAAAACCTTGGAGGAAGGGCAAGGTGTGAAATTTGATGTAGTTGAAGGTAACCGCGGTCTCCAAGCGGCCAATGTTGTTCGCCTTTAACAGCAAACTAAACCATTTGATATGGGAAAGGGCATTTCCGGTTTCGCGGAAATGCCCTGTTGTTGTATATTACAAAAATACAATGGCATTGGAAATCATATAAGTATAAACAGAAAGGGAATTTTGCGTAATGATAACTTTTTATGAACTGGGTTTGTGCCAATCAGTAATTCAGGCAACCCAGAATATGGGTTTCGGGGAAACCACCCCCATTCAAGAGGTAGCTATTCCTGCAGCCATGACAGGCAAAGATATTATTGGGCACGCTCAAACTGGAACCGGCAAAACAGCGGCCTTTGGGATTCCTTTAGTAGAAAAAATGGATAGCAAACCAGATAACGTTGGTGGACTTGTTCTCGCTCCCACAAGGGAATTAGCTGTTCAGGTAGCAGAAGAAATAAATAAAATAGGTCAATTTAAAGGTGTACGTGCTTTGCCCATTTACGGGGGTCAAGATATAAACCGGCAAATTAGGGCTCTTAAAAAAAGGCCGCAAATTATTGTGGGGACACCGGGACGCTTAATGGATCATATGAGGAGAAAGACGATCCGGTTCCACCAAGTAGAAATGGTTGTTCTGGACGAAGCCGATGAAATGCTAAACATGGGGTTCATTAAGGATATAGAGATCATCCTTGGGGAAATTCCCGAAGAGCGGCAAACTTTACTTTTTTCGGCTACAATGCCCCAACTTATTCAGTCTTTGGCCCGGCGGTTTATGAAAAATCCGGATTATATCGGTATAAAAACAAAAGAAGTAACTGTTGCCAGTACTGAACAATATTATATTGAAGTCCAAGAAAAACAAAAATTTGACGTGCTTTGCCGGTTGATTGATGTTCAATCACCGGAACGGGTTATTGTTTTTGGCAGAACAAAGAGGCGGGTGGATGAACTTTTCGAAGGCCTAAATAAGCGTGGCTATTCTGCAGAAGGTATACATGGCGATCTTAACCAGTCCAGGCGTGACAGTGTACTGAGTCATTTTAAAGAAGGTATTACCAGGATATTGGTAGCTACAGATGTTGCCGCCCGGGGTTTAGATATTAGTGGCGTAACACATATTTATAATTTTGATATTCCTCAGGATCCTGAGGGTTATATCCACCGGATAGGACGTACAAGCCGGTTAGGTAGGTTTGGCCTGGCAGTCACTTTGGTAACACCCCGTGAATTGAACTACCTGAGAACAATTGAAAGAATGATTAAAAGAAAAATAATGCGTAAACCCATACCGACAATAACTGAAGTCAGGGATGGCCTGCAACGCTTGGCAATCGATAAATTAATGCAAGTTATCAAAGAAAAAGATACCTCTCAATACAAAGAACTGGCTGAAGGTTTGCTAAAGGAAGTTAACCCTGTTTCTCTCTTAGCGGCAGCTTTAAAAATGATAACAAAAGAATCTGATGCAACCCCGGTACAGATAACCATGGAATCACCTGTGAGAACAATAAAGTCAAAGCAGGATAGGCCCAAATATCCAGGAGATGGATGGAAAAAACATAAAAATCGCAAACACAGCCGGACCTACAGCAAAAAGGAAAAGCAATTTAGAAAATATTGCTAATGACAAAGGCCTGGGGGGCTCGTTATCTTTTTATCCTTGGATATTGCCTTTGCTGTTGCACTTTAGGGCCTGTTTTTTTCTTCAATCGATAAATATTACTTTTAATTCCTTCAGTTTCGTGGCAGCCAGTTCTTTACTGTAATCTAAAAAAAACCACTGGTTTAGCGAGCGATGCAGCCTTTCCCAGTTTGCCAGGGGCTGCATGGAGAAACGATCCATGACCCAAACAAAACATTTTGGGGTGTAGCGATAAAGCTTATCGGCGTCTTTAACCATTTTTTCTTCCAAGGTAAGAGGACTATTACCCGAGTCGTGGCTTTCAATAATTCGGCATATTTCCCGGCAATCCTTGTTTATTAAGGGGACCTCCTCCAAAAGCCTGCCGGCGATTTTAGCCCCCTCCACTTCATGGATGTGCCTCATTTTTTCATCAATTTCCCCGGGGCCAAAAGCCAGGGAATGTTGTCCCTCGGGAATGGCGCTCCAGCCCACATCATGAAGAATGATGGCCGGAAGGACGATCTCCGGCCTTCCGCCAAGACGTTCCAGCAACTTCAGGGCAAAAGCATAACTGCTTTCCGTATGTACCTGATTATTTCGCACTGTTAAATAAGGCTTGGCCAGCTCAAATAATTTATTGCAGATTTCTTCCAATCAATCCCGACCCCCTATCATCCCCATCATCCATACCACCCCCAACATCATCACTATCCTTTCCATCATCCCTGTTATCCACATCATTCCATTCCAGCCATCACCACCATCCACCGGTTTTACAATGCTTACACTTTTGCCGTACTATGTCCTTATTATGTTTTACCATGATGTGAAGATTAACATGACGCCTGCGGTTTTAAAGACCCTTTTATTATTTTAGCATATCCTCATTTCAAAAGACATAAAGATCGTGTTTTAACCTACAACGCACACAAAGATCCTTGTAAATCGTAAACGTCAGAAAGACCCTCACATATTATAACAAGTTTGAAGCTGTTACAATCACCACGAAAGTGGTTGAAAAAGTTTAAAAAGTAGGCCAACCTTTTCAATCTAAATAAGGTGATTGTATGCTGTCTAGCCCCATAACAATTTGGAGAAAGAACCAAAGAAAATGCTGCGGAGCAGATTTGTTTCAATTCCTCATAGGTAGGCTGGAAACTCAGTTGAATTCTTGCAGATCGGCATATCATTTAAAAGTTTCAATTCCTCATAGGTAGGCTGGAAACCCGGGGCCGCTGAGGAGCGCTAGCTCCGGGCCGTATGTGTTTCAATTCCTCATAGGTAGGCTGAAAACTGACAACCGGGATAACAAAAGACAAATCGTTATCGCGTTTCAATTCCTCATAGGTAGGCTGAAAACAAAAAGAAACCATTTTAGACAGAAACGCTTAACGCTGTTTCAATTCCTCATAGGTAGGCTGAAAACAAAATAACGGCATAACGAACCGCTGGCAATGCCTGGTTTCAATTCCTCATAGGTAGGCTGGAAACAAAAATGATAACTTTGCAAGATTTTTTGGATCATTAGTTTCAATTCCTCATAGGTAGGCTGGAAACTGGTTGGCGGCGGGGAAATTGTGCCAACGATTAGGTGTTTCAATTCCTCATAGGTAGGCTGGAAACCCGGACTGCCATCTGCTAGCAATGCCTGTTGTTGCGTTTCAATTCCTCATAGGTAGGCTGGAAACAGAATTTTAGTTTGCCGGTATTCGGATCCGTTTCAAGTTTCAATTCCTCATAGGTAGGCTGGAAACAAGAATATTTGCGTTTTAAAAATTGAAAGAAAGGAGGTTTCAATTCCTCATAGGTAGGCTGGAAACTTTACCCTTCTGGCACGATTCTTGCCTATATATTTAGTTTCAATTCCTCATAGGTAGGCTGGAAACAACATTCAAGATTTTTTGGATCACTACGAAGAAAAGTTTCAATTCCTCATAGGTAGGCTGGGAACGCTTATAGAGGACGGCGCACTACGCCTTTTAGATAAGTTTCAATTCCTTATAGGTAGGCTGGGAACAGAGCATATTTAAGTTGCTCACCAATCCACGTTATTTGTTTCAATTCCTTATAGGTAGGCTGGGAACCATGGGCAGGCCAAAAACCTGCCTATTATGGAATTATGTTTCAATTCCTTATAGGTAGGCTGGGAACGGTCTATGAGCAGATCGCCGCGCTTGAAGAATCGGTGTTTCAATTCCTTATAGGTAGGCTGGGAACATCCTAATTTTTATTCCTGTTTCAGATTCAATTCTTCGTTTCAATTCCTTATAGGTAGGCTGGGAACACTTGGCAAAAACGGATTAAAGCTTTTTTGGAACGGGTTTCAATTCCTTATAGGTAGGCTGGGAACATGGAAGGGAATGCAATTGTATTCGGGAGGAATTTGTTTCAATTCCTTATAGGTAGGCTGGGAACTGCTTTTTTCTTTTGGAGAAGAAACTTTGCAGCTTCGTTTCAATTCCTTATAGGTAGGCTGGGAACGATAAAGCATCTTCTAAATCATATGCCAAACATTTGTTTCAATTCCTTATAGGTAGGCTGGGAACAAGACATATTTTCACCTCCTTTTATGGGAGAATAAAGTTTCAATTCCTTATAGGTAGGCTGGGAACGAATATGAAACAGTATTAAAAGAACTTGGCAAAGGTTTCAATTCCTTATAGGTAGGCTGGGAACTGGTATGCATTGCAATACCTGAGAGCAAAGTTCATCGTTTCAATTCCTTATAGGTAGGCTGGGAACGGAAGCTGCAAAAAATTGAAAGGGGAATTTAAAATGTGTTTCAATTCCTTATAGGTAGGCTGGGAACAAAGTTTTGTCAACGGTGCAGTAACAGGAAGAGGATGTTTCAATTCCTTATAGGTAGGCTGGGAACTCCGACTCAACAAGTAGTATAAGTGTCTCACTCATGTTTCAATTCCTCATAGGTAGGCTGGAAACGTGTTTACAGCCGTTAGTATTAATGACATAGAGTGGTTTCAATTCCTCATAGGTAGGCTGGAAACAGCAAAGACCGGAAAATTACCGGAAAATGATGCACTGTTTCAATTCCTCATAGGTAGGCTGGAAACACGGAAAAACAATTGCAGATCTAACAGATAAAGAAGTTTCAATTCCTCATAGGTAGGCTGGAAACCACATAACAATTTTATAACTAAGGGAGAATATATCTTGTTTCAATTCCTCATAGGTAGGCTGGAAACAATATTTTTTGTAGCAAGGTTTACTTTTTGTATAAGTTTCAATTCCTCATAGGTAGGCTGGAAACGGTCTAAACCCGATTGAATCCGGAGCAATCAAAGTACCGTTTCAATTCCTCATAGGTAGGCTGGAAACCTATAAGCGCACTAACTACGGCAAATCCTGCCCATGTTTCAATTCCTCATAGGTAGGCTGGAAACCTTCTTCTACTTTACCACGCCATTCATCAATTTGTTCTGTTTCAATTCCTCATAGGTAGGCTGGAAACGGTCTGATGGCGAAGGGACGGAAATTATACCTTTTACGTTTCAATTCCTCATAGGTAGGCTGGAAACGATAAAATGATCCATCCCTATATATTTCGTATCTAGTTTCAATTCCTCATAGGTAGGCTGGAAACATTTAACCGCAGCAGTGGGGAATGGGAAGAGACCGGGTTTCAATTCCTCATAGGTAGGCTGGAAACTACACACTTCTTTAATAGCATCTGCAATATTTCCAGTTTCAATTCCTCATAGGTAGGCTGGAAACCCTGGGGGTCGTGCTTTTCGCGGTACTCCTCCAGCGCATGTTTCAATTCCTCATAGGTAGGCTGGAAACGTCCTCGCCGGAAGAATATTCGCCGGCTTTCCAGTGTTTCAATTCCTCATAGGTAGGCTGGAAACCGGACACCTTCGGCAAGCTGGAGCCGATAGGTAGAAGTTTCAATTCCTCATAGGTAGGCTGGAAACTCTCCTAAAAAAGAAAGGAAAGGAGATGATTAATAGTTTCAATTCCTCATAGGTAGGCTGGAAACTTGGAAAGCCCGCGTGCATCACAACGGGCAAATCATGTTTCAATTCCTCATAGGTAGGCTGGAAACTGATACATTAGCTACTGATATTTTCTATATGGTGTAGTTTCAATTCCTCATAGGTAGGCTGGAAACCGTTGCTTATAAGTTAGTATTATATAACAGACAGATGTTTCAATTCCTCATAGGTAGGCTGGAAACGATATACCTATTCCAGAGTATAAGGAATAATAGCAGTTTCAATTCCTCATAGGTAGGCTGGAAACGATAATCCTGAATTTGCCGGCGGATGTCTTTTTCTTGTTTCAATTCCTCATAGGTAGGCTGGAAACAAACCGCTTTAGCTGGTGTTGGGAAACAGAAGGCGGGTTTCAATTCCTCATAGGTAGGCTGGAAACGTAATATATGGAATCCAAGAGAAACAGACATATACTGGTTTCAATTCCTCATAGGTAGGCTGGAAACTTTTCATCTTTGTCAACTCCTTTTCTTTTATTCTAGTTTCAATTCCTCATAGGTAGGCTGGAAACTCTCCTTTTGTTTATTTCTCCATTCCTCCTGCCAGTGTTTCAATTCCTCATAGGTAGGCTGGAAACGCTCCAAGAAATACAAAGAGAGTATCGCGATGCTGGTTTCAATTCCTCATAGGTAGGCTGGAAACTAACCACTAAGATTAGACAATGCAACTTTTTTCCAAGTTTCAATTCCTCATAGGTAGGCTGGAAACAAGGTTTTCACAACTTCCTGCAAATTTTCTTTTTAGGTTTCAATTCCTCATAGGTAGGCTGGAAACTCCATTTTTAGGTTTTATTTGTTGCCAATACATCCATGTTTCAATTCCTCATAGGTAGGCTGGAAACTACATTTCTCCATTTATCTCAAGTGCTATTGCTTCCGTTTCAATTCCTCATAGGTAGGCTGGAAACAGCATTAGTTACTGTTGCTAATGCACACGGAAATAATGTTTCAATTCCTCATAGGTAGGCTGGAAACAAGTGTAGATTTCAAGGTTGCGGCAACCATAGGAGGTTTCAATTCCTCATAGGTAGGCTGGAAACTTTGACTTCTGGAGTGTTTTGTATTATAAAGGAGTGTTTCAATTCCTCATAGGTAGGCTGGAAACGATATTATGTTGCATTTATATTATGCCTGCTCAAGTGGTTTCAATTCCTCATAGGTAGGCTGGAAACTTCGAGGCCCCGGCGGGACGGCCAAGCCGATAAGCGTTTCAATTCCTCATAGGTAGGCTGGAAACTTTACCGCAATCAGATTATTTAAAACTTCAATTAGGGTTTCAATTCCTCATAGGTAGGCTGGAAACTGGAAATGGTTTTTGAAGGCGAAACTGGAGATCCGGGTTTCAATTCCTCATAGGTAGGCTGGAAACTTGCATCTAACTGGCGGAACAGGAAAGATGGGAAGCAGTTTCAATTCCTCATAGGTAGGCTGGAAACTCTGAGGCGTACGCAAAAACAAGAGTAGTCTTTTCTTGTTTCAATTCCTCATAGGTAGGCTGGAAACTGTTAGGTTTTACACTTAACAGGCAGGTTTTTTTATTGTTTCAATTCCTCATAGGTAGGCTGGAAACAAGACAGTCTATATAATCTTATTAGAAGAATTGAATCGTTTCAATTCCTCATAGGTAGGCTGGAAACGCCCCAGGGTAACGCCTCTATCCAACACGTAGTATCGTTTCAATTCCTCATAGGTAGGCTGGAAACGACAAAGAGGTATTAGAGGGCTTCCGGGAGACGGAGTTTCAATTCCTCATAGGTAGGCTGGAAACGAGAAGCCGAAACCTTTACCCTGGCCTTTGCGGGAGTTTCAATTCCTCATAGGTAGGCTGGAAACGATGGCATCCTCAAAATATTCTATTGCAGATTCCAGAGTTTCAATTCCTCATAGGTAGGCTGGAAACAAGCGTGGGGAGTAGTTTCATGTATTCCTATGCTTAGTTTCAATTCCTCATAGGTAGGCTGGAAACCTAAAACAGGGATCGGCGCTTTATCAGCGTAGCCATTGTGTTTCAATTCCTCATAGGTAGGCTGGAAACCTATCCCCATCCCCGCTCCGATTTCACCAAATAAGTTTCAATTCCTCATAGGTAGGCTGGAAACCATTACCTTTGTTCCTGCTGTTGGCGATTCTAGCCTGTTTCAATTCCTCATAGGTAGGCTGGAAACGTCAGGTGATACAAGTGTAGGAGAACCATTATCCCAGTTTCAATTCCTCATAGGTAGGCTGGAAACCTGCTTTTTTACCTCTTGATGTTAATTTTTCAATAGTTTCAATTCCTCATAGGTAGGCTGGAAACGAGCCGGATAACCAGGAGTTAATAGATATATGTTTGTTTCAATTCCTCATAGGTAGGCTGGAAACGAAAAACGGGCAAGATCGCCTCCTGCTGTATTGACAGGGTTTCAATTCCTCATAGGTAGGCTGGAAACGACAGTCCAAAGCATATGACCCCAAGAAATAATCACGTTTCAATTCCTCATAGGTAGGCTGGAAACCTATATATACCCGCTTCTTTTCTGTTATATGCTTCTAGTTTCAATTCCTCATAGGTAGGCTGGAAACAGGAAATTCCCACTAATAATTGGCGATGTTGTCTAGTTTCAATTCCTCATAGGTAGGCTGGAAACTTCCCCTGAAAAGGTTTAGCGATCTAATATGCTCATGTTTCAATTCCTCATAGGTAGGCTGGAAACAGAAACTATCTAGGGGGGATTTCCTGTTTAGAGAGGTTTCAATTCCTCATAGGTAGGCTGGAAACAGAAATTGCAAGAAAGTCTGCCCAGGACCTGCAGGAGTTTCAATTCCTCATAGGTAGGCTGGAAACTGCAATAGGTGGAGTATCTTGCATGTTTTTTTATCCGTTTCAATTCCTCATAGGTAGGCTGGAAACAGGGTATCCCACCAATAACCAGTATCCATTTCGGTGTTTCAATTCCTCATAGGTAGGCTGGAAACATTACCAAGTGGTAACGGGAGGGGGGACACAACAAGTTTCAATTCCTCATAGGTAGGCTGGAAACAAACTCAAAAAATCGAAAGACATTCTTCGGTCCTGCCAGTTTCAATTCCTCATAGGTAGGCTGGAAACTAAAAAAGTTGCCAAAGCAGAAATTCGCTTAGACGGGTTTCAATTCCTCATAGGTAGGCTGGAAACGAAGGCAGGAAGATAGCGCAAACAGAAATTGCGCTGTTTCAATTCCTCATAGGTAGGCTGGAAACTCCCGTGCCGCGGGAACCAATGCATAACATCGCCGGTTTCAATTCCTCATAGGTAGGCTGGAAACAAGAAAACAGCCAAAGGAACTGCCGAACTAACAGGGTTTCAATTCCTCATAGGTAGGCTGGAAACTGCCAACCCACAGCCCGCTAAGGAGGTTCCCATTAGTTTCAATTCCTCATAGGTAGGCTGGAAACTTGCAAAAAGCACAATGCCTTTAGGTTTGGAACAACGTTTCAATTCCTCATAGGTAGGCTGGAAACGTTTGGCTATAAGATACATACAAGATACAAAGCGTAGTTTCAATTCCTCATAGGTAGGCTGGAAACTTAAGGTGAATTCAGACAAGGAAACCGGTAGCACAAGTTTCAATTCCTCATAGGTAGGCTGGAAACGGGCCCCAGGTTAGCCATGGTGGTGAATAATTATTAGGTTTCAATTCCTCATAGGTAGGCTGGAAACTTAGCTAAGCAAGAAATTAGCTTTACTGCTGATAGGTTTCAATTCCTCATAGGTAGGCTGGAAACTGGATGGAACGGAAGATCACAGGGAGGTGGCGCTAGTTTCAATTCCTCATAGGTAGGCTGGAAACAACCTAAACCTCCTCTATAGAGCCGGGTTCCTCTGGTTTCAATTCCTCATAGGTAGGCTGGAAACTGAACGCAGTTTTAGCATGGCCCAAGAGCGAACTGAGTTTCAATTCCTCATAGGTAGGCTGGAAACCTGAAAAACGGGCGGGACGGACCCGGAGAAGCCGAGTTTCAATTCCTCATAGGTAGGCTGGAAACAAAAATAGCGATCTGAAAGTGATCGATCCCACCGGGTTTCAATTCCTCATAGGTAGGCTGGAAACAAGAAAAACCCAGGCAACTTTGAATTAGCGGTAGAGTTTCAATTCCTCATAGGTAGGCTGGAAACGGAGGCGATCTTGCCCGTTTTTCTCCTGCTACGTCAAAGTTTCAATTCCTCATAGGTAGGCTGGAAACCAGGGCAGGGATGCGGAAGGAAGAAGAATCTATTGTGGTTTCAATTCCTCATAGGTAGGCTGGAAACGGAAATCGCAAACTGGAGCCTGGACTTAGATGCTGAGTTTCAATTCCTCATAGGTAGGCTGGAAACTAAAACAATAAACTTCGCCGGGAAGAAAATTCGCATGTTTCAATTCCTCATAGGTAGGCTGGAAACGGAACCAGCGAAATATACGTCCGCGTGCCTGTTAGCCGTTTCAATTCCTCATAGGTAGGCTGGAAACGTGATCCTCCATACCTAATTGCTTGTGCTTCATATAAGTTTCAATTCCTCATAGGTAGGCTGGAAACGATGGCTGGAAAACGTTTGTCGGCACATTGTCGGGTGTTTCAATTCCTCATAGGTAGGCTGGAAACTACAACGAAGCGCTACTGGAGCCCGGATGATCCCATGTTTCAATTCCTCATAGGTAGGCTGGAAACGAATTAATGAACCATGCAGTAAAGGAATTCGGCGAGTTTCAATTCCTCATAGGTAGGCTGGAAACTACGGCCCGAAGGACGGTGAAAGTTGATGGACAATAGTTTCAATTCCTCATAGGTAGGCTGGAAACCAGCCGGGGATTCGGCTTGGTTTGTTGCCCATGTGGAGTTTCAATTCCTCATAGGTAGGCTGGAAACGGCCGACTACGAGGCAATCCAAAGGGCTGCATAAGCGTTTCAATTCCTCATAGGTAGGCTGGAAACGGTGATACCGGTGGGGCGATACAGGGCAAGCGGATGTTTCAATTCCTCATAGGTAGGCTGGAAACCAGTATCAGCCGCAGCCCCGCACACGCGCAGGCCAGTTTCAATTCCTCATAGGTAGGCTGGAAACAATAAACTATCACAGCGTAAAGGAATTTGGGGACCAGTTTCAATTCCTCATAGGTAGGCTGGAAACCCGAAAGGCTTTATCAAATATAAAGGAGTGTTAATAAGTTTCAATTCCTCATAGGTAGGCTGGAAACCCTATAATTTGGCAGCAGATAAAATGGTTGAGGATGGTTTCAATTCCTCATAGGTAGGCTGGAAACCTCAAACCACCCAACGGCAGGTAGCACCATTTCGGGTTTCAATTCCTCATAGGTAGGCTGGAAACATGCCACGGAACTGCTGGAAGAGGGCTTCGGAATCCAGTTTCAATTCCTCATAGGTAGGCTGGAAACCGCTAAACAACAAACTTACTGTAGCATCCCGTCTGGTTTCAATTCCTCATAGGTAGGCTGGAAACTGCAAAACTCGAACGGCACAATACCATCATCGTCAGTTTCAATTCCTCATAGGTAGGCTGGAAACTAGGTTACGGATAAATTTCCCTGCTGATTCTTCTGGTTTCAATTCCTCATAGGTAGGCTG
This sequence comes from uncultured Desulfovibrionaceae bacterium, assembly GCA_964603615.1. Lineage (GTDB taxonomy): Bacteria > Bacillota > Dethiobacteria > DTU022 > UBA8154 > JAAZMI01. The sequence continues at coordinate 18,428 of CAZRVU010000008.1, forward strand.
GAAACGTCTGGCGAAGTAGCGGTTACTTCGCCGGATCCGGGTTTCAATTCCTCATAGGTAGGCTGGAAACGTACCGCCGGAACACACGGAATTCAGCTATTATTTGTTTCAATTCCTCATAGGTAGGCTGGAAACCTATAAGTGAATTTCTGCTATTGGCTTTTAGTGTAGTTTCAATTCCTCATAGGTAGGCTGGAAACATGGAATTTGATACCGGAGAATATGAAGGTATAATGTTTCAATTCCTCATAGGTAGGCTGGAAACGTGAATGGGCGGAAATTCCCGAAGATGAAACACGGCTGTTTCAATTCCTCATAGGTAGGCTGGAAACAGGCTTGTTTGTGAATGGGCGGAAATTCCCGAAGAGTTTCAATTCCTCATAGGTAGGCTGGAAACGGATTTAGACACCCTGGCCGAATTTGGCCAGTGGTGTTTCAATTCCTCATAGGTAGGCTGGAAACACTATGGTTCGGCGCAAAAGGATTGAAAAAGATTTAGTTTCAATTCCTCATAGGTAGGCTGGAAACGGGGCGATCCCTATAGCGGTAGCAAGCATGCACGAGTTTCAATTCCTCATAGGTAGGCTGGAAACTTAACGATTCTTCAATGAAAAATCTTTCAATCGGTGTTTCAATTCCTCATAGGTAGGCTGGAAACTACTTTATAGTACTTATTATATATACCTTTATTTGTGTTTCAATTCCTCATAGGTAGGCTGGAAACCTATGAAAAAATTGATCCCGATTGGAAGGAAGAAATGTTTCAATTCCTCATAGGTAGGCTGGAAACAGGAAACCATTCTAGATAGAAACGCTTAAAGGCATGTTTCAATTCCTCATAGGTAGGCTGGAAACAAGCCCACCTCCATGGAAATGAGCTTAAGCAATACCGTTTCAATTCCTCATAGGTAGGCTGGAAACCTCAAGGATCATCTCTACCATGCGCTTTTTAAGGCTTGTTTCAATTCCTCATAGGTAGGCTGGAAACTAAAGAAGTAGAACGGTTACTTAGTTCTGGAGCAGTGTTTCAATTCCTCATAGGTAGGCTGGAAACGAAATTCGCTTAGACGGCGAACCAAAGATTGAAGCGTTTCAATTCCTCATAGGTAGGCTGGAAACCCCTTGCCCTGCTTATTTCCAATAATAGGCACCATGTTTCAATTCCTCATAGGTAGGCTGGAAACCCCGTTTTGATGTGCATTTTACGTGCACCTGCAGGCTTTAAACATTTTATTTTCCTCCTTTTGTAATTGTTTTCGAGGTCGGGTAAATGGACCAACAACCGGTGTTTATAAGGTTTTTGGAAATGTCGTCGACCCCCAACCTTTTTTACAGTATTGGCGATCGACGACAAATAATCCTTCTATTCCCACATTTTTTTATAAAAATTGGTCTTGACCGCCTTTTTGAATGCCCATTATTTCCCTGTTTGAATATTTCATAGTTCTAAAAACATAGAAGATGACGGAATCTTCTTTTGTGTTAATAATTTTGGTTAACTCTGTTTTAAGTTTGAATAAATTGGCTTTGGATATTTCACCTTCTAGCACCGAATTTTGCACCCAATAAAGGTATTTTCTACAGGTTTTTAAGACCTTTGTTACCCGTTTAACATTTATATCGTAGACAACGATTACAAACAAGTTGCTACCTACCTCCAGGATAATTTATTAGATCACGGAAAAATTTTTTTACCAGCGGGAAACAAAGGGCTGGTATTCTTTTTCTTCCATCAAATGTTTTTCTAATTTATATAGTTCCATGCGGATCAAGGTGCGGTAAGATACATTTCTTCCAAGTTGCCGGTGTTTTATAGTAGTTTTTAACCGATTTTCCCATTCTTCTACAAATATTTTGCGTCCTTTATCATTCATTAAAATCCCCTTTAATTTACTTTCAAAATGGTTTTTCTTAAGCATGTTACGTCCCAGGAGCGAAAAAATAAGCCTATCTACCAGTAAAGGCTTAAATATTTCGGCCACGTCTAAATTTAACGTAAAACTTCTAAAGTTAGTGGAATGCAAAAAGCCAATCCGCGGGTCCAGGTGGGTTTTATATATTTCGCTTAGACTAGCAATGTAAGCCAAAGTATTGCCAAAACTGATCAGGGCGTTAATCCGATCCCGTGGAGGCCGCCTATTTCTTTTGTCAAAAACAAAATCCTTTTTTTCTATAATTGTATTGAACGTCCTGTAATATATCTCCCGGATATTACCTTCTGTAGCCATCAGAGCTTCTGTGGTACTGCAACCCTCTATTCTATGGGCAAGGTTAGTGATCTGACTTATTTCTTTTTCCAGGTTTTTACCCCTGTTTTGATAATAACGGATGACATTGATGAGGTTTGCAACTGCACCCTGAATAAACTTCCTGGCCAGGTTTAGTCGTTTGTCGTTATGCAAATAAAATTCGGACTGTTTTAAGATCATGTATCCAGAATTATAGTGTTCCCGGGGGTAGAAGGAACCGATATAATACCCATAGTTGTTTAAAAAATGCAGGATTACTTCTTTTTGTGTAAGAAATTCCAAAAAACGTTTGTTCAGGTTTAATTCACTGAATACTATAATTTCCTTAATATCTTCAACAGGCAGGTACGTTCTTCCTGTTTCGGTTTCAAAATAGAGCGTGTTATCTTTACGTTTGAATTCTCCGTCGTTGAAAACGTAGATAGTTTTTTTCACAAATGATTCTCCCTTTCAGGTTCATGCCCAACAAAATTCTCGGTAAGGGCAGTTATGGCAGTATTTACTTTTTTCCGGTTGGGGCGGTTTATCCTTGGAGATGATTGTTTTTATATCCTTTATTGCTAGAGTAATTTCTTGTTCGTTATGAAGGTTGAGTTCCACCGGTATTTTCTTTTTTTCTCCAGGAATTAAAAGTTCGCCCCGTGCCTGGATGCCCATTTTTTTTAATTGCAGTAAATAAAACAACAATTGTTTACTGGCACTTTCCAAAAATTTCGAGGACTTTTTAATTTCTCCAACAATTAAGTTGCCATTTTCTGTTTTTATTAGATCTATTTTGGAGCCTCCGATGTCCAGCTCTTTATTTTCCCGGTTATAGGCAGATTCACCAATAGCTCGTCCTATCACAAGATTCTCATGATCTTGATTGCCGGATAAATGGTGTGAGGTTAGCCATACCTCTCTTTTGCAGATATAATATTGTTGAACCAACGTTCCATTAACTTCATTTTCCATAACAAGCCTCCAGGCAATAAATTTGTAACTATTGTAATGTAACTACAGGATATACGCTCTTCCTTTTTCATCTTTAAAGCCGGTTTGATGATCATAGTAGTCATCTATTTGTTCTGGAGGCACCCAAAATAATTCGGATTTTAGTCCATTGCGCGCTGCAAATTCTATTGGGGGGTTATCCCTGACTCGGGGAAGTCTTATCTGTACCGTATACCGGTTCATTTTTCCCCGGATGAGCCTTAGCAGGGTCTTTTTTTCGAATACATTCGGCTGGGCGCCAAGTTTGTCCAATAGGCTGTTGTCAATTAAGCCTGCAAAAAGCTGTTTGTTAACGGTTTTTTTTCCGCTGATAAGCTCTTCATAAGCATCAGCTATGGCAGAGGCTTCATCGTTATATTCTACAAATACATCAATTACATCCCCAATGTTTTCGATCAGTCTGAAATTCTCTATTTCTTCAAAATTCAAATTTAGAATACCCTCAAACCAGATATTTTTTGATTCTGAGGAGAGGGGACGGTTTTGAATGCGTACATAATATTCGTCTACTATATTTTGGTATTTATTTTCTGGTATCTCTATATAGTCGGCCAACAATTCCTTGGTGTCAGCGAGGTTATGCAGTTTGTAGACATAAGAATGATCTGATTCGATTTGAACTAGATAAACAGGGGCGTATTCTCCTTTTTTGCCTTCACGGTTTATACGTCCGGCTGTTTGCACCAAAGAAGTAAGGGGGGCCAGATCCCGAAAACCTAGATCAAAATCAAGATCTACGCCTGCTTCAATAGATTGAGTCGAAACCATCACCAGGAGTTTGTTGTTTTTTAAATAGTGCGCAGCTTTTTTTATTACTGCTTCTCTTTGTAAGGGGATGATATTGGTGGAAAGGTAGAGAAGCTTAACTTCGGGAAATGAAGCAGTCAAAATTTCCCCCAAGGCATTAAATATGTCTATGCTTCTTTTAATGGTATTGACTACAACTAAAGCTGTTTTACCCCGTTGCCATTTGTTTAAAAAAAACTCAATAAACTGTTCGGTGTCTAATTTTTTATGCAGGCAGGGGATAAAGCGGGTTCTTTTTAATTCCTTAAAATACATGCTATTATCTGGAAGAAGTTCCAAGCTTGTGGGGTTTTCCGGCAAAATTTTATCTGCAGATTCTAGAAGCCGCGGTTGGGTAGCTGTCATTAGGATGAAACGTGTTTCCAAGTATTTAGAAATAGAGGTTAAGGTCGCTGCGATTAAGGGCATATATCTTTCCGGCAGGGATTGCACCTCATCGAGAATAACGATGCTGCCGGCCAGTCGGTTAAATTTTTTTAAAGAGCGATTCCTTCCGGTAAAAATAGAATGGAATAACTGTACGAAGGTAGTTAAGATTACATCTGCTTCCCAAGCTTCGACTTCCAGCAGTTTTTTATCAATAGTAATTTCTTCCCGTTGGTCAGTTGTTGTCGTCAGATCAGATAGCTGGTGGTGCGTTATGATGGTAGCATTATCTTTGATGACCTTTTCATAAACGAACCGTGTTTGTTCAATTATGTTGATGAACGGGATAGCCGTAATTATCCGCGGTGTAAAAGTGTTATTATTTAATTTTGTGAGCCTATGCTGCAGGTACACTGCAGCTTCCAATGACGCCAGGGTTTTACCGGTACCAGTAGGCGCGGTAAGGGTAAAGAAGTATTGTTTTGATATTTCTTCATCGCTAAGGTTTTTTAATACATTTAAGATAGTCTGGCGAATGGCCTGCCGCTTGGCGGTAAAATCATTTTTTAAATTGTTTTTTTCCCCTGTTCCGATTACATTTATTAGGTATTTTCCAACAGAGTCAGGCTTTATGTGTCCAACCTTTTCTTTGTTTAATTTTGCAGAGTCCATTTTGTCAGCATCTATTAATAATGAGAAAAGATAAACCAAAATAAAAAACCATTTTTCGCTTTTTAAATGAGTAGTAATATATTTTGGCATTAGGTGCAGGTAAGAATTATCCATCAAGTTTTGAACGTTGCTGTAATCCTGAAATTCTTTTACAGAAATTACTTTTTCCAAGCCACTATCTTTTAAAACAGTGGGTACTTTCTTTTTTAAATCTTCAGCCTGGTGTTGAAGTTCTCTTAGTCTTCTGTTTTGATGGGCCATATCAAACAAGCCCTTTAGGTTGAGGTTACCATGATGCAAGCGGACACAAAGGTAGGCAATAAAAGCCAACGCATTTTCTTTTGTTTTAAAGTCTTCAATCCCCATTTTTTTTTGTAAAAAATTATAAAGATAAAGTGCTGATATATGGGCATGATTTTTAAATGCAGAGTCCTGACCGGTTTGCAAATATAGTTGAAAATATTTTGTATACTTTCCCAGATCATGAAAATAATTGATCCAGTAACAAAGATCATTTATTGTACTGGGGGGAAAGGGTTTAAAGCAGGCGGTTTTGGAAACGCTTCCCGAACCCTGCCGGGCTACATTTTTTAAATGGGTGCTTAGGGCCTGCTTAATACCTTTTTCCCGATCCAAACGGGCATAGTACATCTGTCTCACCTTGATTGTAAGTTTGTTTTTTCTTATCTTAATTTACAATATCTTTTTAAAAATAGCGGCTAGGTTTTATTCCATCCAGGTAATATTTGTATTGTTAGATAGTTTAACATATTTGCTGACAATTACAGGAATTGCATTGCCATTTAAATCAAAAATTAGATTACGAAGTCCGTTGCTGGTGATTTGCCGGTTTTCATCGAACTCTAAGGGGATCTCTTCCTTTACTAACCGGTACTTTGTCGACATTTCATTAATAATAATTTTGGCAATGTTTTTTTGCGGTATGGCTGACTGTATTAGTATTTTAGAGGTGTTATCGGTTAGCTCTTTTCCTTCTACAATGCCTTCATATTCTATCCATCCAAGGTTGTATGCCGGGCCCAGGGCCATGGATATGCCCTGTGTTTTATAAACCGGGGTATACAGGGTATATTTGGTCAGCAGGTTTTCTAATTGCTGCATAATGTTGGGCTCCTGGTGATAAAACCATACCTGGTAACTTAGCCAACCATTTCTTAGGTTGAAAGGGAAAATAAATTCTGTGGCAGTTTGGGTATGGAAACCGCTGGATCCATTTAATTCATTAATGCTTTCCACCTTTAAAAGATTTAACTTGTGTACACATTTTTTTATTGGGTTAATTGGTGCAACAGCAATGCGGCATTTGGGGAGGGAAAAAGAGTCGTAGTATGAATCCCTTTCCCAACCCAGCAATCCGGCAATTATTCCGGCAACAGTTGTCCGCGGTGGAAGAGAATATGTCAGAGCGGATGAATTGGAATAATAGCGTCTAAAATGTGCCATCTTTCCTTTAAGATAAAAAGAAAGGATCTTCATGACTAGGCCTCCAATGCCGGCAATGGTTTCCACAAATCAATTGGTTCATGTTCTGGTAAACTAAAGGGGTCCGGATGCAAAAAAGGTTTCTTCCAGGCGATCACTTTTTTCACATACCCTTTGTCCTTCATTGCTTCAATAATTGTTTTAAAATGTCTAAGATCCACCTTTTGCAGGTCATCAATCTTTCTGATGGGTTTATTTTCATTGCAATCAACTTCTATGAAACGTCTTAGATCGCCTAAATAACCATCGAAATCATTTTTGTAGACTATCTCCAGGTAAAGCAAAGGGATTTGACCTTGCTTGCTGTCAGAAAGCTGGTTCATCATACCCTGTACCAGCGCTTTGCGAAATATATCCCGGTCAGCTTCAGTCATGCCTGTTTTTTGGGCGCTAAACTTATTGATTGTTCCATAATGAGCTACCAAAGCGTAATGAACCTTATGTTTTTTACCAAAGGTAGAGCTGTCTTCGTTCATAATCGACGTAATTGTGTTTGATCTGATGAGTTCAACCGGGTGTAGGGAATAGCCCCAATTTAACTGCACAGGACCGGTAAAGGTGCGAGATACCCCCTCTACTGCCATCGCGCTGCCAAAAAGTCTGATATCAATTAGGGAATCTTTAATTATTTCTGTTAACAGTAGGTTGTTAAACCGGGTAAACTCAATTTTTATTTTTTTGTCTTTCTTAGATTTTTCTTTTAGTTCTTCGTACAGTACCGTGTATTTGGCCGGGTTGTTTTCCAGCATCCATTTATTTTCTAGTTCCGGGTTAAGGTTTTTGAACTTCTCAATTTTACCTGTATCGTGAAAATATAGTTCTATGATGCGGGCAAACATCTTGTCCATGGGCACTTTATTGTCACCAAGGGTATCTACAAATATCCGGTAGCCTTTTTCTTTCATAAAATCACGGCAATCTCTTTTTCTACGGGCGTCGCTAACCAACAAGGTGTTCGTTTCGTAATCCATGCGGGGTTTGTTTTCCTGGTCCGGGTCCCCGTTGGGGTTGGTCATATTAGCCTCAAATAAAAATAAAAATTCGCTATTCTGCTTGATTATCATTGCTTATAGCCTCCTCTGTGAAGTCTTGCATAAGTTTTTGTTCTTCCGGATTAATATCTTCCGGTTTACTTCCTACCATATAGGCATAACCGGCCATAATGTAAAAAACATTGGCGTGTTCGCTTAAAGGCCATTGTTCCCCTATCGTTCCGGCATAATAATGAAAACGGTTCATAAGGGCCTCGGTAAATAAAGTCATCCTATCGTATTGCCTCAATTTTTCTATCGCTTCTAAATACAAACGATGCACATCCCGTTGGTTCATACCCTGAAAATCTATTTTTTTCAGAACTGGTTTGGTACGATGTTCTTTTACCAACTGGGCGATGGCAACGCGATAAACGATAGTTCCCAAGAAAAATAAAGCACGGGCTTTGTCTTTAAAACTTTGTTGTTGGAGAAATTCTTCCATTTTGTTGATTGAAGCATCAATTTTTTCACTAAAACTGACCACCAGATCATCCCCTAACTTAGTATTGAAAAACTCGTGGCTGTTAAGCAGGGCAAATTCTTGGCATATATGAAAAAGCACCAGGTAACCCATTACAATTCTTTTAATAAAAAAATCTTCTTTACCGCCAAGATACCTGAACAGTTGCATGTTAAAAAAATTGTCCGGTTCATTTTTAGACAATTGTTTTATGCCCTTGTCCAGTGCTTCAGTAGCATAAGAAAATAGGGTTGCTTTATCAATTGTTCCACCAGAAAATAGGGTTTTGTAAAGAGTTAAGATTCTCCCGATGTCGATTTGTTCCTTTTTTTTGTTGACCCTGACCGGGATAAGGCTATATATACTGCTTAAAGAAATATTTTTTAGATGACCCTTCAAATTAATCTCATTATCGGCGATCGATTTGCTTAATTCCATAAAGCGCAGGGTGGGGACGTCTTCAATGGATTGCAGGATATTTACAGATTTACCGTCGGTCCGATAAATAATGAAGTTAACAGTATAAAGGGATTGTTCCATTAATTCTGCGACGTTGCTAATTTCACCTAACCAATGGCGGGCAGAAACAGCTTTAAAGGCAAAATCTATACCGTCTTTGATGCGCGTCAGATCATTGTAATGAAAGTCTGCAAACAGGGTTTCAGGGATGATGTAAGCGCTTTCCCCGGCTATCCGCCCGTGAAACCTTTCCCGCATAACTTTTTCTCCGGCCAGCAGTCTTTGGTAACAATTATTACACAGGGCATAAACTTGATCGTAATTTTGTTTATAAAAACCCGGTGCAGTATTGATGGTTGTAGCCGTAAATATTTTGTTAATTCTAGATTGGTTAAACTTGTAGGCATACTCAAAAGATACATCTTCCCTGGTTTGTCCACAAAGATGACAGACTTTTGTCTTGGTTTTTTTCTTTGTTTTTGTAGGGGTGCCGCCTAATTTTTCTTTTTCTACTAGCTCGATATAACCAGGGTGGTTGCTTAGAATAATAAATTGGTTATCTTCAGTTTGTACTGCCGGGACGATTAACGTATATTGATTACGTTTATTGCTATCATCTAGTTCTATCCTCAACAGTTGTTCATAATTATACCTTTGGGGTTCACCGCTGTTTTTGGAGAAAAAAAAGGCTTTTTTTTCCCGGTTATTTTCTACTTTTGTATAGTTATTTTTTTGAGAAACTTGTAACTTTTCTAAGCTTACTAGACCCTGGCCCTTTTTATCTTGAATAAAGATCAGGCCGGCTGCTTCCATTTGCTGGATGATTTTGCCCAATTCATTATTATCTAGATTATGTTTTTTGAGTACCAGGTATAGATCGCTGAAAACTGTGCCTAGTAAATAACCCAAAGAATTTTGTTCCCGGCAAAGGTAGTACTGCATGGATGCACCAGGGTTATTGCCCAGATAATTATATGTGTATAAACTCTGGTTAGAGAAAGGTTCCGGTCTACCGAAATAGATCTGCTGTTCTTTAATGTTAAAAATGAGAAATATAACAAATTGATCTTTATCTTCTTCTTCACGTATCTCCTTCACTATTGTAGCAAGTTCCCCCTGTAGAGAAACTTGATCGCCAAGATGGGCCGTTATTTGGTTCAGATTCATAGTCGATACCTCCTTTACAGTTGATAAATTGTTTTTATTTAACAAACATTTACTGTTTTTACGTCGTATTTTTTTAAGTTTATACTTTTATAAACAACCCGTCGAGAAAGTTTCTTACCCTTTAGTTTGGTAGTATAGTACTATGAAACAGTGACATGTAAGCTGTTTTTTGTTTACATTGCACTGTGCTTAAAAACCTAATCAACCATAAATTACACAATAATAATGAAGAATAGATGTTTAGCAAAAAAAGGTGTTGCTCTAAGTACTTAACGCAGGTCTTCATCCCCCGCAACGGCATAATAAGGTGCAAATTGGGCGATGAGGACGTTGCGATCGATATTGTAGGCAGGGAAGCCCAACCATTCACGTAATTTTTCGTAGATCCCGTGTAGCTGGTTGGCTACGGTTTGTTCTTGTTTGCCCAGTCTGGTGGCGATTGTAGCGTTATCGAGCCCGCGGCAGGCAAGCTGCATAACCCTGCTTTCAGCGGGGGTAAGCCAGCGCCGGACAAATTCGCCCTTACGTTTTTCTTCGGCTTTACGGGTAAGCCGCTCGTACCAGGCCAGCACTTCTTGTGGATCTTTCAGTTCAATGACGGTTTGCAGGAGTGTGCTGGCCTTGTTCCAGCGCAGAACCGGGACGGGAACCAACCAAATCCGGTCTGTCTTTGCAGCGTGGAGGTGGCGGCTATCCCCGGGCCGCCACCCCTCGGTGATGAGATACCAGGCGCGGTCTTCGGAGCTAAAAAGAAGCTGTGCGACTGACATGCCGATCAGGCCCATGATTTTTCGCCCGCCGGATAAGCAAAGGTGTACAGTGTGCTCGTTCTGACGAACCCGGCGGATTTCAGAATAAAGTATGCGCAGAAGACCGTTGAGCTCTTCTTCAGTTTGAAAATCCCGGATTATTTCCCGGTCGGCGGCCACCGGTACATACCGGAGCGCAATTTGGGCATAAGCCTGCCAACTTACGAATTCATCTTTAAGAACCTGCAGGGATTCTAATACAGCAGGATTGCCGGTGTAGATGATCGTTACTTCCCCAATTT
>CAZRVU010000008.1:29288-32569 GCA_964603615.1 uncultured Desulfovibrionaceae bacterium
AGGGATTCTAATACAGCAGGATTGCCGGTGTAGATGATCGTTACTTCCCCAATTTTTTTGCCCTGTGTTAAAAGAGCATCCAGGGCGATGGTTACTACCTGGGGTTCCACTCCCAAAGTAGCAATCAGCGCCGCGGTGCCGGAAGTTTTTGAGGACATCTATTAATTCCCCCTAAAAATGTTATACTTGATCGGGTTTAGGTAATATAAGCCTGTTCTTAAATTCATTTTTTGGTTCTATTTCCATATATCTTGTTTTGTCAAGCCAGTTGGGAATTTTTGTGTTTTCCCAGTCTAGCATGGTTTTTAGTTGATGCATTCTATCAACATCCCAAAGGGACTTTTTGGTAATCCCTTCCTGTTCTTTCAGTATATTTAATAGATATTTTTCAAAAGCTTTTTTGAAAGGTTCTACATCACTAGTTTCTTCACTAAGGCACCAGTTATTTTCTTCGAAAAGCCTACTATAACGCTCTTGACGGTTGCTGATGTATAGTTTGGGAGTTAGTTTTACTGTTCCTAATCCCAGGGGTTTGCCCATGCCAAGCTTGTGATGATGTTCTTCAGGGAGAGCCAGGGCAAAAAGTAACAGGCCCAATTCCTCATTCGTTAAATTTTCATAGCGAATTTTAAACTTGAACAGTGTTCCTGTTTTTACCGGGCGCATTTGCGTAGTAATTTTTTCACTGATTTTTTCCATGTTTTGTTTTTTCATTTCCCAGCCAGGATTGTTGCGGTGCCAGTACAGTTTGTTGCCCCGTATTGTTATTTCAGTGTTATATTTTTTTGAGTTCCAGTGACTGGGCCTGTTTCCGTCCGGCTCTAAATAGTGTTGAAAAGTAGTTGGCTTTGGTTCGGCGAGGATTTGAGGCACTTTAACTTCTTCAAATAAAATATTTTTCTGATCGGGTATTAAGGTGGCATCTTCAAAAAAAACTCGGGTGGCAAATTTTTTTTCTGAAGAGCCAAAAAGAGCTTCAGCAAAATCTATACTATCTATATTATGTGAAGTGGGAAGATAATCCCCGGTGGTAAAGTTATAAGCAAGGCGAAAATAGCCTGTATGACCGAAGGATATTCGCTCTTTTTTCTGGCCATCTTTCCAGCGAACATAAAAACAGGGCACGCCTCCTTCTGGTGCTGTAGTTAGCATACGCATCAAGTTACCATCATGTTTTTTGGCTTTGTCTTCATAGCGATTGACATCCATATTATAAGCTTGTATATCTTCTTGGGGCACTAGTATTTTTTTAACGCTATTATCCGGAGGGTTTATTATCCAATCTCTCTTTTTCCCAGGCATGCTGCCTGAAATAACCCGGTACCTGCCATTAGGCTCTTTTTCTATAACAAATTCTTTATTATTTTGTTTTTTATCCTGAAAAAACTGTTTACCGTTTTGGATTTTAGCCGGGATAATGTAATATTCCAGTCCTTCCTTTTGAAGGTATCCGGCGTTAAATTTATACACGGTTTTCTTAGTTTGATCACGGGAGGACATATTATTTTGGTATTCTCTTCTAAAGTCAGCATATTTATCGGCCAGGCCCCGGTAAAAAAGCAATTTATCTTCAAAAAAGCCAAACTTGCTCCATCCGATTATTTCTATTAGATTCCGGATCATGCCACGCAGGCTGCTTCCCGGGATTTTTATCTCGTTGCCCGGAGAGAAGAAATCAGGGTTTTCTTTTCCTTGTTCTTTTTTGGCAAGTTCCTCAGAAGTGTAAGTATCTCTGATATAAAGGGGTGTCAAGGTTTCTAGTTGACATGCGATGTACCCCGTAAAACGTGTTTTTTGATATACATCAAGAGGGGGCAGTGCTTGTCCCTCGACAATGGTTTGGTTCAACGGTATAAAATTGTAAGGGGCCCAGGCAGCCCCAGTTTGTTTTTTGTTTCCAAAATTCTGCACAACCCCTCTTTTACCATGAGCTTCTTTGCCATGACCCCTTTGGTTTTGTTTAAAATCTGTTTGACCTTTATGATGGCGTTGCCGGTTTTGGTAAGAAGATGCGGCAGTCTTTGAAAAAATTTCCTTTTCGTTAACGACTATGCGGGCAATTACCCCTTTTTTTCGTAGAACCTCGCATTCTTGATTTAGAAGTGATTCATCTAATTTTGCGCTTTTGGGCACTGGCATGGTACCCCCGTTTGCGAATTGTAGTCGGCCGTATAGCTCCCCTTTTTTATTACGGGCAATCTCGATAAAAGTAGCTTTTTCCATTGTTTATACCTCCCCGCCTGTAAATTCAACAAAACGACAATCCTCGTAACCTGCTTGTCCCATCTCATTGAAGCCGATATAGTTGCGGGTTTTAATTTTTAACCGGTTTTTACCAATGTTTTTTATTTGTGTTTTTATATCCGTGGGAATTATTAAACCTGTGCCCCGTTTTTCAAAAAGGCGTGTCCAGCCACCGTCAAGTGTTTTATAATTAGTTCCCCACAGCACCTGCTCAGCTTCAATGAAACATTTTATTTCTCCATCGTCGTTCGAGTTGTTTTCACCATCAATTCTTAAGCGGCCTTTGAACAAATACCCGTTACCCGGCCAGATTAATAGCTCTTGGTCATTATTAAATGCCCTTAATTTCAGCAGATATTTGGGATTGAAAGTTTCGTTTCTAAAAAATTCAGGTTTTCCCCCGTTTATTTTACCCACAGCTACTTTGTAATGAAGATATGCAACGATGTAGCCATCTCCTGCAAAATAATTTGATAAAGTGTTCTCTAGTTCTATCCAAGTATTTATTTCATTTTGTATTTGTTTAACCCTGGTCCGATCTTTTTTTAATGTGAGCCCGTTCAATTATTATTCCCTCCCCTTTGACATTCTTTTAAAAATGACTGAACAAGGACTTCAAGACCATCCTGATCATTGACTTTTAGAGACTGCTTTTGATCTTCAATATTAAGATAAATATCATAGGATTTCTTTTTGCCCATATTTATCTGAGCGCGGAGGCCTTGCAGGACGCCTCTGCCAATGCTTTTATCTCCACCCAAGGGAAGATCCCCGTTCCATAAATCCTTTAATAAAAGTAGCGCAAGCCCTGCTTCCCAATCTTTATAATCCATAATTTTAATGCGAATTACTACCTGTTCATCTTTCTTTTTTCGGGGCCAGAGGGGTTGCGTATCGAATAAAGCAGATTTCATAACCCCACCGGTAAACCGGTCGATGCATGTCCTAAATTGGGTTTCTTCAATAGTGTTGTCAATGTATGTTTCCTTTACTAAAAACCTGCTTTTAATTTTTTCTTCCTTGTCATCCGGTTTGCT
>CAZRVU010000008.1:32669-75615 GCA_964603615.1 uncultured Desulfovibrionaceae bacterium
TTTCCTTTACTAAAAACCTGCTTTTAATTTTTTCTTCCTTGTCATCCGGTTTGCTAGGCGCCCACCCGAAAAGCTTTTTGCTCATTTCCTTGCCGGATCCCCCCATAGTGTTGATGATTTTAATAGCTCGCGCACGAAGGGCTCCCTTTATTGACGTGCCGGGCAGTATATTTTTTCCTTTACTTTTAATATGAACTGCATCCGGGTTTTCGGGATCTCCGGAATAGGATTTTACAATTAAAGAATTTTTTATTTTAAATACCGCTTCCAAAGATAAGTTTTCGCTTTTTTCAGGAAAAATTTCATTAAAAGGCAGGGTTATTTTTTGTGCATCCGTTGTTTCTCCTTTTAGCCAGGTGAACACGTCCCTTTTTTTAGTAAAGTCATACTCGTATATGGCGTAATTATTAAGGCGGTATTCTCCAAAACCTTTTGTGGTCATAGCACCCAATGGTACTTTGCCTTCAGTTAAAATTTTAATTATTGATGCAATGATTTTCAGGAAAGTATGGCGGCAAAAACCTTCCCTAAGTGTTACCCCTGCTTTAAATCCGAAATCCGCTCCTGGTTCAACAACTTCGTAATCGAATTTCATTTCATCACGGGCTGTCCCTGTGCGTGGATCTATGCACACACCGTCTCTAAATGCTACAAAGGGAGTATTGGTGGCTATTAAGTCTTCGATGATGAAGGCGCTCTGGCAGTATGTATCACTATAGAATGAATCTTTTTTAAATGAGCCCCAGAAAAAATCGAATTGGGTGCGATCGCCTTCAAGTAATAATCTTTCAAAAAAATGATGCCTGAGCGCACCAGTTAAAGAGGTGGCTGGTATATAAGGGTTGCCATCTAGATCCTTAATAACAGTTATATCCAGATCCTGTTTCTCACCAGTGCCAATGATCAGAGGAGACAGTAGGGAGAGTGTCCCTTCAATCAAAAATTTCCCTTTAATACTTGCAATATTTTTAGTCATGAGGAGCTAGCCTCCTTTTGTTGAAGCTGTTTATTTTTCCACCATAGTTCCTTCAAAAGTGTTTGGAGATATGTGTTCCAAAGAAGAGGCAGCAAATCCTCTTGGGATTTAAGGTCATATTCAACTAAACGGGCCAACTTTTCATATTCTCCGAGATTATTTAAGAGATCAAATAGTTTTTTTTCATCATACTTCTTTAAATAATCAAGGAGGCTTTCTTTTGCTTGATTGTGCTCATAATAGCGGCAATTACGTAGTTGGTTTTTAGCTGTATCTTTTAGTTGAGCTATTTTGTTGGAGAATTCTTTGTAACCGGCTTTACCAGCCATCAGCTTTAATCTTCCCAGCAGACTGTTTTTGGGGAGTCTTGAAAATTTATTGGCTTCGGCAGCTGCTTCAAACTTAATTTTTTCAAATAAAGCTTCTTTAACAATAACCTGGAAGATGTGCTTAACAGCTGTAGGCGGGGTTCCTGCAGGCTTTTCAAACCTTTTAGTGGCAACGGCCAGGATGTATTTTTCTACTGTAGCGGGAGTGATTTGTAGTCTGCCGAAACCCTCTCCCAACCGTTCCCCAATTCCTTTTTTTAGCAGGTTGTCTATTCCGGTTAAAACATTCTTATCCACATTTTCAAAATATAAATATAATGAAGAACCGGCACTTATTGCCCTTTCCCCGGGTTTTTTCATTTTCCAAACGGAGATATAGTTTTCTATAAACTCTTGTTTAATAATGCTTTTTTTGATAGTAAAGCTATTTTGTCCAAGTATTTTTTGCAGGTGTTTTTCTATACTTGAAAAAGACGGATCGGACATTCCCCATTCGTTATATAGAATACAGGGTGAAAGAAAGGTTAAGAAAACGCCTTCTTCCAAGGTATTTTCATCGATAAGTGAACTGCTTTTAATCTCTTGAATATCCAAAAAATCAATCTTTACATCCCCGTACTCTACACCTTTTGATTTACCCATTTTAGCCTTAAAACTATGACCCATTATTTCTTTGAAATCATCTAGGTCCTGATAACTGCCGTAAATTGCACCTTGAAAGGTTTGGCCTGGCAATAGCGACTCATAATTAAAAAAGAGTCCTTCCTTGCTGGTTCCGGTTAAGCGGTCACGTTCATGATGGAAACTTATTCTTTTTTTAGGTTTTATGTTACTGATAATCTCGCCGTTAATATTAGAAAAGCCTCCCAAGGGTTTTGTAATATCATCAGGGTCTGTTAGCAAGATATTGTAGATATCATTGCCGGCCTTTTCTTGTTGGATATTAAGGGGTGTAGGTGTAGTAGTAATATCTTGTTCTATCAAATAGCCGTTAGAAAAAACTAAATCCCCCTTTAAAAACCACCGGTAAAAGGTTTCGTCTTCATGGGCCGGGGCAAGTTGTTTTAACAAGATATACCTGGCAGCTAGTACTCCTAGGACTGAGTTTCCCCGCAGGTATTCAAGGGTTTCGGTCATGTTTTGGCCAAATGTTGGGCTGCTAATGAGTGTCTTTGAAAGCAAGGTAATTTTATAGTTTAGGGCATACATTTTTAACCGGCCTCCTTTTCTAATTTATCAATAGCATACCCGAATATATTTTGATTTCCAGCGAAGAGTGAACATTTTACACATCCAAATCCCCGGTTACGCATAGTGCCCAACCGGTGGAGATTTGCACAGGAAAGGGCCAGCAGATCGATTGCAGTTTCGTTTTTACTTAGCAAGGAAATTTCTCCTTCGAAAGATAGGCCTGTTTTTAAAACCCTTACTGTTCGCAAGCTATGATCCTCAGCTATTCCGTTTTCATTAATGGATGTTTGTTGACGTAATTCGGTTAAAACGTTTGTGATGACATCGGGGGAGAGTATATTATTATATTCTTGCAATGCCCATCTACACCAAGCAGATACTTCGTCATACTGTGGAAGGTGTAAGTTGGAAAAATAAATTTTGCCTCCTTCAATATCTCCTGGTACACCGAAAATATGTTCTATGAGCCCTTGTTCAAAATATGAAATCTTGGCCTGTTGCAGCATTTCGATCACTTCGTTTGCACTTTCCCTGAGGGCCCCTTTTAATCTTCGGGCTGGAAAATAGGGAAGCCCACAAGAGTCAAAAACCAAATCAGTGTCAATGACAGAGCCCCTGCCTTCACCGGCCCCGGGAAGGCAGGGTGAAGTAAGTTCCAGTTGTATTCTATATTTTTGCAATTTAGTTCCCTCCTCGTTCATCTAGAAAATATGCGGGATAAAAATCCAAAAGTTCTATCATGTCAAAATAAGGTGTTTTGTTGTTTTCCCATCCTGAAATGTGATAACCTTTACCCGGGAGGGTTACCACATTTTTTCCTTTTATGTTCATTTGCCTTAAAAAATGTTCTGTTGACTGTTTACCTAATGTCAATATACTGCGAAATTCTTTCACTTTATTTCTTGGCCAATTATCCGGATTGGCAAATTTTTTTATTCCTTTCAGCAAATATGTTATATTATTTTCGTTATCCATATCTTTTTTTCGATCAGAAACAAGATATGGCCCAAAGTTTAATTGGCCTTCATTAATTGTATAGTTATCTTTTCGGATGTTTTCCAGAGCGCCGGAAAAACCGCCGTATGCTACATGAAAATCAAGCCATGATGTCCCGGGATATTTACGGGCCTCTTTTTTGGCTGCCGAGCATAGTTCTTCAGCTAAAAGATAGCTCCGGTAAAAGGGATATTTTGTTCCGGTAATAGCAATCCCGGCTGAAGCGGATAGCTGTTTTCCATTGGATAAGGTTTTACGGGAGATCAGTTCCAGGTACTTTTTGGCGAAATATACTCCCAGCCGGCCGTCTGTAATGAAGGTAATATCGTCGCCTTCGATCAATAAAGGCCGGAAAGGCAGTATAGTTTTGCTGCCTTCATTTTGTATGTAAAAGCCTGATTTCTCAGTCAGAAGGTAGTCCATGTTATTTTTAATGAACCCTACAAATTCCTGGTATGCCTCACACATAGCATTGTCTACATTTCTTGAAAGTTTCCTGATTTCTGGCAAAGTTGTGCAGTTCATAAACCGCTTGCCAATTGAATTACCATCGATATGCACGACCGCAATATGGTTTTGCCCGGGGATTTGTCCAAGCTTATCGATATAATTTGTAAAGGTGTATTTATCTTCAAGAATATTCCCGGCGAATAATTTCCCATTAATATTTTTTGCATATTCAAATTTAGTCTTAGAAACAGATGAAATAAACCATTCACCATCTGCGTCTTTAAAAAAGGTTTCCGCTGAATTTCCGGAAAACGGACAATCGGCGGTAATGCCATGCTTGGGCAGGGATGTCAAAGGAAAATGCTTGCCCTTATTTTCCTTTAATACAGCAAATAGGTGCTGCAGTTCTCTTTGAAAATTATTTAGATCAAAGGTGTCATCTATGGCAAATGCAAAATTTAACCCCGGTGCTTCTATTAATAAGGTACTAGTCCAATTTTTTATAAACTCTATAGCTTTCCCCTTTTCCCTAAAAAATAGTAACGCATTTCCCCCTCCGATATAGCCTGTTTCAAAATCTGTGCTGTTGTTTTCCAGGTGAATAGTGTCAGGATGTTTTTTCCATGAATTTGTATCTATTTTAGATTGCAAGGTTTCTTGAATTGATTGCAGCATTATTTCCTGGTAAACACCAGTGACAATGTTTGATGCACCCACATTTTCCAGCAATTTATTACTGGCGTATACATAATTTTGGATGGATATGGTTTCAATAAGTAAGGCTGTTAACAAGGTGTTAGACCTCCCCCCAAATATATTTCTTTATTTTTTTCCATAAGATATCCGCTTTTAAATCAGATATGCTAAGCACTAGAAGGTTCTGTTTTGTAGCGCCCGTTATTTGTTCCAGATCAGCAGAAAAAGCATCTTTTTTGTGATCTTCCAGACAAGTTACAAGAACTGATAAGGCCTCATCGCCACCCATTTGCCGGGTCCGGTGGATTATTTCAAATCCTTTTTGTTTACAGGTGCCTTCTTCTTTAGAAGTTGTGCATGATATGCCACAGATTTGGTAACCATTTACGATAATCACATCTATCTCAAATTCTTTTTGCGGACCCGGTTTTTTTATTTCCCAGTTACTGTCAATGCTGATTGTTTCCCGGGAAAAATCCTTTTTTAACATATTATCTTTTTGTATTTCTCCTTTGATTACCCTATAAGCATAATGTTCAAGCCATTTACCATCTAAAAAGCCGGATATGGTCAATTCTAACCGTTCTTTAAAGATGGCGTTACTGACAGTACTGTCAGGTATCCAAAGGTTGCCTTTATCATCGAGGATCGATCTTTCCTGGGGAAGGACTGATAACAGATCATGGATTAAAGGAGGGGTTTGTTTTTGGAATTCTTGTTTAAATTTATCTACATTTTCAGGATCAAGCTGTTTTTTACTTTTGTTGTTTTTGACCAGGCTGTTTTGTTTTAAAAATTTATTTGTTGTTTTTATAAAACCTTTTTTAGAGTAGTATCTGTCTCTAATTTGTTTATTTTTCCAGGAAAGATATTCTGCTAACCTGCCGGTATTGATGAGATTTTCAAACTTTTCCAGTACAGGGTAATAGTTCTGGGGAAGGGGACTCTCCCCATTCTTTTTTTTATAGTCATGCAGTTCAATCAGATTGCTTAAAGATAAGGAAATTTCTTTTCTTAAATCTTTACTTATGCTTTTATTATAATCCCAAAGCAGTTTATACCTCCGTCCATCGAGGTAAGAAAAAGAAGATCTGTTTTTGTAATTATTTTCTAAAAAACGATAAACGTGTACAGCCATTGATTTTGTACCGCCAGTGTAGTTAAGGTGAATTATAGGATCACGATCCATTATCTTGCCTGCCAGTTTTTTTTCCAGGTCATTTACAATGCTACTGGCAGAACTGACCTCGCTAAGCGCTACCATTTCAAACAACAAATCCTTTTCGTCAAATTCCTCTTTAAGAACCCTTTTGATGTTTTCCGCATATTCACCTGTGCCTGCCTGACCGATCTCTTTTCGTTCCTCCGAGTGAACAAGCCATAGATGCTTTAATTCACTATTTTGACCTAAAAGATATTTGCTGACTACATAGTTCGGTAGCGGGTTTGTTCCTACCAATAAAACCAAGTCAGTAATATTGGTGATTTTAAAAACCTCCTTTTTCTATACATTTATTTCAAATGGGTTGTTCTTCCAACTGCTCTAGACCTTTTCTGCTAAGTTTTCAAAGTACAACACCCATATCCTTGAGAGTTCTTTGCGCCCAGGCCGGCATTGAGGGCGACCTGCAGCAGATCGGGGTCGCCGCGCAGTTCGTAATCACCCATCCAGCCCTTGACGATGAAATTTTTGTAGCGGGTTATTTTGTGGTCTTTTTCTGTAACATTCAAAGGTTCTATTGTAAAATTTTCATTTAGGGGGGGGCCGCCCTGGATCAACCTATATTTTTTGATCAGGTTGGCCTGGATCAGCTCGCTGAACCGCGGCTCAAAGGGTGAATAATAATAGGTGAAGCGGCGTCCATTTGTGGAAGGCAGGGTGCTGTATACCGTGAGTGGAGATAGCATGCGCACTACTGCCCGTTTCTCACTAATACAGGGGTCGTCGACATTGATCTGGCTTACTTCCAGTTGGGTTTGTCCGAGGCGGGCACGGCCCCGCCGCAGGAAACTGGTACCCAGCTCCTGCAGGATAATGGGGATCGGTGAACAGATGACCAGATTGAGGGGGGGATCCAAGATCAGTTGCCCTTTTTCCTGCTGAAAACTTGTTTTTTGCCCCATTAAGCGCGAAAAGGTAAATAGTTTGAAGCGGCGTTTTTCAAAGGGAAAACCCTGTTCATGTAAAAATTTGCGCAAAACTGGGTTTTCCAGGCCGTGATAGATTAGGCCCTGTACCAGATGATTGTACTGGATCGGCAGACGAACCGGGCCAGGGGATTGAAAGATAAGTGTTAACTGCATTTTCTCACTCCTAAATACTATATCGTGATGAAAGACGGAAAATTAATACCTTTTAGTAAAATGTTACTAAAAGCTATAAAGAATTAGGATACTTTTTTAGCCCTTAAATATATATTGTTGTCACCCAGGTTTGTGTTACCCAGGCTTGTTTGGGATAAAAAACTTTATCCTTGGTTGCACCTAGTTGAACGGTTGTAAATATTCTTTAACCCTTACCTTTTTTTCCGGGCCTGTTCGCGCATGGCTTGCAGGTTGAGAATTTCAGAGACAGTATAACGTAAAGGGATTTTAGTTGTAAGCGGGCGCAGGCGCAAAACAGGAGGGAAGTAACCCATGCGGCCGTGCAGTTGGGCCAGGACGGTTGCTGCACTATAATTTAAGGATGGCAAATTAACCAGTATAGAGCTGGTTTGCCATTCACGGGGTGTGAAACCGGTGTCATCCAGCATTTTTTCAATTTGTGGTGCAAGGGGCGCCGTGGTGTTGATTTGACTGGGTATTTCTACTATGGCGGTTATTTTAGCCCCGACCAGGGCTTCTATTTCCTGGCGTTGATCGTCTGTTAAAGGATGGGTAAAATTTAGGATTAACATGGGTAGTGCTGCCTCCGTTTCTTATATGTCCGGGTGTAATACAAAGATTAAGAAGCTCATGGTTTGTCTAATTCTGATAATTTATGGCGAAATATTTTATGGCAGGTGGTTTGCACCCGTATTTTAACCCTTTTTCCACAAAATGCTCAGCCGAATTGTATAATATGTAAATATGTTTGGAATTATTGTTATACTTTTCCCTTGCTTGGATTAATCCCTGCAAGGGATGGAAATATTTAAAACGCTATTCTCAATAGTAGAAGCTGCTCAGGGGTTAAACATAGAAATCATAGAAATTTTAAAATCTTAAAATTGTTCGAGATCCTTCATTAATGCCCAGGATGATAAAGGCTGGGCATTTACAAAACATTAAACCACTTTAAGTTTTTTTTGCCAAGGTTGTTTCTTACCAGGGGCAGTAGTAGAAAACTACTATCTGGAAAAGGGTTGCCTGCTAATATCCCGGTTTAAAAAATACTTCATATTGGCCCGTTGGCCCGTAATGAAATGCACTGACCTGGGCGTTCATATTAGCTTCACAACAAGGTTAATATGTTCTTTCCTTTGGTTAGACTGCACGCCCGGCAAGAGCAGTTTAAAACAAGGTTTGTCATTCTAGAACCGGGGTATTCTGGCTAGAACCGGGGTATTCTGGCTAGAACCGGGGTATTCAGGCCGGGGTTTTTGCCACCAATGTGCAGTTTAAAAAGCAGTTTCTTTCCCCGGATACTTTGAATGCAGTTTTGGTTTGCTCCCAAAAAGTCCTTTTTTAGTACAATTTCATTTGGAAAGCAGCTTATTATGAAGATCTTTTGGGCCCAACTTGTTGCTGGTTAAGCTTTTTGGGTTTGAGCGTGGTTTTATATTTTTTCTGCAGTTTTATTCTTCAATTTAGGGGATAATAATTTTGAAGTGGAGGGTGTGCCAAAAGCTGCAGCTTGGAAAAGTCCGTATTCGTTCACCATCCCCACGTTGTGCATCACGGGTGTCAAGCTGCAGCTTGGAAAAGGAGCTGCCCATGCCAGTCTGGCGAATTAAAAAGCAGGAGCATATTTAAGAATGATTCCCCTGCAGAATCAAAAATAAATAATAAATATGCTTTGGAATTGGTTTCGCGGGTGTTTCAAAAAATGAAACAAACAGACAGGAGTTGAGGGATTTTGAAGGCTGTAATTATGGCCGGGGGAGAAGGTGCCAGGCTTCGTCCTTTGACTTGTGACCGGCCCAAACCGATGGTTCCCCTGATGGATAAACCGATGATGGAGTATATCGTGGAACTTTTAGCGACGCATGACTTGCAGGATCTGGCAGTAACTTTGCAGTATCTTCCCGAACAGATCAAAGATTATTTTGGCGATCGCTCGCCTTTAGGTGTCAACTTCAATTATTTTTTGGAGGAGGAGCCCCTGGGTACGGCCGGTAGCGTCAAAAATGCGGCCTCCTTCCTGGACGATACTTTTATGGTGATCAGTGGAGACTGCCTGACGGATATTGATCTGTCGGCGGCCATCGCTTTCCATCGCCAGAAGAAAACTCTGGTGACGATTGTGCTCACGCCACAGGAAAATCCGCTGGAATACGGCATCGTGATCGTCAATGAAGAGGGGCGGATTACTCGTTTTTTGGAGAAACCCGGCTGGGGCGAGGTCTTCAGCGATACGGTGAACACGGGTATCTATATTTTAGAACCGGAGGTTCTCTCCTATATTCCTGACGGAAAAAAGTTTGATTTCAGCCGCGATTTATTTCCTTTGCTCATGAAGAAGGGGCAACCCCTTTATGGCTGTGTTCTGCCCGGTTACTGGTGTGATATCGGCAATTTGGAGCAGTACCGTTTTGCACATTACGATATTTTGAATAAGAAAGTGGAGATCAATTTACCGGCTAAAGAGGAGGAACCGGGCATCTGGCTGGCCGATGAAGTCTATATTGATGCCAAGGCTTTGCTGCAGCCCCCTTTTTATATCGGTCAGGGTACCTCGATCGGTGCGCAGGCCTTTATCGGCGAATATGCTGTTGTGGGCGCTTATAACCATATTTCGGAGAGAGTTTCGATTAAAAGAGGCGTGACCTGGTCGCGTGTAAATTTGGGGCGCAACGCGATTGTGCGGGGGGGTATTTTGGCTGGCGGCGCTCGCCTCGAAAGCGGGGGGGCCATTTATGAAGGAGCGGTGATCGGCGAGGGAAGCGTCGTAGAAAGAAAGGCTACTTTGAGGCCCGGTGTCAGAATCTGGCCGTACAAGAGGGTTGAAAGCGGTGCCCTGGTCAATAACAACCTCATTTGGGGCAACCAATTCCGGCGTTCCTTGTTTGGCGCCGATGGGGCCTTGGGAGAATTAAACGGTGATCTGACACTGGAGAATGCACTAAAAATGGGCTCAGCTTTTGCCTTTATGCTGGGTGGCCGGGTGCCGGTGGTATTGGGCGGCGATGCCTGGCAGCCCTCACAACTGATTAAAAAAGCACTGACCGTGGGTTTGATGGCCAGCGGTGCAGATGTGCTGGATATCGGCGAAACGATTGTCCCCGTGGCCAGGCTGGGTGTTACGGATTTGCAAGCTAAAGGTGGTATCTACGTTCATTCCTGTGCTTCTCACCACGGGTACAGCACGATTCGTTTTTTTGATCAAGAAGGCCTGCATCTTTCCCGGGCCAAGGAACGCGGTCTGGAACAGATCTTTTTTAGGGATGATTTTCCCCGGGCGCGCAAAGATCAACTGGGGATGCCCAAAACAATTACCGGCTACAATCAGGTTTACCTCGATGCCATCCGGCAGGGTTTGCCCTGCGAAACGATCCGGGAGGCAAATTTTAACCTCCTGGCGGCGTTTCTACCCCCGCACTTGCAGGAACTGATTATCCCCCTACTGCAAGATTTGAATTGCAACCTGCAGGTTTTTCATCCCCCGGGTAAAGCGAAACTGGCCTGCTGGAAGGACGAGGATTTTGCCGTCTATAAAAAGGATATCGCGCAAAGCATTGTGCGCGGGGAGATCGACCTTGGTTTTTGGATGGCCCCCAGCGGAGAGCGCATGGTGCTCTTTGATGAAGAAGGTTTCGAAATTTCCGGTGAACTTTACCAGGTGCTGCTCTCCCTGCTTATTTTAGAGTCGGGGAAAACACCGGCGCTGGTCCAACCTATCTCTGCCTCCTGGATCCATGAGGAGTTGGCCAGAAAAAATAAAGCCAAAGTCCTGCGCAGCAAGACGTTTCCCCGTCATTTTCAGGAAAAAGTCCGCGAGTTAAATGGCCATGCTGAAGGTGTCGAAGGGGAGAATTACCTTCCCGCGGAGTTTTTACAGATCGATGCCCCGGCGGCGCTGCTCAAAATTTTGCACAGCCTGGCCCGTGGTGGCAAAAGTCTTTCTACTTTGCTCAGGGAAATCCCGGAAATCAATCTGCGCCAAAAAGAAATCCCCTGTCCCTGGGGTCAGAAGGGCCGGGTCATGCGCCGCCTGATCGAAGATGTCCCCGGCCAGGCAGCAAGGGTGGAGATGGTCGATGGCCTGAAGTTTTACTATCCCGACGGGTGGGCGCTCGTTCTCCCCGATCCGGAGAGGCCTTCTTACCGCATCTACGGGGAAGGCTTTACGGAAGAGATTGCGGAATCGCTGACCGATTTTTTTGCTGAAAAGGTCAAATCACTGCAAGATCCACTTTTCTGTGAATAAAACCCAGGCAGTGTTTTTCCGGCAAGAGACATTTTTTGCATAGGTAAAATCCTGGCAGGGTACTTGCCGGCGGCATTCTGCTATTATAATGCCGTTACTTCGCCTTTCAGTTTCCCGGCAATTATTCTTCGCAGCTCCACCTTATTGATCTTGGATCCGCCGGCCAGGGGAAAAGAATCGATGACTTCCAGCCTTTCCGGTAGTTTATACATCGCCAGCTTCTTACTCTTCAGGTAGTCGATCATCTCTTCAAAGGTGAGTGCTTCACTACCGGCGGCGGTTGTCACAAAGGCGCATGCCTTTTCACCCATGATCTGATCCGGCATGGCCACTAGGGCTGCATGGGCAACTTTAGGATGGGCAATCAAAAAGTTTTCGATTTCACCGGGATAGATGTTCTGGCCGCCGCGAATAATGATATCTTTTTTACGTCCGGTGATGATTAGATAGCCGTCTGCGTCAATTTTGACCAGATCCCCCGGAGTGGCCCAGCCCCCGCTGTCCACTGCCTCCGCAAAGGTTTTTTGCGGATCCCGGTAGTAGCCCCCGGTGTTTTGCGGCCCACGAAAATACAGTTGCCCGGTTGCGCCGGGGGGCACCCGCTTCCCCGTATCATCTACCAGCTTAATTTCATTGCCGGACAGCGGTTTTCCGACAGTAAAGCGCCGTTTTTCGGGGGGATCCTTGGTCGATGTTCCGGAGATCAAACCGGTATCCTGTGAACCGTAAGCCACTAAAATCGGGCACCGCATGCGGCGCTCTGCTTCTTCGGCCAGGGGTGGCGGCAGATGCCCGCCGCTGCAGTGGATGAAACGCAGGGAGGAGAGATCATAGTTCTCGACGGGAAGCTGCATCATCGTCGCCAGTTGGGCCGGCACCAGGCAGGGTACCGTTGCTTTTTCCTTTTCAAGTGTTTTCAATGCTGCCTCCGGGGTATATTTATGCAGTAAAACCACTTTTGCGCCCACCATTGGGGCACAAAAATAGGTTGGTGTGCCCCCCGGCGCACCGGGAAAAGGGGCAATTGCACAGAGAATATCCTCTGCTACAATCTGCCAATTGCGGAGATGTGCCCTTGAACCGGAGAGATAAGCGGCGATCGTCCTCTCCACGATCTTGGGCGGACCGGTTGTCCCGGTTGTGCTGGCTAAAAAGCCGACATTAAAAGCACTGATTTTTCTCCCGGCCAGCATATCTAGGGAATATTTTTCTTCCAGGGGATTTCGTAGCATTGCCGGCAGGGAGACAGTACCGGCGGGCGCCTCATTTTCTGTTACGATTACATGTTTCAAATGCGGAAGCTCCGGTGCAAGCTCGCCTACCATTGCCTGGTAATTGAACCGCCGGTATTCTCTTGGGATAAAAATTGCCTTGGCCTCGATGCGGCCAAGGATCGCCAACAGCTCTGCATGGCGAAAGACAGGCATGAGGGCAATAGAAATGAGCCCCGCTTTTTCGCAAGCCAACCGGGTTAAAAAACCCTCTACGCGGTTTGGTAGTTGGATGGCTACCCGGTCATCTTTTTCCAATCCCAGTTCGATCAGGCCCAGGGCAAGGCGGTTGACCAACGCGGTTACCCCGGCAAAAGTCAGCCTGTTCCCAAGGGTATCCACAAGGGCTTCGCGGGCGGGGTGTTTTTGGGCATTTTGTTCCCAATAATCCGTAAGGATCATTGGCGACCAGTAGCCCATTTTGGTATATTTCTTTACTTGCTGTTCATCATAGAGGATCGGTTTCATCCCATCAGGTCCTCCTTTATTGCTCCAAGATCAAAAACCGCAATCTAAAACTGCAATCATAAACCGCAAAAAAATGGCAGGGAAGTCCCGGGGATTTACTCCCAAATACCGGCTTCCCGGGCATATTTGATGGCCCCGGGATGGACCTCCAACCCGATCTTTTCTGCCAGGGCCTGATCGATCAAGTGCATTTCTTTGCCCATGGGGTGGGCCTGCCCTATTTTGTCTATGTTTTCAAAAATAGTTCTGGTAATTTTGTAGACTATCTTCTCGTCCAGCAGGGGGCTAAAAAAGGCGTAGGCATAATCAAAAGGCCAGGCCACATCTTCATCCTGACCCGTATAGCTACCCCTGGGAAGAATACCGGGGAAAAGTGCCTGGCCGGCAAAGTCTTTTTCCAGTATTGTTCTATCCGTTTCCAGTAGCTGTACAGGCATTCTGACGGCAAGGCTCTCTACGGCGGGGGACGGTATGGCCCCCTGAAAAAATGCCGCATCGATCTTTCTGTCGGCCAAGGCATTTGCCGCCTCCCCCCAGCCGAGGTAGATAAAGGAAACTTTATCGATGTTCACTCCATGGGCTGTGAGGAGTTCTTTTGCTGTAATATTTACAGTGGCACCCGGGGCGCCGATCGATACCTTTTTTCCTTCAAGATCGGAGATGCTTTTAAGACCCGATTCTTTGAGCGCAACTGGTTGAAAGGGAATGGGGAAAAGAACCCACCCCAGTAACACCTCAGTTTTTTTCGTAAATGGTTCTTCCCCGGCGATTGCTTTTTCTACTGATTCCCCGGCGGAAAATCCCATTTCGATGCGCCCCTCATCGATCAGCGCCAGGTTTTCGGCCGAACCCCCGGTTTCCTCCGCGGTGACCTGTACTCCTGCCAGGTTATTATTAAGCACATCCGCCATCGCTACACCAACAGGATAAAAGGAGCCCGCTACGGGGGCTGTGCCCAAAGATATATTTAAAACTGTTTCATGCTGTTGGGCACAACTGCTCCCCATAAGTACAGCCAGCAGCATGATATAGATAATATTTGTTTTTTTAAACATGCCAACAACACTCCTATCTCTTAGTTTGAAAAATATCTTTTAATCTTCGTCATTTTTGGTAACACAAGGAATGATGAAGCCTTGATCTTTTAGTTCTTTAAAATATAAAAACTTTTGATGCATTCAGTCATTATCGTCGCTATCTTCAGGACAGCTTTTTGCGGGGTTGTCAAATTAAATTACCCCGTTTCTTCGTCTAACTCCATTAACTCCATTTCTATTGTTTTAAATTTGTTTTTGTAGCGACTAAAATATAGTACTGCCGCCAGGACGATAAACCCGGCCAGGGTTGTATAAAGTCCCGGTAAAACCAACAAGCAGGAGCCGGCCATGAGCACGATCCTTTCCCCAATGTTCAGGTTATACTGCAGGAATCCCACAGTTGCGCCGGCAAAAAAAATGATCCCGACAATCGAAACCAGCACGGACCAGACAACTGTAAACAGATCAGCTTGCAGCACCAGGGCGGGATTATAGATAATAAAAAAGGGTATTAAAAAGGCCGGGACGGCAATCTTAAAGGCAATCCATCCGGTTTTCATAAAATCTGATTCAGCGATTGCCGCCCCCGCATAGGAAGCGAGGGCAACCGGCGGGGTGATCATCGACAAGATCCCGAAATAAAGTATAAACAGGTGTGCCATAACCGGCGGGATTCCCATTTGGACTAATGCTGACCCCACCAGGGTGGATAATAATATATAAGCGGCTACGCTGGTTACACCCATGCCGATGACGATCGAAGTCACGGCTGTCAAAATTAATAAAACCAAGAGGTTGCCCCCGGCCAGGTTCACCAAAATCGAGGACAGCTTTGCTCCCAAACCGGACAAAGAGACCACACCGATAATAATTCCCGCCGCAGCTCCGGTACACGTCAAGGAGGCGATGGTGAAACCAGTTTTTTTCAAGATATTTATTACCTGGTGAAAATCTAAGCGTGTTTCTTTTTGAAAAGAAGTGACGGCCACACCCGCAAGAAGCCCATAAAGCGGCGCAGTCATTGCCGAATAACCCTTAAAAAGCACGAGGACTAAAACAATCAGGGGGAGCAAAAAGTGTCCTTTGGCTTTAAGTATATTCAGGAGAGCGGGCAGGTTTTCTTTTTTCTCGCCTTGGATACCGTTTTTTACTGCATAAAAGTGGGCGGCAAAAAATGAGCTGAGGCAAAAGAGCAAGGCCGGGATTAAGGCTATCTTCACTACCGCTAAATAAGGTATTCCCAAAAATTCTGCCATGATAAAGGCAACGGAGCCCATCACCGGTGGCAGTACTTGCCCCCCGGTTGAAGCAACAGCTTCGATTGCTGCAGCCCAGTGGCGATCATAACCGCTTTTTTTCATTGTGGGAATAGTAACAACTCCGGTTGTAACGACATTGGCTACCGCGCTGCCGGAGATGGAACCCATCAAAGCACTGGCGAGGACGGCAACCTTTGCCGGGCCCCCGGCATATTTACCTGCTATACTCCGGGAAATATCTATGAAGAATTCTGTTCCTCCTGTTATTTCGAGGAAGGTTCCAAAAGTAACAAAGAGCACAATGTAGTTGAGCATTACCTTCAAGGGAATGCCGTATAGGCCTTGCCGGGTGAGGTAAAGGGTGCTGGCCAACCGGCTCCAGTCATATCCCCGGCAAGCGATGGGACCGGGCAAAAAGTGCCCATAAAACCCGTAAAGAATAAAGGCGACAGCCAACAAGGCGACTGCAAGATTGGTGGATCTTCTGACGGCTTCCAACACCAAAAGTACGGCGATGACAGCGAAGATCTTATCCGGTGCATTGGGTAGGGGGTTGACAATAATGCGATCGAAGACAAATAAGATGTAGGCAGCGGTGGAAATACTCAAGATTACAAAAATTGAATCGAGGAGGAACGAAAACAAAGTATTGAATGATTCCAGTATTTTTAGCGGGTTTTTTAAAAATACGATGGCTAGTGCGCCGGCCAAAAAAACAGGAAGTTGTTTTTCCTCCACAACTAAAAATGTTGGTTGAGAAATAATAACCATAGCAACGACGCTAACGGCAAGAACCCCTGCCAGGCGATTTCTTAGTTGGTGGTACTCGCCCATAAAAAAACCTCCCTGTGGTCCTGTTTCACCCTGTGCCCGGTTAATGCAGTTTTTGAAAGTTGTGCTGTCTTGTGCTACCTTTGTCTTATTTTGCGGGTGGAGATGCTTTCCCGGCAGACTGCCGGGTCCTCCATCAGATCTGCAAGGGTATAGGCATCCAGTATCTCGGAAGCGGCGTCCCTTAAACGCAACCAGATCTGCCTCGTGACGCAAAACTGTGCCCTGGCGCAGTCACCCGGGTTAATTTCGCTGATGCAATCGACCGGCGCGATCGGGCCTTCGAGGGTACGAATTATATCGCCCACGGTAATTTTATCGGCACTGTGTCCCAGGACATATCCCCCCTGGGGCCCGCGTATGCTTTTGATTAAGCCCTTTTTTTTTAATGTAGTCAACAACTGTTCGAGGTACTTCTTAGAAATTTTTTGCCTCCCGGCAATTGCCGGGGTTGTTACCGGCCCCATTCCTTGTTCCAGGGCAATATCCAAGATAGCTCTAAGTCCATATCTTCCTTTAGTTGATAATCTCATTTAATCACCCCGTATGATCGAGTCGCCCTGCAATGCACACAATCCCTATATGTTTACTATAGTATAATCTAATTTAACATGTTATGAATTTTTTGTCAAATGGTTTTTTCGTCGATTGACAACCTTTTTGGGATATGCTAAAATTACCACGCATTCTTTACCGCACGGTCAAGGTTTGAGGCCTAAAATTTTACGACCAGGGGAAATCTGGAAGACCGGATAAAACCGGGGGCCGGGGTAGACCCGGAACACGGGTTAAGCCGGGGTAAAATTACCTTGAACGGCGAGTTTGGTTAAAAAGAGAGGTAAGACCATGTATGCAATTATTGAAACCGGCGGGAAACAGTACCGGGTATCCGAGGGCAGTATCTGCAGGGTGGAGAAATTACCCGCGGAGGCCGGAGAGGAGATAGTTTTTGATCAGGTGCTGGCCGTTAAAAATGAAGACAAGATGGAGATTGGCACACCCTACCTGCAGGGTGCGAAAGTGTCTGCCAGGGTTTTATCCCAGGGAAAAGGGAAAAAGATTATTGTCTTCAAGTATAAACCGAAAACCAATTACCGGAAAAAACAGGGTCACCGGCAGCCTTTCACGCAGGTGCTCATTCAAAAGATTGATTATCCTGCCGGTTAAAGAAATTTAGGGTCCAACCGGAACTGGAAAATTGGATTTTAAAATGATATTTTCTAAACGATAAAGACGGTCGCGTTTATGCGTTTGCTTTAAAAAGCCTGGCACAATTAAGGCCGGAGTTCAGAATAAGGCCCCGGGAAAGGCATTATGTTTTAAGTGCCGGCTTTTAATAATCAGGGTAAGGGTTATAAGGCAAGGTCAAGGTCAGGATAAGGGCATGATCAAAGTCAAGGTCAGGAGAAACGGCGGGGGCAACCCCGTGGGCTTGGAAGTGAGGGGCCATGCTCTTTTTGCCCCGTCGGGCAGCGATATTGTCTGCGCCGCTGTTTCCATGCTCACGCAGACGGTTGTCTTTGCCCTGCAGGATCTAGTCAAGGTGGATTTTCCGGTCAAGCTGGAGGAGGGTTCCCTTTCGCTTGCCGCGCCTTTGGCCATGGAACATGAAAAAGCAGAGAAGTTTTACCTGTTGATAGAGACACTGCTGCTGGGTCTCAAGGAGACGGCCCGCAGTTATCCTGCCTACGTTGATTATACTGAAAATGGCTAAAACCTTCAGGGGAGAAAGGAGGTGGGGGCCTGTCTAGGATTCAATTTTATGCAGGCCGCTAAAGATGCGCAGATTAGATTTGCAACTTTTTGCCCGTAAAAAAGGCGGGGGCAGCTCCCGGAACGGGCGGGACAGTAACGCTAAGAAACTGGGCGTGAAAAGATTTGGCGGGCAGGAGGTATCGGCAGGCAGCATTCTCGTGCGCCAGAAAGGCACGCGGATCCATGCCGGTATGAATGTCGGCCGCGGCAGGGATGACACCCTGTTTGCCCTGGTTGATGGACTGGTTGCCTTTGAGCGTCTGGGGAAGACCAGGAAAATGGTCAGTGTTTACCCAGCAAACTAAAACCCGGGAGATTCTCACCCGGGATTTTTTTTAGAAATGTAGAGCGGTGATAAATTGTTTGTGGATCAGGTCAAAATATTTGTCAAAGGTGGCCGGGGCGGGAACGGTGTTGTTTCCTTCCGGCGGGAAAAATTTGTGCCCCGGGGAGGCCCGGACGGCGGCGACGGCGGTGACGGCGGCGATGTGATTTTGGTGGCGACGCGTGAAAAAAATACTTTAATTGATTTAAGCTACCGCCCGCACCTGCATGCCGCCAACGGAATACACGGCCAGGGCAAAAAAAAGCACGGGAAAAACCGCCCACCCCTTTATGTACAAATTCCTGCCGGCACGGTGGTGAAAGACGAAGATGGTTCCCCCCTTGCCGATCTCGGGCATGACGGGATAAAGGTTGTCGTGGCCCGGGGGGGGCGTGGGGGTCGGGGCAACACACGTTTTGCCACTTCCCGCCGGCGGGCACCGGATTTTGCGGAAAAAGGAGAGCCCGGGGAAGAGCGGACACTGCTCTTAGAGCTGAAATTGCTGGCCGATGTAGGTTTGGTTGGCTTTCCCAATGCCGGAAAATCCACCCTGCTGGCGCGTATCTCTGCAGCCAAACCCAAAATTGCCAATTTCCCTTTTACAACACTTGTTCCCCAGTTGGGTGTAGTCTATTTGTCTCCCGGTCGCTCCTTCGTTGTTGCCGATCTTCCGGGGATCATTGCCGGAGCACATCAAGGTGCGGGGTTGGGCTACCGCTTTTTGCGGCATATTGAAAGAACAGGAGTTTTGTTGTACCTGCTGGATATGGCTGCTACAGAAGGACGTGATCCTTATGAGGATTTCTGTAATCTGCAACAGGAATTGATGCTTTATCGCGCTGCAATGCACTCCAAACCAGCGGTAATTGCTGCCAATAAAATGGATTTGCCGGAAGCGGCGGCCAATTTAAAGAATTTCCAATCCCGGTTGAAGGAAGGGCTGCCAGTTTTCCCCATTTCGGCAGTGACGGGGGTGGGGGTAAAGGTTCTTTTGGAAGAACTATACAAACATGTTCAAGAAAGGGTTGCTCTTTTGCCCGAAGAAAGCTATGATCAAGAAGAGATGATTTTTCTCCCTCCGGCGCCGGTCAGGGATTTAAAGGTTACAGTAGAAGGGAATATTTTTTTAGTTACAGGTGATGAGGTAGAAAAAGCGGTTCTCCGTGCCGATTTGCAGAGCACAGAAGGTTTGCGGCGTTTCCAAGCAGCAATGAAGGGGCTGGGAGTAGAGCGTGAACTGGAAAAGATGAAGATTCAAGAGGGCGATGTTGTGCGCATCGGCGAAATGGAATTTACTTATTTTATTTGAAATCCGGAAGCACAAGGGAAGAGCATGTAATGAGTTTTCTGCTACCAGAAACCGGCAATGAATATTTGACCTTAGGTCTAATGGGAGGAACTTTTGATCCCATTCATATCGGGCACCTTGTTACTGCTGAGGAAGCCCGACAGCAGTTTGGCCTGGATCACGTCATTTTTATTCCAGCCGGAGTGCCACCGCACAAAGATGCACGCTATATCAGCCTGGCTGAACACCGTTATATTATGACGATGCTGGCTGTGGTCGACAACCCTTACTTTACTGTATCGCGACTGGAGATCGACCGCCGGCAGCCGTCCTACACGATTGATACGGTACAAAATATTTTACAAATCTATAATTATCAGGTGAGGCTCTACTTTATTACCGGGGCTGATGCCATCCTCGATATAATTGCCTGGAAAGATTGTGAACGGCTACTGGATTCCTGTTATTTTATCGCTGCTTCCCGTCCGGGCTACTCTTTTGGTAAATTGAAGGATGTTCTGGCGTCTGTTTCCTCCCGGATGATCAAAAAAGTGCACCTGCTGGAGATCCCGGCTATGGCGGTTTCTTCTACATTTATACGTAGTCGTGTCGCCAGTGGGAAAACAATTAAATACCTGACCCCGGATGCGGTGGAGCAATATATTTATAAAAACAGACTTTATCTTCAGGTGAAAAACGAAGTATAAAGCAGTTTCCATTATTGCATAATATATGCAGGGTATTATCATACTAAAGTTTATATGGTGACAAAAAGAAAAAAGAGGTGAAAAAATGGTGAAGACTCTTTATGTCGGCAACGTTCCCTGGGGAACTACCGAGGATGATCTGCGCGATGCCTTTACCGAGCACGGTGAGGTTTTAGGTTGTCGTATTATTACGGAAAAAGCGACCGGACGTTCCCGTGGCTACGGATTTGTTGAAGTAAATGACGCAGATGCGGAAAAAATAATTGAAAGCATGAATGGAATGGAGCTGGATGGCCGTCGTTTGGTTGTAAACGAAGCAAAGCCGCGTGAAAACAGGTAACCCTAAAGTTGCGGTGGCCTTTAACTTATTAATATATGAGTTACTATTCATTATCTATACTGAAGGTTGCCATCAATTTTGCTTAATCTTTGTTTCCTGTTCACAGAAAGAAGGAATGTCTTTTATTGTGTCCAATTATATAGGTATGATCGTTAAAAACTTGGTGCCAGGCCATGAAGATCGATGATGCCCGGAAATTGTTACGCAGCCGGGCTAAAAGTAGCCTTTTTCTTCATGCCAGGGGTGTGGAAGAAAGTGCCCTAAAGCTTGCCTTGCTTTACGGGGTGGATACGGATAAGGCTTCCCTGGCCGGATTGTTACATGATTACGGCAAGATATATCCTTATCCGGTTTTGTACCAGATTGCACTTGAACATGCTCTTGGGGATGCGTTGAGTTTAAAGGAACCGGCTTTGTTGCATGCCCCGGTTGGGGCCTGGTTGCTCCAACACGAATTGGGGATAGAGGATAAGGAGATCCTGGAAGCAGTCAAGGTACACACTACCGGTGCGGAGAGGATCTCCCGTTTAGCCGGGATTGTTTATCTGGCGGACTGTATCGAACCGGGCCGGGATTATCCCGAAGTGGATGCTTTACGAAATATTTCCGGCAGGGGCGGGGATCAAGGTTTAGAAAAGGCCCTTCTTAGTGCCGTGGATCGGACTATCGTTTCTGTTTTAGCCAGGAAAAGGGTTTTACATCCCAATTCCATTTTATTTCGCAATTCTCTGATTTTAAATAGAATAAAAACAGCCAGGAGTTTTTCAGGTTATGAAGCCTACCAGAATAACCCGTCTAAGGAGGAGGGAGAAAACGCGCCTTTCTAAGGAAAGGTTTTTTTTCCTGCTGGCTTTGGTTTTCTGCATCTTGCTTTTGTTTGTGGGGATGCGTTTTTTGGGTTCCTTTCAGGCTTTGCAGAACAAAGCGGATTGGGCTAAAAAACTACGCCAGGCACCGCAAACGACTGGCACGAATTACCTTCTTTATGGTCTAATGAGGAGCGGTGAAGAGGCAACGATCAAGGATATTTTCTTCCTTAATTTACCTGAACAAGGTGCTTCTTTTCATACGGTTTTTATTCCCGGCCAGGTTTTACTGCATCGTTTGGAGAGCAAAACTGAGCGGGGACAAACCTGGTCAGAGGAAAATGACGAAGAGGCGGAGGTACGGCCTTACTATACGCCCGATCATTTTTATGGAGAGGGCGGGGCAGAATTGTTAGTGCAGCAACTTTCCCTTTTTTTAGACGCCCCGATCCACCATTATATGGAATTTGATTACAGTGGTATTCCTGTACTAGTAGATGCTTATGGCGTGATTGCCCCCGGGGACGATCTGATCAGGGGTCGGGAATACTTAGCCTCATTAATGCAAGAGGAAAATGAGGAAGAACCATTGGAAAGAGCTTTGCACAGGTTTAGTTTTTGCGGGGACCTCTTGAAGTTTCTTACGGAAAAAAAGGGGAAATTGGAGCTCTATCGTATTACCGGCAGTGTTGCACCGTATCTTAAGACAGATTTTGCCTGGAAAGAGCTACAAGGTTTCCAAGAAGATCTGGAATCTTTTTTCCGGGCAGAAGATTTGGTGGTTTCCTTGCCGGGGGTTTGGCGGGAATTTGACGGAGAGTTTTTTCTAGAACCGGATCAATTGCAGCTTGCTACTTTGAGTGGAAGCCTGGGGGGAACATCTATCTTGTCCCGGGAGATGATTACGGTAGAAATTTTGAATGGTAGCGGAGCAGCCGGTGTTGCTACCGCAGCAGGAAAAATTTTGGAGGAACAGGGCTTTTGCATCGTTAAGATCGACAATGCCGATAATTTTGAATACCGGCACAGCCAGGTTATTTCACGTCTGGAACTGGTCGAACCGGCCAAAGAAGTGGCGTTCTACATCCCAGGGGCAGAGTTTTTCAAAGAACTTCAGCCCAACCATGACGCCATGGTGACGGTGATTATCGGCAAAAACTTTTCGCCATAAGTTGAATTTAACAAGGAGGGATTTTTTTGCCCCTGGCCGTCAAGGAGTTGGTCCTGAAGGCTATTCGGTTTTTACGGGAAAAAAAGGCACAGGATTTGGTACTTTTGGATATAAATAAAGTATCTTTGATTGCAGATTTCTTTCTGATTTGCAGTGGCACCTCTCAAATTCATACGAAGGCGTTGTGCGATCATCTTTTAGAGAACATTTCTTCTGAGGAATATAATTCGAAACGTGTGGAAGGGTATCGGGAAGGGCGTTGGATTCTGGTAGATCTTGGCGGGCTCGTAGTACATATCTTTCTAACGGAAGAGCGTATGTTCTATAATTTAGAGCGTCTCTGGGGAGGAGCAGAAACAGTGGACTGGGAAATATTGCTGGCTTCTCCTTCCTAAACAAGGGGTCAACTGTAAAACGGTCAGCGGGGGACGCAACGGCCGCGCCGGGGTAAAGTGACATAGTTGGGCTTAAGGTTTTGCAAAGAAACTTTGTGCTCGAATGTTTCAGTATATTCAATAATGAAATAGCTTTTGAACTGTTTAAAACTTAGGGGGCAGACGAACAATTTAAAATTGCCAGATATGCCGATCGTTCCAGGATAAATGAAACGGAGGTTTAAAGCGATGTATAATCCCGGAGAAACTCACTATACTTCAGGGATAAAAAAGGCTGCGGAGGAGATCGCTTTGGGCGGTGTTGTGGTGTTGACGGGATCAGGCATATCGGTATCTAGCGGGATCATGCCTTTTCGCGGGCCGGGGGGTCTGTGGGAGAAATATGATCCGGAAGAGGTAGCCCACATTGACAATTTTAAACGCAACCCCCTTTACTCTTGGACGATGCTCAAGGAGATGGTGGAAGTTGTTGAAAAAGCACTTCCCAACGCCACACACTATTCCCTAGCTCAAATGGAAAAAATGGGTCTTGTGCAATGTGTTATCACACAAAATGTAGACGGTTTACATCAAAAGGCGGGCAGTAAAGTGGTCATTGAGTTTCATGGGAATACCAGTATGTTGCTTTGCCTTGGATGTGAAGCTATTTTCCCCGCACGTGAAATTAGCCTCGACGTTTTACCTCCTTATTGTCCCTTATGCGGAAGTCTGCTCAAGCCAGGTGCTGTATTTTTTGGGGAACCAATACCACAAGCTGCTTTATGGCAAGCGCAGATCAATGTACAGCAATGCAGGGTCATGCTCGTTATCGGCACTTCGGGGGCGGTAGAGCCGGCAGCCGGTTTGCCTTCGGTTGCTAAGGAAAGGGGTGCCTATATCATTGAGGTCAACCCCGAACCTTCTTTGTTTACCTCTTATACCACAGATCTTTTTTTACGGGGAAAAGCAGAGAAGATTTTGCCTTTGCTTTTGGATAGTTTACATGAAAAAGAATGGTTTGCAAGGTAAATGGCGTTGCTTTGTTAATATCCCGAAAGTACATACTGGAATAATTTTCATTTTTACGCTGGTACCACTCCCCAAAGGGCGGTATGGAATTTACCCTGAAAATAATGGTTTAAATTTTTTGTCCCGCTGGTCATGCCCCCATTATGTGGGAACATAATTAGCGGGACTACTTGCAGGAAAGAAGCTCAAAAATGCTCTGCCAGCGCCACCGGGAGATCGTTGGCGGATAAAAACCCTGCTTCCAGGTTAAGCTAAATAATAAATAAGTATTAGGAAACAAAGCCTGGCAGGAGGGTAGTTAAAAATAATCGTGGCCAAAGGAAAAAAGAAAAAAAGAAAACTAAAAGTAGAAAACGGGTTAAACGAATTAAATGCAATGAACAGGTTAAATGGGCTGAAGGAGGAAGTTGCGCGGGAGCTGGGATTGGATGATGATATTGCGCGCCGGGGTTGGGCCAATTTAACTTCGCGTGAAACGGGGAAAATCGGCGGTCATATGGCGCAAAGAATAATAAAAAGAAAAAAGATCAAAAAATAATTTTAATTTTTTTAAATATTAGCAGGACTTTTTTTAATTATGGCGAATAGTTTAAATAATAACACAGTTAAACCTAACCTCCTACAAAATATATTTAACAGGGGATTGCCTATCCCCTGTTTTTTTTTGACTGATGAAACTAACAAGTTTTTCAATAGAAGGTTTGCTTATATTTCTTCTTTGGATCTAGTAATGACAAATATTTACCTGGATAGACTTTGATTTTTACACATCTGTTTTCTAGCGGGTTAAGGTTTGTGTTTTGTTCCAAGCAGTTACAAATAATCTGATATAATGGAATCAGAGGAATTAAATAAAATATGCTTAGACAGGGAGGCAGAGGTGTGCGTTTTAATGTGGCAAATTATTTGAAAGAATTTTCCTTACAAGAAAACATAACCTTGGGCTTAGAGCAAGGGGAGCTGGCTTTGGCAGCACCAGCTAACAGGACAACCAGGGTTGAGTATTTACAGCTTGGTGACAGACGTATAGCTAAGTACATAAATGAATTTTGGACTGCCAGGCAACGCCAGGCTGCACCTTTGCAGGAAATATCTTACCGCGCTTGCTTCAAGCCTCAACTGCCGCGGTTTTTTATTGAGCTTTTTACTAGGGGAGGTGATCTCGTTTATGACCCCTTTAGCGGCAGGGGGACGACGGTTTTAGAAGCAGGGCTGCTGGGGCGAAGAGTTGTTTCTAATGATATCAATCCCCTGAGCAGGATTCTTGCCGAGCCGCGCTTTTCACTTCCTGCTTTAGATGCACTTAAAAAAAGGCTGGCAGGGATCCCCGTTGATTACAATTTCCGTGCGGAAAAGGATCTTTCCATGTTTTATGAGCAGCGGACGGCAGCGGAGATCATCTCCCTAAGGAAATATCTTGAAAAGCGGAAAAAAAATGCTACCGAAGACAACCTGGACCGCTGGATTCGCATGGTGGCGACAAACAGATTAACCGGCCATTCCCCCGGGTTTTTTTCTGTTTATACCCTCCCACCAAACCAGGCGGTTTCTCCGGAGCGTCAGGTTAAAATAAATAAACAAAGAAAGCAGAAGCCCCCCTACCGCAATACGCAGCAAATTATTTTAAAAAAATCCCGCCGCCTACTCCGCAATTTAACTTTTAAGCAGGTGCAGAATCTGCAAAGAGCGGCTAGCACTGCTCTTTTTTTAGAAAAAGAAGCACACTCCACGCCGGAGATATGCTCAGATTCTGTGCGCTTGACGGTTACATCGCCGCCCTTTTTGGACATTGTACAGTATTCTAGCGATAACTGGCTGCGCTGCTGGTTTAATGCCTTGGATATGCAAAAAATTGAGGCCGGAATGACGATCTCCCGTAAGCTTGAAGGCTGGATGGCTGTCATGGGTAAGGTATTTAAAGAGCTGTTGCGCATCACACAAAAAGGGGGTTGGGTTGCCTTCGAAGTTGGTGAGATCCGCCGCGGCAAAATCAATCTGGAGGAGCACGTGGTGCCGCTGGGCCTGGCCGCTGGTTTTGCTTGCGAAGGCATATTGATCAATAAACAAGAATTTACAAAAACCTCCAATATTTGGGGAGTAAACAACAATCGCTCTGGCACAAACACTAACCGTATTGTATTGTTCCAAAAACGATAGTATAGATGATTCCACTGCAAAAATTACATTCTGCTGCATAAAACGAAATTTGCTTGGCGGGAGCTGTAAAAATCAGCCCATGAAGACGCTACGGTAGGATAGATAAATATAAAGAAAGAAAGAAAGAAAGAAAGAAAGAAAGAAAGAAAGAAAGAAGTGTTTTTTGTGGATAATAAAAAAAGACAGTTGACGGATTACAGGCAGGAAGAGGAGGAATTGGAGCATCTCCGCCATCAACTACGCAAAGTGGATGCTGCCTTTGAGTACTGTCATACGGGGATCAGCATCGTTGACAAGCAAGGCAGAGTGTTGCGCTCCAACCCGGCTATGCAGAACCTCTTGCAGTTGTCTGTTAACGAATACGTGGGCAAAAAAATGTCCGACCTGGTCAAGGAGGGCGTTTTCAATATCAGCGTTTCGGAAAGAGTCATCTCTTCTGGCCAGCCCGTTAACATTCTACAAGAGATCAAAACAGGGACAAAGTGCCTGACCATTGGTATCCCGGTCTTTAGCGATGGTGGCGAGCTGGAGTTGGTGATTGTCAGTAGCCATGATGTTACCGAACTTTACTCGCTCAGGGAGAGGTTAAAACAATCCCAGAAACTAGTTGATAGCTATAAAGCCGAACTTGCCGGCATCTCCTTTATCGAGATGCAGAAAAAGGATATTATTGCACGGAGCAAAAAAATGCAGGAAATCCTGGAGTTGGCGCGCAAATTAGCGAATGTAGACACCACTGTTTTAATTTTAGGGGAGTCTGGTGTAGGCAAAGAGATTGTGGCCAGATTGTTGCATAAAGCCAATCAACAACGTGCCCAACAAGCTTTCATTACGATCAATTGTGGGGCGATTCCCAGGGATTTGCTGGAGGCGGAGTTGTTTGGTTATGAACATGGTGCTTTTACCGGGGCGGCCAGGGAGGGCAAATCCGGCATGTTTGAGCTGGCCGACGGCGGCAGTATCCTGCTGGACGAAGTTGCTGAATTACCACTCGATTTGCAGGTGAAGCTGCTGCGTGTTTTGCAGGAAAAGGAGTTTACGAGGGTGGGCGGTTCAAAAACAATCAAGACAGATGTCCGGATTATCGCTGCCACTAACAAGGATTTATTGGAACTTGTCAACAAGGGCCTTTTCCGCAAGGATCTTTACTACCGCTTGAATGTCGTGCCTTTGGAGGTACCACCCCTGCGCGTAAGGAAAGAAGATATTTTACCGCTAGCCACCCACTATCTTGGAAAAATAAACCACAAATACGGTCAAGATAAGGTTTTGTCGGCAGATTTAATCGATGTTATGGAGAATTATGATTGGCCGGGTAATGTCCGGGAATTGATGAATGTTTTAGAGAGAATGGTAGTGACGACTGAAGGCAATATTCTACAGGCCGGGGATTTTCCGGTGGGCAATAATGCCTTTGCGGGAAAAATTCGCTCTTCTATGTTTCGTAACGATTATTTAAACCATAGTTTATTCAAAGCAAACAGCTTGCAGGGAATTCTAGAAGAAATAGAACAATCTGTAATTGCCGATGTTCTAGAAAACAGTAGGACTACGGCTCTAGCTGCTAGAAGTTTGGGGATCAGTCGCTCCACGCTTGCCCGCAAAATGCGCAGGTACGGGCTAAAGAGACGCTAGATGACCCTATTAGTCCGGGGATATTCGTATGTTATGATCCCACTGCAAAAATTACATTCTTCTGCATAAAACGAAATTTGCTTGGGCGGGAGCTGTAAAAATCAGCCCATGAAGACGCCGCAATTTTGAAGCAAAAATGGCAGGACACCATTTTTAGGGCCTTTTGAAGAGGACGTTCGATGGGCCCGGGCGAAAAATTGTCAGTCGAAGGGATGCTGGCTTCAGCGCACGCCTTGCAAATAGAATTTATGCAGTAAAATCATATTGTTGGTCTTGCGGCAAAGGATAGCGTTGCGCGTTGCTATGGTTTAATTTAAATATGAAGGTATGGGGGCCAACGGTGGATATTGAACAGTATAAAACAACCCGGACTCACCAAAGTGGCAATAAGAGCCGTCAAAGGGTTCATATTGAAAAACACAGGGCAACCCGGGCCTGGTTGATGTGGAGCGTGTTGGCCGTTGCTTTTATGATTGTTTTAGTGCACCGGGTTTCACCGGGCATCCTTCTGGACTGCTTGATTGCCGACTTTAGAATACAGGAAGCAGCGGTAGCTGGTACCTTGGCAGGGATGTACTCTATAATTTATTGTATAATGCAGATCCCGGCGGGACTGTTAGCAGATTTCTGGGGCCCCCGCAAAACCGTGACTACCGGCATGTTGGTGGCCGGTTTGGG
This sequence comes from uncultured Desulfovibrionaceae bacterium, assembly GCA_964603615.1. Lineage (GTDB taxonomy): Bacteria > Bacillota > Dethiobacteria > DTU022 > UBA8154 > JAAZMI01. The sequence continues at coordinate 61,007 of CAZRVU010000008.1, forward strand.
TTCGCTGCTTTTTGCTTTGGCTCCAAACTTATTTTACGCATTTATCGGGCGGGGAGTCATCGGCCTGGGCGTTGCCGTTGTCCTCGTTTCTAATTTAAAATTTTTGACATTTTGGTTTAAACCATCCCAGTTTACTACAATGACCGGGCTGACCATGTTGGTGGGCAATTTGGGGGGAGTTTTGGCGACCTCACCGCTAGCTTTTTCAGTCCAAGTGCTGGGTTGGCGGGGATCTCACCTCTTGATCGGTGCGGCTACTTTCTGTATAGCTGCCTTATGCTGGTTTTTAGTACTCGATCGTTCTCCCATAGGGCAGGGGGGGGCCGGTAATCCGGGGAAAATCTACGTGTCAAGTAACCATCTAGATAATAAAAAAGGGGAAACTCCGGCCCTGGGCTGGCAAGAGTACCCCAGGGCCCTAAAAACTGTTTTAAAAAACCCCCATAATTTACCTCTTTTTAGCACATTTTTTGGTATTTACGGTACCTTGCTTGCTTTTTCCGGTGCCTGGGGGGCACCTTACCTTAGAGATGTTTATGGTTTTACCAGGCAGGAAGCTGCTAAATATTTACTGGCGGTGGCTGCCGGCATCAGCCTGGGTTATTTTCTGATCGGTTTTATCTCTGATAAAGTTTCCCGGCGCAAATGGCCTAGCCTTCTGTTTTTTGCTCTGTACATTTTAACCTGGGCCGTTATAATATGTTGGGAAAAAGGTAGACCGCCTGTTTATGCCCTGTACCCGTTGTTTTTTATAATGGGGATTGCGGGAACAGCCAATGTTCCTCATTTTGGTTCGGCCAAGGAATTGAACGACCCGGCCTATTCTGGATTGGCAGTTGGCGTTGTGAATGTCGGTGCTTTTGCAGGGGCTGCTATCCTGCAACCGTTATGGGGCTACATTTTGGACTGGAAAAAACACAGTATGGGAACGCTGGAAAAGATGAGAGCGCTGGATATGCTGGAAGCGCATACCTACCCGCTGGAAGCCTACCGTTTTCTTTTTATCCTTTGTTTAATTTTCCTTTTATTTTGTTTTGGCCTGGCCTTGAGCATTAAGGAAACCAGGGGTTGCAATATTGTCGTGCAAAGCAAGTCGTCAATTGCAGGGCATGACGAGTGCCGCAAAACTTCGTCTTAGCTGATGTTCCAATTGCTAAGCATAACGGGCCTTAAATTCAGGGTCCGGTCCGGTATTATTTCCAACATAAGGAGCAGGCTGGAAAGAAACTATGGTGTCATCTATGCGGCAATGTGTTAAGTGTGATACATAATTGTGTTACATTTGACACATTTTTATGAAATAACCAAACGCAATGAAAAAATAAATGATCTTTATTTTAAATGCACATTATTGCCTGTATTTATTTGTGCTTTTTTATAATGCAATTTTATGCCAGGATGGCTTTAAAATGGTGTTATATGAATGCCTGAAAAGAAAAAATAATTGTTTTTTAAAATTGCGCTTAAATATTAAAACAATTGGTACAATTATTGCAGTTATAATTGGGTAGATGGTGACGGTATAAAGGTAGGGGCTGGGATAAAAATTTAGGAGTAATCAGGATAATTAGGGTAACTATAAAAAATTGCTTGTGTGGCACTTTTAAAGACAAAATAGCCAAAACATAAAAGATAAGAAAGGGGAGCTCTAAAAATGGCTATACTACCAGAAGTTAATAAGTACTATGGAAAACAAAAATTATTCATTGATGGGGAATGGGTAGATTCAGAATCCACGGTAGTAAACAAAAATCCTAACCCGGCTACAGGTGAAATTATTTCCGAATATCCTACGGCCACCTCGAAAGAAGCACGTGCTGCTGTAGAGGCAGCGCACCGTGCTTTTCAAACCTGGAAGGATTTCCCTTTGCGGGAACGGGCCCGCCTGCTTTTTGATATGCGGGCTAAGTTTGAGGAGCACTATAATATGCTTTGCCGTGTTCTTAGTCAGGATCATGGTCGCACGATTGGTGAAGCAGAGGGATCTGTGCGCAGAGTGATTGAAAACATTGAATCGGCTTGCTCGGCTCTTTACGGCCTGGTTAAAGAAAATGAGCATGTCATGCAGTTGGCCAATGGCATTGACCAATCTTTGATCTGGGAACCACTGGGGGCTTTTTTAATTATAACTCCCGGTAATATCCCCATGCATGCCTGGTCCTCCTTCGTGCCTTATGCCTTAGCTGCTGGCTGCACCATCGTTTTTAGCCCTAGTTGGCAGAACCCTGTTGCTGCGGAATACGTCTCGCGGGTAGCCCAAAAGGTTGGCTTTCCCCCCGGCGTCATTAATGTCATTCATGGCGGTCCGCAGATCAACCAGGAAATTTTGAACCAACCGGAGATCAAAGGCGTGGGCTTTATCGGTTCCAGCCGGGTTGGCCATGAACTTTTTGAGCTTTGCGGTAAATTGAAAAAAACTTCCTCCATCAACGGTAACGGTAAAAACCATATTGTTATCATGCCTGATGCCGATTTCGAACAGGGCATCCAGTGGATGTTAAGGGCTTGTTTCGGCATGAGCGGGCAGCGCTGCCTTGGCGTGGATAATGTGGTAATCGTCGGCGATATCTACGATAAAGTGAAAAATCTGTTTAAAGAAGCGGCGGCAGCTATGAAGCTAGGTTATGGACTCAATGAGAAGACCGATTTAGGGCCGATGACTACCCTGGCGGGCAAGGAAAAGGTGATCCGCTGGATCGATGCTGCCCTGGGCGAAGGTGCCAAGATCGTTCTCGATGGCCGCAATCCCAAAGTAGAGGGTTATCCGAACGGCTTTTTCCTGGGCCCGACGATTCTAGAGGACGTGCAGATTGATATGACAATGGCCCAACAGGAAGCTTTCGGGCCGGTATCTGCCTTGATCAGAGGTGAAAGCTTGGAGCAGGCTATCGAATGGATTAACACCAAAACCAATTTAGGACATTCGGCCTGTATTCTGACCAGAAGTGGCGAAAACGCACGTAAATTTGTCCGGGAGGTAAACGTGGGCAATGTTGGTATAAACCTTGGGGTGGCCCAGCCTTATGCCTTCTTCCCATTGGGTTCCCGCAGGGATTCCTTTGCAGGGACCGCCAAATCAAGGATGGCTTCTATGAGAATGTTCATGGACGAAAAAACCGTCAGCGCCCGTTGGATATAAAAAAAATGTATTTACCTTTGCCCCCTTTTTTTAGAAATGATTTGTCCTCAAAAACCAGCTAGCCTTGTTTCTAGCTACCAAAAGAGCTGTATGAACAACAGTTATCTTACTAATTGTAGATAACAGGGATTGGTGCATTTGCCGGGTCATTTTTTATCACCCAAGGAATGTGTTTAGTTTGTAGCAGGCCATCTTGTTCTTGAAAAGGTTTTTTCGGGTCACTTATCCAAGTTGCAAATCCATTATAGCTTTTTGGGGACAAATCATATATATTTAATTATCAAGTGGTGGCAGCGAAAACAGAAAGGATTTTTTAAAAAAAAATGTAAGGGAGGGGTAACTGTTATTTATATTCTTCAAACGATTAGGGAGAGGGTCGGTAAGAAAGTCTTTTCTTTTGATGCTGGATATGATGAGGAATGAAAAATATCTTCACAAGGAGGCTTTACTATGAAAAAAAGAGGGCTGCTAAAAAGGATTGCTGGCGCCAGTTTAGTTTTACTGTTAGTGTTGGCCTTGGGTGCTTGCACAACATCAACGCCGCCGGCCGGGAGTCCAGATTCCGAAAAGAGTGGCGAAGAAGCTGCCGGGGATGAAATATTTAATATTAGATTTAGCACCTGGCATCCGCCGGCCGGTGAGGAGTGTCAAAATACCTGGACACCGATGCTGGAGGAGCTGCAAAAAAGAAGTAATGGCCGTATAACATATACGCCCTATTACGGTGCAGCTCTGGGTGCTGGACCGGAACATTATGATATCGTAAAAGATGGGCTTTCCGACATGGGTTATTTTACGGCTACCTGGACGCCGGACCGTTTTCCGCTTACAGATGTGCTTTCCATGCCGGTGAAAGTCTTAGGCAAGGATGTGGCTGTAGATGTTGGCAATGACATGTATGAGCGTATCCTGAACAGCGAATTTCCCGATGACGTGAAGTTACTGCAGCTAAATGGCTGCGTGATGTCTTTTATCTGGACAAACAAACCGGTACGGACAATGGAAGATCTCAAAGGATTAAAGATTAGATCGCCTGGCGGTTTACAAACATATATGATTGAATCGTTAGGGGCGGAACCGGTTTTTATCCCGCTGGGTGATGTTTACCTGTCAATGGAAACTGGCGTTATCGATGGCATTGTGACCTGTCCAATGCTTTATAAAGCCTACAAACTGCATGAACTGGGGAAATATGCTGTTGTTGCCACCTTTGGTTGTGTCTCCGAAGGAGTGATCATGAACAGAAAAGCCTATGACAAACTGCCCTCCGATCTACAAGACCTCGTAGTAGAAGTGGTCCGCAATCCTTTCGAGCTTACCGGCGGGCTGACGGAAGAGGTTATCCAGGATTGCATGGATTCCATGGCTGCAGAGGGTGTGGAATTTTATGACCTGCCTGCGGAGGAAGCGGAGCGCTGGTATGGTAAATTCAGGGAAGACGTTGTGAAAGAATGGGTCGCTAATATGGAGAGAAAAGGCCTTCCGGGCAAAGAGACAATATTGAATTACAAAGCGGTGCTCGATAAGTATGGCGTGGAATTTCCAGCGTTCCCGGAAGAATGGGAAGCAGAAGTGGACAATTACAGGTAAAACTGTACGAGGAGATCATCGGCAGATAATTGTTTGCTGTTAGTATTTCAGCGTGTATCCGGCAGGGTGGTTGCAGGACCCTCCTGTGCGGAAGGCAATAGATGAATAGATGGAAAGCAGTAAGGGCAGTAGATGGTAGGAAGTAAAGGTAACAGACAGAAGGTAGCAGGGGTTTACTGAATAACCTTAAATTAACTAATTGTAACTGACACGGACAAAGCATAAACGAAATGTGACTGCTTATAAAAGCAATGATTTCTTCTTTTGTTCAGTAAACCCTTAACCTTTAAAATTCTTAAATAATTCCACCTATGAAGATGATCTGAAAAAGGAGCTGAATGGTGCGTAAAAAGAAAGGAGAAAAAGCGGATGGAGTGGCTAACCAACCCCCGAAAAATAATTCAGCGTTTAACTTATTATGTATCGGCGGTGAGCATGTTTGTAATTATCCCTATGATGCTGCTCACGACATTCGATGTGGTTTCCCGTACTGCCTTCAGAAAACCTATTCCCGGGGCAGTGGAAACATCTTCTTACCTACTGGTCACGGTGATTGTCTTGGGGATAGCTTATACGCATCAGGTGAAGGGACATCCTAGTGTAAACATTTTAATGAAGCGCTTACCCTTACGCTTGAGTTCATCCATAGAGGTTATCGTTAACTTACTTTGTTTGGGTATGACGGGTATCATTATTTGGCAGGGCTGGGCGGTAGCCAAAAGTGATGTCGGGAGGATTGTATCAGATGTATTGAGGATCCCCCAGTTTCCCTTCAGGTTGCTCGTTCCTGTAGGTGGGGGACTTCTTTTTCTGGAATTTTTGGCTGATCTGTTTATTTCCGCAGAGAAACTGTTTGGAAAACGGGCATCTCTTGAAAAAAGTGCAAAACAAGTAAAGGGCGCCGGACGAAATAAAGCTGGGAGGTGAAAGGATTGGATCCAATTACTACTGGTATAGTAGGTACCATAGGCGTATTTGTTTTACTGTTCATGGGAATGCCGATTGCCCTGGCTTTAATGCTGATTGGCTTCGTCGGCATCTGGTATCTGACTTCCCCTGGCGCGGCTTTGCCTGTCATTGCCCGCACGGTTTACGAGGTTTCCAGCAACTATTCATATATGGTCATCCCGCTATTTTTAGTGATGGGTAGTTTTGCTAACATCAGTGGTTCGGTCGAGGATCTTTACGATACGTTTGACAAATGGCTGCGCCGGCTGCCCGGGGGTTTGGCAGCGGCGACCATTGCTGCCTGTGCCGGGTTTTCTGCTGTTTCCGGCTCTTCTGTGGCTACGGCGGCGGCCATGTCTGGTATTGCCTATCCTGAAATGAGAAAATACAATTATTCTCCAAAATTGGCCACAGGGACGATCGCTGGAGGGGGGACCCTGGGCTTTCTGATTCCGCCCAGCATCGGTTTTGTGGTTTTTGGAATGCTTACAGAGCAGTCTGTTGGCAAGTTGCTCATTGCCGGCATCCTGCCCGGCGTTATTCTGGCACTCACTTTTGTTCTATTGGTGGTGCTGCAGGTGAAACGGGATCCTAGCCTCGCTCCGAGCAATCCGGAAGCGGTCAGTTGGAAGGAAAAGATTCTTTCGCTGAAAAATGTTTGGGAGATTCTCATCGTCTTCCTGATTGTCATGGGTGGAATATACCTGGGCTGGTTTACTCCTTCCGAGGCCGGTGCTGCCGGTGCGACCCTGCTTTTTCTTTTTGCCTTTTTCAAAAGAAAGCTGACCTTTAAAAACCTTTTTGGGGCCCTACAGGAGTCCGTCCGGGTTTCGGCGATGGTTCTTTTCCTTATTGCCGGTGCCACAGTCTACACCTATTTTTTGGGCCTTTCGACAATACCCGTGCAATTGGTTGGATGGGTGGCCGGGCTGGCCGTGTCGCGGTATGTGATCCTGGCGGCCATATTACTCGTTTACCTTTTTCTGGGCTGCTTTATTGATGCAGTATCCATGATGGTCCTGACGTTGCCGGTTGTTTTTCCCCTGATCCTTCAACTGGGTTTTCACCCCATTGCCTTTGGGGTGCTCTGCGTGCTGATGATGGATGCCGGGTTAATCACTCCGCCGATGGGCCTGAATCTTTTTACTATTGCCGGTACGGCCAAAGATGTGTCGATGGAGGATATTTATATGGGGGCCCTGCCTTTTGTCATACCTATTTTAATTGTCGTTATCATCGTGGCGGCTTTTCCGGAGACGGTTCTGATTTTACCCCGCATGATGTTGGGTGGTAGATGAGGCACACTTTAAAGCATCACGGTTTAATCAATTTAAAACTTCACCGTAAGGAAACGCGAAAAAGTGCCATAAAATGGAGTGATGTGTTTTGGCAAATTGCGATTTTCAAGCCATTGGTAAATCCTTGTGGCGCCAGGAGGACTGGGCTAAAGTTACAGGAAAGGCACGTTTTACTGACGATCTCTCTTTGCCGGGGATGCTCTTTGCCAAAGTTTTACGAAGCCGGGTGCCCAGTGCCTTTGTGCAAGAAATCGACTGTGCGGAGGCCCGCACACTGCCCGGAGTGGCTGCTGTGCTCACTGCTGCAGATATCCCGGGGCGTAACGGTGTGGGGATCATCATCAAGGATGAACCCGTATTGGTTGCAGATAGGATAAGGCGCGTGGGCGATGCCCTGGCCGTGGTAGCGGCCAAAAACAAGACTATTGCTGCTGCAGCCCTGGAGAAAATAAAAGTTGAGATGCAGGAAGCCGCGGCTGTTTTTTCGCCGCAGGAGGCGCTCTCGACGGCAGCGCTGCCGATTCACGGGGATAGTAACCTTCTCGTTTACCGTAAGGTACGCAAAGGGGATCTGGAGGAGGTTTTGGCCCGGGCTGATGTTGTTGTTAAAAAAAACTACCGCATGACTTTTGTGGAACATGCTGCCCTCGAGCCCGAATCCAGTTTGGCCCTGCGGGAGGGAGACAGTATCACCGTCTGGGCTTCGACTCAAAATCCCCATTTTGACCGGGGGGAGATCGCGGCCCTGCTGGACATCGGGCAGAGCAGGGTTAGGGTAATCCAACAGCCTACCGGCGGCGGCTTTGGCGGAAAATTGGATATCTCCACGCAATGTCTCGTTGCCCTGTTGGCCTGGCAGACGCGCCGCCCGGTAAAGCTTACTTATTCCCGTGAGGAATCCATTCTAGTTACGGCAAAAAGACATCCCTATGAGGTCGATTACCTGAGTGCGGCAACTGCCGGCGGGAAACTTTTGGGAGTCAAAGCGGAGATCATGATCGATACGGGCGCTTATGCTTCCTATGGGCCTGGTGTGGCGACGCGGGCTGCAGTACATGCTACCGGCCCTTATGAGGTTCCGCATGTCCAGGTTGATGTGCACTGTGTCTATACGAATAATCCTTTTTCCGGAGCAATGCGCGGTTTTGGTGTCCCGCAGATGTGCTTTGTGCATGAAACACAGATGGATCTACTGGCGGAAAAACTGGGTCTTTCCCCCTGGAAGATTCGCAGCAGGAATTTTTTGCATCCCGGTGCGATAACCGCTACCGGCCAGTTATTATCACAAAGCGTTGGCGTTGCAGCGACGATGCAGGCTGTACGGGCGAAGGTTGCAGGGGAGGGCCGGTCATGAAAAAAAGAGGTTGGGGACTGGGTTGTATGTGGTACGGGATCGGTAATACCGGCATGGCCAATCCGTCGGGGGCATTTGTCGAGCTGCTAGATGATGCTACTGTACTGTTGTTGACAGGATGCGCTGATATCGGCCAGGGTTCCTGCACGGTTTTAGCCCAAATAGCGGCGGAAGAGCTGGGCGTTGAGCTGTCACAAATCAAGGTTGTCTCTGCAGATACGCGGGTCACGCCCGACGCCGGTGCCACTTCGGCCAGCCGGCAAACCTATATCTCCGGCAATGCCGTCAAAACGGCGGCGGCAGGGGCCAAAAAACCATTGCAGGAAAAAGCTGCCGCTTTGCTCCAGGTTCCTGTTTCAGAGCTTGTTTTTAAAACAGGGAAGATCTATCCACGCTTTGATGCTGCACGTTTTTTAACTATGGAGGAGGTTATCAGGCAGTGCCGCCAGGAAGGCCAGTTAACGCTGGGCAGCGGATGGTTTAATCCGGTGACAACTGCCCTGGAAGAAGAAACAGGACGGGGTGAACCCTATGCCACTTATGCTTTTGCCACCCAATGGGCGGAGGTGGAGGTGGATACGGAGACTGGCGAGGTGACTGTTTTAAGGATTGTTGCCGCGCACGATGTAGGCCAAGCGATTAACCCCCAAATGGTAGAAGGGCAGATCGAAGGGGGTTGTGTCATGGGTCTAGGCTATGCCTTGATGGAAGAGGTGGTGGTGGAGGAAGGGGTAATTCTCAACCCCCGCTTTTCCAGCTACCTCATACCTACGATGGAGGATGTACCGGCAATTGCCTCCCTCATTGTCGAAGAGCAGGAAGAAAGCGGGCCTTTTGGAGCTAAAGGGGTGGGCGAACCAGCACTGATTCCAACCACGCCGGCCATTCTCAACGCTGTCAGCAATGCCCTGGGCGTGCGCATCACCTCTTTGCCGCTTACACCGGAAAAAATATTGGCTGCTTTGGAAGAAAAGGAAAGAGAAGGCGAAGGCCAATCAAAAAATAATGGAGAGGGTTCCAATGTTTGAACAATATCATCAACCGGCCAGTTTGGAGGAAGCGCTGTCCATTTTAGGTGAATATAGCGGTCAGGCGCGTGTTGTGGCCGGGGGTACCGATTTGATCCTGCAACTATTCAACCGGGAAATATCCGTCCGCGCACTGGTTGATCTTACCCATATCGCAGCATTGCGTCAGATCGGCAGGGAAAATGAACTGATCAAAATTGGGTCTTTAGCTACCCACACAGATTTGGCTACCTCGCCCCTGCTCCAAAAGGTAGTGCCCTTCCTGGCGGAGGCGGCCGGCAGCGTTGGTTCGCTACAAGTTCGCAACGTCGGCACGGTGGGTGGAAATATCATCAACGCCCAACCTGCTGCAGATGCCGCCGTGCCCTTGATGGCTTTGGGCGCTGTTTGTAAGGTGGTTTCGACAACAGGTGAAAGGGAGGTGCCTTTGACAGCCCTTTACCGTCCGGAAGGAGGAACGACCCTGGATCCCGGTTGTGAAATTTTGACAGAGATCCGTTTTGTTGCTCCCGGGGGAAAAGGAGGGGCGGGTGCTTTTATGCGTCTGGCCAGACGCAAAGCAGTGACCTTACCGGTTTTTAATACCGCGGTTGTGCTTTGGCCAGATGAGGGGAAAAAAAGAATTGACACGGCCAGTATTGTGATGGGGCCGGTCGCCCGCATTCCTTTTAAAGCAGGTGCAGCAGAAAAAGTATTAGTTGGTAGCCCGGCCGGGGAACATTCTTTCAGGCAGGCGGCGCAAGTAGCCGCCGATGAAGCCCGGCCCAGGGATAGCCGTTTCCGCGGGAGTTCGCTTTATCGTAAAAAGCTGACGCGGGTGATGGTTTTTCGGGCCCTGGTCAAGGCCTGGGACAATCTTAAAAACGGGGGGCAGTTTTATGGCTAAGGCAAAGAAAAGCATTTCATTTGTTCTTAACCAGCAACCGGTAACAGTGGAAGTGGAAGCGGATACCCTTTTGATCACTTTGATCCGGGAAACCCTGGGACTGACGGGGACCAAGCTAGGATGCGGCGAGGGAGAATGTGGTGCCTGCACTGTTTTCGTGGACAACAAAGCAGTAAACTCCTGCCTTTTCCCGGCCTGGAAGGTGGAAAACACCTCTGTTTTAACGGTTGAGGGTCTGGGCACGGAGGAAAATCCCCATCCCTTGCAGGAAGCTTTTCTAAAGGCAGGTGCTGTGCAGTGCGGTTTTTGCACCTCCGGTATGTTGATGTCCAGTTACGCTTTATTGCTAAAGAAAAAAAAGCCTACAGTAGATGAAATTAAAGAGGCCCTGGCCGGTAATCTTTGCCGTTGCACCGGCTATGTGAAAATCCTTGAAGCGGTACAGAAGGCCTCCCAAAAAATGGATAAATGATCGCTACCCAGCCGAAAGGAGAGAGAAGCTTTGAGTACCCTACTTTTTAAAAATATTGGTTGCCTCGTTTCGGGTAAAATAGATGAACCTTATTGTTCGGCAAATACCCTTTTGGTCAAAGAAGGCTTGATTGCCGCCATTGGTAATGCCCCCCCTGACGTGGAGGAGGCCGATCTGGTCATCGATGTCCGGGGCGCTACTGTGGCTCCGGGTTTGATCGACTCGCACACCCATCCCGTGCTTGGTGATTTTACCCCGCGGCAGAATATGTTGGGTTTTATTGAAAGCGCGCTGCACGGGGGGGTAACCACCATGATCTCGGCTGGCGAAGCCCATACCCCCGGGCGTCCCAAAGATCCCGCGGGGGCAAAAGCACTGGCCATCCTTTGTCATAAATCTTCCTGTAACCATCGCCCTGGCGGTGTCAAGCTGCACGGCGGAGCACTGATTTTAGAGAAAGGGCTGCAAGCAGAGGATTTTGCCGAAATGGCGGCAGAAGGGGTCTGGCTGGTCGGTGAAGTAGGGCTGGGCAGCGTCAAGGAACCGGAGAAGGCCGCACAGATGGTTAGCTGGGCACACCGGCATGGCATGAAAGCCATGATGCATACCGGGGGCACCTCCATACCCGGTAGTTCCGTAGTCACGGCTGATGACGTGCTCACCGTTCAACCAGATGTTGCCTCCCATGTGAACGGGGGGCCTACCGCTCCAGCTTTGCCGGAGATTGCCAGGCTGGTCAATGAATCTCAGATTGCCTTGGAGATAGTGCATTGCGGCAATCCGAAAGCGGCTGATTACGCGGCGCGGCTACTTTTTGTTAAAGGAGAGCTGCACCGCCTGGTTTTGGGCAACGATGCCCCCTCGGGCACTGGTGTAATCCCCCTGGGAATACTGAGAGTGATGGCCCAATTGGCCTCCCTTTCGGGAATTCCCCCGGCAGAAATTTGGGCGGCGGCCAGCGGTAACACCGCGCAGCTTTATGGCTTGAATACGGGAAAAATAGAAGTAGGGCGGGAAGCAGATCTGGTTGTTGTGGATGCCCCCCTGGGTTCTGTGGGCACAGATGCCCTTGCAGCCCTGGCGGCAGGCGATCTGCCTGCCGTGTCCCTGGTTTTAATAGATGGAGAGATCGTCGTCAAAGGGAGCAGAAACACTCCTCCGCCCAAACGTAAGCCCCTTTACTAGTCTTGCTGGAGCCGAAGGTTTACTATTGATTTTATGATTCTACTGCCTAAACTCTATTTGCAAGGCGTTCGCTGAGATCATCATCCCTTTGGTTTATTGGATTACTATTATTGTCAATTATTGATTATTGGTTGTCGATCGTTGAACATTATAAATAGAGGGAGTGACCAGAGATGTCGGGAGATCCTGAAATCCGTAAAATTTACCTGTTTGTTGAAGAAACCCATGCCGATGGGGAGAAAAAGCTGGCGCAACCGACGCGTAAGGCGGCTGCAGCCGTGGTTTTTAAAAATCCCTATGCCGGTCAGTACGTAGAGAATCTTTCCCTGCTTTATGATTGGAGCGAGAAGCTGGGAGAGATCCTCACGCAAAAAGCCGTGGCGGCGCTGGGGATCAAGCCGGAAGAAGTGGAAAGTTATGGTAAGGCGGCGATCGCCGGTGAAAAAGGCGAACTGGAGCACTGTGCAGCAATACTGCATCCCAAGTTAGGCAAACCCCTGCGGGATAATGTCGGTGGCGGCAAGGCGATCATTCCTTCTGCTAAAAAACTGGGTTTTCCCGGGGCGGCGATTGATGTGCCGCTGCATTTTAAAAACGCTGCCTTTGTGCGTTCCCATTTTGATGCTCTGGAGGTGCGCCTCCCCGATGCGCCCCGGGCGGATGAACTTGTTTTAATAGTCGTTGTAACCGATGCGGGCCGGCCCTTTGCTCGAATTGGCGGCCTCACAGTAGCCGAAGTCAAAGGCGAGGACGGCCTGAGATAAAAACAAGTCGAATTCAAGCCGGGGATAGGTCTTGACTTGAATTGGCTTCTATTTTATCGTCAAATAAAATTATATTTTGGACAGCAACCTTATATTTCTGTTACAAAACTATATAACATTTCAGGGTCAAAACACTAAAGTTTGCTAGACGAGAACAGGGATCTTTCACTAACAAGATCAGTAAAAAATGAGCGAACAACTATAAAATCATTTTAAATACATTCCACCGGGTTAACAACCCGGTGAGCAGGAGCTGGAGTGGTCTTTATGATCATCGTCGATCGGGAAAAATGCACGGGTTGTGGGAGATGCGTGCGGGACTGCCCTGTGGGAGCGATCAAAATAGTCGAAAAAAAAGCAGTCGTTGATGAAGGTTGCATTCATTGCGGGGTATGCTTGCAAGTATGTGAGTTTGATGCCCTCACCAGGCCAGTGAAGGTAAATGAAGCGGCTTGCAAGTGCACTTCCTGCCCTGTGCAGTGCGAAATCGAGCCCGGTTTTACAGGAGCCTGCCGCCGCTACATGAACGTGAATGGGGTTCTCGTCAGAAACAGATCCTTGGTTACAGATTTTCCCATCTGGCAGGCGGGGGTCAAGGCCACGGAGCGGCCCTTAATTACCGGGGCGGGTGCCGGGACAGCTTATCCCTGCTGCCGGCCTGCACCGCACATTGTTCAAGATATCGTTGATGATGTGGAGGTTGTAACTGTGGTTACGGAGGCCCCGCTCAGCTATAGCGGTGCAAAAGTCAAGATCGATACAAATTTCTATATCGGCGCAGAAGGAGCCAAGGTTCGCCGGCAGGGTCGTGTCGTAGGCATGGTAGAGACAGAAGAATATGGCTCAAAGATGCTTTCCATTGGCGGGGTCAACTTGTTGACAGGGCAGGATGGCTTTATCGTGGCCAGGACTATTGTGGAGATCTGTAACGGAGAGAAAGTCAAATTGCGGGTGGAAAAGGGCGCTAGACTGGAGTTGCAGGTGGGGAAAAGGCCGCTGATTAACGGTCAGGAGGATACCAAGATGCGCGTGGGGTGCGGTAGTGCAACCGTGGGCATGTTTGCCCCGCAACTGGCTGCCGTTGTCGACGAAGCTATTATTCTCGATCACCATGTGGTTGGTCTTTTATCCGAACATGCTGCCGGTGAATATGCCGGTATGCAGTGGAGCGGGGTGGTCCCCAGGGCCAGAAAAAGTACCAGGGGCCGCTATTTTGGAGAGCCCGGCCAGGGCTGGGGCGGAACAAACGTCGAAGACCCCCGTGAGGCTATCCTAAGGGTGGATCCTGGAGTGGCCCGGCCAGGTATAAACATCCTGGTGACAGAAACAACGGGTCAGCAGGCCGCCCTTTTTATCCTGCAAGAAAACGGGGAGATTGAGGAGATTCCCATGCGGGAAGACGTCAAGGCCGCGGTGGAGGTGATTGCTTCTTCCTGCCAGGAAGCAAGAGTTTCCGCTGTCTATGTTGGCGGGACAGGGGGGAGTGCCCGTGCCGGTGTGACCAACTACCCCTTCAAATTGACGCGGGCCGTGCATGCCGGTGAAGCAAACCTCACGATTGGTGGGGCACCAACCTATGTTCTCCCTGGTGGCGGCATCAATTTTCTGGTCGATGTAGAAAAAGTGGTTCCAAAAGCGTTTACCTGGGTTCCGACTCCGGCTACTGTGGCCCCGGTAGAGTATACCATGAGCAAAGAAAAATACCGGGAGATAGGCGGACACCTGGCAAACATCGTCGATGTTTCGACCGTCAAAAAACGGGGAAAGCAGGGATGACAGTTCCCTTTTAAGATGGTGGCAGCCAATTTTTACTACAAATCTCCCAAAAATAGTCGCTAACCCCGGCATTATCGGGGTTAGTCTGCGTTTTGGCCATCAAAAAACTGGGAACTATGAGTAAAATGTTAGCGGGAGGGGGAAGTTTTTAAAAAAGACTAGGTCTTAG
>CAZRVU010000009.1:0-33467 GCA_964603615.1 uncultured Desulfovibrionaceae bacterium
TTTTGACGGGGGTTTTAGATTTTATATTTTAGTGTTGGGGGATTGTGGTGCAGCGCCTTGTGCAGCGAAGCCAAGAGTTCACGGTGCAGCGCAGGCTTTGGGCGTCCCTGCCGACAGGACGTCGGCAGCCGGCCTCGTGGACATGGATGGCCACTTGGCCGGGCAGGACAACTGGAGCCGGAGCAGAACCGTAGAACTCTCTGAGCGTAACTTGGTGCTGCACCACAACCCCCAACACCTACCAAAGGAGGCACCCAAAAATGCAAGTAACCTGTGAACGCAAAACAGCCGAGTCCCGGATCGTCGTAAAACTGGATTTTGGGCCCCGCCAGGCGGCCCCCAAACAAGGGTTGCAGACGACAATGCCTTTTTTCAACCATATGCTGGAACAGATGATTTGGCGGGGAGAATTTAACATAGAGGTAAAAGTAGAGCTCGAGGATTTTTATCTTACCCATGTAATCTGCGAGGATGTAGGGATTGCACTGGGTGCGGCGCTGAAAAAATATGTAGAGCGAAATGTGGCCAACGGCCTGGTCGGCCACGGTTTTGCATTGGCAACGATTGACGAAGCTTTGGCACAGTCTGTGGTCAGCTTTGAAAATAGGGCTTACTTTGATTTTTCTCATCCCGGTATAACTCTTCCCTTGCAGACGGAAAATACTAATGCCGAAGATTTAAATGCATTTTTGGAGGGTCTTGTGCAGGGAGCACGTTGCACGTTGCATCTCGATCTTTTTAAGGGAAAGAACGGCCACCACATTTGGGAAGCGATTTTCCGTTCTTTGGGCGGTGCCCTGGGTCAGGCCTTGCAGCGAAGGGAGTGGCGCAAAGGGATGACGGCCGGGGTTGCCGGCCCTATTCAAATAAATATTACGTAAACGGGGGAAAAATTTGTGAGCAGCGAAGAACAACGGGGAAAAGTAATTTTTGATATGGATGGTGTCATCATTAAGGAAGACGGCTACTGGGATGCTGCCGCCCTCACTGTGTGGGAGCTGCTTTACAGTGAACGTTATCTGGGGTTGGAGCGCCATCCGGACCTGCCTGCCTTTAAAACCGGGGTAACTACCGGGGAGATTGCTGCAATCCGGCGGGTTATCCTGCAGGAGGGGCGGGTTACTGCCTATTTCAAACGGCGGGCGATAAATTCCAATTTGGATTTAGCTTTTTTGACTTTTATTTATCAGTTGCTGCGGCTGTGCCTGCTGCTGGAAAGAAATAGTCCGGGGGGCACAATGGCACGGGATGCAGCATTGTTGGCCAGCACGGGGGTTTTCCCCGGCAACCTGCAGGAGATGGCCCGCCTTTTAAAGTCCGTGGCCGCTGCTGGCGGGGTATTGGAATTTGACGCTATTTTAAGGGAGCGGACCGGCAGCATCCGCGGTGAACACCTGCTGGCTTTCTTTTTTGCCCGGCTCTTGCCCGGCGAGCAGGGAAAACCAGGCGGCAAAGCGCTGGTAACTGCTTCCTCCTTATGGACGGGGGTCCAGGATGTTTTTCAAGAGTGGTACCTGGGGGAGGAGAAATTCAAAGAGATCTATGGCCGCGCAGCAGTCACCCCTGGCAAGAAGGGGCTGGTTCACGCCAAAGCCAACTTGCTACCTGTCGACGCGATCGAGCATACTTTACGCCGGTTGTCGGAACAGGGCTGGGTGCTGGGTATCGCCACGGGGAGAGCCTGGACGGAACTCCAACCGCTGCTGGCAGCCCTGGGGGTCCAGGCTTATTTTGAGCAGACGGCAATTGTCACGCGCGATCAGGTGCAAAAAGCGGAAGAATCCCTACAAGAGGTCCGGCCGGGGCTTTCTTTGGGCAAGCCGCACTCGTTTTCCTTCCTCAAAGCTTACTGGGGAGATACTTACAGCGACAAAGAGCTGGTTTTTTCTGAAACGCTACAGCCGCCCCGCGGCAAATGCTGGGCTGTCGGTGATTCCCTGGCCGATTTGCTTGCGGCGAAAGGGGCCGGCGCACTTTTTATCGGCGTTTTAACCGGGCCCCTCGGGGCTGCTGCCGGCAATCTCTTCCGGCGGGAAGGGGCACGGATGGTGCTGCCGGATGTGACACACCTTCCGGACTTTTTAGCTACTATGTAATATTGATTCTACTGCCTAAACCCTATTTGCCAGGCGTGCGCTGAAATCAGCATCCCTTCGACTGATAATTTTTCGTCCGGGCTAATTGAACGTCCTCTTCAAAAGGCCCTAAAAATGGCGTCCTGACATTTTTGCTTCAAAATTGTGGCGTCGATATTTTAAGGTGACATTATCACAGAATAACTACAGTTGGTCAGGCCGGAGCTTGTATTTCTCCTTTATTTTTAGTACAATGTTTTTACTGTTGAGCTGTAACAGGGCGTCGTGTATGAAGTAACGATCAGATAAAATTTCCGGGGAAATATTGAAGAAAGAGGCCCAATGTTTCGTTTTTGTGTCTTTTAGGCAGGGAGGAATTGCGATGAGTTTGCTTACGAAAATATTTGGGGATCCTCATAAAAAAGAAGTGAAAAAACTCCAGCGCTACGTGAAGGCGGCCAATGCCTATACAGAAAGCATGAAGGCACTTGCCGACAGCCAGTTTCCGGAACATACGGCCCAATTTAAGGAGCGCCTGGCCCGGGGAGAACCCCTGGAAGATCTCTTGCCGGAAGCTTTTGCCCTGGCCCGCGAAGGTGCCCGGCGCACCCTGGGTATGTTTCCCTTTGATGTCCAGGTTTTAGGTGGTGTGGTTCTCCACCAGGGCCGCATTGCCGAAATGAAAACAGGAGAGGGTAAAACCCTGGTGGCGACGATGCCCGCCTATCTGAATGCCCTGGAGGGGAAGGGCGTGCATATCGTTACGGTGAATGATTATCTGGCTAAGCGTGACCGGGAATGGATGGGGCCGGTTTATGAATTTCTGGGGCTGACTGTGGGGACCATCGTGCACGGGATGGAGCCGGAGGAGCGCAAAGAAGCTTATGCGGCGGATATTATCTACGGGACAAATAATGAATTTGGGTTTGATTACCTGCGCGACAACATGGTCATTTACAAGGAAAACCTGGTGCAGCGTCCGCTGCATTATGCCATCGTCGATGAGGTGGACAGCATCCTCGTCGATGAGGCCCGCACGCCGCTGATTATCTCCGGGGCCGGCGAAAAATCCACAGCCCTTTATGCCAAATATGCCGCTTTTGTGCCCCGCCTGCAAAAAGAGAGCGATTATGAGGTGGATGAAAAAGCACAAAACGTGGAGCTTACAGAAAATGGCTTTGTCAAGCTGGAGAAGTTTTTAGGAATCTCCAACCTCGAGGAAGCAGAACAGCGGGACGACATCGAAAATCATGTGCGGCAAGCCTTGAAAGCCTATGTCCTGATGAAAAGAGACCGTGACTATGTGGTAAAAGACGGCGAAGTGATTATCGTCGATGAATTTACGGGACGGTTGATGTTTGGCCGGCGCTATAGCGAAGGTTTGCACCAGGCCATCGAGGCTAAGGAAAAAGTAAAGGTGGCGCGAGAAAGTAAAACGCTGGCCTCGATCACATTTCAAAATTATTTCCGCATGTATGAAAAATTGGCGGGTATGACGGGTACTGCCGTGACGGAAGAAGAGGAATTCCGTAAAATTTATGGTATGGATGTCGTTATTATTCCCACGAACGAAGCGATGGTCCGCGAGGATCTGCCGGATGTGATCTATCGCACGGAAAAAGGTAAATTTCAAGCGGTGCTGGATGAAATTGCTGTCCGCTACGCCAAGGAGCAGCCCGTTCTCGTGGGCACGATCTCTATTGAAAAATCTGAAGAGCTGAGCCGCCTGCTCTCCAAAAGAGGTATCCCGCACCATGTCCTCAATGCTAAACATCATGATAAAGAAGCGGATATTATTGCCCAGGCGGGGCGGACCGGGGCGGTGACCATTGCTACCAACATGGCGGGGCGCGGGACCGACATCGTCCTTGGCGGCAACCCGGCGGCCCTGGCCCGGCAGGAGTTGCGCCGGCGCGGTTATACCCAGGCGGTAATCGCTGGCGCCGTCGAGTTGGGGCCCTGTGATGAAAAGGTGGCGGAGGCCCGGCAGGTTTACCAGGAGCTTTATGACCGCTACAAAAAGACGGCTGACGCCGAATATGCACGGGTGGTGGAAGCGGGCGGGTTGCAGATTATCGGCACGGAGAGGCATGAGGCGCGGCGCATCGATAATCAGTTGCGGGGACGGTCTGGCCGCCAGGGCGATCCTGGTTCCTCCCGTTTTTTTATTTCTATGGAAGATGATCTCATGCGGCTTTTTGGTTCGGACAATGTCAGCGGCATTATGGAGAGGCTCGGGTTGGAGGAAGATGTTCCTATCGAGCACACAATGATCTCGCGGGCGATCGAAAATGCCCAGAAGAAGGTAGAGGGGCGCAACTTTGAGATCCGCAAGCACATCCTTGAATATGACGATGTCCTCAACCAGCAGCGGGAGGTTATCTACCGGCAACGGCGGCAGGTTTTGGAAGGGGAAAACCTGCGCGCTAGCATCCTGCAGATGATCTCCGACGTGCTGGAAAATGCCTTAGCGCTCTATTTAGGGGACAGAACCAACGAAGATGAGGGGGATCTGCAGGGGCTTAAAAGCTATGTTCAAAGGGTTTTTTTGCCCGGCAAAAGCCTGCCCGGCGGGGACTGGCAGGACTTTACGCCGGAAGAGCTGCAAGAAAAACTGCT
The DNA here is from genome assembly GCA_964603615.1 of uncultured Desulfovibrionaceae bacterium. GTDB lineage: Bacteria > Bacillota > Dethiobacteria > DTU022 > UBA8154 > JAAZMI01. Next base: position 4,695 of record CAZRVU010000009.1, read on the forward strand.
CACCTGGGCGCAGGACGGCTATGCGGAGCGGGAAGAGGAGATCGGCACGGAGGTCATGCGCGAGCTGGAGCGGGTCGTACTGCTGCGGACGGTGGATAGCAAGTGGATGGACCATATCGATATGATGCACGATCTGCGCCAGGGGGTTTGGCTGCGTTCTTTTGGCCAGCAGGATCCTTTGATCGAATATAAAATGGAAGCCTACGAAATGTTCCAAGAGATGATCCGTTCTATCCAGGAAGATGTTATCCGCCTTCTATTCCACCTAAAAATTGGCCGGACGCCAGCGCTACAACGGACGACAGCGCCCCTGCTGGCAGAGGGTGTAGCAGCCGGCAGCGGTGGCGCCGGCGGGGCTTTTTCGGCGGGGGATAAAAAAGCTGCCGGCCCGGTGCGGGGACGGCCGCCCGCCCGGCGGCGGGACAAAGTAGGCCGCAACGATCCCTGCCCTTGTGGCAGCGGCAAGAAATATAAGAAATGTTGTGGTGCTTAATAGTGATGCCGTCCGGCAAAATTGTCAGTCGAAGGGATGCTGATTTTAGCGCACGCCTTGCAAATAGAGTTTAGGCAGTAGAGTCAATAATAAATAAGCGGTAGGGGTGTTCCATTTTTAAGGGGGTGGCCAGGATGTTGGCGGAACAACAAGCGGAGTGGTCCAGGCAATACAAAAGGTTTGAGGAATGGGGGAGGTCTCTTTGACCTCGCTACAATTAGGAAAAGGGTTCAACAGTTAGAAAAGGAGGCCGGGCAGCCCGAATTTTGGCACAACCCGGCTAAAGCCTCCAAGATCATGCAGGAGCTGGGGCAGCTCAAGGAGCGGCTGGAGGCCCACGGCCGGCTGAACGCGATAATGGCGGAGTGGAAGGCTTCGCTACAAGTCTATAAGGAGTTGCAAAGTGAGGAAGGCGCGACGGAGTTCCTCCAGGAAGCCCGGGCCTTTCAGCAGGAGGTTACCACTTTCCTGGACAAGGAGGAGCTGGCGCTTCTTTTTAGGGGGCGTTACGATCATAGAAATGCCATTTTGGCGCTGCATCCGGGTGCCGGGGGCCTCGAGGCCCAGGATTGGACGGAGATGCTCCTGCGCATGTATACCCGTTGGGCGGAAAAAAGAGGTTTTAAGACGGAGATTTTAGATATTTTACCGGGGGAAGAGGCCGGGATTAAAAGCGTTACCTTTTTAATTCAAGGGGAGAAAGCCTATGGCTTTCTACAAGCGGAAAGGGGCGTGCACCGCCTGGTGCGCATTTCCCCCTTCGATACCGGTGGCCGGCGGCATACCTCCTTTGCTTCTGTAGATGTGCTGCCGGAGGTGGAAGAGGGCGTGGATGTGGAGCTTAACCCTGACGACTTAAAGATCGACACTTTTCGTGCCCGGGGCGCCGGCGGGCAGCATGTGAATACGACCGATTCCGCGGTAAGGATCACACATCTACCCACGGGCCTGGTCGTCCAGTGCCAAAATGAACGCTCGCAGCATAGTAATAAGGAGAGAGCGCTGCGGATACTTTTGGCCAGGTTGGCGGATCGTGCTCAACGCGAACAAAAGGAAAAGATGCAGGTGCTGCGGGGCGAACAGAAAGAGATTGCCTGGGGCAGCCAGATTCGCTCCTATGTTTTTCATCCTTATGCGCTGGTCAAGGATCATCGCACCGGGGAAGAAATGGGGGATATCCAGGCAGTGATGGATGGAGAGATCGATCTTTTTTTAGCGGTTTATTTACGGCATAGTGCCTCAGAAGCCGCTTCTTCATAGTGCCCCGGAAGCCGCCTTTTGTGCGGGGTTTCCCTGGCAACCTTGATGGATTGACAGGCCCTTTTCAGGAGAATAAATAAAAAATGTGGAAGAAGTATTTAGGTGAAATTACGGGTATTATTTTAGGCACAGCACTGATGGCCCTTTCCTACCAGCTATTTTTGGTGCCGAATAAAATTGCGGCCGGAGGGGTCAGCGGGCTGGCTATTATCTTTTTCCATCTCTACGAAATTCCGGTGGGCTTCACCGTTTTAGCCGGTAATATTCCATTATTTATTTTGGCCTGGCGCTACCGCGGGTGGAGATTTGTAGCCAACAGCCTGGGGGGCACGCTGCTGCTGCCGTTAATGTTGGAGCTTTTTACTTTTGTACCCCCGTTGACCTCTGATCTGCTCCTGGCTTCTGTTTTTGGCGGGATCGGCCTGGGTACAGGCCTGGGGATTGTTTTCCGCTGTCGTGGCTCCACGGGGGGCACGGCGCTGATCGCCCAGTTGATGAATTACCTTTGGGGCTGGAAAAGCGGTTACAGCATGATCGGTGCGGACCTGGCCATTATCGTCGCTGCCGGATTTATTTTCGGGGCGGAGGTGGCCTTGTTTGCTTTATTGTCCCTTTTCGTGAGCGGTCAAGTGATAGACTTTGTACAGGAAGGATTCTTTTTTTCCAAGGCGGCTTTTATTATCAGCGAAAAAGAAGCGGAAAACATAGCGGCGAAAATTATGGAGGATTTGGGGCGGGGTGCAACTTTTTTAGAAGGGCGGGGCGCTTTTTCGGGGGAAGGAAAAGGCATTATTCTTTGTGTCGTAGCCCAATCCCAGCTCACCCGCCTGAAAAGCCTTGTCCGGGAAATCGACCCGCAGGCTTTTATTATTGTCAGCAATGCCGGGGAAGTATTGGGCGAAGGTTTTAAACCACACGATGCTGTAAAATAACCAGGGAAAAGAGGGAAAAGAATTGCCAGCAATTTCGGCTGCTGTTATTGAAGAACTAAGAGTGAAGGCCAAACAGTTGCGCCGTGATGTCCTGACCATGATTTACCGGGCCGGTTCCGGACATCCCGGAGGGTCGCTATCCGTTGTGGATATTCTGGTGATTTTATATTACAAAGTGATGCAGGTCGATCCTCAAAACTACCTCGATCCGCGCCGGGATAGGTTGGTTTTAAGCAAGGGACATGCCTGCCCGGCTCTTTATGCTGTTTTAGCCGACCGCGGGTTTTTCCCTGCCGAACATCTTAAAAGCCTGCGCCAGGTAGGTTCCCCGCTGCAGGGGCATCCCGATATGCGCAAGATCCCTGGAGTGGAGATGTCCACAGGCTCGCTGGGCCAGGGCCTTTCTGCGGCCAACGGTATGGCGCTGGCTGCCCGGTTGGAGCAGGTGCGGCGGCGGGTCTATGTGATTTTGGGTGACGGGGAGATCCAAGAGGGCCAGATCTGGGAAGCCGCTTTGACTGCTGCACACTACCGTTTGGATAATGTAACTGCCTTTTTGGATTATAATGGTTTGCAGATCGACGGCTGGCACCGTGACGTGATGTCACTGGAGCCTGTTGCTGAAAAATGGCGGTCTTTCGGCTGGCACACGTTGGAAGTGGACGGTCATGATTATGCTTCGTTGCTGGAGACGATTCGCAGGGCACATCTGAATAAGGGGGCGCCAACCATGATCATTGCCCATACGGTCAAAGGCAAGGGGGTTTCTTTTATGGAAAACCAGATCGATTGGCATGGACGGGCACCGAACGAAGAAGAATACAAACAAGCTCTGGCAGAGCTGGAAAACTGAACTGAAACGGAGGGGGCTGCTATGACAGAAAAAATAGCTACCAGAGAAGCTTACGGCGAAACCTTGCGTGAATTGGGGAGGCGCCTGGATAAAATTGTCGTTTTAGATGCAGATCTTTCCAAATCAACGCGCACGGTGCTGTTTGCGGAGGAGTTTCCGTTGCGGTTTTTTAATATGGGGATCTCCGAAGCGGACATGATCGGCACGGCGGCAGGCCTGGCGGCCTGTGGCTTTATTCCTTTTGTGAGCACTTTCGGTGTTTTTGCCACCGGCCGGGCCTACGATCAGGTGCGCAATGCGGTTGCTTATACGAACTTAAATGTTAAGATTGCGGCTTCTCATGCCGGTTTAACTGTGGGGGAAGATGGGGCTTCCCACCAAACCCTGGAGGATATTGCCTTGATGCGTGTCCTGCCCAATATGACCGTGGTCGTTCCAGCCGATGCCCCGCAGACCCGTCAGGCTGTGGAGGCGGTGGCCCGGCATACGGGGCCGGTTTATTTGCGTTTGGGCCGGCCTAAAGTTCCCCGGGCCGTCCCTGCAGAACTGCCTTTTGAGCTGGGCAAGGCCCAGATCTTAAGGGAGGGGCGGGACCTTGCTTTTGTGGCTACGGGATTTATGGTCGGAGTTGCCTGGCAAGCGGTTGAAATGCTGGCCCGGGAAGGGCTGCAGGCTACGCTCATCAATATGCACACGATCAAACCTTTGGATGAGGATCTTTTAGTTAAGGTGGCACAGCAAACGGGGGCGATCGTCACCGCCGAAGAACATAGTATCATCGGCGGGCTGGGGGGAGCGGTAGCGGAGGTTTTGGCCGGGGAATATCCCGTACCGGTAGTGAGGGTGGGTGTTCAAGATACTTTTGGCGAATCCGGTTCACCGGAGGCACTTTTACAGAAATATGGGCTGACAGCGGAGAATTTGGTGGCAGCGGGCAAAACTGCCCTGCAGAAAAAAAGGTAGCCGCTGTGTCAAGGGGACGGGGGTATTGACACACTATGTGTCAAGGGTGTGTCAAGGGGACGGGGGTATTGACACACTATCCTGCAAATGTATGGCTGTTGTTGAAAAAAGGTTAAGCGTGTGTTAAGCGTGATCAATCCCGGAGCTTTTTCTACGGAAAAAGCTCTTTTTTTATGCTTTATAGAAAAATATTGCAAATTTATATTGCCTTAATATTTTTTTTAGCAGGTATTGCCGGGCATCCTGTCGAAATATTATCTTCACCAATTTTATTGCCTGCTTTTTTGGCATAATAATGGTTGGAGGTGCTTTTGTAGAGGTTCTTTCAAAAAATTACCCTAAATAATGTCAGGAGGTGTAAAGCCTGGTTGTAAAAGGAAAACTTGAGGAGGATCGTGTTGAAACGTTCTCCTGTTTATCTCCCTTTTTTAGCAGGACGCCCGGTTGTGGTTGTGGGGGTGGCACCCCCTGCTACCGTGGCGCGAAACTGAAATTTATGGGAGAATTTGAAGGAAATTCATATTTCATACTTTTACGCCGGGCAATAAAATGGCAGTAGTTTATTACGACAAAGATGCGGATCTATCTTACTTAAAAGAGGTTAAAATTGCTATCCTCGGCTATGGCAGCCAGGGTCATGCCCATGCCCAGAATTTGCAGGCTAGCGGCCTCAGCGTGGTGGTTGCTGCTCGCCCCGGCAGTGCCAAATGGTCTCAAGCGGAACAAGATGGCTTGGAAGTAAAGACGGCCCGGGAAGCTGCGGCAGAGGCCGGGGTGATCATGATGCTTTTAAGTGATAGCGATCAGCCACCGGTTTTTGAACAAGATGTGCGGCCACATCTCACCGCCGGAAAAGCTTTGGCTGTAGCCCACGGTTTTAATATCATTTTTAACCAGGTTGTGCCCCCGGCAGATGTGGATGTCTTCATGGTTGCACCGAAAAGCCCCGGCCACCTTGTTCGCCGCATGTATGAGGAGGGGAAGGGCGTGCCGGCTTTGATTGCCGTGCATCAGGATTATACGGGCCAGTGCCTCCAAAAGGGCCTGGCTTATGCTAAAGGCCTGGGTTGTACCCGTGCCGGAGTTATCGCCACCACTTTCCAGGAGGAGACGGAAACGGATCTTTTTGGCGAGCAGTCCGTTCTTTGCGGGGGCGTTACGGCTTTGATCAAGGCCTCCTTTGATACGCTGGTAGAAGCGGGTTACCAGCCGGAAATTGCTTATTTTGAATGCCTGCACGAACTGAAACTGATTGTCGATTTGATCTATGAAGGCGGACTGGCCGGGATGCGTTATTCCGTAAGCGATGTTGCCGAATATGGCGATCTGACCCGCGGCCCGCGGATCGTAGATGAGAGGGTGCGGGCGGAGATGAAAAAAATCTTGCTAGAGGTGCAGGACGGCTCTTTTGCCCAGGAATGTATTACGGAATTTAGCGTAAACCGTCCCCGTTTTACAGCTTTGAGGCGGAAAGAAGCGGGGCACTTAATCGAAAAAGTGGGCCGGGAACTGCGTGCCATGATGCCCTGGCTGGAGAAAAAAGACTAGTTTTACCTGTAAATAACAATTGCAATGTGCATAAAACGGGAAATTCCCCTGCCGGTTCTTTTCTTCCTGGATCTCCGGAATAGATCTGGAATATATAATGATGCCAGTCTGAAAATGCTGTAATGCTTGGAATTCTTGGCAGATCTGGCCCTAGCTTCATCGTTATCATTACAGGATCTATAACATAGGGAACCTGGCGGTATTGATACGGCTTTCGCACTTCCCCGTTATAGAATGCGGGAACATAGTTTTTTGTTAGCCGCGCCGGCGGGGGTAACCCCCCTTTATTTTTCTTTACTTAATTTTCAGACATCCTGGTCGTTTTTTTTCAGGGAAAAAAGGGTTTTTAGCAAATCATGACGAATTATCTATTTACTTATTTTGTATTTTAAGCTGTTTTTTCTAACATCCCTGTAGAACGGCAGGAGATTATCACATATGATCGAAATACACCACCTCTATAAACAATTTGATAACGATGTTTATGTCCTGGAAGATATTAATTTGACGATTGATCGCGGCGAATTTGTTTTTATTGTCGGCCCTAGCGGGGCAGGTAAATCGACTCTTTTAAGGCTCCTTTTGCGGGAAATTATGCCTACCAGGGGCTTAATAAAAGTATTTGGGCGGGATTTGGCGCGCTTGCGTAAGCGGGAAATTCCTTATTTAAGGCGCAATATCGGCATGGTTTTTCAGGATTTTCGTCTTCTCGAAGATCGCAATGTCTTTGAAAATGTTGCTTTTTCCCTCCGGGTGACCGGTATCTCAAACCGCGAGGTGAATAAAAGGGTGCCTTTGGTGCTGGAAATGGTCGGTTTAAAAGGGAAAGCCCTGAAAAATCCGGGCGAACTTTCAGGCGGTGAACAACAAAGGGTTTGTGTGGCACGGGCCATCATCAACCGCCCGGCTGTTGTTTTAGCGGACGAGCCTACAGGTAACCTGGATCCGGCTACATCCATGGAGATTATGAAATTGTTTCGCGATATTAATATCCGGGGAACGATCGTCGTGGTAGCCACTCACGCCAAGGATCTGGTGGATTATTTCCAGAAACGGGTTGTGGTGTTGGGAGACAACCGCGTAGTCAGTGATCGGGAAAGAGGGGTTTACCATGCATATTAGGAGCCTCTTTTATTTTTTGGGGGAGGCCTTGAAAAATATTGCACGCAACGGCTGGATGAGCATTGCCTCCATGGGGGTAGTCTCCATCACATTGCTTATTTTAGGCAGTTTTGTTGTGCTGAGCTTTAACGTTGACCTCGTCACCCATGATCTCAAAGAGCAGGTGCAGATTGTACTTTACGTCGATGAGGGAGCCAGCGAAAAAACGAGGGCGGAGCTGCATGGGAAGTTAGTAACGCATCCCGATTTGACGGAAGTGCGGTTTGTGAACAGGGCGGAGGCTATGGAGCGTTTGAAGGGAAAACTGGGCGATCGCTCCAGTTTGTTGGATGGATATGAAGAACCGGAAGACAATCCCTTGCGGGATTCTTACGAATTGCGGACTATAGTTCCGGAAGAGATCTCAACTGTGGCCCTGGATATTAAATCTTACGCGGGAGTTGCCGATGTGGATTATGGCAGCGGTGTTGTCGAGCCCCTTTTTCAATTTACAGGGTTGATTCGCTGGATCGGCCTGGTTTTTATGTCCGGGTTGGCGGTGACGACGATTTTTTTGATTGCACACACGATCCGCCTGACTGTATTCCTCCGGCGCAAAGAAATTATGATTATGAAATATGTGGGCGCCACGGACTGGTTTATTCGTTGGCCTTTTCTTTTTGAAGGCCTCATTCTTGGTTTGATTGGTGCGATCCTACCTGTGGTGGTCATCTTTTATGGTTATCAGGCGGCAGCTTTGTGGATGCAGAGCAATATCTACTTCGTGTCGCTGCTGCCGCCGGAGAAGATTATGGAGGGGATCACCAGGATTCTAATTCCCCTGGGCGTGGCCCTGGGGATTATCGGCAGCACGATCTCCGTCCGGCGGTTTTTAAAGGTATAAAGCATTAAAATATTGATTCTACTGCATAAACTCTATTTGCAAGGTGTTCGCTGCAATCGGCATCCCTTCGACTGACAATTTTTCACCCGGGCCGATTGAACATCCTCTTCAAAAGGTCCTAAAAGTGGCGTCCGGCCATTTTTGCTTCAAAATTGTGGCGTCTTCATGGGCTGATTTTTACAGCTCCCGCCCCAGCCCCGCCCGGGCAAATTTCGTTTTATGCAGCAGAATGTATTTTTTGCAGTGGAATCAGTATTACATTTTAAAGGATCATTTGTTCATTTTTTAAAGGAGGTTGTCGGGGATGTTTTCTGCTAAATCCCGTCGTATTTTCATTGCTTTGCTGGTCATGTTCATTGCTTCCACCTTCATTTTGACCGGGTATGCTTCTCCTCTGGAAGAGAAAATCAAAGAATCGCAGCAGCAACTGGGACGGTTGGAGGATAATATAAAAGCCCGGGGGGAAAAGCTGTCCGAATTCAAGAGCGAAGAAAAAAAATTGGAGTCCGACCTGGCCAGTCTGGAAAACCGCCTGCAAACTTTGCAGCAGGAATTAAACCGCCTCGAAAGGGATATCGAGGAGATGACGGTGAATATCAGGCTGAAGGAACAAGAGCTGGCGGAGGCCGAAGAACAGATTAAGGTCAGGGATGCTTTTCTCAAAAAGCGTTTGAGGGCCATCTATGAAAAGGGCGATGCAGGGTATCTAGAGGTTCTTTTTGAAGTGAATAGTTTTGCCGAGTTTATTACCAGGCTCAACGATTTAAAATTAATTGCGGAAAACGATCTGGATCTCTTGGAACAAGCTTTTGCAGAAAAAATGATTATTGAGGCTGCGAAAGAGAAGTTGGAAGAAGAAAAGGCTGATTTGCAAGAATTGAAAGCAGAACGGGCAAAAAACCAGGAAGAGCTGAGCAAGCAGCAGGCTGCCAGGGAAGAGCTCCTTGGCGTGGTGCAGGAAAATATTGAAGCACAAGAAAAGGCTATTCGCGAGTTAGAACAGGAAGCTAAAAAGATTGAAACGCTGATCCGGCAGTTGCAAGAGGAGATGCGCAGCCAGACGGGGCAATATACGCCTTCCGGCAAATTATTGTGGCCCCTGGCCGAATATGGAAGTTCCTGGATAACCTCCGGCTACGGTACGCGGGTCAATCCCATCACCCGCCAGCCGGGCGAATTTCATGGTGGCGTGGATATTGGTATCCCGCGCACGCGCTGGCCCGGATCCCCCAATTATAACGGTAATCCTGTCTATATCCGGGCGGCAGATAATGGTGTCGTGATCTATGCCGGTTTAAATGGTAGTCTGACCTATGGTTACGGCAGGCTGGTCATTATTGCTCATGGCCAGGAGTTGACTACGGTTTACGCCCATTGCCATACTTTGCTGGTGGCACCCGGCCAGGAAGTAGCACGGGGGCAAAATATTGCGCTGGTTGGTTCGACCGGTTCCAGCACGGGCCCGCACCTGCATTTTGAAGTACGGGTCAACGGCACCCGCCAGAACCCCATGGGTTATCTTTAATTAACGCCTAACGTGGTGAGGGGTTCATTTAAACAAACGGGTTTCGAAGGTTACAAAGTGCCAGCTATTTCATGATCCTGGTTATAAATGATGCTACGCTACTGTTTAAAAGTATGCAGTTTTTATACAGTTTTGGTCTATCTGGTATTTTCCTTAGCATAAAGGTATAATAAGTTATGGGGTGGTCACATTTTAATTGGCGCATAATATCTTTGTCCTGAGCCCGTGCTTGCGGGTGCCAGGGGAGGGGTCTTACAACGCCGATGGAAAGCCTTAATAATGGAAAGATGGTGTTTCCCATGAAGCGACGGGAACTGATCATTATGTTGCTGTGTTTACTGCTTATAAGTAACATAGCAACATATCTTTTTACCCGCTCTTTCTTTTTTTCACCGGCTTTGGGTGCGGCCCGGGAAAGGGAAGAGGGGAAACTTTTTTGGGAGGTATGGGACCTCCTGGACGAAAAATATTTTCAGCCTGTAGATCGGGAAAAGATGCTGCAGGGGGCTTTGGAGGGCATGCTCCGCTCCCTGGACGATCCCTATACATCTTATCTCAACCAGGAGAGTTTGGAGGAGATGCTCATTCAAACCACCGGCTCTCTTAGCGGGATTGGAGTTGAGATCGTGGAGGATGAGGGAGAGATACTGATCGTCCGGGTTACCGATGATTCACCGGCCCAGTACTGTGGTTTGCTGCCGGGAGATCATATCGTGGAGGTGGAGGGCCAAAGTATGAGCGGGATGGACCTTCAGGCCGCGGCGCGCCTTTTGCGGGGCCCTAGCGGGACAGCGGTGGAGGTGGTTATCCAGCGCACCGGCGAAAAAGAGCCCATCGAAGTGACTATAACCCGGGCCCAGATCGAGATGAATACAGTATTTGCCCGTTTCTTGGAAAAAGGAACCGGCTATCTTCAAATTACCAGTTTTGATCAGGGGACGGGAGAAGATTTTGAAACGGCGCTTCTTTCCATGGAGAAAAAAGGGCTGCAAGGCCTTATTCTCGATCTGCGTGATAACCCCGGGGGGTTGCTGGAGGAGGCGATCCGCGTCGGCGAAGTGATCGTGCCCTCCGGTGAAATTACCAGGGTGGTCGATCGTGAAGGGAATGTCAAAGAGCGCTATTTTTCCCGGGCCCGGCCCGCAGATTATAAGATCATCGTCTTAGTAAATGAATATTCGGCCAGTGCCGCCGAAATTATTGCCGGGGCGCTGCAGGACAGGGGAGGGGCTTTGCTAGTGGGCCAGCCTACCTTTGGCAAAGCTACGGTCCAGTATTTGGAATACCTTAGCGATGGGAGCGGGTTGCGTTATACAATTGCCAAATATCTAACACCGGATGGGCATGATCTGCACCGGCATGGTTTGCAGCCGGATTTTGAGGTCGAGCTGCCTCCGGAGTATTATCTCCGCTACCGGCCTGTTCCTCGCGATCTTGCTCCGGGGGAGGCAGGGGAAAAGGTCCTTCTGCTGCAAACAATGTTATCTTTTTTGGGGTACGATCTAAAGATCACCGGCGTAATGGATGAAGCTTCGCGGGCAGCGCTGCAGAGCTTTCAAAAGGAACAGGGGGTACCTTCTTCCGGAAGGCTCGACAATACTACCAGGGAACGGTTACGCCTGGCCTTGGCGGAGAAGGCAGCCGCGGTGGATCAGCAACTGCTTTTTGCTCAGGAACTGCTTCAAAACAATAAACAAGAAGCAGGAACAGCCAATGCCAATGGCGCTTTATCCATCCCCGGAAGGGGGAGCGGAAGATGACCGGTTGGTTGAATATTTTAGTTTTAATGGCCAAAACAACTTTTATGGCGCTATTTAATCCCTTTTTCTGGTTGGTGGTCATTATCGTTCTGACGCAGTACCGGCGCACTATCCATATGGAAAACAAACTTTTTGGGCGGCCCTTCAATATTCTGTGGCAGCAAGTTATTTGTTCCATCGGCTACGGGTTGTTGGGAGGGGTTTTCGGCAGTTTTTTTCTCCTACTATTGGGTATTTCCCTCGAAAGCATCGGCATTGCCTATCTTTGGCCGCTGGCTATTTTATTGTTGCTGATCAATCCCCGTTTTCTATGTTTTGCTTATGCCGGCGGGCTAATTGCTACCTTTTCCCTGGCTATCCGGTTTTTGCAGCCCTGGTGGCCGGCTTTAGGGGAGGTGGGGCTTTTCAGGGGTCTTGCCCAGATTCACCTGCCCGGCCTGCTGGCGCTCATTGGGATTTTACACCTGACGGAATCTTTTTTAATTTATCTCAGCGGGCATCGTGGTTTCAGCCCCATTTATCTTAAAAAACCGGGCGGGGAAGTTGTCGGCGGTTATAGCCTGCAGCGTTTTTGGCCCCTGCCTTTAGCCGGACTGTGGGCTCAGGTTGTGGCCGAAGGCGCGGATATCCTGATCGGGGGGATACCCATGCCGGACTGGTGGCCTTTGCTGGGGGAGGTTTTGCACCCGGGCAGGGGAGAACAAATCATCTACCTGATGGTGCCGCTGGTGGCCGGTTTGGGTTACGGGGATCTGGCCCTTTCCAGTTTTCCACATAATAAAAGAAAAAAGACGGCGCGCAATTTGGCCTTTTATAGCATCCTGCTTTCTGCTCTGGCGGTGCTTTCTGCTTTTAGGCCGGAAGCACTCCTGCCGGCGGCCCTTTTTGCACCACTGGGGCATGAACTGGTTATCAAGAAGGGGAATGAGGAGGAATTTGCCGGGCGGCCACTTTTTCGGGCCGGGGCGGGGGATGGTTTAAAAGTTTTGGCCGTTTTTCCAGGTTCGCCGGCTCAAAAGGCCGGCGTGGAGGTCGGCGATCGGCTTTTACAGGTGAACGGTGAACCAATCAGCTCTGAAGCGGATTTCGGACATAATGTGCGGCTAAATTACCTTCACCTTCTTTTCAAAATAAGAAGAGGCGGGCGGGAGCTTGATTTAACAGTGCAACTGGATCCTTTGCCGGCAAGCCAGGTCGGCCTGATCTTTGCTCCCGACAGATTGGCCAGTGCCTTTGTGGAGATTAAACAAAGTTCCTTGTGGAAAAACTTCCTCCGGCGTGTGTCAAGGGGACGGGGGTAGTGACACATTCTGTGTGTGTGTCAAGGGGACGGGGGTAGTGACACATTCTGTAATATTTTTATTTTGATTTTATGCATACGTTGATTTTGTGCATACGTTTTGTCTGGCATGAATTGGAGGGGCAGGGCAATTGATGAAATCAGAATTGATGAAAATCCCGGGGGTTGGGAAAAATATGGCAGAACATCTGATAAAGGCGGGTTACTCAAACATCGATTCACTTAAAGGGCAAAGTCCTGATGAAATATATGCCAAGGACTGCCTTGCACAAGGCTGTACTGTGGATCGGTGCGCGCTTTACTGTTATCGCCTGGCAGTATGTTATGCTGACAATGATGGCGTTTTGCCAGACGGTAAAAAAAACTGGTGGGACTGGAAAGATTGAGACAGTCAATTTTGAGTAAGTGAATGTGTAATAAAACCTCCGTCAGACTGTGTGAAATGGACAAACCGATGGACAAACTGTGTGAAACCACAAAAAACTAAGAGCCTTTTCAAAAAGTGGGGTAATGCGTTAAAAAATCAAAATATCTCACATGCCCATTCCTAAAAATACCTTGAAAATAGCATTTAAGTGGGCAAATAATTCGCCAAAAATAATATTTTCACAGTCTACCGCCCCTCTGACACGCTCCTTTTAAAAAGCTTTCGATTTTTTACGGTTTTCGTACAACTTGCCGTCTCCTTAACAATTTTCCTTTGTTACTTTTTGACGCTCGGTTGGGAAATTAGCTATTCATATTTTGCATATTTATACGGTCTTAGGTTAAAATAGCGACAGAAGCCAGATTTTTGGCCAGGTGTGGCATGTTACAAGTATGTGTGCCCCCGTCCTTCTGATAAATACATGATACATGACACAGTGTGTCAATACCCCCGTCCCTCTGACACACAAGAAAAACGGCACAACAAATAAAACTGCCTAAAAGAAGTTAACATAAAATAGGAGCTGGGTTATGCTGGGAACCGATGATATTGACTTAAAACAGGATCGTTTCCTTAACGATTTGCGCCAGAATCGTTATAAACTGGAACAGATTTTAATTACGCTGCAGTTACAGCAGCAAACCTTGCTGGACGGCTTACAAAAGATTATGGAGGAGCAGCTAGTTTTACAGGGGGCGCTGACCGGGAGCCTTTCCCAATTTGAGGAGAAAGCGGGCGCCGGCCAGGGGCTGCAGGGTATCTATGCCGGAAACCCCCTTTTAAAGCAGGAAATAATGCAGAAAAGAGTAGTTTTGGAGCAAAACGTAATCAAGCTCCGGGAAATGGGTTACCAGATGCAGCAGAAAATACAGCAGTTGGGTAAGTCCCTGCAGGACATTGGCCGCTACATCGTGCCGGAGATCGAACAACAAGAAAAAGGCTTCGGCGAGATATGCCGTATACCGGTGGATAGCCCGCCGGGCGTGCTCGTGCTGGAAAAAGAATAGGCTGGTTTATCGCAAAAGGTTTTGTATTGACTATAGCTGATGTTTTCGGGATAGACCTCCATGTTGCTTTCAAGCAGCGGCACCATCAGAGATATGAAAACGTTTAAAACTCCTCTTTCAGGGCAGACTCCCATGCCAGCCCTTTGGGGTGGCGCTAGCGGAGGGATAAAAATACTTCCAGCATGCATTTTCGGGATAGGACGGGGCGTGGCGAAGCCTGTAGCAAGCTTTAAGTTCCCTATGTGTCAATACCCCCGTCCCTCTGTCACACCCCCTGCTCATAAATAGCATTAAAGATGAGATTGCATCTGTTCAGCACCTCTTGGGGTGCTTTTTCTATAAATGTATACCGCCTTTCACTTAGATCCAAAACCTTTATTTGATCTACCAGGATGTCGCCCTTGGCTCGAATGTTATATTTATCCAGATTTACCCTGGTAAAAAAGGTGCTGGTCGAACCGGTAATTGGTGCTACCGTTACCAGGCCATTGAGTTCTTTTTGAGTAATGGGATCAGATATGACCAGCCCAGGCCGGCAACCTTTTTGTTCATGCCCTTGAGATGGTGAAAAATAAATCTTGATAATATCCCCGCATTCTAAATTGTAATAATTACTTTTACCCGCTTTATCCCCGGTTTTTACCATATTTCTTTTCCAATGGGGCCGCTCCAGTCCAGGTCCGGTTTTGGATTTATTTTTTCTCCTGGGGCCTGTTCTGCCATGAGTTCAAATTTTGTTTTTCCCCGGTTTTTTCTAAGGATTATTTTTCCCCTTCAATGTCGAGGTAAAAACTGATGTTTTCAAAGTTATTACTGTCGATCTTTAGTTTCTTTAATATTGTTTTCGGTATGCGAATAGCTGCACTATTGCCCCAATTAGCCAATTTGGTCTTCATTGCGGTCACCTCTTCTAAGTTTACTTTATTTTTACCGACCACCCGGGTATATACCCGTATATACGTAAAAGTCAATTTACAATTGAAGGTCACTGTGTCAACACCCCCGTCCCCTTGACACACTGTCAACACCCCCGTCCCCCTGACACACCCCTGACACACACTGTGTCAATACCCCCGTCCCCCTGACACAAAAATCTACAGTGGCTTGACACGATCCTTGCTGTTCAGCTTTTTGTTACTTTGCCTTCTAATGTGGTATAATATTTTGATCGGATCACATTCGGAGAAAAGAGGAAGGGTTGTGGCATCATGGGCAGTTTTCAACTGGTAGCGGAATTTACCCCGCAGGGGGATCAGCCGCCGGCTATTGCAGCGGTTACCCGGGGGTTGCAGGATGGTTTGCCGCACCAGGTCTTATTGGGTGTGACCGGCTCAGGCAAGACTTTTACTATGGCCAACATTATCGCCCGCCTGCAAAGGCCTACGCTGGTCATGGCCCCGAACAAAATCTTGGCGGCACAGCTTTGCAGCGAATTTAAGGAATTTTTTCCGCACAACGCTGTGGAATACTTTATCAGTTATTACGATTATTACCAGCCAGAGGCGTATATCCCACAGGCGGACATTTACATTGAAAAGGATGCCTCCATCAACGAGGAGATCGACAAGTTGCGGCACTCGGCTACCAGCGCTCTCTTTGAGCGGCGGGATGTAATTATCGTGGCCAGTGTTTCCTGCATCTACGGTTTAGGCTCGCCTGTGGAATACGGGGAGCAGGTTCTTTCATTGCGCGCCGGGATGCAAAAAAGCCGCGAGGAGATCTTGCGCAAGCTGGTAGCTATTCAATATACGCGCAATGATTATGATTTTCAAAGAGGCACCTTCCGCCTTCGCGGGGAAGTATTAGAGATTTTCCCGGCTTCTTATACGGATGCAGCCTTGCGGGTGGAGTTTTTTGACGATGAGATCGAGCGGCTGCGGGAGATCGATCTTTTAACGGGCAAGGTGCTTGGCGAACGTGAACATGTGGCTATTTTCCCGGCTTCGCACTATGTTACGGGCCAGGACCGCCTGCGCGCCGCCGTGCAGAGTATCGAGGAGGAGCTGGCTGCAGAGTTAAAAAAACTGCGGGCGGCCGGGAAACTACTGGAGGCGCAGCGCCTGGAACAGCGCACCAATTATGACTTGGAGATGATGCAAGAACTGGGGTTTTGCAGCGGCATTGAAAATTACTCCCGTCACCTGGACAGGCGTCCTCCGGGCAGCAGGCCCTATACCCTTTTAGATTATTTCCCGCAGGATTTCCTGCTTTTTGTCGATGAATCGCATGTCAGCATCCCCCAGATTCGCGGCATGCATGCGGGGGATCATGCCCGCAAAAAAACACTCGTGGAACATGGGTTCCGCCTGCCATCGGCGCTGGACAACCGGCCGCTGCAGTTCGACGAGTTCAGGCAACTGGTGAGCCAGGCGGTTTATGTTTCGGCTACGCCGGGGCCTTATGAGATGGAAAACAGTTGCCAGGTGGTGGAGCAGATCATCAGGCCCACCGGACTGGTCGATCCGGAGATCCTCGTTCGCCCGGTGGAGGGGCAGGTGGAGGATCTTTACGGAGAGATTCTGAAAAGGGTGGCCCTCGGGGAACGCGTGCTGGTTACAACCTTGACCAAGCGGATGGCCGAGGATCTGACCGATTATTACCGGGAAATGGGTCTCAAGGTGCGTTATATGCATTCCGATATCAACGCCCTGGAACGGATGGAGATCGTCTACGGCTTGCGCCTGGGGGAATTTGATGTTCTCGTCGGCATCAACCTCCTGCGGGAGGGGCTCGACTTGCCGGAGGTATCTCTGGTGGCCATTTTGGATGCGGATAAAGAGGGTTTCCTGCGCTCGGAACGCTCTTTGATCCAGACGACGGGGCGTGCGGCGCGGCACCTTCACGGGCAAGTCATCATGTACGCCCAGCGGATGACCCCGTCGATGCAGGCGGCCATATCGGAGACGGAGCGGCGCCGTGAAAAACAGGTGGCTCACAATCAGGAACACGGGATTACACCTCGCTCGATTGTCAAAGGGATCCGGGCACCCCTGGAAGCGACGAAGGTTTGCGAGGAGGCGGCGGAGTATATCTCTGCTGAAGGTGTGCGGGCCCTGGGCAAAAAAGAACGGGAAAACCTTTGCCGCCGTCTGGAGAAGGAGATGCGGGAAGCATCCAAGCAATTGAATTTCGAAAGGGCGGCGGAGTTGCGGGATCTTATCCTTGAAATCCGGGCCATGGGCAAAAAATGGGCTCAAGCACCCCGCCAGGAAGCAACAGGCTAGGCCGGCTGCAGGGCTGATACGTAGCTCGTAATACAGGACCGGCTCCAGCTTTGCGGGAAGCAACAGGCTAGGCCGGCCGCAGGGTGAATGCCGTGCTGAACAGATGTTCCTTTGGGGCTTGCTTAAAAGCGCCGGGCCGGCGGCCAATCAGGGCAACCTTGTAAACGGAACAGGGGCCGGCAATCTAACGGCAGGGATGAACTAACATGCTGATGGGGGGGACGGAGAAAAGATGGACGACATAGCAGGGATGGATGTAGTGAACATGAATAAAATCGTGATCAAAGGAGCGCGGGAGCATAACCTAAAAAATATTGATCTGGAGATCCCCCGCAATAATCTGGTGGTCATTACCGGCTTGAGCGGTTCTGGTAAATCCTCGCTGGCTTTTGATACGATTTACGCCGAAGGGCAGCGGCGCTACGTGGAGTCCCTTTCGGCTTATGCCCGGCAATTTTTAGGGCAGATGGATAAACCGGATGTGGATTTTATTGCCGGCCTCTCCCCGGCAGTCTCCATTGACCAGAAAGGGACCTCCCAAAATCCCCGCTCCACGGTGGGAACGGTGACGGAGATCTATGACTACCTGCGTCTTTTGTTTGCACGCATTGGACAGCCCCATTGTCCCCATTGCCGGGAACGGATCAGCGGACAAACCGTGCAGCAGATCGTGGATCAACTGCTCGCCCTCCCCTTAAAAACGCGGCTGCATATTTTAGCGCCGCTGGTGCGCGGGCGAAAGGGAGAATACAGCGCACTTTTCACGGAATTGCGCAAAAAAGGTTACGTGCGCGTCCGCATTGATGGGGAAATACGGGATTTGGAGGAGGAAATTTCCCTTTCCAAGACGCAAAAACACGACATCGAGGTTATGATCGACCGCCTGATTGTCCGGCCGGGGCTGGAAACCCGCCTTGCCGATTCCCTGGAAACGGCGCTGGAGTTGGGTGACGGGCTCGTGCTGGTGCAGGCGAACGATGCAGATCAGTATTTCAGCACCAGTTTTGCCTGTATTCAATGCGGTTTTAGTTTTGAAGAGATTACGCCCCGCCTTTTTTCCTTTAACAGCCCCTATGGTGCCTGCCCCCAGTGCGGCGGCCTGGGGGTTACGCTGGATTTTGATCCGGAGCTGGTTGTTCCCAGCCCGGAACTTTCCATTGCGGAAGGGGCCATCCACCCCTGGGGGGTACACCGGGGATATTATATGCAATTCATGGAGTCATTTGCCCAACATTTTGCTTTGGACCTAAACAAGCCCTTCGGGGATTATACAAAGGGGGAGAAGGAGCTGATTTTTTACGGTGCGCCGGAAATCATTGATTTCCGTTACCGCAGCCCTTATCGCGGCCGGACTAAAACTTACCGCCGGGCCTTTCCCGGCGTGCTCCATCTTCTAGCCAAACGCTATAAGGAAACGGCGAGCGATGGAAGCCGGATGGAGCTGTCCGGTTACATGAGCAGCAAACTTTGTTCACGCTGCCAGGGTGCCCGTTTAAAGGAAGCCGGCCTGGCAATCACCGTTGGGGATAAAAATATTGCCCAGTTGACAGCGCTTACTGTGGAAAAATTGCAGGTCTTTCTGGCGCAACTTTCTCTGCCGGAAAAGGAAGCTTATATTGCCCGGCAAATCCTCAAAGAAATAGCGGAACGGCTTGGTTTTCTGCTCGATGTGGGCCTGGAATACCTGACTCTTGACCGTGGGGCGGCGACTTTGTCGGGCGGGGAGGCACAACGGATCCGCCTGGCCACGCAAATTGGTTCCGGCTTGACGGGGGTCATTTATATTCTCGACGAACCCAGTATCGGCTTGCACCAGCGGGATAACAACCGCCTCTTGCGGACGTTGCTCAGGCTGCGCAACCTGGGCAATACGGTGATCGTCGTCGAACATGACGAGGGGACGATGCGCACCGCGGATTATATTGTGGATGTTGGGCCGGGCGCGGGGGAGGAAGGCGGTTATATCGTTGCTGCCGGCTCCCCGCGGGAGATAATGCTGTCGCCGGCTTCGATTACGGGTGATTACCTGGCGGGGAGGCGTTCTATACCCCTGCCGGCGGCGCGGCAAAAACCGCGGGAGCGCTGGTTGGAGATCAGGGGGGCGGCGGCCAACAACCTTAAAGAGATCGACGTCCGCTTCCCTTTGGGGCTTTTTACCTGCGTAACCGGTGTTTCCGGTTCAGGGAAGAGCAGCCTGGTGAACGAGGTGCTGGCCAAAGCCCTGGCCATGAAGCTGCACCGGGCTAGGGGGAAACCCGGGAAATACCTGGCGATAAAAGGGCTGGAACACCTGAAAAAAGTGGTGAAAATCGATCAGGCGCCGATTGGCCGCACTCCCCGTTCCAACCCGGCCACCTATACGGGCGTTTTTGACGGGATCCGGGAACTTTTTTCCCAGACGCCGGAGGCCAAGATGCGGGGTTATAAACCGGGGCGGTTTAGTTTTAATGTCAAAGGAGGCCGCTGCGAAGCCTGCCGCGGCGATGGAATCCTGCGCATTGAGATGCATTTTTTACCGGATGTTTATGTGCCCTGCGAGGTTTGTAAAGGCCAACGCTATAACCGGGAGACCTTGGAGATAGCTTTCAAGGGAAAAAATATCAGCGATGTGCTGGGGATGAGCGTCTGCCAGGCCCTGGCCTTCTTCCAGCATATCCCCCGCATCCAGCGCCGCCTGCAGACCCTGGCCGACGTTGGTTTGGGCTATATTCGCCTCGGGCAGCCGGCCACAACCCTCTCCGGTGGCGAAGCACAGCGAGTGAAGCTGGCCAGCGAACTTTTCCGCCGCAGCGAGGGGAAAACGCTTTATATTTTAGATGAGCCCACTACCGGGCTGCACACCGATGATATCAAAAAATTGCTCGATGTCTTGGAGCGCCTGCGCGATCACGGGGATACGGTTATTGTAATCGAACACAACCTCGATGTGATTAAGCGGGCGGATTATATCATCGATCTGGGCCCGGAGGGTGGTGAACGGGGCGGCGAAATAGTAGCGGAGGGCACCCCGGAAGAACTGGCCGGGGCGGGGTCTTCTTATACCGGTCAGTTCCTGAAGAAAATTTTAAACCCTGCCGGCAACGGGGGCGCCGCGCAAAAAGCTGTTGAGATTGGGGCCGGGGCGAAAGGCAACCGCTTCCTCTGCACCTAAATCAGGGCGCGGCGCTTAGAACTGTTGAAATTGAGACCGGGCCCGGCAATAGAGCCGGGGCCGGGATCGGAAATGAAGCCGGGGCCGGAAATGAAGCCGGGGCCGGAAATGAAGCCGGGATCGGAAATGAAGCCGGGGCCGGAAACAAAACTGGTGGCGAGATCAAGGAAAAAAGCTGGAGTTGGGGCTGGAGCTTCTTTTTGTGAAGGGCGGGAGGCACAGGGAGGTGGGCGGTTTTGAACGGGGAAAAAAGGGAACAACTGGCCGGAGGGGCTGAACGGCCCGCCGGGGAGGCTCAAGAGCAGCAGCCGGCCCTGGAGGAACAGGATCGGCGGGAACGGTTGGCAGCACAAACCTTGGAGTTGCCCCGGCAGCCCGGGGTTTATTTATTTAAAGACCAAAAAGGGGAGATCATTTATGTCGGCAAGGCGCTGGATCTCCGCCAGCGTGTCCGCTCCTATTTTCTAAAAAACGCCTCTTCTTTGCCGCGCTTAAAAATGCTGGTGGAGAAGATCACCTCGCTGGAGTTTATTGTCACAGACAATGAAGAAGAGGCTTTTATGTTGGAATCCAACCTGATCAAAGCGCATGTTCCCCGCTACAACGTCCGCTTCAAGGACGACAAACATTACCCTTATCTGCGCCTGAGCATGCAGGAACCCTTTCCCCGCCTGGAGGTGGCCCGCCGGGTTGAAGGCCAAGGCTACAGATATTTTGGTCCGTACAGCAAAGCAGGGGCGGTGAAAGAAACGGTGCGGCTCATCAAAAAACTTTTTCCCCTGCGTAGCTGCCGCCAACCCCTGCAGGCCGGGGAAGCAAGGGGCCGCCCCTGCCTGAATTACCAGATTAAACGCTGTTTGGCGCCTTGCCGCGGGGATTTGCCGCCCCGTGAATATATGGCGGTCGTGGAACAGGTCGCCCTTTTTTTGGAGGGGCGGATGTCCCCTCTTTTAAAAAAGCTGGAAAAAGAGATGCAACTGGCTGCCAGGGATTTAAAGTTTGAAAAAGCAGCACGCTTACGGGATCAATTATTAGCCTTGCGGCAGATCGGGGAACAGCAAAAAGCGGTCACCACGGACCGGCGCGACCGGGATATCATCGCTCTCGTAGAGCTGCCAGGGGGGTTTTCCCTCGGCATTTTCAAGGTACGTGCCGGCAAACTGCTCGGGGCTGATTATTTTAAACCCGTGGCGGCCGCCGGCGAGGACACGGCAGTAATCATGAAGGAATTCTTGCGCCATTATTATGAACAAGCTGCTTTTGTCCCCGGCGAAGTTTTGGTTTCGCATTGGCCGTCGGAAAAAGAACTGCTTGCAGGCTGGTTAAAGTCAAAACGGGATAATAAAAAAATCCAAATCCGGGTGCCGCAACGCGGGGAAAAAAAGGCCCTGCTGGAGCTGCTCAAAAAAAACGTTCTCCTGCAAGTAGAGGAAGAGGAAAAAGAGGCCCGGCAAAAGGGCCTGGCCTTGCAGGAGTTGGCCCGCATATTGTCTTTGCCGGAGTTGCCGCAGCGGATTGAAGGTTACGATATTTCACATTTGGCCGGTCAGGAAACGGTGGGGGCAATGGTCGTTTTCTTGCAAGGGCAGCCCGGCAAGGAGGAGTACCGGCGCTTTAAGATTCGCACCTCCGCGCCCGGTGATGACTACGCGGCCCTGACAGAGATGCTGCAACGACGTTTTAGCCGGGAAACCCCGGCCTTGCCTGCATTGGTTTTAGTGGATGGCGGGCGGGGCCAGCTTTCCGCCGCCCGGGCCGTTCTGAAAGAAAAAGGGTATGCCTCCCTGCCGGTGGTGGCACTGGCCGAAAAGGAAGAGCAGATTTACATTCCCCGTGAAATACAGCCGCTGTGCCTGCCGGCTGCACATCCGGCATTGAAGCTGCTGCAGCGGGTGCGCGATGAAGCGCACCGTTTTGCACTGGCTTTCAGCCGGGAACTGGTGCTGAAAAGCAGCCTGGCCTCTTTTTTAGAGACAGTCCCGGGTATCGGCCCGGTGCGGCGCAAAGCCCTACTGCAACATTTTGGGGGGATGGAGGCGCTGCGGGAAGCCTCCCGCGAGGAGATTGCCGCTGTGCCCGGGATGAGCAGTACCGTTGCGGCCAGGCTCTACGGCGTGCTGCAGCAAACCGCTTGGGCGAAGATCGAGGATCACCTGGCAAAGAAGGAGTAAAGGTAACTGTCCACCCTTTGTCATCCTGAGCGTCTTTGAACAGCTTGCCGCAGCCATTGAAGACATATCAAAGGTAACTGTCCATCCTTTGTCATCCTGAGCGTCTTTGAACAGCTTGCCGCAGCCATTGAAGACATATCAAAGGTAATTATCCACCCTTGGTCATCCCGAGCGTCAGCGAAGGATCTAACCGGACACACGGCCCCGGGATTCTTCACTGTGTTCAGAATTCTTATGTGGGTATTACCCACACCACGATAAACGAACATTGCTAGTTTTTTAAGCGCCAGTATTTATAGCTATGACAAAAATGTTGTTGTTGGACAGCGAAACGGGGTCAAGGGGATATCTACAGTGTGTTAAATGTTTTTATCAAGCATGCCCCGGTATTTTGTTTCTGAAACAGTAATATAAGTAAAGTTATAAATTGAGGCTCGGGCCCAAGTTGGGGGAACAGTGAAGAGCAAGGGGCTGGAGTAAAAGGGGTGGGAGAGAAATAAGGTTGGCAAGGAAGGTGGGTATTTTGCCGGAAAATAAGCTGATTAAAAAGAAAGAAATTACTTTCCACCTGCCCGGGCGGGAATTGAAGCTACATGTAGTGGAGAATATCGAGGCACTGGTCACCGATGTTTCTGATCCCGATCAGGTGCCCTGTTGGGCTGATATCTGGCCGGCAGCCTACGGGCTGGCTAGTTTTCTTTGGGAGGAGGTCCTTTTTCTGCCGGGGGATAGAGTTTTGGAGCTGGGCGCGGGCCTGGGGTTGCCGGGCCTGGTTTGCAGTTTAAAAGGAGCGCATACCGTGCTTTCTGATTTTAACCCGCAGGCCCTGGCGATGGCCCGTGACAATGCCGCCCGGAACGGGGTTGCAGTGGAGCTGTTACTGGAGGACTGGCGGACATTTGCCTGCCGGGAACAGTTTGATTACCTGCTAGCCGCGGATGTTTTATATGAACCCCGGCTCAATCCTTATTTAGGGGAAATTTTTTGTCGAAATTTAAAACCCGGGGGGACGCTGCTCATCTCCCATCCGGAACGAAAGGCCACGGCAGATTTCTTGGAAGAATGGTCTGATCCCCGGCATTTTACGCAGCGCCAGGTTTTCCGGGAAGTGGAGTTGGAGGGCACGCTGCTCCCCAGGTATAAGATAGCCATCCATATTTACAGGTATTTACCGGAACATCCGGCGGGAGGGGTTTGAGAACCCCCGCATTGTGTTTGCCTTTGGCTTAACGGGTTTTACGGTTCATTTTATTGACAACGTCAAATTTTCCTTGTAAGCTAATGATGGGGTCAAAATTTGAAGGGTGATGTCGTGTTAAAGTATAAATTGCTGGCATTGGACCTGGACGGCACCTTTTTAAATGAGGAACATAAAATATCGGCGCGCAATGCGGCTGCCATTCGTCTGGCAGTGGAACAGGGTATCGTAGTGGCCATTGCTACGGGGCGCATGTTCCGCTCAGCCTTGCCCTACGCACGCCAACTGCAGATAGACCTGCCCCTCATAACCTATCACGGTGCCTTGATTAAAAAAGCCGGCGGCGAAGTGCTCCGGCACAGCCCTCTTTCCAACGCCCGGGCATTGGAAATACTGCGTTTGGGCGTGGAAGAAGGCTTCCATTTTAACGCTTACCTCGATGACTCCTTGTATGCTTCAAAGGAAAACGAATTTACCCGCTATTACCAGCAGATTGCCTCCGTACCTTTAACCATTGTGGGGAATCTCTCTGCTTTTTTAATGGATAACAAAAGGGATCCCACTAAATTAACAATTATTAACATGGAGCCGCAGCGTTTACAAAGATTACAGGAAACTTTACGGGAAAAATATGGTCAGGGGCTCTATATTTTACAGCCGCGGGCTCACTTCCTGGAAGTTACGACGGAAGAAGGCTCGAAGGGACAGGCTTTACATTTTCTAGGGGAAAGAGAAGGAATTGCGCCGCAGGAGATGGTGGCGATGGGGGATAGCTACAACGATATTGATATGCTCAAATTTGCCGGCCTGGGTGTGGCGATGGCCAATGCCCCGCAGGAAGTGCGGGATGCCGCCGATCTGATTGCCCCGCCCAATACAGAAGACGGTGTAGCTTTATTTGTAGAAAAACACTTGCTGCGTTAGTTGAGGCGTTTTCGTTGGCGGAATAACAATTTAGATTGGAACTTTGGTGGGAACAGAGAGAAAGGGTGGAGGTAATTTTTGGATACAATTAGGCTTGTAGCGGATCTGCATGTGCATACTATAGCTAGCGGCCATGCTTATAGCACGGTAAATGAGATCATTGTTGCCGCAGCACAAAAAGGGTTGGAAGCAGTGGCCTTTACAGATCATGGGCCGGCTATGCCCGGGGGGGCCCATCGTTATCATTTCGGTAACCTTCACGCTCTGCCGGAGATCGAGCATAACGTAGAGGTTCTTCGGGGCGTAGAGGCCAATATTCTTGACCGTGATGGAACGATCGACCTGCCGGAAGAATTTCTCAGCCGCTTGGATCTGGTTTGGGCCGGGTTGCATATACCCTGCCTGCAGCCGGCTTCCCGCAAATTTAATACAGAAGCTCTGCTGAATGCCCTAAAAAACCCTTATGTAGACGGCATCGTCCATCCTGGCAATCCTGATTTCCCCATTGAGGCGGAGGTTGTTGTCCGGGCTGCAGCAGAAAAGGGTAAACTACTGGAGATCAACAACAGTTCTTTTATCACGATTACCCGCCGGGGCAGTAAAGCCAGTTGCCTGGAGATTGCCAGGCTGATTCGACGCCACGGCGCCCTGGCAGCCATCAATAGCGATGCACATATTGCGCAGGATGTGGGCAGCTTTGATTTGGCGCTGGAGATTGCCCGGGAAGCAGGTTTAGAACGCGGGCAGGTTGTGAACAGTGATCGAAAAATTCTACACGCATTTTTGAAAAAAAGAGGTAAAAAAAGATATCTTCAGATCTAGGGGGGCCAGCAGTGTGCCAAAAAAAGATTACCGTGTTCGGGATATTGGTGAATTTGCCCTAATCGAGCGTCTTTTAGAGGTGTTGGGGCCGGCGGGCCGGGGTGCAGGACAAGGAGTTATCCGCGGTATCGGCGACGACGCCGCTGTTTTGCAGACCATACCCGGAACGAGGCTGTTGGCAGCTTGCGATCTGCTCATAGAGGGAGTGCACTTCGATCTTTCCTTTAGCACGCCACGACAGTTGGGTTGGAAAGCGCTGGCTATGAATCTTAGCGATATTGCCGCTATGGGCGGGCGCCCGCGCTGGGTTTTGGTTTCCTTGGGAGTCAACCCTGAATTGGAAGTAAGTTTTGTGGAGGAGATCTATGCTGGTCTGGCGGAGTTGGCCGGAAAATTTGGCGTTACCATCGTTGGTGGCGACACCTGTTCTTCGCCGGGACGGCTAGTCATCGATATTTGCGTTTTAGGGGAGGCAAATCGTGCTGCCGTTGCTTATCGTTCAGGAGCGCGGGAAGGGGATTATTTATTGGTTACCGGCAAGTTAGGGGCGGCTGCGGCCGGGTTGGCTTACCTGCCGGAAAAGGAAAATTTTGAACTTGAAGGCGCAGCAGAGCTATTGCAGGCCCAGCTATGGCCGGTGCCCCGCGTTAAAGAGGCTGCTATTTTGATGAACAGCGGCCTCGTCGGAGCAATGAATGATTTGAGCGATGGCCTGGCTTCAGAGCTGCACGAGATCGCTGCTGCCAGCGGATGTGGGGCCTGCATCTGGGCGGAACGCCTGCCGGTTAGCCCTGCCGCTGCCCTGCTGGCCCGGCAACTGGAGGTTGACCCCCTCAACTGGGCTCTTTATGGAGGAGAGGATTATGAACTATTAATAACTGTACGCGGGGGAAAAGGAGCGCCCCTCAAATCGCGGGGGCTGATTCGCAGTATAAAAAGAGCTACAGGGACGGCCCTGACCCCGATTGGCAAAATGCTGTCCGCAGAAGAGGGGGTACAGATGATCGGCCCTGATGGAGCAACAGAGACCCTGCAGCCAAAAGGCTACGCCCATTTTAGCACCTGACGTGAAACAGGGGACGGTTTTCTGTTTCACTGTGAGCTTTTTTGAGGATGTTGAAGACTATTATAGGTTAGTGCTGGGCGTCTATGACTTCAGATATTTCATAACCAATTTCAAGTTGAAGACTATTATAGGTTAGTGCTGGGCTAGTGGTTGTGTGTCACAACCCCCGTCCCCCTGGCACATGTGTCACGACCCCCGTCCCCCTGGCACATGAACAGCGGCCCCGTCGGAGCAATGAATGATTTGAGCGATGGCCTGGCTTCAGAACTGCACGAGATCGCTGCTGCCAGCGGATGTGGGGCCTGCATCTGGGCGGAACGCCTGCCGGTTAGCCCTGCCGCTGCCCTGCTGGCCCGGCAACTGGAGGTTGACCCCCTCAACTGGGCTCTTTATGGAGGAGAGGATTATGAACTATTAATAACTGTACGCGGGGGAAAAGGAGCGCCCCTCAAATCGCGGGGGCTGATTCGCAGTATAAAAAGAGCTACAGGGACGGCCCTGACCCCGATTGGCAAAATGCTGTCCGCAGAAGAGGGGGTACAGATGATCGGCCCTGATGGAGCAACAGAGACCCTGCAGCCAAAAGGCTACGCCCATTTTAGCACCTGACGTGAAACAGGGGACGGTTTTCTGTTTCACTATGAGCCTTTTTTGAGGATGTTATAGACTATTATAGGTTAGGGCTGGGATAGTGGTTGTGTGTCACGACCCCCGTCCCCCTGGCACATGTGTCACGACCCCCGTCCCCCTGGCACATTTGGGTGGCAAGGGATTGTGGTGTAGCGACTTGTGCAGCGAAGCAAAGAGTTCACGGTGCAGCGTAGGTTTTCCGCCGGTCCTGCCGACAGGACGTCGGCAGCCGGCCATGTGCCTATGGATGGGCACTTGGCCGGGCAGGCCAGCGGAGGCCGGAGCTGAACCGTAGAACTCTCTGAGCGTAACTTGGAGCTCACCACAACCTTTGCCGCCCCGAAAGAAGGTGCCCTTTTGTTCAAAGGCAGGTTTGTATTAATTACGGGTTTCTCCGGAGCAGGTAAGAGCGGGGCGCTGCACAGCCTCGAGGACCTTGGCTTTTTCTCGATGGATAACCTTCCTCCCGCACTTATTCCTAAATTTGCCGAACTGTGCACCCAGTCCGGCGGTAAAATTGATCGCGTGGCCCTCGTTTGTGATATCCGTGGCGGGGAGCTCTTTCAAGGTTTGTTTGAGGCCCTGGATCGGCTGGAGGAGATGGGCTTTGATTATGAAATCCTTTTTATGGAGGCAGCCGAAAATATTTTAATCCGGCGCTACAAGGAGACGAGGCGCCGTCACCCGCTAGCCGAGCACGGCAGCATGGTGGCAGCGATCCGGGAGGAGCGTACCCTGCTGGAGGATATCAAGGGAAAGGCAGACGTGATCATCGATACCACGGATCTGACGCTGGCCGAACTGCAAGAAAAAATTAACCAGCTTTACGCACCGGGGCGTTGGGAAAAGAATATCCTAATCACAGTAAATTCTTTTGGTTATAAATACGGGCTTCCCTTGGATGCGGATCTGGTTTTTGATGTCCGTTTTTTGCCCAACCCCCATTACGTGGATTCTTTGCGCGCTTTAAATGGCAATAATCAGGAGGTAAAGGCATATATTTGGAAGTGGGCCCTAACACATCGCTTTTTTCAAAAATTAGGGGATATGATCGAGTTTCTCGTCCCTTGTTATATTAAAGAAGGGAAGCCACAATTGGTGATTGCTATTGGTTGTACCGGCGGCAAGCATCGTTCTGTATCTTTGGCCAATGAGCTGGCCCGCCTGCTGGCGGAAAAAAACTACCAGGTGCGCACGGAACATCGCGATATAAACAAAGATTGAAGGAATATCATGTTTTAACGCGTGCGTGCCGGCCCGGGCGAAAACTTCCAACACCATATAAACAAAGTTTGAAGGAATATCATGTTTTAACGCGTGCGTGCCGGCCCGGGCGAAAAACCCCAACACCATGCAAACAAAGTTTGAAGAAAAATATGTTTTTAGGGCAGGTCTTCATGTCCCCGCAAAACGGTGCGCCACCAGCAGGAAGAAAGTTTTTTTGTAGCAGGGAAGCAGCGCAAGCGCAAGCTGAAACATCTACATGGCGCCACCAGCAGGATGAAAACTTTTTT
>CAZRVU010000009.1:33567-75339 GCA_964603615.1 uncultured Desulfovibrionaceae bacterium
GCAAGCGCAAGCTGAAACATCTACATGGCGCCACCAGCAGGATGAAAACTTTTTTTGTAGGGGCGGGGTTCCACCCCCGCCCGTGTTTTCGGGGCAGGTTTTTAAAAGGAAAGTTTAGGTTTAAAAGCCGGGGATTGAAGGGCCTGGCGGGAAGGCAGGGTTCGAAAAGGTGGAAGGATTGTACATTGCCTGGCGTGAAAGATTGCAAAAGGCAGTAAAATGGCTTTATCCAGGCCTGGGTGTCAAGCGCTATTTGTTGCTTACACTGCTAGGGCTATTTATTTTTATGAGTGGCCTGCTTTTCTTTTGGCGGCGGGGAGCTTTTTTTAGGGAAGAAGCAACCTTGTTGCTGGGGCTGTTGGAAGGTTTTTTCCAGCACTCTCTTTGGGGCGTTCTTTTGTTGCTCCTGGGAATTATCCTACTTTTCTGGGGTTTACAGTTGACGGGAAACGCGATTGCCAGTGTTTTATTGCCCGGTCACAGCCGGAATTTGATCGAAAAGCTCTACACGCGGCGCTATCTGGAAAGGGGCCCTAAAATTGTTGTTCTCGGAGGGGGAACAGGGCTGTCGGTGTTAATACGCGGGCTAAAGGAATATACCTCTAATATTACAGCAGTTGTGACCGTGACGGATGACGGCGGGAGTTCCGGGCGTCTCCGTGGTGAAATGGGCGTGCTGCCTCCGGGAGACCTGCGGGATTGCCTGTTAGC
The DNA here is from genome assembly GCA_964603615.1 of uncultured Desulfovibrionaceae bacterium. Taxonomy (GTDB): domain Bacteria; phylum Bacillota; class Dethiobacteria; order DTU022; family UBA8154; genus JAAZMI01. Next base: position 34,279 of record CAZRVU010000009.1, read on the forward strand.
CCTGGCGGATAGGGAGTCCTTGTTGGAACAACTTTTTCAATATCGTTTCCAGGGCAGCGAAAATTTGGGCGGGCATAATTTTGGCAATCTATTTATTGTGGCGATGGCAGAGATGCTCGGTTTTAACCGGGCCTTACAAGAGTTCAATAAGGTCCTGGCCATCCGGGGAACAGTTCTGCCGGTTACGCTGGAACAGGTAACTTTGCGTGCTGTTTTTGACGATGGCAGCAGCGCCGACGGGGAAACGAAGATTGTCGGTGAAAGGAAACCGATTAAAAGTATTTCGCTTTCACCGTCCCGCTGCCGGCCGCTACCCGAAGTGCTCAGTGCCATCAAGGAAGCCGACGCCATTCTTCTGGGGCCGGGTAGCCTTTATACTAGCGTTTTGCCTAACCTGCTCGTTCCGGGTATAAAGGAAGCACTACAAAAATCGACGGCGCCCTGCCTCTATATCTGCAACGTTATGACCCAACCGGGCGAAACGGAAGGCTTCAGTGCTGCGGAGCATCTCCAGGTTTTATCCCGGCATGGTTGCACAGATTTCATCGATGGTATTGTGGTCAACAACTCGACGGATTTACCGCCGTCCCTGCTTGAAAAATATCAAAAAGAGGGGGCACGGCCGGTAGAAGCCAATCTCGAAGTTTTGGCACAGTGGTCGCTCCAAGTTATCGCTGCGCCGCTGTTAGACTATAACGAGGTCGTCCGTCATGATAGCAAAAAATTGGCTGCGCTGCTCCTTAACCTGCTTGCTGAGCGGGAAACAGGCCTCGATGGGCTTTGGGCTTACACGCTGGCCAATTTAAACGGAAAATTGCGCCGTGCACGCAAGGAAATGGGTGCCCCGGCCGGTCATCCTTTGACTGCGACCCGCCAAAAATTAAAACATATTTTAAAGCACGCTTTCCGCAAAGCTTGAATCGAGGAGTGATGAGCATGCCCTCTTTTGCACGCCAACTCAAAAACGAGCTGGCCCGCAGTGCTTTGACCAAATATTGCTGTGCCCGTGCGGAGCTCCGGGCTTTTTTGCAGTTGAACGGCAAGCTGCTCATTCGTAATGGTGCACTGGGGATCGAGCTGCAAACCCAAAATGCAGCCCCGGCCCGCCGTTTATTTTCACTTTTCAAGTTCAGCTTCGGTCTTTCCCCGCAGATCTTCTTTTCCCGTAAAAAACAACTACAAAAAAACAACATCTATTTTTTAAGAATAATGGAAAAGGAAGAAGCCCGGCGCATTCTAGTGGAGCTCGGTTTTTTAACTTTTCACCCGCAAAGCGGCCGGATGATCTTAAAAACGTATTCCCCGCTTACTTCCCAAGGGGAGATTGATGATTGGGGTGGTTTAACGGAAAAATGTTGCCGCCGTGCTTACCTGGCGGGCGCTTTCCTGGCTGGTGGCTCGATGAGCAACCCCGAAACGGCCTATCATTTGGAGATCGTTGCACCTTATGAGGTTTATGCAAAACCGATCATTGCAGCCCTGGCCTCTTTTGCCTTACCGGCACGCTATTTCCGGCGAAAAGATGATTTTGTCGTCTATTTGAAGGGGGGCGAGAAGATCGGGGAGTTTTTAAGGGTGATCTCCGCAGCGAATGCCCTTTTGGAATTTGAAAGCATCCGCGTTGTAAAAGGAATCCGCAATAAAACCAACCGGCTGGTCAACTGTGAAACAGCTAATCTCACCAAAACGGCAGTTGCTGCCTGGGAACAGATCAGCAATATCAAGGTGCTGGAAAAAACCCTGGGACTAGATAGCCTGCCTCCTTCGCTGGCCCAGGTGGCTCGCCTGCGTTTACAGTTTCCGGAGGCTACTTTGCAGGAACTGGCTGAGGCGGCAGTGCCCCCGCTCACAAAATCGGGTATTTACCACCGGTTGCGGCGCATCGGTGTCCTGGCCCAAGAAATCAAGGAGGGCCCCGGCTAGAAAACGATCGGCTGTTTATTACGCTTATGTTGCTATTTAGAGCCAAAACACTGATGCAGTGATAGGTGACAAAGAGCGAAGGGTTACCAATTTATTTAACTGTTGGAGTTCTGGCTTTAGGTGCACTTTATTGAACTTTTATTATTGCAGGTTTTTTTAAGAGCAATGGCGAAATAAGTAAATGAATAAATAGGTAACAGCTAGAAGCAGGAGTCGGGAAATGATAGAAAACCGGAAAGGGTTTTGAACATGGCCATGAATTTTGAGCTGAAAATTGAGCAAACCCAAAAAGTGGTCATGACTTTGGAACTGCAGCAAGCGATCAACCTTTTGCAGTATTCGACGTTGGAGTTGATTAATTATATCCAGGAGGAAGTAACGCAAAACCCGCTGTTGGAGATCCAGGAGAAGGAAGCAAGCGGTGAAGATGAAGAAAAAAATGACGGCGATGAACAAGATATCGGGGAGGAGGGCGCCCTGGATTGGGAGGAGTATTTCCAGGATTTCGATTTCTCTTCCAGGCGGGAAAAAACAGAACGCACCGGGTATGAAGGGCCCTCGGCCCTTGATTTATATGCCAGCCAGGAAGCGGGTTTGCAGGAACACCTCGAATTTCAATTAAAGATGTCGCCGGTGAAAGGCAAGCCGTATCTGATTGCGGAATACCTGCTTGGTAATATTAACCCCAACGGCTACTTGCAGGGTGCTGTGCCCGAACATGCCCAATTTTTGGGGGTGTCCGCAGAAGAAGTTTTGGAGATGCTCGCGTTGATCCAGGGCTTTGATCCGCCGGGCATCGGGGCCCGGACGCTGGGGGAATGCTTGCTGCTGCAGTTACGGGAGCGCCAGGACGTCCCGCCTGCAGTAGAGCCGATTATTAAAGGCTGCCTGGGGGAGATCGCCGCCGGGAAATACCGTGAAGTTGCCCGGCAGTTAGGCATTAACATGAAGAATTTACAGGATGCCCTGGACTATATCCGTACTCTCAACCCCAAGCCCGGCTCGTGTTTAGGAGGGGCAGCGGATGTCCGCTATGTCTACCCGGATATTATTGTCCAAAAAGTTGAAGGAGAATACATCATCATCATCAACGATAATGTGCCGCAGCTCTTCATTAATCCTTATTACCATGATCTGTTAAAGCAGGGTAAAGAAAAACAGAGCAGCGACTTTCTAAAAAAACGTTTAGAGAGCGCCCTCTGGCTGATCAAAAGCATCGAGCAAAGGCGCATGACGCTCTACCGGGTTACGGAGCAGATCATAAAAATTCAAGAACCTTTTTTGGAAGAGGGAATACATAGCCTCAAACCCCTAACCTTGAAGGATATTGCCCAAAGGTTAGATATTCACGAATCTACGGTTAGCCGGGCTACGAGCGGTAAATATGTGCAGACCCCACGCGGCCTTTATCCCTTGAAATTCTTTTTTTCCAGCGGGATTGACGGCCTGCGGGGTGAAACCTATTCCGCGCTGAGCATCAAGGCGCATTTGAAAGAACTGGTGGAAAAAGAAGATCAAAAAGCCCCTTACAGCGATCAAAAAATTGCCGAACAGCTCCGAAAGCGGGGCATTAAGGTTTCAAGGAGAACGATAGCCAAATACCGCCAGGAAATGAATATTCCGGCTTCGTCGCAGCGTCGCCGCCTGGGCTAAGGGGCTAAAACGGCGGCAGCAACAGCAGGAGCAGCAGTAAGAATACGCAATTGTAATGATGATTCCACTGCAAAAATTATATTCTGCTGCCTAAAACGAAATTTGCCAGGGCGGGAGCTGTAAAAATCAGCCCCTGAAGACGCCACAATTTTGAAGTAAAAATGGCAGGACGCCATTTTTAGGGCCTTTTGAAGAGGATGTTCAATTGGCCCGGGCGAAAAATTGCCAGTCGAAGGGATGCTGATTTCAGCGCACGCCTTACCAATAGAGTTTAGGCAGTAGAATCAATGATAAAGATGATGCTAAATACAAGGGTGGGTCAAAAAAGATCCTAGGTAGGTCTTTTTTTGACCCACTTTTCATAGTATAATAGCAGTGAAAGGAGAAATCTGTTGTATGTCCCTAAATCTGGAAGGAGAATTTTTGAATCTGCTGGCACCGGAGTTTCCAGAAATTCTAGTGCGGCGTTACAGCCTCTTGCGTAAAGTGTATTACTCTGCGCCCATGGGCCGCCGCACCCTGGCCGCTTATTTCCAGGTAGGGGAGAGAGTGTTACGCAGGGAGATTGCTATTTTACGGGAGCAAGGCCTGCTCATTGTTGAGCCGCGGGGAATTAGTTTAACTGCCCTCGGCGAAGCGGCCGTTTTATCCATTACGCCGGACTTGAAATCATTTTTGGGTTTAACGGTCCTCGAGGATAAGCTTTTAAAATTATTAAAAGTAAAGAGCGTTTTGGTTGTGCCGGGGAATCTGGAAAATGACGAAATTGTCTTGTTGGAGATGGGCCGTGCTGCTGCCAGGGTATTAAGGGAATGCCTGGTTGCAGATATGGTTTTGGCCATATCCGGGGGGACATCTTGTGCTGCCGTGGCCGATATGCTGCCCGAAGCTCCCGCCCCGCCAGGCATTACAGTAGTTCCAGCGAGGGGCGGGTTGGGAGGAGTTGTTGACTACCAGCCCAATACCATTGCGGCGCGGGTGGCTTTAAAATTAAAGGCCCGTTACCGCTTGTTGTACCTGCCCGATTCCTTAAGCGAGGCTACGCTGCAACTGTTGTTGCAGGAGAAAGAAATTGCAGAGGTCATCAACTTGATCAATACGGCCCGCGTGTTGCTGCACGGCATTGGGACGGCGCAAGAGATGGCCCGGTACAGGGGAGCCACTCCGGATGAGCTGCAAAGGTTGCGCAGCCGGGGGGCTGTAGGGGAGGTTTTTGGGGTTTTTTATGACGGTCAGGGGGAGGTTGTAGAACGCATTCCCAGCCTGGGCCTCTATTTAGAGGGGCTGAGCCAAAGGGTGGAACACGCGATCGTTGTAGCCGGGGGCAAAAGGAAGGCTCAAGCAATTGTGGCCGTGGTGGGGAATCATTCACGCGATCTGCTCATTTTGGATGAAGGTGCAGCCCGGGAGATCCTCAAATTACACGGAGAGGAGGACAACACTTTATCTTCAACGGTGGAGGGCCTTCCCTGCAAGATGCGGTAAAAAGAATGTTTTGTGCGAACCTGTATTCTTTCGAGCAGTAGGGTAAAATATGAACATCATGTAAATATTATCTGAACGTGGTGTAAATATTAAGGAGGCAAAATAATGACTGTTAAAGTTGGGATCAACGGGTTTGGCAGGGTGGCCAAATCTTGTTTGCGCGCCGTCAGGAATCTTCCGGGGTTGGAAATCGTTGCCGTAAACAGCGTGCGCGATCCAAAATTATTGGCGCACTTGCTAAAGTATGATTCCGTTTACGGCACCTTCGAGGCCAATGTGGAGGCCGAGGGGCAAACTTTATTGATTGACGGGCAAAAAATTAAAATATTTGCGGACAGGGATCCGGCGCGTTTACCCTGGGGAGAGGTTGGCGTAGATGTCGTGCTAGAAGCGACGGGTGCTTTCAGGGACCGGGAATCTGCAGCTCTTCACCTGCAGGGGGGAGCCCGCAAAGTGATCATTACTGCGCCCGGCAAGGATGTCGATTTGACGATCGTGATGGGCGTGAACGAAGCCGATTATCAGCCGGCTAAGCACCACGTCGTCTCCAACGCATCTTGCACCACCAATTGCTTGGCGCCGGTCGTGAAGGTTATGCATGAAAAAGCGGTGATCCGGCGGGCCTTGATGACGACCATTCACTCTTATACGAATGATCAACGCTTGCTGGATATTACGCACACAGATTTCCGGCGGGCCCGGGCTGCGGCTGTTTCTATGATACCGACTACCACGGGGGCCGCTCGCAACGTGGGCCTTGTCATGCCGGAGCTGCAGGGAAAAATTAACGGGTTGGCGATCCGGGTGCCGACTTTTGTAACCTCGCTGGTCGACTTGGTGGCCGAGGTGGAGAAAAACATTACGGCTGAAGAAATGAATGAAGCCTTCCAAGCTGCTGCGCAGGGTGCGATGAAAGGGTTTTTGGGCGTTACCTTTGAACCTTTGGTTTCGGTCGATTTTAAGCAGAGCAACTATTCCGCCGTGGTAGATGCTCTCTCTACCATGGTTATCGACGATAAAATGATCAAAGTTCTTGCTTGGTATGACAACGAGTGGGGATATGCTCGCCGGACTCTGGATCTGGCTGCTTATTTAGGAGCCAGGCTTTAAAATATTGACGGGGGTGTACTGCAACCTTGTCCAAATTAACCTTGAAGGATATTGCGGTGGAAGGGAAAAGAGTGTTTGTGCGGGTTGACTTCAATGTTCCTCTCACGCCGGAGGGAGAAGTTTTGGATGATACCAAAATCCGTGCTGCGTTGCCCACCATCGAATTTTTGCGGGAACGGGGCAGCCGGGTAATTCTTGCCTCCCATCTTGGACGCCCCCAAGGGCGTGTTGTAGATGAATTGCGCATGGATCCCGTTGCCAGGCGGCTTTCCCGGCTGATGGGCCAGGCGGTGCAAAAAGTCGATGTTATCGTCGGGCAGGAGGCAGAGCACGCCGTGGAAGCTTTGGCTCCGGGGGAGGTGCTTTTGCTGGAGAACCTCAGGTTTGAGGCTGCAGAAGAAAAGAACGACCCTGCCTTTGCGGCGGCTCTCTCCCGGTTGGCGGATATTTTTGTGAACGATGCTTTCGGCACGGCCCATCGCGCCCATGCTTCCAATAGCGGGTTGGCACGCTACCTGCCGGCGGTGGCAGGGCTGTTGATGGAGAAGGAGATTGTGCATCTAACGAGATGCCGAGAAAATCCCCCTTCCCCCCTCGTAGCTGTTTTGGGCGGGAAAAAGGTTGCCGATAAAATCGGCGTGATCCGCTCCTTTTTATCCAGCGTCGACAGCATACTCCTCGGCGGGGCTATGGCCAACACTTTTTTGCGGGCCCGGGGTTTGGCGCCCGGCGATTCATTTTTTGAAAAAGATAAGGTCGATGTGGCGGCAGATCTCCTGCGGGAAGCCGGGGACCGGGGCAAGGCAAAAATTGTTTTGCCTCTCGATGTGGTCATTGTCCAGGAATTGCGCGCCCAGAGCCCTTTTAAAATTGTGAAGGTGGATGAAATCCCCGCAGGCTGGAGTGCGGTGGATATCGGGCCGCAAACGGTGGAGCTGTTTAAGAAAACTATCGCTGCCGCGCGGATGATTCTTTGGAACGGCCCCCTGGGCGCCTACGAATTTCCTCCTTTTAACAAAGGAACGGAGATGGTTGCCCGGGCCATAGCGGAGGCCAGCGCGGAATCCATCGTTGGCGGGGGTGATATAGTTGCTGCCCTGGATCAGTTGGGCCTTTCCCGGCAAATGACCCATATCTCCACAGGAGGAGGGGCCATTTTAGAGTTTTGGGAAGGGAAAGAACTGCCGGGTTTGGCGGCTTTAGATGATAGTAACCAGACAGAAAACAAAAACCGGTAAGGATGGAGCTGACGGTGTAATGCGCAAAAAAATGCTCGTGGCCAACTGGAAAATGTATAAGACCCGGGCGGAAGCAGCAGCATTCATGCAGCATTTTCTGAAGGAAATAACGATGCAGCAGGCTGTAGAGATCGTCATCTGTGCTCCTTTTACAGCTTTGGCAGATCTTGCAGCCTCCCTAGAAAAAGGCGGGCTGCAGCTAGGGGCACAGAACATGTACTGGCCGGATGAAGGGGCTTTCACCGGGGAGATCTCCCCTTCGATGTTGAAGGAGGTTGGGGTAAAATATGTGTTGGTAGGCCACTCTGAAAGGCGCCGTTATTTTGGCGAGGAGGAAGCCTTAATCCATAAAAAAGTAGCGGCGGCCCTGGCTCATGGTTTGAAGCCTATCCTCTGCGTGGGCGAAAACGAGAAAGAGCGCCGGGCCGGCCAAACAGAAAAAGTTATCCGGGAGCAGTTATGGGGAGCGCTTTCCGGCTTAGAGGTTCAAGATGAGCTGGACCAAAAAATAGTTTTGGCCTATGAACCCGTTTGGGCGATCGGCACGGGAACTCCTGCCCGCGGGGAGGACGCCGGTGCAGTTGCCGCTTTAATTCGTTCTTTGCTGCAGGAAAAAGGGTGCGGCTGGGCTGACAAAGTGCGTATTCTTTACGGTGGCAGCGTGCAAGCAGAGAACATGGCGGATTTTACGGCACAAAGGGAGATCGACGGCGCTCTCGTCGGGGGCAGCAGTCTTGTAGCCCCTGATTTTGCTGCGCTGCTGACGGTTATGTTGGACAGGGGGGGAGCTTGAGGTGCCAGCGGAAGAAAGCGACTTTGTAGTTTTGATCGTTATGGATGGTTGGGGACTGGCTACGGAAGGAGACAGCAATGCTATTGCGCTGGCCTCTACCCCGCAGCTCGATGCCCTTTACCGCCGGTATCCAGTGACGCAGTTGGCTTGCAGCGGCGAGGCGGTAGGGTTGCCGGCAAACCAGATGGGCAACTCCGAGGTAGGGCACCTCAACCTTGGTGCCGGGCGCATCGTCCTGCAAGATATGCTGCGCATCAACAAAGCGATAGAAGACGGCTCTTTCTTTCAAAATGAAATCTTTAAAGAGATCCTGCAAAAAGTTAGCACTCGAAACTCGGCCCTGCATCTCATGGGCCTGCTCTCGGATGGCGGCGTGCATAGTCATCTTACGCATCTTTATGCTCTGTTGAAGCTGGCAAAGAAAGCCGGGCTTGTCAAAGTTTATGTGCAGGCCATACTAGATGGCCGGGATACCCCGCCCCAAAGTGCCGGGCAGTACCTGCAGGCACTGGAAAAAGAAATGGCTGCTCTGCAGATCGGCAAAGTGGCCAGTATTGCCGGGCGTTTCTACAGCATGGATCGCGACCGGCGCTGGCCGCGGATCGAAAAGGCCTACCGGGCTTACGTCTACGGTGAGGGCTACCGGGCCGGAGACAGCCTGACGGCGCTGGCGGAAGCTTATGCCAGGGGGGAAACGGATGAATTTGTCAAGCCGGTGGTGATCCTTAATGATTGGGGACAGCCGGTAGCTTTGATTAACAACGATGACGGGTTGATCTTTTTCAACTTTCGTGCTGATCGCGCCCGGCAGATTACCAGGGCTTTTGTGCAGCAGGATTTTAAGGAATTTGAGCGGGGAGCCAGCCCTTCTTTTCCTTATTATGTTGGTTTTACAGAATACGAGCATAGCTTCCCCGTGCCAGCGGCTTTTCCACCGGAGTACCCGCAGGCCACTTTAGGGGAGGTGCTCTCCAAGGCAGGAAAGCGCCAGCTCAGGGTAGCCGAAACTGAAAAGTATGCTCATGTGACCTATTTTTTTAACGGGGGACGGGAAGAACCTTACCCCGGAGAGGATAGGATCCTCGTCCCTTCTCCTGCCGTTAGCACTTATGATCTGCAACCGGAAATGAGCGCCGGGGAAGTGACGGAAAAGGTTTTACAGGCACTGGAGAAAGAACGTTACGATCTAATCGTTATTAATTATGCCAACGCAGATATGCTCGGTCATACAGGGATCTTGGGCGCGGCGATCAAGGCAGTGGAGACGGTGGACCGGGAAGTGGGCCGGGTGGTGGCAAAGGTTTTGGAAAAAGGGGGGACGGTGCTGGTGACTGCCGATCATGGCAATGCTGAAAAAATGATGGAGAACGGCACGCCGCACACTGCACATACCAATAATGACACCCCTTTTATCCTTATTACCAAAGGGGGAGGCTATGCTCTGACCCGGCGGGGGAAATTAGCGGATGTGGCCCCGACGATTTTGCGATTACTGGCCTTGCCCATTCCTGCTGAAATGAGTGGCAAACCCCTGTTCTAGGGAAGGCAACAAAGTTTGAAGAGAGGGTGATCTGTAATGACGACGATTATCGAAGTGATCTATGCCCGGGAGATATTGGATTCCAGGGCAAATCCCACCGTGGAGGTCGATGTGGTTCTTAGCGGCGGGTTCATAGGGCGTGCTTCAGTTCCCTCCGGGGCTTCGACGGGTTCTTTCGAGGCTGTGGAGCTCCGGGATAAGGATAAAAAGCGTTACCTGGGCAAAGGGGTTTTGACAGCCCTGCAAAATATCCGGGACAAAATAGTACCGGCGGTTACAGGCCGGGATGCACTGGATCAAGGGGAGATAGATCGTCTTTTGATAGAAGCCGACGGGACAGAGAATAAAGGAAAATTAGGTGCGAATGCCATCCTTGGCGTTTCCCTGGCAACGGCTCGTGCTGCGGCCAATGCTTTGGGCCTGCCGCTTTACCGTTACTTAGGAGGGTTAAACGGAAATTTGCTGCCCCTGCCCATGATGAACATTTTAAATGGGGGTATGCACGCTGATAATAATGTTGATGTACAGGAATTTATGATCGTGCCGGCCTCGGCCAAAAATTTTCGTGAAGCGCTGCGCCAGGGTGCCGAAGTCTACCACCATTTAAAAAAGGTGCTCAAGGAGAGGGGCCTGAACACGGGAGTGGGCGACGAAGGCGGTTTTGCTCCTAACCTTACCTCCAATGAAGATTCTTTGCAGCTAATTATGGAGGCGATAGAACAGGCCGGATATAAACCGGGCGAGGATATTCAACTGGCTTTGGATGTGGCGGCAACGGAACTTTATACGGGGGGTAAGTATCATTTAAGGGGCGAAGGCCTGGAGATGACCTCCGGGGGTTTGATCGAATATTACAGCAAAATGGTGGAAAAATACCCGATTATCTCTATTGAAGACGGGTTGGCAGAAGAGGATTGGGAAGGCTGGAGGGAGCTCACCTCCGCCCTTGGACACAAATTGATGTTGGTGGGTGATGATATCTTTGTCACCAATCCCCAGCGGCTAAGCCGGGGTATCAAGGAAGGCGTAGGTAACGCTATTTTGATCAAGATGAATCAAATCGGCACGGTTTCGGAGACGCTGCAGACGATTCAATTGGCGGTGAGCAAGGGGTACCGCTGTGTAATCTCACATCGTTCCGGTGAAACGGAAGATACGGCCATTGCCGATCTGGCCGTGGCTGTAAATGCCGGCTATCTTAAAACCGGTGCCCCGGCCCGTTCGGAAAGAGCAGCTAAGTACAACCGCTTGCTGCGTATTGAAGAAGGGCTGGGGATTATCGATTAGGGCATAGCTAGAACCGATGAAAGGTTATTGTTATCATCGAAGCTTTTCTTAGATTGTTCAAAGATGCCGGGGCCGGCTGGCGTAAAACGCTTGTCAGCCCCGGCATCTTGTGGTAAAATATCTGTATCATTTATTGATTCTACTGCCTAAACTCTATTTGCAAGGCGTGCGCTGAAATCAGCATCCCTTCGACTGACAATTTTTCGCCCGGGCCAATTGAACGTCCTCTTCAAAAAGCCCTAAAAATGGCGTCCTGCCATTTTTGGTTTAAAATTGTGGCGTCTTCAGGGGCTGGTTTTTACAACTCCCGCCCAAGCAAATTTTGTCTTATGCAGCAGCATGTAATTTTTGCAGTGGAATCTTTAATAGGTTTTTTTAAACAAAGAAGGTGGAATAATTGCAGACAGCAATAATCGTGATCTATGTCATTGTTTGCCTGGCGCTGATTGCTACTGTTTTGTTGCAGTCCGGGCGAAGCGCCGGTCTTTCGGGGGCTATCGCCGGAGGGGCGCAATCCCTCTTTGGCAAGAAAAAGGGGATGGATGATCTCCTGGGAAGGATAACCACGGGGTTGGCAATTGGCTTTATGCTGTTAGCGATTGCCCTCACTGTGTTCGTGCGCTAGCACGTTAAGGCGATTCTCCTTATCGCCTTCGTCAATCTGCAATCTTCGTCCAGTACTTCACTGTGCTTATGCGCCAGCACGTTTAGGCGATCAGTGAATGTTAATGCGATTTTTAGGATAAAAAGTCTAATCGTCCCGGGAGGGGGTGTTGTTTATAACGGAAAGGGAACAATAAGAAAATAGGTAAATGTGAAAAACAGGGAATATTGATAAATAAGGGAATATTAACAAAAGTATGAAAAGTGAAAGGGAGGAGGATAACGTTGGAATCTTCTCTACTAATTGTGCCGGCAGTGGGAATTGTCGGTATACTTTTTGCTATCATCCTGTGGATAAGCATAAGTAAACGGGATCCTGGCAATAAACGCATGCGGGAAATTGCGGCAGCAATACACGAAGGGGCGATGGCTTTTTTAAGAAGGGAATATTCGGCCCTGGCTATTTTTGCCCTGGTTCTTTTTCTAGTGCTCGGCTTTACGATTGGCTGGCCTACGGCCATTTGTTTTTTGGTGGGTGCGGTTTTTTCCGCGGTAGCGGGCTTCGTGGGGATGAGTGTGGCAACCATCGCCAATGTGCGCACGGCCAATGCTGCCCGCAAAGGGATAAACAGTGCCCTGGGCATAGCTTTTTCCAGTGGGTCGGTCATGGGGATGATGGTCGCCGGGGTGGGGCTTCTGGGAGTTGGCATTCTTTATCTTATTTTTAACAATCCTACCATCGTGAATGGCTATGCTTTAGGGGCCAGTTCGATTGCTCTTTTTGCCCGTATTGGCGGGGGCATTTATACTAAAGCAGCGGATGTGGGCGCCGATCTTGTAGGAAAGGTGGAGGCCGGCATTCCGGAGGATGACCCGCGTAATGCCGGGGTAATTGCGGACAACGTCGGTGATAACGTCGGTGATGTTGCCGGCATGGGCGCCGATCTTTTTGAATCGTATGTTGGTTCAATGATTGCAACCATGGCTGTGGGGATCTCTATTTATGGGACCAAAGGGGTCCTTCTGCCTCTTTTAGTGGCCTCCGTGGGAGTCATTGCCTCGATTATTGGCTACTTCTTTGTGCGGGCGAAAGAGGGCGTGCGTTTAGGGGCCGCCTTGGAACGGTCTACCCTTGTGGCTGCTTTGATCGTTTTGATTGCTTCGTATTTTCTTTCTATCAATGTTTTGGGCGAAATAGGCCCGTTTATTGCAATTATCTCCGGTTTAATTGCCGGGGTGGCTATTGGCAAGCTGACAGATTATTATACGTCTTATCATTTTAAGCCGGTGCAGGAACTGGCCAAAGCTTCCAAAACCGGCACGGCGACCAATATTATCAGCGGGCTGGCTTTGGGCTTGAAGAGCACGACTCTTCCCTTGGTAGTGATCATTATTGCCATCGTTATCGCCTATTTGTCTAACGGTGAAAACGGTGTGTATGGTATTGCCATTGCTGCAGTGGGGATGCTTTCTACTGTTGGCAATACAGTATCTGTCGATGCTTATGGCCCGGTGGCCGATAATGCCGGCGGTATCGCGGAGATGTCCGAGTTGGAGCCGGAGGTGCGTGAAATTACTGACGAGCTGGATGCGGTGGGTAACACTACTGCGGCCATCGGCAAGGGTTTTGCAATCGGTTCGGCAGCTCTGACGGCCTTGGCCCTTTTTACTGCCTATACGCAGGCCGCCGGGTTGGAGAGGATCGATCTTACCAGTGCCAATACTATCGTTGGCCTTTTTATCGGTGGAACGGTGATCTTTTTCTGTGTTTCAAGAGCGATGGAGGCGGTGGGGCGTGCTGCTTTCGACTTAATCGAGGAGATTCGCCGCCAATTCCGGGAAATACCGGGCCTTATGGAAGGGAAAACCCGTCCGGAATATGCAAAATGCGTGGATATTAGCACTGCTGCCGCCCTGAAAGAGATGATTGTGCCGGGCCTAGCAGCGGTGATCGTGCCGATTGTCGTGGGGTTAATCCCCTTCCTGGGCAAAGAAGCCTTAGGAGGGCTTTTAGCCGGGGCACTGGTTACGGGTGTGTTGATGGCTATCTTTATGGCCAATGCCGGTGGTGCCTGGGATAATGCTAAAAAATGGATCGAGACGGGTCAGGTAGGCGGTAAAGGAAGTGAACCGCATAAAGCGGCTGTGGTGGGGGATACGGTTGGAGATCCATTTAAGGATACCGCCGGCCCCTCCATTAATATTTTGATTAAGTTGATGAGTATTGTGGCGTTGGTGTTTGCTCCACTTTTTCTTTAGTAAGGCCCCTTTTCCCAAGGGAATATTAGAAAAACTGGCAAAGACATCTTATCCCAAAGAGAGCAAGCCTTAGACGGCCTAAATACTTGCTCTCTTTTATTTTTTGTTCAGACAGGGTATAATGGTTATAGCTGTGAATTATGGATTATTTGTATTTTGATGGGAGCATGATATGACTGTCAGTAAAAAAAATGTATTGAAGTTTCTTTTTGAGGTAGACTACAAACCTTTGACTTTTGAAGGCATCCGCAAAGTTTTGGGTATCTCCCAGGATAAGGATGTCCAGGAGCTATTTAAATTTTTAGTATCTCTTGAGGAGGAGGGGGTAGTCTTTAAGACGCTGCAGGGCCGTTATTCCCCGTTGCGGGGGAAAGGGCTTTTAACCGGCGTGTTGCAGGGTCATCCCCAGGGGTATGCTTTTCTGCTGCCGGAAGCGCCGGGGGAGGCGGATGTATTTATACCACAGGAAAAAATTAAAGGTGCCATGCACAAGGACCGCGTGATGGTTCGCTTGCTCGGAAAAGCGTCGAATGGCCGGCGCCGTGAAGGAGAGGTTATCCGCATCCTTAAGCGGGGCAACTCCGCCATCGTCGGGACTTTCCAGGGCACCCGTCACCGGGGCACCGTCACTCCAGATGACCGTCGACTGTTCCATGATATTAAAATTTCCCGGGCCTACCGCCCGGTCAATCCCGGGGATAAGATTTTGGTCAGTATTACGCGCTGGCCGGATAGCTACCGTGATACGCCCGAGGGGAAAATTATGGAGGTGATCGGCCCGGCGGATGAACCGGGGGTGGATATTACCTCCATTCAAAAAAAATTTGGCCTGCCTTCCGCTTTTCCGGCAAAGGTTTTGCAAGAGGCGGAACGTTGGGACGGAAAACAAATTATTGCGGCGGATGATTTGGAGCAGCGCCGGGATTTGCGCACCCTGCCCATGGTTACCATTGATGATGAAGATGCCCAAGATTTGGATGATGCCGTTTCTTTGGAAAGAATGGCGGAGGGCTACCGGTTAGGGGTGCATATTGCCGATGTCAGCTACTATGTGCAGGAAAGGAGCGCCCTCGACCGGGAAGCGGCACGGCGCGCCAACAGCGTTTACCTGCCAGACAGGGTCATCCCCATGCTTCCTGCCCAGCTTTCCAATGGGATTTGCAGCCTTAATCCGGGTTCTGACCGGCTGGCGATCAGTGTTTTTATGGAGTTGACGGCGACGGGGGATCTGCTTAGCTATGATTTTTGCCCGAGTTTGATCTGTGTCGATGAACGCTTGACCTTTCGTGCTGTAAACCGTCTCTTGAAAGGCGAAAAAGAGGTGGAACAAAAATATATTCATTTTCATCAAACTTTGGCCGATATGCATCTGCTGGCCGGGGTTTTAAAAGATAAACGTAGGGGGCGCGGTGCGCTGGATTTTGACTTTCCCGAGGCTAAAATAAAACTGGATGAACAGGGGAAACCACAGGAGATACAGGTAAAAAGAAGCAGCGCTGCTGATACGATTATCGAAGAATTCATGCTGCTTTGTAATGAGATTGCGGCAACTTATCTTTACCAGCAAAAAGCACCTATAATTTACCGCGTGCATGAGCATCCGGCTGAAGATAAGCTTTGCCCGCTGCGTGATTTTTTAAGCCTGTTCGATATTCAATTAAAGGGGGATCTCAGTAAAATTTCTTCCAGGCAGCTACAAGAGATCACTGAAAAAGTAAAGGATACCCCCCTGGAAAAGGCGATCAGCTATGTAATCCTGCGTTCTTTACCGCAGGCGCATTACAGTGCATCTCCTACAGGACATTTTGGTTTGTCTTCAAAATATTATACTCATTTTACAGCACCGATCCGGCGTTACACGGATCTGATGATGCACCGCACGCTGCGCCATATTTTAGAGGGAACAATGACGAAGGCGGAATCCCGTAAACTGACCAGCCATCTCCCGCTGTTGGCTAAACATGCCTCTGAACAGGAGCGCCTGGCAATGGAAGCGGAAAGAGAATGCCTGGATCTGAAAAAAGTTGAGTTTATGGCCGGCAAGGAAGGCAGTGTCTATGACGTATTGATTAGCAGCGTTACTTCTTTTGGATTTTTTGTAGAGTTAGACAATACGGTGGAGGGCCTGGTGCATGTGACCAGCCTCGAGGATGATTATTACCATTTCGATGAAAAGAAATTTGCCCTCGTCGGGAAGCGCACTGGCAAGGTGTTTCGCCTGGGGGATCGCTTGCGCGTTCGCTTGGAAAAAGTGGACAAGGAGATGAGAACAGTTCACTTCCTGCCCCTGGCAGCCCACGACGGGGCTTTGAAAAAAAGTTGATTTGTGCTATAATTTAAGAGAGAATGGGGAAAGGGGATGAGCTGATAGGGAGGAGCATGGAAAAGCGTAGGGGTAAAATCCTGGCCCAAAATCGCAAGGCCAGATATCAGTTCTTTATCGAAGAAACCTACGAAGCCGGTATTGTCCTGCAGGGAACGGAGGTCAAATCGATCCGCCTGGGGCGGGCCAACCTGAAAGACAGCTACGCCCGGGTGGAAAACGGAGAACTCTTCCTTTATGAGATGCATATCAGCCCTTATACCCACGGCAGTTCATTCAATCACGATCCCCTGCGCACGCGCAAGCTGCTGATGCACCGCCGGGAGATCAACAAGCTGGCCGCTTATGTGCAGGAAAAAGGCTATACCCTCGTTCCCCTGAGCCTTTATCTCCAAGCAGGCAAAGTGAAGATCGAGCTGGCGCTGGCCAAAGGTAAAAAAGCTTTGGATAAAAGACGGACTATAGCGGAAAGGGACGCCCGGCGGGAGATGGAGAGAAACCTTAAGGATAGGTATTTGTCGAGGTAATTACCCGGCGACGGGGTAACAAACATGGGGGTGAAATGGGTTCGACGGGGGCAGAAGAGGCAAGAGAAGCGGGTCCAGGACCATGGCCTGGTTAAAACATGGAAAGGCATTAACTGCCAACGATGAATTAGCTTTCGCTGCTTAAAAAAAGCAGCGCGCCTGCCTTTTCCTTTCCTGCGGGAAAAGAAACAGGTGCCAACTAAGCAGGATACCCGGTTTGCAGGCCTCTCCTCCTGCAAGGTGGGGAAATTAAAAGGAGATAGTGCCAGGGCATTTAGTTTCAGGAGCGCCCCGGCATGAAAACCTAAACTGGAACTACGCCCGTAGATGCTCTTGTGGCTTTGCTTTCGGACGCGGGTTCAATTCCCGCCACCTCCACCACATGTTAATGAAT
Organism: uncultured Desulfovibrionaceae bacterium; assembly: GCA_964603615.1. Lineage (GTDB taxonomy): Bacteria > Bacillota > Dethiobacteria > DTU022 > UBA8154 > JAAZMI01. The sequence goes on from CAZRVU010000009.1 coordinate 51,414, forward strand.
GAAGGAAGGGACGGCTCGCGCTGAGCCGTCCCTTTGACGTACAAAAAGGAAAAGGTCATAAAGTATGAAAAGGATTCGTTGATTGCACATATAATTATATATATACGAGTACGTAATAAATGGATATGATGGTGAGGGAGAGAAGATGGAACTGTCTTTGTTTTACAGCGGATTATTTATTTTTTTAGCCAGGGTTGCCGATATGTCCCTGGCCACTTTTCGCATTCTGATGCTGATGAGAGGCCGCAGCCTGCTTGCTTCTTTGATTGGTTTCTTGGAATCAGGAATATACATATTAGCGCTGAGCCAGGTTATGCAGCATCTCGATAATCCATTTAAAATGGTCCTTTTTGCGGCAGGATTTGCGGTGGGTAATTATGTGGGCAGCAATATCGAAGAACGGATTGCTTTGGGCTATGTCAATGTCCAGGTCATTTCTGTAGGTTGTTCTGGGACCTTGCAATCGCAGTTGCGGGAAGAAGGTTTCGGCGTTACTGCAGTGGAGGGCAGCGGGAAAGACGGCCTGCACTACATTCTATATGTTCTTTCCAAAAGGCGCGATCTGCCCAAGCTGATGAAGCTAATTAACAACACGGACGGTAAGGCCTTTACCTGTGTGTTGGATACACGCAAAACATTTGGCGGCTTTTTCCCCCAGTTTAAGGCAAAATAAGTGGCGGAAACAGCGAAAAAGGAGGATATTATAATAGATAACAATAAAGCGATTGCAATGTTGGACTCTGGAGTAGGCGGTTTAACTGTGGCCCAGGAAGTTTTTAGGCAACTGCCGGCCGAAAATATCGTTTACTTCGGTGATACTGCGCATATGCCTTATGGTTCCCGTTCCCCGGAACAGATCAGAGAATTCGTTTATGAAATTATTGATTTCCTGCAGATCCAGGACATCAAGGCGCTGATTATCGCCTGTAATGCTGCTACCGCTGCCGGACTGGATTATTATGCAAAAAAACTTGCTCTACCCTTGATCGGGGTGATTGAACCGGCGGTAAGGGCTGCTTTGAAACGGACCAAGACCGGCAGGATCGGGGTCATCGGTACGGAGGGGACGGTTCAAAGCGGTGCCTATGAACACGTTTTCCAGCGGCTGGCTCCCGCGGTGCAACTCTTCAGCCAGGCTTGCCCTTTGTTTGTTTTAATTGTTGAAAATGGCCTGATCGATTCCCCCGAGGCGAAGCGTGTGGCAGAAGAATATTTAAAGCCGTTGCAGGAAAAGGGAATCGACACCTTAATTCTTGGCTGCACCCACTACCCGTTGATGTCGGACCTGATCCGGGAAGTTGCCGGGCCCGGTATAAATTTAATCAGTTCGGCGCAGGAAACGGCACGGGAAGTAAAAACACTTTTGGCCCGGAAAAAACTACTGCGGGGGGAAAATCCCGCACCACGCCACCGCTTTTTTGTCAGCGGCCCGGCGAAACCCTTCGACGATCTGGCTGCTACTTTGCTGGGCAGCAGGCCTCAAGCCTACCAGGTAATCCTGCCCTGGTAAGCACTTTTTTTTCATAATTAACCTTTGCCGGATATAAATATAGATAAGTAACAGTAGGACAAAGGTTAGGAAGTGAAAAAACGATGGGCGTAAGAAAAGTTTTCCCGCAGGTGGTGTTTTGGGCCATTTTTACCAGTATTATTTTGCTGCTGCCCGGTTGTTTGCAGGAATATTTACCCTACCTGCAAAAGGAGAAGGAAGAGACGACGGAGATTCATCCTGCCGAAGAAGAGAACGGGTGGTGGGAAGAAGAAGGTTTGTCGCCGGGAACATTATATCCGCGGCTATATCTGGTGGAAGGCAAGGGAAAATATTTGCTGCCGGTTACAGTTTCCCTTCCCTGGAAAGAGGGCGTAGCCAGGGCCACGCTGGAAAAGTTGATTGAAGGACCCACGCCGGCCCAGGAAATGCGTTACGGTCTGCATACACCTTTGGCCCCGCATACAGAGGTGCGGGGATTGTCCATCAACGAGGGGTTGGCCAAACTGGATTTAAATACAGCATTTCTGGATTACAACCCCGGGGAGGAAGAATTTGTTTTAGACAGCATCCTTTTTACGCTTTTGCAATTTCCTGTTATAAATGAAGTCCAGTTGTTGGTAGAAGGCGTTATCCCAGAGAATTTCCCCGGGGGCACCAGCGGTCAAGAAATATGGAGCAAGACGGGGGGTATCAACGAGGAGGCAGGGGAAGCGTTTGCCGGTTTGGAAGATAGCCGGGCGGTGACCCTTTATTTTTGCACCGTTTTAGGGGAAAATCATATTTTTTATGTTCCCGTAACCCGGCTTGTTGCGACGGATAAGGATCATCTAGAAACGGCTATAGAGGAACTTTTTAGGGGGCCCTGTGCCGGCAGCTCCCTTTTTAGTGATCTGCCTGCCGGTGTGCAGTTGCGGGGCCTTGCTTTGCAGGAAGAGGTTTTAACTGTGGACTTTTCCAAAGAAATATTATACTATCGTGGCGGGCGACGCGGTGAAAAAAACATGCTGATGCAGTTGCTATTAACTTTAACCGCAATCCCGGGGGTGGATAAAGTGCAACTATTGGTTGACGGGGAAAAAATGAACCTGCCTTACGGGGCACCCTGCCGGGAGCCTCTGGCACAACCCCTGATCGTCAATCCCCTGTGAAACATTTGTCGCACTACAATTTGCGCCAGGCCAAAGAAGCTAAGCCATCAAGGTTGGTAAATGAAAGAAAGTAGGTAATATTGAAATGCGTTCTGACGGACGGAAAAATGATGATCTGCGACCGGTAAAAATTACGCGGCATTTCCTACGCTACGCTGAAGGATCAGTTTTAATGGAGATCGGTGAGACGCGCGTCATTTGCGCGGCCTCTGTTGAAGAAAGCGTACCCCCCTGGCTGAAAGGCAGGCAGCGGGGTTGGGTTACGGCCGAATATTCCTTGCTACCCCGTTCAACACAAAACAGGATTGTGCGAGAGGCGGCGCGGGGAAGAATCAGCGGGCGGACATATGAAATCCAGCGGCTCATCGGGCGGGCCTTGCGGGCGGTAGTAAACCTGGAGGCTCTTGGTGAAAGAACGATCTGGCTGGATTGTGATGTGCTGCAGGCCGATGGAGGCACGCGGACAGCCGCGATTACCGGCGCTTTTGTTGCCCTCGCCGATGCCTTGCATTACTTGCAAAAGGCGGGGAAGATCAGCATTTTTCCTTTATCCGATTATGTGGCGGCAGTTAGCGTAGGCCTCGTGGGCAGGGTGCCCCGGTTGGATCTCTCCTTTCAGGAGGATAGCAGGGCAGACGTGGATATGAATATTGTAATGACCGGCCGCGGGGAACTGGTGGAGATACAGGGCACCGCTGAAAAAAAGCCCTTCAGTAAAAAAGAATTGGGCAATCTTTTGGAACTGGGTAACCGGGGCATTGAAACCCTTATTTCCAAACAAAAAGAATCATTGGAGGAAATTACCTTTAAGATCGGCCGGGGCCCTAAAAAGAAGCTTATTCTGGCCACACATAACCAGGGAAAAGTTGTCGAACTGCAAAAAGTGCTAGCTTCCACCGGTCCCTTGCAAGTATTATCCCTGCGTGATTTGCCCGCTTTGCCGGCAGTATCCGAAACGGGCTCCACATTTGAAGAAAACGCCCTGCTCAAGGCGGAAACGATTAGCCGTTTAACCGGGGAAGTGGTTCTGGCCGATGACTCCGGGCTGGAAGTTGATTTCCTTCAGGGCAAACCGGGCATATATTCGGCCCGCTTTGCCGGGGAAGAAGCCACAGATGAAGAAAATAATGAGCACCTGCTAAAATTAATGGCAGATATTCCCCCGCAGGAGCGCCGGGCGCGCTTTGTTTGCGCCATGGCCCTGGCTGTTCCTGGCCAAAAGACGACTCTAGTAAAAGGAACCTGTGAGGGATCGATTGCCCTTGCCCCCCGTGGCAACCGTGGATTTGGTTACGATCCCCTTTTTATTCTCGATGGGGAAAAGCAGACCTTCGCGGAAATGGAACCGGAGCTAAAAAACAAAGTCAGCCACCGGGGGAAGGCCTTGGAAAAAATCAATAAACTGCTGGAAAGCAAAAAAATATTATAGCTGGTTTGACCCTAAAAGTTTTTTATCACCTTTTATATATTTGAAGGATGAAAATGCTTCCAGCATGTATTTTCAGGATAGCCTCCAGAGTATTGTCCCTGGCAACAGGATCATGTAAGATAAAAGCGAGCGGTTAATTAAAAAATTAACTTTAAAGGAAGATTTGCACGAGCTGTGCGTAAGGTAGAGGCTATTGCAGAACAGACCGCCGTTCTGATAGAATTTAAGACATTAGTAACGAAACAACTCGAGAAACATGAAATAGATATTCAGGTCATAAAAAAAGCCCTCATTGCTTAAACTTATTATAAATACCCAGCTATGCACCAGGGTGCTTCCTTCCCGTCATGGTCTTAGCAGGAATAAAAAAGAGAGGGGTTGCTTAGCATTGAATTTTTGCCGGGGGCATGTTAAAATCATAATGTAAGCAGATGAAGCTAACTTCAGCGGGGCGTGGCGCAGTTTGGTAGCGCGCTTGGTTTGGGACCAAGAGGTCGCAGGTTCAAATCCTGTCGCCCCGACCATGATTACACCGGGGTTCGTGAGAATCCCATAACAGATCAAAGCACTACTTACGGCAATTATTTACGGCAGTATAATTACAGCATTATTTTTACAGTTAGCCACACCCCACGCCAAAAAAAAGCCGGTATATTAACCGGCTATATAACCTGTAGATCCCTTACCTTCGGGTAGGGGATTTTACTTTAAGCAATCCTGCAACGCCCCCCTGATTGTATCGGCTGCATTATTTCTCATCTTGCCAGTAATGTGAGTGTAGATGTTCCCGGTAACACCAATATCAGCATGTCCTAATGAAGACGAACATATTACCCAAATTTTAAAACACATCTAGAATCGTTATATGGATTACCAACTTTCCCCTCCAAATTTCAATATCGAACTTATTGGCCCTGTTGGTATAATTTGCAGGAAAATTGCAACTAATTGTGGAATTAATGAAAAAACAGGGTAGATGTTTTTATTTTAACAGTAATAACCTAAAAGTAATCTGTGATATAACAACCCCGGCACATGGTATTTGTTAAAAAAGGTGACTTTATGTGACTGTTAGCTATAAAAAGCTTTGGAAGGTTTTAATTGATAAAGATATAAAAAAGACAGATCTACGTAAATCGGCAGGGGTTTAGTTGGGCGTCTATTGCAAAGCTATCTAAAGGTGAAACAGTGAGTATGGCAGTGATGATTAAAATTTGTAAGACACTCCAATGTGATATCGGAAATGTTATAGAGTTTATTTTTGATAGCCACGATGGGGCAAGTTTCTAAATCGACGACATCAGCATACTGTTATTTTTTGAACAAGGAGGCGCTGATGAATGGCGGATCATAAAATCGTAGATAACAAAAAACCACATGCTGATAGTTATGCTTTTGGGGTGAATGTTTCATTAAGGGATGATTTTCTTGATTGGCTTATAAAAAAATACCCTGCAATATATACCCCTTATTTAATGGTAAATTGCTTGGATAGCATTTCGGAATACGCACAGCAAAAAAAAATTATTGAAGTTGATTTATGGAATATTTCACAGCATGATATATTTTTTTCGTTGTATAAAAAAATTATAAACAACAACTTGCTAAGTACTTTTAATAGATCTACCCACAATGTTTTCCGCATGGCCTGTCAATTATATTTAAAATTTCTAAAAGATAAACCTGCTATTAAAGATAGAAGTTTTTCGCACGAAGAAATTAAAGTTGAAAACACAGAAAGGTTGGTTACATATCGCACTGCCACATCAGTATCTGCAGAAAAACACAGTGATGTGATATGGACAGTGGATTTTGCACATCCAGACCGTTGTGCGCAAACACGCCCGGTAACCTGCTTGATAAATGGGCAAGCTATTTTATTTAAAAAGAAAAATTGGTCACGGTTGTTGGTTGCAATTACTGAACATTTTATAGCAGAAGAGAACCCAAATCTCGGGGTGCTTGAAAAAAAGCCTCTATATGGCAGCAAAATATTTTTTACGTCTGAAAAGCCGGGTTTCGGAAATTGCCATAAACTTTCAAATGGGAAATGGGTATATACAAACTACAGTCCGCAGACTATTGTTAAGATTACTGGCAACCTTTGCCGGCACTGTGGGGTTAATCTCAATGATGTTGTTATTAACTATTTACCAAAAGAAGCTCCCTTTGAACGATCGGTGGGGTCTATCAAACGCAAGGGCACGAATATTACAATGACTGCCCCACCTAAAAAGACACTGAATCCTGCATTAGCTGCAATGATCACTAAGGTGCTGATAACGCACTTTCCCAATGGTTTTAGATCCGATTCCCCGATTGAATTAATGCGTTTCCGCCGTTTTGCTTCCAAGCGTTTCTATGATGATATTTCTATAACTGATGAGGAATTAGTAGAATCTATAGTTTCTTGCGGCATTTTTTTTAGCGATAAAGTGTACGTTATTGGCAGAGGAATTGAAGACAGGATACGAAGCGAAATTGATTCGGCAGTTTCAGCAGGCTCAAAGATTATTTTCTACAGTTCCTTTTATACACGGCATGAAGAATGGCTTTTTCCCGGAAATATTATTTCAGAAGAGATGCTGAAGGACATAATTATTAAGCTATACCCAAAATATATACATAGGTCAAAATATTTCTCAAGGAAGGTTGAAAGTAGCAGAGAGCTGGCCATCATTAAAAATGAAATAATGCGTATATGGGGCGGCGATATAGCGCTGAATTATGAGCAACTTGCTGCGCGTTTGCCATATATCCCTCTTGATAAGATAAAATTTGTGTTGGCACAAAATGAAAATTTTATATGGAACACCACAGAAATATACACCCATGTTGGTATGGTTGACATAACAGATGAAGAACGCACTGTTATTACCAGCTATGTTGCAGAAGCTTGTAGGACAGATGGTTATGCCTCGCTTAGCGATCTTCCCCTGAGCGAAATGGAAGAACGCCATGGTGAGTTAGCGCTTACAGCAATACAGAAAGCAGTATTTGAAATCATTCTTTCTGGTAAATATGATAGGCGTGGTAAAATCATCACCCGCAGGGGTGATACACTCGATGCCTTTACTATTATGAAAGAACACTGCCGCACCATTGATAAGTGTACTTATAGGGATTTATTAGATTTTTGTAAAGAATTATTAGGTGGTACAAGAAATTATTCTATGCCGATGGAGGCGGCCTATTCCGTAATGGTGCGGGCAGACAAAGATAATTTTGTTGCTGAAAAGTATTTCCACTTCGATACCGTTGCGATTGACAATATACTTGATCTTTTCGTGATTAGTGAATACTTACCTCTTAAAAGCATCACTACATTTGCAGCATTTCCCCATTGTGGATATCTTTGGAACTTGTTTTTGTTGGAAAGCTACTGCCGGCGGTTTAGTAATATATTTCGCTTTGATGCGCCAACAGCAAATTCGCGAAATGTAGGGGCAATAATCCGCAAAAACAGTCCCCTAACGTACAAGGAGATCATGATAGACGCGGTGATAAAATCTGGTATTGCCCTCGACAAAAAGGCTATAGGCAAGTTTCTTTATAAAGCCGGGTACATTGGTAAAAGCACAACCGCAAAAGCTACAGAAATTATAGAAAAAGCAAAAGTTTTACGTGAAAGGGGATATTGAAATTGTACTCGTATTCTTATGATAAAAAAACAGGCGGTTTGCTGCTTAATTCTTCACCCACAGGTTATTCAAAGGAACCGCGTCCTGTTTATGCTGCGGAGCTTGATGTTTTAGGTTTTGATAAATATTGGAGATATGATAAGCAGACTGATTATCCCTATATGTGGGCAGAAGCAAATACTTACTGGTATCGTGGTAAATACGTGGCAAAACTTAAAGGCGGCAACCTTTATACTGCACCCGAAATTATTATTCCAAAAGATGATACTGGTACCCCCGTTTTACCCGAACTAAATGGTAACGCCCTACGTCCCATCGATCTCTCAGCAACGATTGAATCAAACCGAGAAATGCTCGGGATCATAGAACAAACTACGGTAAAAAAGATACTGGCTATCTATGAAAAATACAAAAGTAGAGTTGATTTATTTCATGTTGCTTATTCTGGTGGAAAAGACAGTGTTGTTCTGCTTGACCTGGTTAAAAAAGCTTTGCCCAAGGGCAGCTTTGTAGTTGTATTTGGCGATACAGGGATGGAATTTCCTGACACATATGATCTCATTGAGAAAACCCGTCACGAATGTAAGCAGGAAAGAATACCGTTTTATGTTGCAAAGTCACACCTGGAACCTGAAGAATCTTGGAAGCTATTTGGCCCCCCTTCACGGGTTTTGCGGTGGTGCTGCAGCGTTCACAAAAGCACCCCACAAACCCTGAAGTTGCGGGAGATCACCGGGAAAAATGATTATGTGGGTTTAGCATTTGTGGGTGTTAGAGCACAAGAAAGCGCATCCCGTGCTATATATAAATATGAAAATTATGGTAAAAAGCAAAGGGGTCAATATGACCATTACCCAATTCTAGAATGGACTTCGGCCGAAGTTTACCTATACATATTTGCAAACAACATTTTGTTTAATGAAACATATAAAAAGGGAAATGCACGTGCTGGTTGCTTACTTTGTCCCATGATAGGCGGAATAAGCGAATATGTGCGCCGGATTGTATATCGGGATAAAATACCTACATATATTGATCTTATAAAGAAAACGAGCGATAAATCTTTTTCGAGTACCCGTTTTAAAGATTTCATGAACCGTAGTGCCTGGAAATCACGGGGTGATGGGCGCTTTGTTGCAGGTGTAAACAAAAATTATTATGAAAAAAACAAAAATGGAAAAGTCTATATTACCATAAAAAACCCTCTTTCCGATTGGAATGAATGGGTAAAAACGTTGAAAAGTGGTATTAAGTATAAAGTAGCAAATACCAAAACGGGGTATATTGTAGAAGTTTCGGAAGAAACATTAAAAAAAGATCCTTCGGCAGCTAAGATATTTAGACAGGTTTTCAGAAAAGCTGCTTATTGCTGTGGCTGCGGGGTTTGCGCAGCAAACTGTAAATATGGGTGTTTATCTTTTGAAACTGGTAAAGTAAAAATAGAAGATTGTTTTCACTGTCTAAACTGCCATGATCTACCAAATGGGTGTCTGCTTTACGATTCCTTAAAAATACCTCATGGAGGGAAAAAAATGAAATCCAGATCTATCAATTCCTTTAATGAACATGCACCAAAAACATCATGGCTTGTTTCTTTTTTTCGGTTCAAGAAGGAATTTTTTGATGAAAATGAATTAGGTCCAGATCAACAAGTAAAATTTAGGGTTTTTCTTGCCGATGCTTCGCTGACAGAAAAAAATAGTTTTTCTTTTTTTGCTAAACTTATTTCAGAAATTGGATGGGATACTAACACAGCGCAAGGACTAATTCTTATAAACCTTGTTTCTGATAACCCGCAAATTGAATGGTATACCAAAAATTTTGATATTGGGCATTCATATTCCAGGAAAGTTGTAATGGATATGCTTTTTAATTATGATTTAAAACAAAGAGCTGCAAATTCCGTTGTAAAGGCGTTCAGACGTTTGGTTGCAACCCCCCTAGGCACCTCTCTTCGTTTTGGACATGTTACCGAGGATGGTGATCTTGTTCGCACAAAGTGTTCTGTTACCGATCCCCGCGTGGTGCTGTATGGCCTTTTTAAATTTGCCGAAAAATGCAATGACTACAAAGAATTTACTTTGGCTACCCTCTTAAATGACAGTATAGACCGTGATGGGGTTAGCCCAACCCGTATTTTTGGCCTAAGTCGTGAGGATATGACGCCGCTTTTGCTCGGTCTTTCAGCGAAATATCCCGAATTTATAACCGCTTCTTTCACACATGATCTTGAAAAGATAGCCCTGGCAGAGGATAAGTCATCCGCGGATGTACTCGACTTATTTAAGGAGGAAAAGATAGATGGATAACAAATACCGGGAGTATTTTGATATTGATGAAAAATACTTTCCACAAATCAATGATTATTCCATAGCAGCAGCAGGTCCGGATTTTTGGACAAGTACATATCCCCACCAAACTTTTATTGATCTGCTAACTAGTATGGAGCGCGTTTTGGCAAGGCAAGAAAAGCGCACTCTTTGGATTGAAGGTGCTTACGGTACAGGTAAATCGCAATGCGCTTACACCTTAAAAAGAATTCTCGAAGTGCCGGAAGAAGAGCTTCGTGCCTACTGGGGTAGGTTTGAAGCTTTCAAAAGTAAACACGACTTGCTCGAAAAAATAATCGGTCATAAACAAAAAGGAATTGTAGTTGTGCATCGTTATGCTTCTGGCAGCATCGATTCGCCCCGTGCTTTATTTCAGGCTGTGCAGGATAGTATAAGAGCCGCCCTTAATCAGCATGGTCTTTATGGCGGGGAAAATACGCTGAAGGAAAGCGTTATCGCCTGGATTGATGAGCCCTCGCGCAAGTTGTTTTTTGATCTGCTTTTACAAAAGCCTGAATGGTCGGCTTTGTTTTCGCAGTCTAATGCTGAAGAAGTGTTAAATGCACTTCGCAGGGGCGGAAAAGTCAAACATTTGATGGATAACATATTCCGTCTCGCTGACAGGGAAGGCATCACTGCTTTGGATATTAATGCAGACAGGCTTTTAGCTTGGATAACCGATGTTATCCATCAAAATAATGTGAAGATCGTCTTTATCTGGGATGAGTTCTCCGATTATTTCAAAAATAATCGTGAAAGCCTGTCGGAATTTCAAAAAATAGTCGAGCTGGTAAGCTTAAAACCATTTTATTTTACTGTGGTTACTCATGAATCCGGACAACTATTCACTGAAGTAGATAATACCTGGAAGAAAATTCGGGATCGCTTTATTCCTGTTGAAATTGCCCTGCCGGATAATATAGCGTTTGATCTTATCGGCCACGCCTTTAAAACAAAGCAAGCGGCACAAAACGATTGGAAGGTATGGGCTGATGATTTGAACAGCCGTGTTAATTCATCCCGTACAGCGGTGATGAAAGCTACGAAGATTACGGATCTGCAGGTGATAAAAAACATTATGCCCCTGCACCCTATGGCAGCACTTTTACTTAAAAATATTGCTTCTGCTTTTAAGTCTAATCAACGGAGCATGTTTGATTTTATAAAATCGACAGATACGGATGACCTAAAAGCCTTCCAGTGGTTTATCGAAAATACAGGGCCTTTTGATGAGCATCCACTCTTAACGATAGATCTGTTATGGAACTTTTTCTATGAGAAAGGTAGAGATAACCTCACCGCAGATATTCGCTTAATTTTGGATATATTTCCCCAACAGCATAATTTGAGGGAGGATGAACAAGCTGTTTTAAAGACAGTGCTAATGATGCAGGCCATGGATCAGCGTTTGAGTGGCACGATTAATCTATTCAAAGCTACCGAACAAAATCTCAGCTATGCTTTTGAGGGAATTCCAAATTTAGAAGGAACGGCCTGCGTAAACATTGCCAAACAGCTTGTAAAAAAAGGAGTTTTGGTTTTAAATCCGATTGGCGGTGGAAGGCATGTTTTTGCCGCGGCAGTGCTGGCAGGTGATCAAGTAAAAATTGATAAATACAAAAAAGATATCCGCGCTAACAGCACGACGGCGAAACTTGTTGCAGAAGGCGATCTTTCAACTGTACTCTCCTTAACTCCCGCCCTTCGTTTACGGTTTGAATCCGAGCCAGGCACGGGGAAAATTGTACCCGTGACAACTACGGACTTTACCCGCACAATAAATATCCTGCACGAGAAACCCGTTGGGTGGAATTTCCATGCCGTGATTGCCTTCGCTAAAGACGATACTGAGGCAGCTAATTTCCGCAGGGTTGTTAAAGCGGCGGTGGCAGATAAACAGTACGAAAATATCGTGTTTGTCGATGCGCTTTCTACTCCGCTTGGCCTTGAAGCGTTCGAACAATATGTGGATTATTCCGCCATGGCTATGTACTATAGCGGAAATAATAATCCTGCATCACGAGAAAGTAGCGATAAGGCCAAGCACGTTTTGGACCAAGACTGGAAAAACCGTATTTATAATGGTTACTTCGTTGTATACACACATGCAAATCCGGAGGGTGAGAAGCTTGGCAACGGGCAAGGGGTGGCTAGCGTTCTCCAAACGATAGCAGTTTCTCGATTCCCTTTGGCGTTTGATTTTGTTAAAGGGTTAACTGAAAACCAATTGAAGCTTACGCAGGCAAAGTCTGCTGCGAAAGGCGGTATTACGGAAAAGACTAGTGGAGTTGTTGTGAATATAGAAAAGCATCTTTTGCCTACCGTGTGGAAAACGGAAAAATATTGGGAATCACCATCTACGGCAACACTGTCGATTTCAAAGATAAAAGTTGAAGTTGATAAACTCATTGAGGAAGCCTTTAGTCGTGACGGACAGATTTCTATCGGTGAAGTATATGATTTTCTAGAAGAAGATTATGGATTTGCGCCCTGTAATCTTTCAGCATTTCTTACAGGTTTTTTGTTGAAGGAGTATGGTGAGGAGCCATTTCGTTATAGCGATTCATCTGGCGGCCATGAACCAATGACACAAGACAAACTTGCTGAAATGATTGGCAATTATATTGGAAAAACCCCAAAACCAACTTATATTGTAAAGATGACTGCTGAGGAAAAGGCATTCTACGAACTTACTGAGAAAGCGTGGAAAATTGAGCCTAATTCTTGTTCGTCGGCAGGACAAGCAGCTACTGCTGTGACTGCAAAAATGCGTAAACTTGGTTTGCCAGTGTGGTGTCTTGCGGAAGTTGATGATTGCGGTATTTATGACATTATTCAAAGATATATTCAACTCGTTCAAAAGGAGGGGCATGAAGCGCACAAAATAGCTGTTGAAATAGGTAAAGTTGCTACCTTTAAAACAACGCTGCCTACAAATTTAGCGATCCTTATAACAGAAGAAAACTGCCGTGAAGGGATGCGCGAATTTTTGGCTTCATTCGAAGAGGGCAAAGTATTGTCACTTGCCGCTGAAATCGGCGCAGGTGGTAATGTGCTTGCAGATATTCGTGCATTGTTTGCAGTGAAACATTCCTGTTTATGGGATAAACCAACGGGAGAGGACGAGATTCGTAAACTTTTGACTGAGTATGGTATTGTTAAAAAGAGCAATATTCTTTTGAATGTGATAGCTAATTCCCGGGTGGAGGCATTCAAAAAATGGCGCGAACGGCTGAAATTTACTGGCCTATCATGCGAGACGTTACGTGCAAAGTTTCCTATGCTGGCGAATATTTTTAATATACTGCTAAAATTATATCAGCAAGAGGACATACTGCCGGATCAACTAAGATTTTTTCTTTCAGAAATAACAACATACGGCACAGAAATCCGCGATTTACTAAATAACGAAAAGAAAATCTTTACCGAAACTTATGCCCCTTACCTTGATAGGCTAAGCGATTCCGATATTGGTGAAGTAAAAAGCAAACTGCCAACGGGAATGTTTGAACTTTCGGGAACGGAATGTAATGCAAAAGTTAAGAAAGCAGCGGAGGAGTTCCGCAGGAGCCAGTTAAAAAACCAAATGCTGAATCTATGGGAGGGGAAAACTGGAACAAAAAATCCCCGTGTATGGTCTAGCCGCTATAGGACTCCAATACTTTGCTGCGTTGCTGAAAGTGAATTCGGAACCGCAAAAAGGGCTCTTGAAATACTAAATAGAAACTGGTCTACAGATGCGGAAATAAAAACTACGATTACCTTCCTTGAAAAAACCAGCCTCTTTGAAGTTTTAGCAGATAAAGAAAAACGCAATAATGCATTTGAACGCGGCATTATCGGTGAATATCGCGCTTTGCTTCCAAACCATGATAAAGTTAGGGATGTACTCGAGCGCCTTTCTGTTGATACCTATGACTGGTACGATAACCCAGGTGTCAAAAATAAGGTCAGGCAGCTTGCTGAAGCTGAATATAACGCTGGTGGTAGCGATAAGGCTTTGAGAATAATTGAAGAAATGACTGATGCCCGGTTGAAACACTACCTTAAACGGCTCGTTAAAGAAAACATGACCGTGGGGGTTGAAATTATAACGAGCGGGGGTGAATAAGTAGATGCTAGTTCAAGCGGTAAATAGGTACATATCCTCCAATATCAGGGCTCCTTATTTCCTTTTTATAGGTGATAGGCATTACAAAAGTGTCAAAGATAAGCTTGCGGAACTAGGTTTTTCTATTGTTTTAGTTAGTGATTATTGTAGTAGTAACGATAAATTGCCAGATATCGACAGTTTGCTGGAATATCTTAAGGCCGCTGGCTTAAATGCAACTGACAATAAACTGGCTGTTATCGGGCTTGGTGAATACCTGGCCCTGCGTGGAAACAAGAAAGCGACGAACATTTTATTTCAACTAAAGGATCTTAATATCAGAGATACTAAAGTTGTTTTGCTTTTGCGGGGAGTTACCACTTTGATTGGTGTTTTGCAGGCGGATCCCCGTTTTGATGATCGTCGCTTCAGTATGTTTGACCGGGCAGATAGTGATTTATCATTTACTCATGTTGTCCCTTCCATTAATTTGTCAGATTTGAAAGGGATCAAGGTTTTACTTCGGGAACTAGAAAACGGCATCTGCGGTAATATTTTTGTTAGCACCTCAATTAGCCTTGATAAAGCCTTATTCACCGTCCGCAAAATATCTGATGCTTATGAAGGTATAAAATTTGTTTTGCCAAATTTCAGCTTACCACAATCATGTGGTAATGATGGACAATGGGCCGAACTACTAAAAGAACTTAAACAGAACAACTATTCATTGGATGCAGTATTTAAAAAATATGGTTTTGACAGCATTCTTGAAACTGACTTTTATATTCGAATTTCTAGAACCAAATATAAGAGCTGGCTTTACTTCATTGCCCTGAAAAGCAAATCTGATGCCTTAGTAAATAACTATTTACGCTACGTACTGGATAATACAGGTTCTTTTGAAGATCTTAAAAGAAATGCACTCAACGCCATCATTGAAATTCCACATAATAACAAACTTTTTAATATATTCTATGCCGATAGAAAAACACTAATGGGGAAATTCCCTGAACCGGATATAGCCAGTTTTGTTGTGGATAATCGTAAGAACATAGCAGAAAGTATCTTCAAATTAACGGATAACACCAAAGCAGAATGCGAAGAGATTATAGCCTGGACTAGTAAAAATGGGATTATACCGGAACTTACTAAAATATACCCTGCATTTTCAGCCTATTTAAAGAGGTATACCTTTAATTGTGGTGCTTTGTCGAATCTACTAACAGACTATTTTGATGCATATAAGCGGCAGAAAGTGTCTAATAAGCTTGAAACCGATTTTTTAAATAATGTGGAAATGCTTGCAAAAAGCCGGGATTATAATCGTCTACCTACACGTAACGAAATAATTGAAGGTTTAGACAAAGATGGTGCCTATCTTTATTGGTTAGACGCTTTTGGCGTTGAATACCTGGCATTCATACAGGAACTAGTGTGCGCACGTGGATTATCTCTTTCCATAAAAATTGCCCGTGCTGAGTTACCGACCATAACTTCTATTAATCGTGATTTTTATGATGCCTGGCAAGGCGATGGGAAGGAAAAGAATGAAGAGCTTGACGAAATAAAACATAAAGATAAGGGCGGGTATAATTTTAAAAACAATGAATTACCCATTCATTTAGCCAAAGAATTGGATATTATTAGTGAAGTTATCAATAAAGCTGCCACCGAACTTGCTTTGCGCCGTTGTGAACGTTTTCTAATTGTAAGCGATCACGGTGCTTCCCGCCTGGCTGTGCTGCGATGCAAGGAGGAAAAATATGGAACGGATACAAAAGGCGAACATTCCGGGCGTTGCTGTAAATATTTCGAGCCTTATGATTTGCCTTTTGCGGCTGAAGAAAATGGCTACCTTGTACTTGCAGACTATGGACGTTTCAAGGGTAGCCGTGCAGCTAATGTTGAAGTTCATGGTGGCGCTTCACTAGAAGAAGTTGTTGTTCCGATTATTGAACTAACACTGAAAGACAGTACTGTAACTGTTGAAATGGTAGAAAGCCATGTTACTGTTGATTTTCGCAAAGGAACAGGGGCGACGCTGTTTTTCAATTTTCCGGTGAAAAATGTGTCGATTATTTTGCAGGGAAAACGTTATTCAGCCTCTCAACTAGATGCTCAGCACTTTAGGGTTGAACTTCCAGATATAAAAAGGGCGGGCGATTATTCCGCCGATGTTTATGCTGGAGATGACCTGATTGAAAAAATAATAATTAGGGCACAAGGCAAAAGTGGCAAGATTGACGATGCGTTTGATGATTTATTTTAAACAGGGGGACGCTGTATGATTAACAAACTAAGAAATTGTTTTGACGAGATGGTTGTATACAAGGATCTTAAAAAAAGTAATTTTTTTTCTGCATTAAGCCTGCCTTCATTTATGCGCGATTGGCTTCTGAGAAGATTTGAGGATGAAAACGGGTATTTTGATTCTGATGAACTGATTAGTTTTGTACGTACATATCTGCCGCGCAAGGATGATTGGATCGCAATAAAAAACAGAGTAATTATCGAAAACGAGCGCGTGAGGTTTCTTGCCAAGGTCCTGGTTGATATAGATATTAAAACCGGGGAGATATCTTTTTCACTTCCGGATTTTGGTCTTGCCAGTAAAGACACGATTATTGAGGAGGCTGTTTGGGATAGCTGTAAAGAAGAATTGGTTCGCGGGCGGGAAACTTGGGGTATGATTGAAATAGGATACCGCTCTTCTGATGCCGGTAATACAGGTTTTTCTCGGGTGAGGGCAAAGGGAGCTAGTGGGGGTAAAATCAAACTGACTGCTTTCAAGAACTTTTGTCCTTACATAATTGATATTGATTACTACAAAGATGCCCGCAGGGAATTTAGCACATCAGAATGGCTAGACATTTTACTAGGTGCGGTTGATTATAACGCCAGTGGTTACCTGGGTGACGAAGAAAAAAAACTTACGATGTTGACCCGCCTGCTTCCTTTCGTAGAGAAACGCTTAAACCTCATTGAACTTGCACCAAAAGGAACAGGGAAATCATACCTTTTTGGGCGTGTGAGTCGTTTTGGTTGGCTCTCTAGCGGTGGAATTATGAGCCGCGCAAAAATGTTCTACGATCAAAATAAACGTCAAGAAGGGCTTGTTGCAGGAAATGATTTTATTACACTTGATGAAGTTCAGACCATATCGTTTACTGATGTAGATGAAATGAGGGCTGCTTTGAAAGGTTACCTTGAGTCAGGTATCTTTACTGTTGGTAATTATGAGGGAACTGCTGATGCCGGTGTAATCCTCTGTGGTAACATTAAAAAGGAAACGATGGATGCCGATGGCTACAGCAATATGTTTGAGGAGCTGCCTACCGTATTTCACGAATCAGCTTTGATAGAGCGTTTTCATGGTTTCATAAAGGGATGGAATATCCCAAGAATGAATGATGACCTTAAAGTTTCCGGCTGGGCTCTAAATTCGGAGTATTTCTGTTCAATAATGCATGAACTGCGGGAAGATATGAGTTATCGTGCCATTGTGGATGAACTCATCGAAGTTCCCGAGGCTGCTGATACCCGTGATACTGAGGCTGTAAAGCGTATTGCAACAGCTTATTTAAAACTACTGTTCCCAAATGTGTGTGAACCAAATGATATCACTGCCCGTGAATTTAAACGTTACTGTCTTGACAGAGCACGCAAAATGCGGGATACGATAAAATACCAACTTAGCATTCTCGATGTAGAATACCGGGGAAAAGATATGCCTGTTTTAGGTGTCAGGCCCGATCCAGATATGTAGCGGTGTTAATGTAATGGCGGTAAGATTTATTATGTTGCTATGCTTGTGAAAAAGGAAACATTGGTAAGAAATACAGGAATAATTATTGATGTAACGAAGATCGGAAGGGTGATTGTTTATGTCTAAAGAGGTCGAAGCAGGAAAAAGGAAAAGAAGGAGTTATGCCCGTATCAATGAAATCCTGGATCTTGCCGATCTCATCGAAATCCAAAAAAGTTCTTACCGCTGGTTTTTGGAGGAAGGGTTGCCTGTGAATTTTTAGTAATTCTCCCCCATATTTTACATGTTTTAGCTGATCGAAAGCAACAAAACGGTATTTGTTCTCAGAAAATGAAAGCAATGGAAATAGGCATAACATCTTTATATTTTACTTGCCCTGGTTTTATTGCATGTAGGGGTAGCAAAAAATGAAGCGCAACCCCTGAACACTTGTTGTGGCTTTATAATACAAACCATGTATAGGTAGTGGAGGGGACAATATGATCGGTTTCCCGGATAGGCCGATTGAGGTAAAAAAGGAGGACATGCTAGGGGTAGAACAGTACATAGAAGGGTTAAGTTCATTTATTCTATGCTGCGATACTCCGATGACCATTGCTATCCAAGGGGATTGGGGCAGCGGTAAAACCAGCATGATGAATATGATAAAGGAGGAGATAAAGGACAAGGTATTTTGTGTATGGTTCAATACTTGGCAGTATTCACAGTTTCAAATGGGTGATGAGCTGTCCATATCTTTGCTTACCAGCTTGGTTGAATCATTGAAAACAGATATAGCAAAAACGGCTTCAATTAAAAAAACGCTAAACTTGGTTGGGAAAATGTTAAAAGGGGCAACGGTAATGGCCGCTGACTTCGTTGCGGGGGGAAGAATTGCAGATGCCACAGAAAAATTGATCGATACCGGGGTAAAAGAAGACAAAAATATAGCAAAGGCGATCGGGGAATTAAAGGATCAATTTCAACAATGTGTTAATGATACTGTATCCCAGTCAGCGAAAGACCGCATTGTTATATTTATAGATGATCTAGATCGGTTGTATCCTATAAAAGCCGTGGAACTGCTTGAAGTCATCAAACTGTATTTGGATTGTGATAACTGTATATTTATCCTGGCGATTGACTATGAGGTAGTAACCCAGGGTATTAAAGAAAAATTTGGTGTTGATATAGGGGAGGAAAAAGGTAAAAGCTTTTTTGATAAAATAATCCAACTTCCCTTTAAAATGCCTGTTGCCCAATATGATATAACAAATTACATAAAGAATATGTTGGGAAAAATGTCTATCTCCCTTAACGAAAAGGAAATTGATGATTATATCCAGTTAATTCAATATTCTATCGGTTGCAATCCGCGAAGCATGAAGCGCTTGTTTAACGCGTATTTGTTGTTAAATAAAATTTCTGCGGATGTTTCTCTTGAAAATGCCTGGGGCAAAAAAGCGCTGTTTGCCATTTTATGTATGCAACTATCTTTTGAGGATGTTTACAACTATATAGTTTCCAACAGGGAGACTATAACAAGCGGCCTTCTGTACAGTTTTTCTGACTGGGAAAAATTCAACAGCAACCCGGAGTCGGAGATGATTAGTGAAGCTGTGGGTATCAGGGATGAGCAAGCTTTTAGCCGGCTATCCCGGTTTATGCATACTTTTAACGTGCTCATTGATACTGATGGCGATGGGGAGCTATCAGAAAAGGAAATTGCAAATTTTATAAGTGTGCTGAGCTATTCCACCATTACCTCATCGACAAAAATCGAAGAGGCCCCCAAAAAGCGATCCAACATTGCTAAATTCAGGTATAACGGCACAATTTACAGGACTCGTGGCGGGAGATACAGCATCGGCTATCTTGCCCGGGATATGGTCGGAGCTTATGCAAAAACCTCCAACCGCATGGAACTGAACATATTCGTTCAAACGCTTCGCAAGCAGTGGGCTAAAAACAAATGGTTGCGGGAAGTTATTATTTTTGAAGAGGATCTCCTCAAATTAGCCGGTGAAGATGCCGGCAGTTATTTTATTAAGAATAAAGAGGGGCTTACAGAAGAAATAGTCTATGATGGTGAAAAAATCTATGTAGCCAAATACTGGGGTGGGGGGGATATAGAAGTTTTAAAGGCAATCCTGGGGCTTGAAAATGAGGTTGAAACAATTTCAAATTAGCGTTTTACTTTCTACTGCATTACTTGGGGGCAACATTGTGAAAATTTAAGCGACGCTACCACTGCTGCCGGTTAACTGTAAGTATGATTATTTTTACTGTAATAATAAAGGAGGCCATCATGGGAGTACAACTAACAGAACAAACCCGTAAGCTGCTTTTAAGTTACCAACAAAGTGAAGTAACCGACCATGTGCTTTATAGTCGAATTGCTAGCCGGCAAAAAGAATCCAAAAACAAAACCGTTTTGGAGAACATCGCTGCAGAGGAGGTGGGGCATGCTGCCATCTGGGGAAAGTATACCGGGCAAGAGGTGGCTCCCCGGCGCTGGACTATTTTCTGGTATGGCCTGCTGAGCTGGCTCCTAGGTTATACTTTTGTGATCAAGTTAATGGAAAAAGGGGAGTACGCTACCGGTAGAAAATATGAGCAACTGCTTAAGGAAATCCCTGAGGCCGCTAAAATCATCGAAGATGAGCAGCGGCATGAAGCAGAGCTGGCAGCCTTGCTCGATGAAGAGCGTCTACAATATGTAGGGGCCATGGTGCTGGGCTTAAATGATGCGGTGATAGAACTGACGGGTGCCATAGCCGGTCTCACCTTTGCCTTAAACAGCACCCGGTTAGTAGCTCTTTCGGCGATTATTGTCGGGGTGTCGGCCACCCTATCCATGTCTTCTTCCAGTTATCTGGCTGAGAAAGCCGACGGGAACCCGAAAGCTGTTGCCTCTGGCTTTTATACGGGTGCGGCCTACCTGGTGACCGTGGTGTTGCTGGTATTGCCCTATCTTCTCTACCCGGAAACTTCCTACGCGGCTGCCCTGGGGACGATGTTGCTGCTGGTCATATTAATCCTTCTCTTTTTTAATTACTATCTCAGCGTGGCCAAAGACCTGCCCTTTGCCCGTCACTTTGGGGAGATGGCCGGTATTAGCCTGGGTGTGGCCCTCATCTCTTTCTTGATTGGCCTCGCCGTCAAGGCTTTTTTGGGCATCGATATATAATGTGTGTCAAGGGGACGGGGGTATTGACACACGGCAAAAGCATGAGCCCTTATTTCCCATAACCCTGCTGTGTGTCAAGGGTGTATCAAGGGGGAGTGCGGACAAAATCCTGGACCAAATATAAACCAGGAGGAGGTGCCGTATGTTCACATATAAAATGCACATAAAGACCGTAGATCCCTGTATCGCCCCTTTGAAGCGGCACCGGGGGAAGGATGAAAATATTTCCGGCATGGATTTTCGGGAGGGGACAGGGCGTGGCGAAGCCCTTAGCAAACTTTAAATCCCCCATGTGTCAATACCCCCGTCCCCTTGACACAAAATTCCTTATGTGTCAATACCCCCGTCCCCCTGACACACCCCTGATGAAATTTATTCTCGAAAACATAGTGTTGGTCTACTGTTTGTGGTAAACTAATAAAGGTTTTTAATCTGAAAGAACAAGTGATGATGAAGTGATGATGCAGAGAATAAAAATAATAAATATTGCCGTGATTGCCCATGTAGACGCAGGCAAATCCACACTGGTGGACGCCTTTCTTTCACAAAGCGGTGTTTTTCGGGAAAATGAACAGGTAGTGGATTGCGTGATGGATTCTAATGACCTGGAAAGAGAACGGGGCATCACCATCTATTCCAAGAACTGCTCTGTTTTGCATGGGGATTATAAGATCAACATCGTGGATACTCCCGGGCATGCCGACTTTTCTTCCGAAGTGGAACGCATTATCAAGACTGTGGATACGGTTATCCTTTTGGTGGACTCTGCAGAAGGGCCGATGCCCCAAACGCGTTTTGTTTTACAAAAGTCGCTGGAGCAGGGCCTGGTGCCGGTTCTTTTGATCAATAAAATCGATAAAAAAGATGCGCGGCTAGAAGAGGTTGTTGATGAGGTTTACGAACTTTTCATGGATCTCGAAGCCACGGATGAGCAGTTGGACTTTAAAATTTTGTATGGTATGGCCCGGCAAGGAATTGTTGTGCGCGATGCGGCGGCAGCAGCGGCAGTAAAAGATATCATGGTGGATCCGGGCAACAAGAAAATAAAAAAAAGCGCCTCCGGGCAGAATGGCTTAAATATTGCCCCGCTTTTCGATACGATTATCGAACAGGTTAAGGGATACCCGGATCTGGCGGGGGAACCCCTGCAGTTTCAGATATCGTCTTTGGCCTATGATGACTACATCGGGCGCCTGGGGATCGGCCGCATAGAAAAAGGGAGCATCCACGGCGGGCAAACGGTGGCGGTGGTGGGTCCCGGCGGGGAAAGCAGGCTGCACAAGGTTAGTCAAACCTTCGTTTATAAGGGGTTGAAGAGAGCGGAGGAAAAAGCGGTTTTTTGCGGGGACATTTGTGTTATAGCGGGTATTGATGATATTACCATCGGCGATACCATTTGCGACGAAGCCCATCCGCTAAAGTTGCCTTCGATCAAAATCGAAGAGCCGACCATGAGTATGAATTTTATCGTCAATACTTCCCCTTTTGCCGGCCGGGAGGGTAAGTATGTGACGACCCGGCATATAAAGGAGCGCTTGGAAAAGGAGATCGAGGTCAACGTCGGCCTGCTCGTGGAACCGACGGGTTCCACCGATGCGTTTAAGGTTTCTGGCCGGGGTGAACTTCATCTTTCGATTTTAATCGAAAACATGAGAAGAGAGGGCTACGAGCTTTCGGTTTCTAAACCAGAGGTAATTTTTAAAAAAGATGCCCGGGGGCAGAAGATGGAGCCGGTGGAGGAAGTGGTGATCGGGGTGCCCGAAAAGTACGCCGGCGGGGTCATTTCTGAGCTTAACCTGCGCAAAGGGGTCATGCGCAGCATGGACGGTAAAAATGGTCGTTCCCGGTTAGTCTATACGGCGCCCACGCGCGGGCTGTTGGGTTTCAGGAGCCTGTTCATCAACCAGACGCGGGGCGAGGGCACCATGGTGCGGCGTTTTTATGCTTATGAAAAATACAAAGGTGAAATTAACGAAAGGACGAGCGGCGTTATTATCGCCCAGGAGGCGGGCGTTGCCACGCCCTATGCCCTCTACAATATCAGTGAACGGGCCGAAATGTTTGTGCCACCGGGCACACGTGTCTACGAAGGAATGATCGTGGGGCTTAACAGCCGCCATGAAGACATGGTTGTCAACCCGTGCAAGACTAAAAAAGCGAGTAACATGCGCGCCGCCGGGAGCGACGAGGCCATCAAACTCTCCCCGCACAGGGTTTTTTCACTGGAGGAGGCGCTGGAATTTATCAACGGCGATGAACTTGTGGAGATAACGCCCCAGAACATCAGGCTGCGCAAGAAACTATTAAAGGAGTCTGAACGCAGAAGGTCCGCGCGGGCTTAGCAACAATTAGTCCGGACATTTATGTGGGTATATTGCCAATGAAAGAATAGATGCTCTTTCTTTTTAAAGAACACAGTAAGCACCCTTTTGGGCTGGAAAGCACAAGAAATTTTAGCAATAGCCTTTGATACCTTTTGTAAATAAAATGGATATAAAAAATCCATTCCAATTCATATTATAGGGCGGCTAAGGAACCACACCCTGGCAAAACAAATACATTGAAACTTTGTTCCGGTAAAAAATCATAAGTTTCCATTAAAATATAACCGGCTTTTTCCATAGCCCCACAAGGGTGTTGATAGTTTTACAAGATATGTTTTTTAGCTATTTAGGATATTTTAAACCCTATTTCTGAAGATATTTGGCCAAGTCTTCCAGTGAATCCAGTTCAAAAATATTGTTCAGGATAAGGCTAAGGTCATCGGCATCTGCCTTTTGCAATTTATTTTGTAGTTTTTCCGGCAAGGCGCCGAACTTTTTAGTTAATAGGTGTATTGAAGTTTCTATTTTTGCATTTAA
>CAZRVU010000010.1:0-57316 GCA_964603615.1 uncultured Desulfovibrionaceae bacterium
GGCCTTCTTAAAGGCTTTAGAATGCTTTGTGAGGGCTATAAGTGTTGAAGACCCGGACGAAAAGAATAAAATTGCACGTCTTGAGGCTGGCTAATACAATTTAAAATATTATGAAAATATAACCGGCACCCTTTTACATTGCCCATGGTATGTGTTATAATGATTTGCGATAAACACAAACAAAGGATCGGGAACGGCAGTCGCACGAAAAGTTACAGCAAGTTCAGGATGATAACGGGGCAATTAGATAATTAGATAATTAGATAATTAGATACGGATAAGAGGATAAACTTAACTTCATGCACGATCAACAAGTAGATATAAATAACATCTTCAGTGTATAAACTATGTTTTGATAAAAAGGCAGATTGTGTCTGATCATTACGGCGCATCGCAGGCGGAGTGGCGGAATGGATGGTGACCATACAGTAACCGCAGCTAGAGGGTAGATATGTGTAAGACCTCCGCTTTTGGCGTACAGCCGAAAGCGGGGGTCTTTTTGGCGCAAACGGTGCCTGCCGGTATTATATTACAGGATGTAGGCAACCGTGTGAAAGGAGATCCCGGTGTGACTCAAGTTGGAACTTCCCGGGCCAAATATTACCATGCCTTAAATTTGCTCCCTTCTTTAGGCCCAGTGAGAATCAAGAAATTGGTCCAGCATTTTGGTTCCCCGGAGCTAATTTGGAAGGCAACACGTCAGGACTTCCAGGCGGTGGAAGGCATCACGTCCAACTTGCGGGAAAAGATTTTACAGGAGAGGCAAAATATTCATCCCGAAAAAGCTTGGGAAGAGGTCCTCCGGCAGGGATGTTCCGTCGTAACCTGGGAGGAACAGCACTATCCATCTCTTTTGCTAGAAATATACGATCCCCCAACCTTGCTCTATTACTGCGGGGACATAAAGCTGGCAAACAGTTATTGTTTGGCTGTTGTTGGCAGTAGACGCCATACCGTCTATGGACGGGAGCTTGCTTCTAAATTTGCTGCCGCGCTGTCCGATTACGGTATAACCGTGGTTAGCGGTATGGCCCGGGGTATTGATACCTGGGCACACAAAGGGGTTCTAAACGCCGGTGGAAAAACGGTAGCGGTTTTGGGTTGTGGCTTGGATATCTGTTACCCTCCTGAAAATAAAGAGGTGAAGCAGGAGATAGAAAGCACCGGTCTTGTTATCAGCGAATTTCCCCCGGGTTATCAGCCTTTGCCCCAAAATTTTCCCCGCAGAAATCGTATCATTAGCGGTCTTTCCTGGGGAATACTGGTAGTTGAGGCTGGAGAAAGAAGTGGCGCCTTAATCACTGCCAATTTTGCTTTAGAGCAGGGACGGGAAATATTTGCTATACCCGGCGGTGTTGCCAGTCCCTACAGCCGGGGTTGTCACCGGCTAATCAAGGAAGGTGCCAAGTTGGTGGAAAAAGTGGAAGACATGATAGAAGAGCTTTCTTTTTCGGTTGCGGGGAGCAGTCCTGTCTTGGTACAGCAACAGGTACAGGAACAGCAATTTAATATGCAGGAAAAAAAGCTGTTGGAGCTGGTTCCTTACGAACCTTTGGCACTGGAAGATCTTGTTATACTAAGCAAAATGCCCCTTGCTTCACTCAATGCTCTTTTATTGGAATTAGAGCTTAAGGGAGCAATAAAACAGCTACCAGGAAAATATTATATTAGGAATTGAAGCAAGGCCCGGAGGTGTTTGCATGTATCTGGTTATCGTGGAATCTCCTGCTAAGGCCAGGACGATCGGCAAATTTTTAGGTAAAAAATATCAGGTGAAAGCTTCTATTGGCCATTTGATAGATTTACCCAGGAGCCGGTTGGGTATAGATTTGGAAAATGATTTTGCACCAAAGTATATTACGATCAGAGGTAAAGGCAAGATTTTGCAAGAGCTAAAAGACGCCACAAAAAAGGCAGAAAAAGTATATCTTGCCACGGACCCTGATCGGGAAGGCGAAGCTATTAGCTGGCATTTAAGCAATTCTTTGGATTTGGGCAATAAAGAACCCCACCGGGTGGAATTTCACGAGATTACCAAGGCGGCCATCAAGGATGCTTTTGCCCGGCCGCGCCATATTAACCAGCCCAAAGTTGAAGCCCAGCAGGCCAGGCGTATATTGGATCGCCTGGTGGGATATAAAATCAGTCCTTTGCTATGGGAAAAAGTGCGCAAAGGTCTTAGCGCCGGTAGGGTTCAATCTGTAGCTCTCAGGCTGATTTGTGAGCGTGAAAGAGAGATCAACGCTTTTGTGTCAGAAGAATATTGGACGATTGAAGGGGACTTCAAAGAGCCAGATGCGGGCAATATTTTTATGGCCAAATTTTTTGGCCGCGACGGCAAAAAAATAGAACTCAAATCAGAAGATGAAGTAAATGAAATTTTGCCGGATTTAACGGGAAAAACCTGTCTGGTGCAAAAGGTCCAATTGCAGGAGAGAAAACGTAACCCGGCCCCTCCCTTTATTACCAGTACCTTGCAGCAGGAGGCTTCTAGAAAGCTACGCTTTACAACTAAAAAAACGATGCTCGTTGCCCAGCAACTTTATGAAGGAATAAAGGTTGGGCACAAGGGGGAGGCAGAGGGCTTGATCACCTATATGCGAACAGACGCTACGGTGATTTCCGAATACGCCCGGGAAGAGGCCAAAAAATATATTGAGATGAAGTTTGGAAATAAATATCTGCCTTCCAAACCCCGAAAATTTGCAACAGCCAAAGGTGCCCAGGAAGCCCATGAAGCTATCCGGCCTACGGCTATTGCTAAAGAACCCGGGGCCATTAAAGGCTTTCTTACGAAAGAACAGTACCGGTTATACAAATTAATTTGGGAGCGTTTTTTAGCTAGTCAGATGGAAGCGGCTATTATAGAGCAAGTAAGAGCCGATCTGCAAATTGGAGACTATTTATTTAAAGCCAGCGGTTCCAGTATCAAATTTCCCGGCTTTATGGTGCTCTATACTGAAGGTGAGGATGAAGAAAAAGAAAAGGAAAAGCAACTTCCCCCTTTAACAGAAGGTCAACAATTGGAACTTCTAAAGTTAAACCCGCTACAACATTTTACGCAACCACCGCCGCGCTTTACCGAAGCGACACTGGTTAAGATGATGGAGAAGAAAGGCATTGGCCGGCCCAGCACCTATTCCCCGACGATCGAAACGATCCAAAGCCGTGGTTACGTTTTAAAAAAGGAGAAGGTTTTTAAACCGACGGAGCTTGGAATTATCATTGCCGATTTATTAAAAGAATTTTTTCCCGAGATTATTGACATCAATTTTACCGCCCAGTTAGAAGACAAATTGGATAAAATTGAATCCGGTGAGATTTCACGCCTAAAGGTTTTGAGTGAATTCTATACTCCCTTTAAAGAGCGTCTGGATGTGGCCCAGAAAGAAATGAAAAAAATAAAGATCCAGGATGAAAAAACGGAAGAAATCTGTCCCCTTTGTGGTGAAAACCTTGTCAAAAAAACAGGGCGTTATGGCCAATTTTTAGCCTGTCCGGGCTTTCCGGAATGCCGTTATACGACACCGTTAAAAGTGGAAATAGGAGTCAAGTGTCCCCTTTGTGAAGGTATGGTTGTTGAACGTCGCAGTAAAAAAGGAAGAAAATTTTATGGCTGTGATCGCTACCCCGCCTGTAAATTTGTGTCATGGGATAAACCTGTGGAGAAAAAATGCCCAAAGTGCGGCTCTTTTCTGGTAGAAAAAGGAACGCGCGGGTCCAGTAAAGGATATAGTTGTGCGAATAAAGCTTGCGATTTCAAGGAAACAAAATCTATGCAGGGCTAGTGGACATCAAAAATTTGGTCGCAGTTAAACTTGTCGATATTTCGCAAAATATCACAGGAAGCTTCTTGCATTAAAGGTCTGGCTATGTTACTATGGAAAAGAAGTGGGAATATAAAGATGAATGATCTTTTAAATAGTTATCAGCAATTTATTGCAATTGAAAAAAATCTCGCTTCGCTAACATTGGGTAGCTATGAAAAGGATATCAAGCAGTTTTTGCGCTATCTTGATGACGGGGGACTAGAACTTTTAAAGTTGAACTATTTAACATTACGTCAATATTTAGCCCTACTTAAAGCAGAAGCTTATGCCCGTAGCACGATCGCGCGGAAAATATCGGCAATCAGAGGTTTTTTGAAATATTTAAAAAAAGAAAACTTGTTGCAGGATGTATCCTGGGAGGTTGTCTCGACTCCCAAAAAAGAAAAAAAGTTACCTAAGTTTCTTTATCCCGATGAGGTATTAGAGCTTTTGGAAGCGCCCGCACGGGAAACAATTTTAGGACGCAGGGACAGGGCAATTTTAGAGGTATTCTATGGAACTGGGGTTAGGGTAGGTGAGCTCACTGTGTTGAATATGTCGTCAGTGGATTTGGAAGAAGGGTCTTTGAAGGTTTTTGGTAAGGGTTCCAAGGAAAGAATAGTACCCCTGGGCACATATGCTAGACGGGCCATTGTCGCTTATCTTCATAAAAGCAGGCCTTTACTAATTGCACGGGCTAAAGAGAGAGAAGAAAGCCCGGCCTTATTTTTGAATAGATTTGGGAAAAGGCTCTCTGACCGCAGTATCAGGCGCCTATTTAAAAAATATGAGGGAAAAGCTGCTCTTAATTGCGGCCTTAGTCCCCACGTTTTACGCCATACTTTTGCCAGCCATCTTTTGAATGCCGGTTGCGATTTGCGCGCGGTTCAAGAAATGTTAGGGCATGTTTCCGTTTCAACGACGCAGTTATATACGCATATTACCAAGGAGGAACTAAAAAGAACATATTTGAAAGTGCACCCCAGGGCATAATAAATTATCAAAACCTTTTTTAAATTATGTAAATTATGATGATTAGAGGGTGAAAGGTAGAATTGTTTAAAGCGACAACCATTGTAGCGGTAAAAAAAGGTGATAAAGTAGCTATTGCCGGGGATGGGCAGGTCACTTTTTCTGGAAATATGATCATTAAACAAAAAGCCAGGAAGGTAAGGAGGCTTTATAAAGACAATATAATTGCCGGTTTTGCTGGAACGGTTGCTGATGCCTTTACTCTTTTTGACAAATTTGAAAAACAGTTAGAAAACTATCATGGCAATTTGCGCCGTGCTGCTGTGGAGTTGGCCAAGGAATGGAGAACGGATCGGCTTTTAAGGAGGCTTGAGGCGTTGTTGCTCGTAGCCTCCAGAGACGCACTACTGCTTATTTCAGGTAGTGGTGAAGTAATTGAACCCGATGACGGTATTGCGGCGATCGGTTCAGGAGGAAGTTACGCGCTGGCAGCAGCCAGGGCTCTTACTACGAACACAGAGTTAATGGCAGGAGATATTGCTCGCCAGGCCCTATTAATTGCTGCGGATATATGTGTTTATACCAATAAAAATATTTTTGTTGAAGAACTTGAATAAAATTTATTTATCTAGATCAGAAAGACGTCATATCTTTTGTTACTCTGAAAAAAGTGATAGAGTGATGAATAGATAGATCTTTTGTTTTGCTATTTACTTTGCTGTTTGCTAAGGATAGAGTTCTCTCGCTAACTTTCAGGATGATAACAGTATTATTTGGAGAGACGAAAAATTAACAACGATGCGCTAAATATGAGAACAATTCCTGCGGGGGGTGCTTGCAAGACAAATGTTTGAAGGAGATGCAGCCTTAAAACCTAAAGAAATAGTTGCAGAATTGGATAAATATATTGTCGGCCAGCAGGAAGCCAAAAGGTGCGTGGCTGTTGCCTTGCGCAATAGATATCGCCGCCGGAGATTAGAGGATAAAATAAAAGAGGAGATTATGCCCAAAAATATTCTCATGATTGGTCCGACGGGTGTAGGCAAAACGGAGATAGCCAGGCGGCTGGCCCGTTTGGTGAATGCACCTTTTATCAAGGTTGAAGCAACCAAATTTACGGAAGTCGGTTACGTGGGCCGGGATGTGGAGGCAATTGTCAGAGATCTAGCGGAGACCTCCATCAGAATTGTTAAATCAGAAAAAATGAAAGTTGTTGAGGTCAAGGCTGTCAAACTAACTGAAGAAAAATTGTTGAACCTGCTGGTCCCTTGGCCTTCAAAATATAAAAGCAAATCTAATCCTTTTAATGTATTATTTTCAACTTCCGATGTTGTGAAGTTGGAGCCGGATGTCGAAAAGGACGAGGCAATCCAGTTGCATGCAAAGCGGCAGGATGTGCTACAGAAACTAAGAAAGGGTGAGTTAGAGGAAGAAATAGTGGAGGTGGAAGTTGACGATCGCTCTTTGCCAATGTTTGATGTTTTTGCTGGCCTGGGCATGGAAGAAATGGGCGTAAACTTTCAAGATGTTTTGGGGAACATTTTACCTTCCCGTAAAAAAAAGAAAAAACTGCCTATTAAACAGGCCCGTAAAATTATGCTGCAGGCAGAAGGGGAAAAACTGATTGATATGGATGAAGTTACTAGTGAGGCGATTGAGAGGGTAGAACAATCCGGGATAGTTTTTTTGGATGAATTAGATAAAATTGTAGGCAACGATGCTGCACGGGGAGGCCCCGATGTTTCCCGGGAAGGTGTCCAAAGAGATATACTGCCTATTGTAGAGGGGTCTACCGTCATTACAAAGTATGGTCCTGTAAAAACTGATTATATGCTTTTTATTGCCGCGGGGGCTTTTCATTATAATAAACCTTCGGATTTAATTCCGGAGTTGCAAGGACGGTTCCCGATCAGGGTTGAACTGCAAAACTTATCGCGGGATGATTTAAAACGTATTTTAACTGAGCCTGAAAATGCCCTGACTAAGCAGTATGTGGCCTTGCTTGGCACAGAAGATATTGACCTGGAATTTTCTGCAGAAGGGATTGAACAAATCGCAGAAATGGCTTGTGTTTTGAACGATGAACTAGAAAATATTGGGGCCAGGCGTTTGCATACGATTATGGAAAAACTTTTAGAAGATATTTCTTTTGAAGCCCCCGATCTGCGTGGCCAAAAGTTTATTGTGGATAAAGAATACGTTAGGCATAAATTAAGAAATATTGTAAAAAATATAGATTTAAGCAGATATATTTTATAGTTTTAAAATTTGTATTTAAACAGATTGTGCGATAGTATCTGTTTTTATGGGACTTGAGAATATAATCATGAAATAATGAGAAAGAGGTGGATGGGTGTGATTACTTCTCCTTTATTAGAGAAGACCCGCCGGATTAACAAAATTTTGCAAAAAACGGCGGGGCATCGTGTTGATTTTACAGAGGTGGCGGAGGTATTGAAAAGCGTTATTCATACCAATGTTTACATTGCGGATCGCGAGGGCAAGATTTTAGGGTACGCCCTGGTTGATGAATTTGAATGTGATATCATGGTTACCCAGGTTTTAAAACCAAGCATATTCCCCGAACGTTACAATGATTTTTTACTACGCGATGATGATACGCGCGTGAATTTAAAGGTAAAAAGAAATGCTTGTGCTTTTATTAACGAGGAAACCTGTCTTTTTACCAATAAGCTTACGACAGTTGTACCGATTATGGGGGGGGGCAAAAGGCTGGGTTCACTACTGCTGGCCCGTTTTGCCGAGGTTTTGACGGCCGAGGATCTAGTTCTGGCTGAAATTGGCGCTACTGTTGTTGGTATGGAGATACTGCGTGCTAGAGCTGAAAAAATTGAGGAAGAAGCCAGAAATAAAGCGGTTGTCCAGTTGGCTATAGGTACACTATCCTACTCAGAACTGGAAGCAGTTGAGCATATATTTGAAGAGTTGGATGGCGAGGAAGGTTTACTTGTTGCCAGCAAAATTGCCGATCAATTAGGAATTACCAGGTCAGTTATCGTTAATGCTTTACGTAAGTTTGAAAGCGCGGGAGTAATAGAATCCCGTTCCCTGGGTATGAAGGGCACCTATATAAAAGTCCTCAACCCTTATTTATTGGAACAGTTGTCAAGAAAGAAAAAATCAATCAGGTAATCTAAGCAGCCTTCAAGGCTGCTTTTTTTCGGTATATATTTTCGGTATATAGTTAAAAGAACCTGTATTCCGGGGATGATAAATTATGGATTAAAAATTTCTTGGAATATGTATCTTTTATGAAAATTTACAGATCATGAAAAGAAATCTGCCTTAACTTTGCAGGCTGTACTCAAAGGATGATTTTATGCCGATGCAATTAAAACCACGCTTGGCCGGAGTTGCCTCTCTAGTTCCCTCCGGTAGCATAGTGGCGGATATCGGTACGGATCATGCCTATTTGCCTCTTTACCTTGTCAAAGAAAAAGCCTGTCCCCGGGTAATTGCTGTGGAAAAATCCCCATTGAACAGCAAACTTGCCCGGGAAACGGTAAATTTCTTTAACCTGGGCCGGAAAGTAGAAGTCCGGACCGGTGATGGCCTCTTATCTTTGAATAAAAACGATGGTGTGGAGATAGTGGTGATTGCCGGGCTGGGGGGTAGAACCATTTGCAGGTTACTACAAGCTGCCGGTAACCAACTGGGGCAGTACAGGCGTCTTGTTTTGCAGCCGATGGGGGATGCACCCTTGGTTAGGCGCTGGTTGGTTGCACATGGTTTCTATTTCCCCCGGGAAAAACTGGTTAAAGAAAAAGGGCATTTTTATGAGATTATTGCAACTGAAAAAGGCCGGCAGCTTATTAGTGAGCCCTTTGCTTTAGAGTTAGGGCCGGCTCTTTTACAAGAGAAGGATCCCTTGCTCGTTCCCTGGCTGCAACATAAATTGCAACGTTGCGAGAA
Organism: uncultured Desulfovibrionaceae bacterium; assembly: GCA_964603615.1. Classification (GTDB taxonomy): domain Bacteria; phylum Bacillota; class Dethiobacteria; order DTU022; family UBA8154; genus JAAZMI01. Next base: position 8,715 of record CAZRVU010000010.1, read on the forward strand.
AATTTTACGGGGTTTGCTGTGCTCCCAAAAGGGTAAAAACGATCTCCGTTGGCGCTATTATTATTTTCAGTACAATAACTTGAAGGGAGTATTGGATGATGTACGCCACAGGGAGTGAGTTAGTTGCTTTTGTAGAGGAATTTGCGCCTCTGCGCTGGGCCCTGCCGGGGGATGCCAGTGGTTTGCAGTGGGGGGATCTATCCCGTAAAGAGCCGGGTTTGTTGCTAGCGCTGGATTTTAGTGAAGAGGTAATGGCAGAGGCCTTAGCAAGGGGGATCTCATTTATTATTACCCATCATCCCTTTCTTTACCGTCCGCTGCGTTGTTTGGATTTTCGCAATAAACGTGAAGCGCTCGTCAGGCGTGCGCTTAAGGAGGATATTACCCTTTACGCTGCACACACCAACCTCGATGTTGCCCCCCGTGGGGTCAGCCAAGCATTGGGAGAACGTCTTGCTCTAAATAAAATGCAGCTACTTTACCGAACCGGTGGAGAGGAGTTGGAAAAGTTAGTTGTCTTTGTTCCCGAAGGCTACGAGGACAAGGTTCGCCAGGCTCTTGCCGGTGCGGGAGCCGGTTGGATTGGAAACTATAGTCATTGTACTTTTCAGCTTTTGGGCACGGGAACGTTTTTGCCGCGGGAAGGCACTTCCCCTTTTATCGGAGTGCAGGATTCCCTGTCAAAAGTGCGTGAATATAGGCTGGAAACAATACTTTACCGCCGTGACAGGCGGCAGGTTTTAGAGGCCTTGTTTGCGGTCCATCCCTATGAAGAGGTGGCTTATGATCTTTATCCTTTGGCCAATGAGGAACCGGCCTTGGGCCTGGGAAGAAAAGGATGGCTGTTAGAAAAAATGACTTTGAGAGAGCTCGCAACGCGCTGTGCCGACCTCCTTCAACCAGATTATCTTAATGTTGCCGGCGATTTAGAGATGCTTGTAGAAAAAGTGGCTGTTTTGGGTGGCAGCGGGGCAGAATATATTCCTTCTGCCCTGCAGTGTGGCGCAGAGGTTTTTATAACCGGGGATATCAGGTATCACGAGGCACAGGAAGCACTTCAAGAAGGGCTAGCCATGATTGATGCCGGGCATGCTGCTACCGAAAGGCCGGTGCTTCCTGTCCTGGGCGATTTTTTGCGGGAAAAAATCAATCAAGCGGGCTTGAAAACAGAGGTAACGGTCTGTTGGGAGCGTAAAGCCCTTTGGCAGACCTTAAAAGAAGGATAGGCTCACATAGCACTGTCCTTTTTTATTTTTAAGTGATACTGTTAAAAGGAGATAACACATAAAATGAAACAGCATGTGGAACAGTTGCGAATGCTTTGGCAGTTACAAGAAATGGAACAAGAAATAATGCTTCAGGAACATCAGTTGCAAAACATTGTCAGTGTAAAGGAACACCTGCAAAAGAAAAATGAGTACCTTGCCTTTCAAAATATGCTGCGGGAAAAGGAGGAGAAATTAGCTGCGACGAAAAAAAAACAGCGGCATAAGGAACTGGAGCTACAGTCTGCGCTAGATTTTATTGAAAAACTGCAGCATAAACTCTACAGCGGTGAAATCCGCAATGTCAAAGAATTGGAAAGCTTGGAGAAAAAGGTGCGAATCAACCATAAAGAAAAATCTGATTTGGAGGATGAGATCTTACAATACATGGAAATTATTGAACAAAATGAAGGGGAGCTTTCAGATAACAAGAAAGTGCAGTTGGAGAAAAAAAAGGCCTTGCAGCAATTGGAGGTCAGGGCGCAAAGAGATGTTCAAATGGCTCAAGAAAAACTGGATCTATTAAAGGGACAATGGCTAGAGTTAAAGCAAAACATTGATGTGGCATTATTGGATAAATATACGGAGTTGTCACACCATATGCGGGGCAGGTGTATTTCTCTCGTTCAAAAAGGTTTTTGCGGCATCTGTAATGTTTCTTTGCCTTCTTCTTTTCGGGCGCGCCTGCTCACGCCCGGGCAATATGTTTTTTGTGAAAACTGCGGGTGTTTGCTAGTACCCGGTGACTAAGAGGTTCTGGAGAAACTAAGTATTATGTGGAAGCAGGGGAAAGGTGAGTGCGATGGCCAAAGGTAGTAGGGGGAAAGTTAATCGTAAAAAAATATTTTCCTATGTTGTCGTTTTTCTATTGGTAGGCGGGTTACTACTTGGTGCAATGGGTGGTTTTTTTGATTTTTTGTGGGGAGGGAAGAACCTGGCTTTTCCCGCTGGAGAAGATGAATTTGTACTAAACCTTAAAAAGCAGGCCGATTATCTGGAGAAAGACTGCCGTAGAAACCCTGGCGATGGGGAAAAACAGACAACCTTGGGTAGCATCTATTTTGAACTGGCTATGTACTACCAGGGTCTGGGCCGGGAGAAGGAAGGAAAAGACTATGCAGGTAAAAGTTTAAAGCTGTTACTGCCGGCAGCAGAAGAAGGTTTGCTGGAACCCTTCACTGTTTTGAAAATAGCTTTATTGGCTGCCTTTGTCGAGAAGGATGAATCCAGTGCGGAGAAGTATTTCCTAGAAACCTTGAAACTGCAAGATGATTACCCCGAAGCGCACTTTTATTATGGACTTTTCTTGGCTTCACAGGAAAGAGTGCCGGAGGCCAAAAATCATTGGGAGAACGTTTTGCAGCAAGTAGAAGAAGACTCTTTTTGGGGACGGGAAGCGCAACATTATCTGCAGATTTACGCTGAAGAAGATGAAGAACAAGAAACCGGCTTCAACGAATGATACTTTAAGGGGGTTCACGTTATGGCCGGGAACAGGCGGGGACAAAATGTGAGTTGATTGCGGGTAAAGTATGGCGGTGGGTGAAAGGACGTTCTTTGGTATTTTGGCTCAGAATTAACCGGTAATTTTGACACAAACAGAAACAGCAAAGATGCGGCAAGAAACCGGCTTCAACGAATGATACTTTAAGGGGGTTCGCGTTATGGCCGGGAACAGGCGGGGTGTAGTTGCGGTTCTGGGTTGTGCACTGTCTATTTTTTGGCCGGGAGCGCTTATTTTTGGATTTCCGGGTGTAATGGGTCCTTATTGGCAGGAAACATTTGGTGTGGGAAAGGGTGCTGTTGGCAACACCTTGTTTTTTGTTCTGGCTGCGCTGGGCGTTTTTATGTTTTTTGTAGGGCGGTGGCAGGAGAAATTTGGGACGAGGCTTATGATTACTATTGGGGCTTTGATCTGTGGTTTAAGTATTTTTCTAGTGGCTTATGCTCCCAATATTTATTATGTTTATCTTTGGGCTTTTTTAACTGGAACCTCCTCTAGTTTTATTTATACTCCAGCATTAACTGCGGTACAGCGCTGGTTTGTGGAGAAAAGGGGATTGGTCTCGGGGATCGTTAACCTGGTTTTCGGCATCTCCGCTGCGATTATGTCACCCATTTTTGGCAGTATGCTTAAAACTATGGGCTACTTGAAAATGAACATGTATATCGCCGTAGCTTGTTTGCTAGTTGGCCTAAGCGCAGCCCAGTTTACCGAAACACCGGAAAAGGTTAGAATTACCCAGCGACAGTCCCGCTCTACTGCCGATCAGGAGAGTCTGGCGGCACTAAATCGTTTCATGACGGTAAAGGAAAGCATACAGACAAAAAGTTTCTGGTATCTTTGGCTGATCTGGGCGCTGCAGGGGGCGGCAGGCATTGCCATGGTTAGCCTTTCGGTGGCATTTGGCCTGGCACGGGGTTTGACCTTGGGCTCCGCAGTGGCAATCCTTACTACCTTCAATATGATGAATGGCTTGGGTCGTCTTCTGACCGGCCATCTTTCCGATCTATTTGGTAGAAACCTAACGATGGGCCTAACTTTCTTTGTTGCCGGGTGTGCCTACTTGCTTTTACCTTACCAGCACAGTCTAATTGCTTTGGCTGTTTTGGCCGGCTTGGTCGGGTTGGCTTTTGGCGCTCTTTTTGCCGTTTCAGCGCCCCTGGTTTCGGATTGTTTTGGACTAAGGCATTTTGGGGCTATTTTGGGTCTGATTTTTACCGCTTACGGGTTTGTGGCCGGTCTTTTGGGACCCTCCCTCAGCGGCTATCTTTTGGATTTAACAAAAGGTAATTATCATATTGTCTTTATATATTTGGGAATATTCTGCTTGTTATCTAGTTTTCTTGTTAGAGGTGTAGTAGTGCCCCCGCAAATGGTTTCTGCTGGCAGCACAGGGGAAGAACTACCGCCCGGCGGGGGTGATTCAGCAGGCCATCACAGTTTTCATTAACCGGGCAGCAACAGTTTTCCCCTGCCCCGGTAGATTGCCCTTATTTTATAAATCGGATACGCTAGCCGCACCAGAAAACAAAAATTTTCATTCAGTAGGGATAAAATATGAGCCCCAGTATGGCCCCCACAGCAAGGAGATAGAAAGGATTGATTTTAAAGAAAACACTGCCCAGAAAAAGGGCTGTGGCAATGCCGTAAGTAGTCCGGTCTACCAGGCCAACCCGGCCCAGGGAAAGTGCCGCTAGCAAAATAAGGACAATAATTGCCAGGCGCAAACCCTGTGTGATATTTTCCATACAGGGTTTTTTCACCGCATCCATAAGGAACCTGCCTGCAACCAGCAGTATGAGCAAGGAAGGGGCGATGACACCAAGGGTGGCAGTGATGGAACCTATGATCCCAGCCAGGCGGAAACCAACGTAGGTTGCTGCATTGATGGCGATGGGGCCGGGGGTGGTTTCCGCGATGGCGATAATGTCTATGAATTCTACTGGCGTCAGCCAGCCGTGGCGGACAATGATCTCCGCTTCCATGAGCGGGATCATGGCATATCCCCCGCCGAAGCTAAAAAGCCCCACCTTGAAGAAAGAGCAGAACAGGTTTAATAGCAACAAAAAACTCATAACAAAAGGCCCCTTCAAAATTTTTTCTTTTTGCGGTAGAATAAAAATCCCAGCAGTGCTCCTAGGACCAGGATAAGCACCGGGTGCAGATGTAAGATCAGCGAAACTGCTAACAGTATAATAAGCAAGCCCAGACCCAGGCGGTTCCTGACGAAAGCTTTTCCTAGGCTCCAGGCCACTGCCGTTACCAGGGCTGCTACAGCAGCGCGCAGGCCATAAAAAATAGCCTGCACGAATAGATTGCCCCAGATTACTGGTAACAAAAAAGCAGCCAGAAGAAGAATGGTCAGAAATGAAGGCATAACAATTCCTAGCGCAGCGGTTAGCCCGCCTATGGTACCCCGCAACCGTTGGCCGGTGATGATAGAACAGTTTAGAGCCAGGGGACCGGGCAGGCTTTGTGTGACGATCAGGATATCCATAAATGTTTCCGCATCTATCCATTGTAAACGGTGGATTATTTCCCGCTGGATCATGGGTAGGATGACGTAACCTCCCCCAAAGGTGAAGGCACCAATTTTTAAAAAGGTCAGCAAGATTTTGGGCAAAGAAACGTTGATCTTAGCGGGTGCTTTGAATTCGTTTTCTGCTAGGCTGTTATCCAAAATAGACCACTTCTTCCCGTTTCCGGCCATTTTTCCTAGTTAACAATTATTCTTCTTGTTCTTCTACAATATTATGTTAAATCCTGCTTAAGCGTTGCCATGATAAAAGGATAGATGTTTTATTTTTAAACTTCAGATAAGGATTTATAGTTGCAATCAGTAAAAAAAGACAGTATAATAACATCCATAGGAAGCCTTTCCATACAAGCTTTCCGGGATGCATGGGAATGACTGGTGGCAGTAAAAGTGGCAGCAAAAAGGTTTCAAGCATATTAACAATATCCTACGAATTGCAAGTTTCTCGACGTGGGAGTAGCTGGTGGCCTGGTGGCACCCCTGGACTTCAAATCCAGACGATGGGCCGACGAGGTCCATGGTGGGTTCGATTCCCATCTACTCCCGCCAATAATATTTAGTGGAATATTCAGGTGTAGGAGGACAAAAATGAACGAGGAATTCAACTCCTTTGAGGCACAGGTTATCAGCAGCCATATTGTCAAATGCCCGGTCTGTGATGGCGATCAGGCGGTGGTTCTGGTTTGGAGCGATGGCGATGTAGACTTGATCTGCGTGGGTTGTAAGCATAAGGAGCGCTTAAGTTTTGATTAGGATTATGCCCAAAAACGACGCTTCAGTTGCAGGGAGGCGGGCAATTGAAGGTTGTCCTGGCAATAGCAGTAGCTGGTTACAAGTTATGTCTGCAGTGGGGATAGTTTAGATGCAGGGAAGTGGGCGGTTGAGATTGCCGCTACAATAGATGCTTTTATCCCTCTGTTAATATTGCCGTTTGTAAGCTGTACGGCAATTAATGTGTTACAGCCTGCCGTCCCCACGACACACGGGTTGACAGCAGTGAGCAATTTAAATGAAATGCTCCAGTGTATTATTTTTTATTAGGAATCTAGTTGCGCCGGGTTTTATCTGCCCGGTTTTTTTATAATAACGCGAAAGGAGGTGGACAGATTATGGAAGAAATTGGTAAGGTCACGCATTTTTTTGGAAAGGTTTCCGTAGCGGTGGTGGAATTGACGGCAACAATTAATGTTGGGGATACGATTGCCTTTAAGGGCAGCAGCAGTGATTTTGAACAAGAAGTGAAATCCATGCAGATCGATCATGCGGATATTGATACGGCAGGGGCAGGCCAGGCTATTGGCTTGAAGGTGGAAAACAAAGTAAAAGTGGGCGATATAGTTTATAAAGTATAGAACAGCATTCTTTCCCTGGGAAATCTACCCCGGATCTCTGTCCAACATACCTACTTCAGGTTATAATATTAAGAAGAGACAGGGGAGGAGGAAAGGGTTTGCCTCAAGATATCAAGCAACTCAAGCAGCGTTATTTACGTCTTTTGCCAGCGGTGGACAGGATCTTGCAAGAAAAAGAGCTGAAAGAGATCGGGGTGGATATTCCCCGTGATTTTGTTGTGGAGGCGGTGCAGGAGGCTGTTCTAGAAAAACGGGCTAGGATCCAAAAAGCCGTAACTGGGGCAGAATTGGAGGCGCTAGATGTTTCCCCGGTTTCCCTGGCGCATCTCGCCCGGAAAAAGGTCCAAGAAAAAGCAAGCTTCAATTTACAGCCTGTTTTAAACGCGACCGGTGTACTTTTGCATACAAACCTTGGACGTGCTCCACTGGCTGCAACCGCGGTGCAGGCACTGCGGGAGGTCAGCAGTTCGTTCTGCAATTTAGAGCTGTCCTTAAAAACCGGGCGTCGCTCCTTACGTTACGAACATGTGGAGGCGCTGCTTTGTCGCCTGACAGGAGCAGAGGCGGCGCTCGTTGTTAATAACAATGCCGGGGCGGTTTTTCTGGCTTTGAACACTCTCGCGGCGGGCCGGGAAGTCGTTGTTTCGCGGGGGGAGCTGATAGAGATCGGGGGCTCTTTCCGCCTGCCGGAGGTCATGACTGCCAGCGGTGCACTGCTTGTTGAAATAGGCACAACGAATAAAAGTTACCGGCATGATTATCAAAGGGCTATCAACCATAAAACAGCTCTTTTGCTCAAAGTGCACAGTAGCAATTTTAAAATTATGGGTTTTACAGCAGCAGTAGATGCCGGTTCGCTGGTTGAATTGGGCAAAAAGTGCGGCCTGCCGGTGATGGAAGACTTAGGGAGCGGCATGTTAGTTGATCTATCACGGTATGGCCTGCCTGCCGAGCCCAGAGTTCAGGAATCGGTGGAGGCCGGGGTGGATCTAGTGACTTTTAGCGGCGATAAGTTATTGGGCGGCCCCCAGAGCGGGATAATTGTTGGGAAGGAAAAATATCTGGAAAAAATCAAAAATAATCAGCTAACCAGGGCATTGCGTGTCGATAAGCTAACGCTGGCCGCTCTGGAAAGTACTCTGCGTCTTTATCTGAATGAGGGGGACGCTTTAAGGGAGATTCCCATATTGCGCATGTTGACCGCAACTCGTGAATCGTTAAAAGCGCGGGCCAGGATTTTGGCAACGAAGTTGAACAGGGAGCTTAGTCCGGAGTGGCAGGTTGGTATTTCCTGGGAAAGGGCCCGGGTCGGCGGTGGTTCCCTGCCTTTGGCTGCTTTGCCCAGTTACCAGGTAACGCTTTGGCATCCGGAGTTTAGTACAGCAAAGGCAGTAAAAATAATGCGAAAGGCCAGGCCACCGGTAATTGCCCGTGTCAGGAAAAAGAAAATTTTGCTGGATTTGCGCTCTTTACAAGAAGCAGAGGACGAACTACTCCTAAAAACATTAATAGATGTTTTTTCGCAAATTGAAGTAGCAAAAACGGGGGGTGCCAACGAGCCATGATTATTGGGACAGCCGGTCATGTGGATCACGGTAAGACCGAGCTGATTAAGGCCCTAACGGGAATAGATACAGACCGGTTAAAAGAGGAAAAAAAGCGAGGTATCTCCATCGATCTGGGTTTTGCCCCTTTCCCGCTTCCGGATGGGCGTCTGGCGGGGATCGTCGATGTTCCCGGTCACGAAAGGTTTATTCATAATATGCTGGCCGGAGTGGGGGGGATCGATCTTGTTTTGATGGTAGTCGATGCCACAGAAGGGGTCATGCCGCAGACCCGGGAACACCTGGCCATCCTGGAGCTATTGCAGATTAAAAAAGGTTTGTTAGTCATTACTAAAATTGATCTGGTTGACGATGAATGGCTGGAGTTGATCGCAGAAGAAGTCAAGGAAGCCTTTGAAGATACATTTTTGGCGGGCAGTCCCCTGTATCTCGTTTCGGCACGCACCAAACAGGGCATTCCCGGGCTAAAGGAAGCGCTGATCTCCTTGGCGGAAACAGTGCTCGCCGGTGAAATAAATGCTCCCTTGCGGTTACCTGTGGATCGTGTATTTTCTTTAGCTGGCTTTGGAACAGTTGTCACAGGGACGATTATCAAGGGCAAAGTCAAAACAGGAGAGATCGTTGAAGTTGCGCCTCCTGGCCAGAACTTCAGAGTCCGGGGGATTCAAGTCCACGGGGAGGAGGTACCCGGGGCTTTTGCCGGGCAGAGGGCGGCACTTAACCTGGCCGGTTTAGAAAAAGAAGGGGTTATAAGGGGGTCCGTGGTGGCTGCACCAGGTTATTTCCGCCTTACCTATTACCTTGATGCCAAATTAAAACTGCTCTCTACTGCTCCCCGGCCGCTTGTGAATATGGCGCCGGTTCATTTTTATTTGGGGACGGCCCGGACCGTAGCCTCGTTGCTGTTGCTTGGTTGTGAGGAGCTACAGCCGGGGAAAGAGAGTTTTGTGCAATGCCGTCTCGACAAGCCCCTGATTGCCCAGCGGGGCGATCGTTTTATTATCCGTTCCTATTCACCTGTAGTTACTATTGGCGGGGGTGTGGTCTTGGATGAACGTCCGCTGCGCCACAAAAGGTTTCGTCAAGGCGTTCTAGAAAAGCTGCAGGAACTGGAGGAGGGCGATCCCTTGCCTTTTGTTTTACAAAAGCTTGTTGCTAGCGAGGGTGCCAATTTGCAAGAGTTATCCCAGTTGACGAAAATGGCACCACAACAGTTGTCGCAATTGCTGCAGCAAGCTGGCCGTGCAGGGGATATAACTGTACTCGGAGATATCTATGTAACTATGGAACAAAGGGAAAAATGGAAAGCAGGAATATTAAAGGAGCTAGAGCATTTTCACAGGGAGAAACCTTTGCTTCCCGGATTGCCAAAAGTGCAGTTAAACAGGGTGCTTCCCCGGAAAATTTTAGGTCAGGCCGTCGATGCACTTCTTGAATCTTTAAGCAAAGAGGAATTACTCATAATTAAAGGGGAACTCTTGACTAAAAAAGGTTTTACTCCTCGGCCTACAGTGGCCCAGGGAAAAAAGTTGATGGAGATCGCCGCACTTTTTGAAAAAGGCGGCATGTCACCGCCTGCCCTCAAAGATTTATGGATACTCTTGAATATAAAAAAAGAGGAGGGCGAAGTCCTGTTAGATTATTTAGTCTACAGGAATGCCCTCGTTAAAATTTCGGCAGAAATTTTTCTGCATAGTGACATTTACGCCCGCTGTCTGCAAGCTTTAAAGGAATATTTGCAAAAAAATCGCAGTATTAGTCTGGGCCAATACAGGGATTTGCTGCAAACTTCCCGCAAGTACGCCCAGGCACTCCTCGAGCATTTTGACGGCTGCAAATACACCCGTCGCCTGGGGGATGAAAGGGTGGCCTGGAAATTGTTTTAGGATAGGCATTATTTCCAGTAAATTGCCTTCATATATTTGTAGATTAATTTGTCGAGATGGCAGCTTATGGCGTATGTTTGTTCACAGCTTCTAGGTGCATTTTTACCTGGTTCCGTACATCTGTTTAGTTCCTGGCGCAGGTTCTCGATATCTTCTAGCAGTTTGTTCCTTTGTGATTGTTCCATTTTGCTACCCCTTTTACAAGCTTTTAAATTTTTTTACAATTTCTATATTTACAGGAATTAATTCCTAATTATAATTTTCGACAAAGACCTATAAAATCCCTTTTATTTTTGGTGTTTTTGCTTGAAATAAATACATTTATGTACCTACTTTAGAAAAGCGCTTAAAAAATGTTTAATTCCGCTGACAAAGTGCCTGCTCTTTGGGAGCGTGGGATCTGCACAAGAGCGGAAAACTAATACCCCCCAAGGTAAGAGCGGGTATGTAAAAGCCGTTGTGACAATAACCGGGAAGTTACTCTTTTGTTATATTTTTTACCAACTCAAAAAAAATATTTAGGTAGGGTTGCGTTAGGGTTATATTCAAATTTTCAAAGGATTGTGAGATCCCTGTGAAGGGATTTGTCGGAAAAGGTTGATTTCCCATTATTTCTTGCGAAAAGGTTAAAAAACTTCCAATTCTTCAAACTATTCCAGAATGCTTAAAAGTTATAACCAATAAGAAGGATTTTCTCTTTCAGATGTCGAAATCAAGAAAACGGTAAAATAATAAATGTTGGAGCAAAGGGATGAATTGAGGTTTAGAATTTGAACAATTTGAACAAGAGGAAGGGATAAAAGGGGGTGTCTAGCCAGGGGAAATTTTGTCCAACAAATGATTTTAAATGTGGGAATGTTTCTCTATTTTTTTGCGTTGCCTGTAAATTCAATCGTTGTGGGCGGTTTTTTTAATGTGCAAAATTACGTAGAAGTAGTCGGAATTGGGAAGGGCTTGAAGGGATGGTAGATAAAATTTCATCTCTAGCGAGGTATGAAGATGAATACAGAAGTGCAAAGCTTTATCCAAAAACATGATTTGTTAGGATGCATCCAGTGCGGCAGATGTACCGGCGGGTGCCCGGTTAATACCCGGACCGATCTTAACGTTCGCCGGATTGTTTATGGTGCACTGGATGAGAACGTGCTAGATGAACTAGCTAAATTACCGGAAATATGGGATTGTACCGCCTGCTATACTTGTGCTATCAGATGTCCTAAGGGCCTTAAACCCATGGAGGTGCTGGTTGGCTTAAGGAATATCCTGGTAGAAAGCGGTGTGATCCAGCCAACAGTCAGGGATGCACTAGAGAGTGCTTTCCGGGAAGGCAATCCCTGGGATAAGCCCAGGGCAATGCGTTCTGATTGGATGGAAGGGTTAGAGGTAAAAATGGCTGTACCCGAAGAGAGGGTGGAAAACCTGCTCTTCGTTTGCTGCACGATCGCTTACGATCCCAGGGTGCAGGTTATTGCCCGTAACATGGTAAAAATTCTGAATAAAGCCGGAGTTGATTATGGTTTTATTGGCAACGATGAGTCCTGTTGTGCCAGTGAAATCTACAATCTGGGAGAAACCGGGGAAGATGGTCTTTTCGATATGATGGTTGAGGATAACATAGAACTCCTAAACAACTATGATGTTGGCAGGATCGTAGCGCTTTCTCCCCATTGTTATGATGCCTTGAAAAATAAGTACCCCGGCTTAAAGGCAGAAGTTATCCACTATACACATCTCCTCAAGGAACTTTTGGAAGAGGGAAAATTAACTATTGACAAAGAATTTCCCCAAAAGATTGTTTACCATGATCCTTGTTTCCTGGGTAAACAAAACGATGTTTACGACGAACCGCGCTATATTTTAAAGCAGATTCCCAAAGCAGAACTGGTGGAATTTGAACGCAATAGAGAGCGCAGCCTCTGCTGTGAGGGGGGCGGGGGAAGAATGTGGGCGGAAACGGAATCTCACGGGGAGCGCCTGGCGGAAATTAGAGCCCAGGATGCCAAGAATTTGGAGGCGACTATTCTGGCGGTAGCCTGTCCTTTCTGTGTTTTGACTTTAGATGACGCCATCAAGGCGAAGGGTTTTGAGGAAGAAATGCGGGTCGCCGATATTTCGGAGCTCCTCGGGGAGCTTATCGACTAGCTTTTGTTCTTGACCCCTGGTCAAAGGGCAGCAGTGGGTTTGGTTCTAGAGGAGGGGCATTAAAATTATTAGGGTTTAGCAGGCCCATCTTTTGAAAATGACCAGCAGTAGGAGGAGGTGGAGCTTTGATGAAAACATTTGTTTGTATCAAAAGGGTGCCGGATACCTCAGAAGCTGAGGTAAAGGTGGATGCAGCAGGCAAGGATGTTGACAGCAGCAAGTTTTCTTTCGATATCAACGATGCTGATAACTATGCTGTTGAAGAAGCCGTGCTGATTAAAGAAGCCAAGGGGGGGACGGTTCAGGTCGTATGTATGGGGCCGTCGGATTCCGATGTGATGATTCGCATGGCTCTGGCCAAAGGCGGGGATAGCGCGATGCGTATTGATGACCCGCGGATCAATGCACTGGATCCTCTTCAAGCAGCTAAGGCCCTGGCTGCGGCGATCAAGGGCCAGGAGTTTGACCTGGTGTTAACAGGCTGCATGTCCAATGATAATGGAAACATGGCTACAGGGGTAGCTCTAGCCGAGGAATTGGGTGTGTCGCATGCTGCCATGGTCAAAAAACTAGAGGTAGAGGAAGGTAAAATCAAGGCTTACAGGGAGTTAGAGGGAGGCATTGCCGAAGTTGTGGAGGTTGTTCTCCCGGCTGTTGTTACTATCCAAACGGGTATTAATGAGCCCCGTTATGCTCCAATCAGGGGTATCCGGATGGCACAGAAAAAAGAACTTAAAGTCTTGAAAATAGAAGATCTGGGCCTCAGCGAGGAGGAAGTTGGCGCTGCAGGTTCCCTGGTAGAAATGCAGCAGTTTTATATTCCTGAAGTGGTTTCCACAGCGGAAATTATCGAAGGCGAACCTGAAGAAAAGGCAGAGATTATGGCTACTAAATTAGTGAAAGGAGGACTGCTCTAAAATGGGTGACGTATTTGTTTTAGCTGAGCATCGTCAAGGAGAGCTGCGGGAAGTTTCGTTAGAGATGCTGACCAAGGCTTCCGGGCTGGCTGAAAAGCTGGGTGGTGCCACGGTAGCGGTCCTTCTAGGCAGCGGGATTGATTCCTTCGCCGAAAAACTTGCCGGCTACAGTGATAAAGTTCTTTATGTAGATGATCCTCTTTTTGCGGACTACAATTCAGAAAAGTACCAGGTTGTCCTTGCAGAGCTGATTAAGCAATACAATCCTGAATTGTGCATGATCGGTCATACTACTCAGGGTGTGGATCTCGCCCCGGCACTGGCTGTAGAGATGAAGATGCCATTTATTTCCGATGTATTCGATCTGCAATTTACAGACGACGGCAAGCTTCAACCTATCCGCCAGTATTATCAGGGTAAGGTCAATGCCAATTATGTTTTTAAAGGAGAGGCCCCGTATTTAATTACTTTCCGGGAGGCCAGCCTTGAAGCTGCTGAACCCTCCAAACAGGGGCAAATCGAAAAGGTCGATTCCCCCTTAAAAGAAGACATTGAATACCGTCGTTTCATTGAATATGTAGAAGCAGAAGTGGGAGATGTCGATATTACCCAATCAGAGGTTCTTGTTGCGGTTGGGCGGGGAGTTAAAGAAGACAAAAATATGGCGATGATCGAAGAATTGGCTGCGGCTATGAATGCCGATCTTTGTGGCTCCCGTGCTGCTACTGATGCCGGATGGCTGCCCCATGACCGTCAGGTGGGTACCTCCGGTAAAACGGTTAAACCCAAGCTCTATATTGCTATTGGTATTTCCGGTGCTTTCCAACATATAGCCGGTATCAAAGGGTCTAAAACCATTGTGGCCATTAATAGGGATCCCGATGCGCCGATCTTTACCGTGGCGGATTTTGCCATTGTTGACGATCTTTTCAAGGTGGTTCCTAAGTTAACGGAAAAGCTGAAAGAGCTGCGGGGTTGATCACAGGAAAAGATAATTTTTGCAGATTGGCATGAACAGTTATTCTTGGTTGGAGGATGAAAGATGCAATGAACAATAAGCCCAAAATCGGTGTGTATGTCTGTCACTGTGGGATCAATATTGCTAAAACGGTAGATGTTGAAGCTGTAGCGGAGTTTGCTTCCCACTTGCCGAATGTGAAGGTGGCGCGAAATTATGCCTATATGTGTTCTGACCCCGGACAGATGTTGATCCGGGAAGACATAAAAAATGAGGGCTTAAACCGCGTCGTAGTGGCCTCCTGTTCTCCCCGTATGCACGAGTTGACTTTCCGCAAGACATTAGCAGAAGCAGGGCTAAACCCTTACTACTTGGAAATGGCCAATATCAGGGAACACTGTTCCTGGGTCCATCAAAATCGTGAGGAGGCTACAGCCAAGGCCAAGAAATTAGTTGCTGCGGCTGCGGTTAAAGCGCGTCTTCTGGAGCCCCTGCAGGAAAAAGAGGTAGATGTTGAACCTGCCACTTTGATTATCGGAGGGGGGATTGCCGGGATCCAGGCCGCTTTGGATATTGCCAATGCCGGTTTTAAGGTGTACCTGGTGGAAAAAACTCCTTCTGTAGGGGGAAGAATGTCGCAGTTGGATAAAACGTTTCCCACATTGGATTGCTCGGCCTGTATTCTTACACCAAAAATGGTGGATGTGGCCAGCCACCCCAATATTGAGCTTTTAGCTTATTCTCAAGTGGAAGACGTATCCGGCTTTGTGGGCAATTTTGATGTCAGGGTACGTAAAAAGGCCCGTTATGTCGATATAAACAAGTGTACCGGCTGCGGGATCTGTTCCCAGGAATGTCGCCTTACGGGGCGTATTCCCAGTGAATATGAGGTGGGCATGGGTAAAAGGGCAGCGATTTATCTTCCCTTTCCCCAGGCTGTTCCGGCCAAATATACTATTGACCCGGAACGTTGCTTGATGCTCACCAGGGGTAAGTGTGGGAAGGCTCCCAAGTGTGTGGATGCCTGCGCACCCGGAGCGATTGATTTTGAACAACAAGACGAAATCGTGGAATTTAAAGTTGGCACGGTCATTGTTGCTACCGGTTTCGATGTCTTCGATGCTTCTAGGAAGCCGGAATACGGTTACAGCGACTATCCCAATGTCATCACTGCCCTGGAGTTGGAGCGGTTGGTATCGGCCTCCGGTCCCACCGGGGGTGAAATCGTGATTGGCAAGGGAGAGGATGCCATCGAACCCAAGGATATCGCTTTTATCCAATGCGTGGGCTCACGGGATAAGTCTGTGGGCAACGAGTATTGTTCCCGTGTTTGCTGTATGTATACGGCCAAACTGGCGCATTTGATGAAGGAAAAAATACCGGAATCCAACGTCAGGGTTTATTATATGGATGTCCGTGCTTTTGGTAAGGGGTTCGAAGAATTCTATGATCGCGTGCGCCGTGAAGGCGTCCGCTATATCCGTGGTAACCCCTCGGAAATATTCAAGCGCGGCGATAAGCTCGTCGTTAAGGCGGAAGATACGCTGACCTCCACCCCGCTGGAAGACGAAGTTGATTTAGTTGTCCTGGCGGTGGGTTTGGAACCCCGTAAAGACAACCGGGAAATTATCGATATTTTACGGTTGTCCCAGTCGGGAGACCGTTTCTACATGGAAGCACACCCCAAGTTAGCTCCCGTAGATACAGCTACGGATGGTATTTTCCTGGCGGGTTGTGCACAGGGTCCTAAAGATATTCCAGACACTGTTGCCCAGGCTAAAGGGGCGGCTTCGTCGGCTCTTGTGCTTCTTTCCAGTGGAAAGGTGAAGGTCCATGCCCAGGTTTCCGTTATTGATGAGTCGATCTGCCGGGGCTGTGGTTTCTGTGTGGAGGTCTGTCCTTACAGCGCGATTGAGCTAGTTGCAGTGAATCAATTTGGACATGAGGCCATGGTAGCAAGGGTCAACGATGCCTTGTGCAAAGGCTGTGGTTCTTGTGTTGCTACTTGTTTCTCCGGTGCTGCACAGCAGAAATCTTTTATGGACAGCCAGATACTGCCGCAAATTGCTGCATTGGGGGTTATGAGATGAGTGAACAACAATTCGAGCCGAATATCGTTGCTTTTTTATGTAACTGGTGCACCTATGCCGGTGCTGATTTGGCTGGAACCAGTAGGATACAATATCCCGCCAACGTAAATGTGATCAGGGTTATGTGCAGCGGCCGGGTTAACCCCCTTTTTGTGATAAATGCTTTGCAACAGGGCGCTGATGGCGTGCTGGTTTCCGGTTGCCATCCCGGTGACTGCCACTATATGGAAGGTAACTTCTATGCGCGTCGCCGGTTTACCCTGATGAATGAGTTGCTGAATTATGTGGGCGTGGATGACCGGCGCTTTAGTATGAGCTGGGTATCTGCTTCCGAAGGTTTCAAATGGAAAGATGTGACTGAAAAAGTGGTTAACGGTGCTAAAGAGGCCGGGCCTTTTGAACAGTTCCGGCGGAACAAGATCAATTGGTAGAGGAGGGAGATCGCTTGGTAGACCTGGAAAAACTTAGAACTGTAGCTAAAGAGACTATCTCCCGGGACGATATCAAATATTTGATCGGCTGGAAAGAGGGAACCTATGGTTTCCGGGTATCTCCATGCTTTGTAAAGGAACCGGGAGAGGTGGAACAGTTGATCTTCTCACCTCTTTGTATCAATAACCTCGCTTCCTATCTCATTGTAATGGAAAAATTGCCTGTTCCCCGGGGAGAGCAACCCGATACGCGCAAAGTTGCAGTCATGGTTAAGGGCTGCGATAGCCGTGCCGTCGTTCAACAGTTAGTCGAAAAAGGTTTGGAAAGAGAAGAACTATATATTATCGGCTGTCCCTGCGAAGGAGTTCTGGATTTAAAAAAGGTGGAGGCGAAATATCCCCATCTTTCGGAAACGGTGGCAGTCCAGTGGGATAAGGACAAGATTATTTTCCAATTGCCGGAGGGTGTTGAAGAGGTTCCCAGGGAGGAAGTACTGGCCCAAAAGTGTTTGGAATGCCGCGATCCCAACCCGGTTTTAGCTGATATCGTGCTGGGTGAAGAGGTTCAGGCTTGGGGAGAAGGAGAATATCAGGATGTTCAGGAGTTGGAGGCAAAAGAAGCAGAGGAGCGCTGGGCGTTCTGGGAAGATAAATTTAGTAGTTGCATCCGGTGTTACTCTTGCCGCAATGTTTGCCCGATGTGTTACTGCAAGGATTGTGTGCTGGATCGGCTCAACCCCAACTGGGTGTACCGTTCCAACAATATTTCGGAAAATACAGCTTTTCATTTGGCCCGCGCTTTTCACCTGGCCGGGCGCTGTGTGGAGTGCGGGGAATGTGAAAGGGTCTGCCCGGTTGATATACCGATCATGAAGCTTAATAAAAAGCTTGCCAAAGAAGTTGAGGAGAGGTATGGGTACAGACCTGGAATCGATCCCGAAGCTAAACCGTTACAAGCCAGCTATCGTCCTGACGATAAGGAAGACTTCATTCTCTAGGGGTGTGTACTATGGAAAGGATGAAACTAGGTAAGGAAAAGCTTGGTGATTTTCTGGCCAAGCTGGGTGACAGGCAGATCTATGCCCCCCAAAAAGTGGGGGAGACGCTCCGCTTTGCTCCCGTTACCCCGGATAGCGAATTAGATCTGGAATTTTCAAATACGATCGTTCCACCAAAGAGCGTTCTCTTTCCGCAAACGGAAACTTTATACCGGTATGAACTGGGGAGCACGGATTTGAACCTACCAACCGGTGAAGTAGAAAGAGTGCTTTTTGGAGTTAGGCCTTGTGATGCCCGGGCGATGGCCATCGTTGATCACCTTTTTAGCTGGGATTTTGACGATCCCTACTACCTGGCCAAGCGGGAAAAAACAACGGTGGTTGGTTTGGCCTGTCTGGAGCCCGCGGTAAATTGTTTTTGTACCTCTGTCGGGGGAGGCCCTGCCTCCACCGAGGGTTTGGACCTGCTATTGACAGATCTTGGAGAAGAATATCTTTTACAACCGTTGACAGAAAAGGGAGAAAAACTCTGTCAGGAAGCAGGAGAGGTGCTTGAACAGGCGACAGGGGATGAGGTTGCTTCTGCTGAAAAACTGCAGCAGGCGGCCGCGGAAAAAATTGTCCGGGGTGTGGAGACCAATGGTATTCCAGAAAAACTACCGGAGCTTTGGGAAAACTCCCTCTGGCAAGATGTATCAGAACCCTGTCTGGGTTGTGGAACCTGTACTTTCCTTTGCCCAACATGCTACTGTTTTGATATTCAGGACGAGGCGGAGGGTTTGGAAGGGCGCAGGTGCCGGGTATGGGATTCCTGTATGTTTTCAGAATACACGCTGCATGCATCGGGGCATAATCCCCGGCCGACCGTCCGGGAACGCACGCGTAACCGGATTAACCATAAATATTCCTATTTTGTAGAAAAATTCGGTGTAATCGCTTGTGTCGGGTGTGGTCGGTGTATTAACCTTTGCCCGGTCAATATTGATATCCTCAACATATTATCAAAGGTTATTAAGGAGGCAATATGAAAGAGAACGCTAATCCCTATAAACCTGAAATAGCAACCATTGAGGATACCTGGCTGGAGACATACGGCGATCGTGCCATAAGAACCTTTAAAGTTGTCCTCGATGATGAAGAAGCAAGGGAAAATTGGTCGCACCGTCCGGGACAGTGCGCCATGATCGGTCTCCTGGGAGTTGGGGAGAGCATGATCTCTATTTCTTGTTCCCCAACAGAAGGAAAGTTCCTACGGTTTTCTGTGATGCGTACGGGTAAAGTAACCGGAGCCTTACATGAACTGGAGACCGGTGATAAAATAACGGTGCGCGGCCCTTATGGCAACAGTTTTCCAGTTGATGAATGGAAAGGCAAGAATATCCTGACGATCGGTGGTGGGATCGGGCAGGCGCCTTTGCGTCCAATTATTGAATATGTCAAGGCAAACCGGGACGATTATGGTGATTTGACGCTGATTTATGGAGCCAGGACCTCCGCGGATCTTTGCTTCAAAACAGAATTTGAAGCTTTAAAGGACCGGGATGACGTATATTTCCGGCTCTCCATTGATATTGAGGAGGAGGGGTGTCCACATTTTGTCGGTTTTGTTCCCACACTGCTCATGGAAGTCAATCCCTCGCCGGAGAATACGATTGCCATTACCTGTGGGCCTCCGGTGATGATAAATTTTGTCCTGCAAAACCTTAAAAAACTGAACTTTACAGATGAACAGATTTATACCACTTTAGAAAACAGGATGAAATGCGGTATTGGAAAATGTGGCCGCTGTAACGTGGCGCACCTTTATGTTTGTAAGGATGGCCCGGTATTTAGCTATGCCACGCTCAAGACTATTCCGGAGGCGTTTGCTTAAGAGCATTGCGGAAACAAGTTATTTAAAAGTATTCGCTGCAGATTTTTTGCCAGGCAGCCATCAGCTCCGGTTGCGGGAGCAAAAGAGAGCAGCATAGATTAACCGCGTTTAAGGCGTTTTTCAAATTTTACTGGCGGCTTAAGCGTAAAGTGCTAGGGCCGTACAGTTTATGTGGTAAAGAAAGCGTCACTTCAAGTTTACCGGCGTATGTTATAGTAGTACTTTTGAGTTGCGCCCAGGGCGCCACCTGCTTGCAGAATTCTGGTATTTTGACAGGTGGCGCCTTCAATATTATTTAACGCCGGATCCCGGCTTATATACTAGGGGCGGGGTCAAAGGAAAAAAAGAGGCAGGTGAAAAAGGTGGAACAGTGCGGGCAAGTGATGAAAGTTGTGGAGGCAAAGAAGGCCCTTGTTAGAATTCAGCAGAATCAATCTTGTAAGGAATGTGGAGCCTGCACGGGGTTTTTTGGTGACCCGGCTGAGGCAGGGCACTTAGTGGTGGAGGTAATCAACCCCATCGGTGCCCGGGAGGGGGAGATCGTGCGCCTGGAAACTCGCTCGCAGGAAGTGCTTTACGCTGCTTTTCTGCTTTACCTTCTGCCGGTTTTTGCTTTATTGGCAGGCCTTTTTGCCGGCCGCAGCCTGGTGCTCTGTAGAGGTTTAAGCCTGAGCCCCGATCTGGTGGGCCTGGCCCTGGGGTTGATCGGCATGTTTCTAGTATTTTTAATTTTAAGGAAGCAAGAAAAAAAATTCGAAGCCGGCAAACGTTTCAAAGCGGTTATTACAGCGGTAATTAGTGAAAGCGAGTGGTTGCCGGACTGAGGACTGCACAAGACAACCAGTCGTTGATGCTGTTTTTGCAATCAATGAAAGTAAGTGATTATCGAAAGTAAGTGATTATCGGATTGAAGACCGCGCCAAAGAGGTGCAACTTTTAGTAAAATCTGCGCCGGTTTATTCATAGCTAATCCCAAAAGGCTGGACGGGGATGTTGCAAGCAAAGTTTAGCGAGTTCTTCAATGCTGGCGGTTCCGGCGCACATCACATTGTCGGCCCCGCCCCAGTACAGTTTGAGAGTGCCGTCCTCTTCAGCTACGGCTCCGCAGCTAAAAACGACGTTATGCACATAACCGGTAACCTCCCAGGGGTCTTCAGGCTGGAGGATCCAGTCATCGGCTACCCCCAGCAGCCTGGCCGGATCCCGCAGATCGTGTAGAGCAACGCCCAGCCTATAGATTGCGCCGTCCATGGTGGAAAAGGCTCCGTGATAGATATGCAGCCAACCCCGGCGGGTTTTAATTGGTGTGGCCCCCGGCCCTATTTTCATTTCGTCCCAATGATAAGGTAGAGGTTTCATCAGCAGGCGGGCTTCCCCCCAGTGGATTAGATCCGGGGAATAAGCAATCCAAATGGACCAGGGGTTGATCTGTGAATGGGGCCTTTCTAGCCGCACATAACGATCTTCGAAACGCTCTGGGAAGATGACGACGTTGCGGTAATCCGCGGTGGTGATGAAAGCGATGCGCTCCACCTGCTTGAAGTCCGTTGTTTTGGCCAACGCCACCCTTACTCCGTGCCGGGAGTAGGCACTGTAAGTCAGCAAATATTCCCCTTCCAAAGGGCAGATGCGCATATCCTCTACGCCGAACTCCTCGTAGGTGGCGAAGGGTTCTTCCGTGGCTGGTTCCAGAAATGGCTCCGGGTGCACTGAAAAATTAAAGCCATCTTTGCTGTCCGCCAGGCCGATGATCGATCTGCCGTTCAAAAGATGTGAGCGGAAGAGCATAATATAGCGTTCCTGATGTTTGACTACCCCGGCATTGTGTACCGTGGATACCGGGTAAGGAACATCTGTTTTGGTCAGGATGGGATTGCTATGATATCTTTTAACCAGGGGTTTTTTCATTGATGAGCCTCCCTTCAGGTTAGTTCAAGGATGCGCCGGTAAACTTTTAGATAATCTTCAACCATTCTCTCCTTGGAAAAACGCTTTTCTATGATCCGGCGGCATTGTAACCTGTTCAGTGTATTTATTTTCTTTACGGCTGAAACTGCTTCTTCAAGGTCATTCACTAGCAAGCCATTTACGCCATCCTCGATAATTTCGGGCATACTGCCACGGGGGAAGGCGATTACCGGCGTTCCACAGGCCATCGACTCGACTACGGAGAGACCGAAAGGTTCGTTGAAGTTGATGGGATGGAGCAGGGCGTAGGCTTCCCCAAGGATCTTATCGCGTTCAATTGGCCCGACACTGCCAATATAGGTAATCTTTTTGTTGTCGAGGAAAGGTTTGACCTCCTGTTCATAGTAGGCTTCGTCCTGGATAATCCCGGCCAGGATTAACGGCATCCCGGTATGCCGTGCTATTTCGATTGCTTCCTTTGCTCCTTTGTCGTGGTGGATCCGGCCGAAAAAGAGCAGGTACTCGCCCGGTGTGGCACGGAAAGTAAAATTTTCGAGGTCTATGCCATGATAGACGGTGGCAATGTAATCTAGTTCCGGTGAGCGGTCGGCATCGCTGATTGAAACGTAAAAGGTGTGACCATTATATTTACGGTATACCGGCAAGATGCGCGGAGAGGAGAAACCGTGAATAGTGGTGACGACCGGTGTATTAACAAGGCCGCTGTAGCTTAACGGCAAAAAGTCAAAATTGTTATGAATGAGGTCAAAATCTCCGGCGGATTCAAAGGCTGCGGCGATATGCAGGCATTCCCATACTTTGGGGTCGAGACTGCGGTCTTCCTCGTAGCCACGGGGGCAAACCGCCCTCAGTTTGCCCTTTGTTAGGGAATCCCCGGTGGCAAAAAGGGTTACATCTATCCCCCTTTCCACCAGACCTTCGGTGATTAGAGTTACCACCCTTTCCCAGGGCCCGTAGTGGCGGGGAGGTGTTCGCCAGGCAATGGGCCCGAGCATCGCAATTTTCATCTGGATCCTCCTTTTAAGCTAGCTTATATTTTTCTCGCAGCAAAGCAGCCATTTGGCCGATAAAACGAAAAGCTTTCTCTACCGATTTGGTACCGTCAAGATTAATTAAACAGCAGCGGGCCGGAGCCAGCCAGGCCCGGTCGAGGATCAGATCCAAACCGATCCCCTTAGAATCAAGGTAGTGCCAGTATTCTTCTAACTTCCCTGTCAAATATTGAACACCGGCGGATTCGAGCTCCCCGGTTAAGGTGGGCACGATGCCCCAGGCAATAATTGCACCTCGTTTCAGAAAGGCTTTAATTTCATCTACATAACGGGTAAATATATGCCCGTTGCCAAAGATATCCACGGATAAAATATCGAGGTCCAGCCCGCTCAGTAAAAAAGACCAGTCGGGATTGCCGCAGAGGTGGACGCTGCGGGGCCCCTCCAACAGATCTAAAAAAGCCTGAAAATCCCGGTGGGCCCTGTCGCTGGAATAACCAGTAAATGAGCTGAACAACATCTCCAGGCCGGGTTCATCCACCCAGACAAAGGGAAGCGGGTGAACTGCCTGTAGCTGGCGGTATTGCCTGTTAACTTTGCGGGCAATAAAGTCGAACAGGAACAAGCGAAGATCGTCGTTATAGATGATGGGTTTCAAATTTTCATCCGCAATCTTTAATCCGTAGCTAACCGGGCCGATACTTTGGCCCCGCACTATTTTGTAGCGGCTTAAATCCTGCTGCAAAAAAGTGTTTAAAGCGGCGGCATATTTTGGGGAAAGCTTATAGGTGTTTTCATCTTCACTGTGTATTGCATAGCCGGGCAACTGTTGGTAGAAGCTGGCTGTATCCAAGCGGATCGTTCTTTTTTTTTCGTCTAGTTGGATGCCGGGAAAATTTTCACTGACCTGTACATACATATCTTCAAAAAAGCTGTACCTGGGTAGTTGCGGCCAAAAAGCGATATCCACCGCCAGGGAAATACGTAAAGCATCAGCAATATTATCGTGGGGGAGGATACCCATAGCAGTGGTCAAACAGTTGCCTGGCATTTTATTCATACTTGTTTCCATTCCTTTCCGGTGTTATCCTTATTATATCGCAACAAAATCGTTTCGGGCAAATAATCGTTTCGGGCAAATGTTGATGCGCTGCGCTGTTTTGAAAAAATAACAGCAGCATATTTTTGGTAACAATGAAGTATTTTACACCGGTTTGGACATTAATTCATACGCTTTGCCGTTGTAGTAGTGGTAGGGGGGATGTATGCTGAACGGAGAAAATAGGGATTTGCCTGCAGATCAAAACAACCTGCATGATGGGCAAAACAACCTGCATGATGGGCAAAACAACCTGCATGATGGGCAAAACAACCTGCATGATGGGCAAAATGAGGGAGAGGTTCACTCCCCTCCCGGCAGGCAGCGATCATTTTTTTTCAAGCTGATAACCCTATTTGTATTTGTTATTTTTATAGTTCTCGTACTAGGTAGCTTATTGGATATTTTCATCTTACCTTCCCCTAATTTTCTGGTTGAATCCCAAAGGTTAAGCCAGGATCCCTTGGTTCAAGAATTAAAACAAGCCGTTGTTCGCATCACTGTATCTTCCAGAACGCAAACTGGCGTGGTTACCAGGCAGCAAAGCGGGACCGGTTTTAATATTCGCGCTGAAGGGCTGATCGTTACGAACCGTCATTTGGTGGAAGATGCCGCTTACCTAACCGTTTCTTTTTCCGGGCGGGAAAAATGCCGGGTTGTAGATTGGTCAATCAACCCCGCAGCAGATCTGGCGCTGATTACATTGGAAAGCGGGGATTTTCCTTTTGTCGACCTGGAAAGTGAAGCGCTGTTGCCGGTGGGCGAGCAGGTAACAATCATTGGTAATCCACTCAATTACTATAGAGTGGCCATACGCGGGGAAATAAGCGGTTATTGGCGGCTGCATGGACTTTCCAGGCCGGTGTTGGAGATAGATGCCCCTGTTTACCAGGGAAGTAGTGGCAGTCCTGTTTTTAATAAGGAGGGTAAAGTTGTTGCTGTTATCTATGCTACAGCGGAAAGACAAGGGGAGGAAGGCACCAGGGGGTTGGCGTTGCCAGTGGCTTTCCTGGAGGATATTTTTATTAGCCCGGATAATTAAGGAATATAGTAACTGCCAGGTCATTGTCATTCTATGCCTTAACAAAGGGCCTTTCTAAACTTTTTTTCTAAGCGTGATCGTTCCGAAAAATATTTTTGTGATAAGCCATTATTTCTCGGGCCAACTCTTTTGTGCCAGCATTTTTACTCGCAGGAATATGATTGCATCAGCGAGAAATATAATTATTAAAGTTATTTTTGAGGAGGATAAAGGTATGAGGGATCGATTATTCCGTTCCCGCGAAAATAGGGTAATTGCAGGCGTAGCCGGCGGCCTTGCCGAATATTTTGCTGTGGATGTTGTGATCGTGCGCATAATATTTGTAGTTGCTGCATTTGCCGGCGGCAGTGGAGTTTTGGCCTATATTTTGGCCTGGCTGGTTGTGCCCGAAAAAGATGCTTTGCCGGCAGGCGATGAATCATTTTTCCGGGAAAATAAGGAATATTTTGGGAAGCATAACGAAAAGGAAGTATGCTCTAAAAAGCAAAGACAGCGCAGTACAGGTTTGGGTTATCTATTGATTGTTTTAGGCATATTGCTCCTTGGTCGCCATCTATGGGTCCCCCTCTTTTACAATTTATGGCCTTTGCTGTTGATTGTTGCCGGGGTTTACCTGTTGGCGCGTGCGCGGGGAGGATATTAGCAGTATTCCTAAAGGCTGACTGAGATTAAATCAACGTAAATCAACGTAGACGACGATCTTTGTTTATTTTGTTACTGCTCCGGGCAAAACAAAATAATAATTTGTTGAAAAAATATTAGCCAAGACTTATTTTACCATTTTGCCGGGGCTTATCTTTCAGCTCCGGTTCCCAATATTGTAGCCGAAAAGGTAGGGGCATGAGAAAGGATGCTGTATCTATGTTAAAATTGGCAAGATTTTTAAAACCCTATGCGGCGTTGATTGCCGGGGCGCTTCTTTTTGTTTTTCTTCAAACGCTTGGCGATCTTTTTCTGCCGACTTTGATGGCTTGGATCATTAACGATGGGGTGATGCACGGTGACATAGACCGGATTCTGCAGATTGGGGGGGTTATGCTTCTGGTTGCGGCTGGAGGAGTCGCCTGCGCTGTCCTGGCCAGTTTTTTGTCTTCTAGAACGGCAATGGGCCTCGGCAAAAACCTGCGCGACGAAGTATTCAGGAAGATCGTGGGCTACTCTGTACATGAATTTGAACAGATGGGCACGGCTACCCTTATTACTAGAACCACAAATGACGTTCAACATATTCAAATGGCCACGATCATGATGATGCGCATGATGATTAGTGCACCGCTGATGGCTGCCGGCGGCCTGATCCTGGCCTTACAGGTGAACAGGCGGCTTACCGGAGTGCTGGCCGTAGCTTTGCCGGTTTTAGGTTTGGCGGTAATTTTAATTGCTTCGCGCGTTATGCCCCTTTTCCGGTTGGTCCAGGTTAAAATTGATCGGGTCAACCTCGTATTACGTGAAAAGTTGTCCGGCATCCGTGTCATTCGCGCTTTTAATACAGTGAAATATGAAGCAAAACGGTTTGAGGATGCCAATGTGGATCTTACTGATAATTTTATTAAAGTCAATAGAATTATGGCTGGCCTGATGCCCGCCATCATGCTCATTATGAACATTACTTCACTGGCTGTGCTCTGGTTTGGGGGTTTTTTAATCAGCTATGGGCAGATGGATCTGGGAGCGCTGGCTGCTTTTACGCAATACACGATGATGATTATGATGTCCACACTGATGCTGGCGATGATGTTCATCATGGTTCCCCGTGCCCAGGCTGCCGCGCAAAGAATTAATGAAGTTATCGCCATCGTTCCTGAAATGACAGGTGCCCGGGAAAAAAAGGATGATCTAGCAGTAAAGGGCCTTCTGGAATTTAAGAATGTTACCTTTGCTTATCAGGGAGCGGAAAAACCGGTTTTAAAGGAGATCAGCTTTTCAGCATATCCCGGTGAAGTGACAGCGATCATCGGCAGCACGGGTTCCGGTAAATCTACCCTGATCAACCTTATTCCCCGTTTTTACGATGTAGGCAGCGGCAGCATTTTGCTAGACGGCATCGATCTGCGGGAGATACCCCGCGAAAATCTCCGGGCCAGGATCGGCCTGGTGCCGCAAAAAGCAGTGCTTTTTGCGGGGACAATTGCCGATAATATCAGGTTTGGCAAGGAACAAGCTACAGAAGAAGAGATCAGCTATGCGGCCGGGGTTGCACAAGCCACCGGGTTTATAGCCAGCCTTGCTGCCGGCTTTGACCACCTAATTGCACCGGGCGGGGCCAATCTTTCCGGAGGCCAGAAACAGCGTTTGGCTATTGCCCGGGCACTGGTGAAGAAACCCGCAGTATATATCTTTGATGATAGTTTTTCGGCTCTCGATTTTAAAACAGATGCCCGTCTACGGGCAGCCCTGAAAAAGGAGATCGCCAAAACCACGGTTATTATTGTGGCGCAGAGGGTCACAACAGCCCTGCATGCGGATAGAATTATTGTACTCGATGAAGGAAAGGTGGCCGGGCAGGGAACACACCAGGAGCTATTCAGAGCTTGTGAGGTTTACCGGGAAATTGTCCTTTCGCAATTGTCGGAGGAGGAGATCGCTTGAGCACTCGCCAAAAAAGCAAAAGTCCACCGGGCCTGTTCAGAGGAGGGCCCGGCCGGAGATTGGGTCAGCCTGTTGAAAAGCCTAAAGATTTTAAAGGAGCCTTAAAAAGGCTTATTAGATATTTAAAGCCCCATCAAACTAAACTAATCATTGTTTTTATGGTGGCTATTGGCAGCACGATCTTTACCATTGCAGCCCCCAGGGTGACCGGATTGGCGATCAACAAGCTGCAAGATAGCTATATGGCTGCGACGATGTTGCAAAAAATGTCTGAAACGCAAATCAAATTAAGGGAACGGATTAAAGAGGAGTTGGAACAAACTGAAAAAAAACCTCCTGCTTTTCAAAACCACCTGGCGGAGGGCTTCGAAGCACTGGAGGCCAGACGGGAATATATGGGGCTTCCTTTACTGAATATGGTACAGGATGCCGGCGGGAAGGCTGCCCTGGTCCAGAAGATGCTGGAGTTGGAACAAAAAATATTGTTGGACGCTCCGGGTAATGCCCAAAATGTCCAATGGACACAGGAACAGATTGCAGGGGCCATCAAGGCCATACAAGAAACAAATGGGCAATACGATTTTCAGGCCATCGGCGTCCTTCTCCTCATTCTTTTAGGCATGTACCTGCTCAGCGCCTGCTTTCATTGGAGCATGGGCCTGGTGATGTCCGGGGTTTCGCAGGAAACGGTCCGCGATCTGCGCCGGGAGGTCGATCAAAAATTGGCCAGATTGCCGCTAAAATACTTTGATCTTCATCCCCCCGGTGATATTTTAAGCCGCGTGACCAATGACCTTGATACAATCGCCGCAACGCTGCAACAAAGTTTGACCCAGATGATTACCGCCGTTGTCTCCATTTTGGGGTATATCGTGATGATGTTGACGATCAGCCCGCTCTTGACGTTGATCGTCCTTGCCACCCTGCCTTTATATGTTGCAGCTACGGCCTTTATTGCTAAAAAATCACAAAGATATTTTGCCGCCCAGCAACAAGAGCTAGGCATGCTCAGCGCCCATGTCGAAGAGATGTATGCCGGGCACAAGATCGTCAAGGCTTTTGGGCGGGAACAGGAGGCTATAGGAAAATTTGAGACCATCAATGGCAAGCTGGAGAATGCAGGTTGGAGAGCCCAGTTTGTCTCCGGAACCATGTTTCCGCTGATGAATTTTATTAGCAATCTGGGATATGTGGGCATTAGCATTGTGGGTAGCATCTGGATTACGAAGAATATGCTGGGGCTGGGCGACATCCTGGCTTTTATCCAATACTCGCGTTCATTCACCATGCCCATTACTCAAACTGCAAATATCGCCAATATTATTCAATCTACGGTGGCTTGTGCCGAACGGGTTTTTGAGGTTTTGGATGAAGAGGAAGAGGTCCTCGATAGCAAGGATGCTGCCTTGTTAAAAATCCCCCGGGGCCGGGTGTGCTTTGAACACGTGGATTTTCGTTATAAAGAAAATGTGCCCTTGATTCAAGATTTCAACCTGGAGGTGAAGCCGGGGCAGACCATTGCCATTGTCGGGCCTACCGGAGCTGGTAAAACTACCCTCGTCAACCTGCTCTTGCGCTTTTATGAAATAAATGCCGGGAAGATCAGCATTGACGGCGTGGATATCAGGGAGATTAAGCGTAGCGAATTACGTAAAATGTTTGGTATGGTGCTGCAGGATACCTGGTTGTTTAATGGTACCATAAAAGATAATATTGCTTATGGAAAACAGGAGGCCACCCGGGAAGAGATCATAGGAGCTGCAAAAGCAGCCCATGTCGATCACTTTGTCAGAACCCTGCCGGATGGTTACGCTACGGTGCTGAATGAGGAGGCAACTAATATTTCGCAGGGCCAAAAGCAGCTTTTGACCATTGCCCGGGCTCTTTTGGCGGATCCCGCCATGCTCATTCTCGATGAGGCCACCAGCAGCGTCGATACAAGGACGGAAGTGCTTATACAAAAAGCGTTGACCAATCTGATGCAAGAAAGGACTAGTTTTGTTATTGCCCATCGTTTGTCCACTATCCGCAATGCAGAACTCATTTTGGTGATGAACGAGGGCCAGATTGTGGAAACGGGCAGCCACAAGGCATTACTGGCCAAGGATGGTTTTTACGCCGATCTATATTTAAGTCAATTTACGGGGGCAACCGGAGCCGGTGCGGTAATATGAAAAGTGTAAGCAATGCAATTTTGACTTTACTGCCTAAACCCTATTTGCAAGGTGTTCGCTGAAATCAGCATCCCTTTATGCAGTAGAATGTAATTTTTGCAGTGGAATCAATTATAAGATCTTTATAAGCGTTGTAAAACGCATTATAAGCCACTTTTTCTAATATCCTGGTTTTCTGTTATATTTCTTCCTGATTTTATCAAAAACTGTTCCAATTGTTTGTTATTGACATTAATTTGTTTTAATGTTAAGATTTAGGGGATATTTGTTGTCCAATTCTATTACCCGGGGAGCATTTTCAGGAAGGGGGGACACATTTGTCTAAAGCAATAACTGCCATTACTGTTATTCTCATCGCAGTGTTCATTTTCATCTCTGTAATGGGCTGTTGAGCGGCCTGTTAGGAGTCTGCCGTTGGCAGACTATAGGATGGATTTGAAGGGCCTCCCTCGCGGGAAATAGGAATAAAAAAACCGGGGAAGTGGTTCACTTGGAAATTAGGGAAAATGTTATAGTGCATCTGGGTTATGGTAAATATGCACGCTCGGATAAGATCATTGCTTTGGAACCGATTGAAGAAAGCAGGGGCCCGGGGCGCCGTACCAGGGTTTACGTTGAACAGATGCCCAATCCCCTTATCGCTTCGCGGACGGAACATACCATTATCGAAAACATTGTGCAAACCCCCAAAGAAGAGTTGAGGGCTACGGCTGCCCTGGAACTGTTGCAGGATCTTTTGGACGATATCGATCAGATCGGTCCAATGTTGAGGATTAGCATTAATAAAGAAGCCACTTTGGACTTGGATCAACTCGAACAGAAAATAAAAGAAATATTAGGATTTGAAACCGAATGACAGGGTCCCATGCAAATAAAACAAAAATAAAAACTTGTTACAATAATCGGGGCCGTATCTTTCACCTAGTATACAGCCCCGATCACTGTTTTTGACCTTTTTTGCTATTTACCTGAAATTTTGCTTGAAAGATTTTAATGTCAAGGATTATTTTTTAAAAACATTTTTTCTATCAAATCTACGATGCCGGCGCCGTCATCATGCCCAAATTCAGGCACTCCGGTATTTAAAGGAACATCGGTGACGACGGCAAATAGCTCCTCTTTGCCGCAAAGGAGCGTAGTAGAAACTGCTGAACGGAAAACCTCGATTTTGGGCTTGTCCTCTTTCTTGTAACCTTCGGTAATGATCAGGTCCAGATGCTCTGGATCGAGTTTTTTGATTATTTCATCCAATTTTTTTTCTGCATCAACCTTCTCGATAATGGCCACCTTTTGGGGGGAGGAGATAATCACGATGTCTGAACCGGCGCGGGCATGTTTCCAGGTATCTTTGCCGGGCTGGTCAATAGTAAAACCGTGCACATCGTGTTTGATGGTTGCTACGCGGTAACCCCTTTTTTTTATTTCGGCCAGCATTTTCACCAATAAAGTTGTTTTTCCCACTTTGGATTTCCCTACAACGGAGATAACCGGAATTGAAGAGACCATTTAAGATCCTCAACCTTCCTGAATGATAATTCTTACACGGTCGCCGATCTGTAAGGGACCCGTTCCTGCCGGGATATCGGCCAAAGCATTGCAGGCAACTAAAGACCGTAGAATTCCCGGATTTTGTTTGCCTGCCAGTTTGATCTGCCAGAGCCCGTTTTTCCAGAAAGCGATACATCTCAGGATGCGTCTTTGGGGGCTCTCCTTACGAAAAGGTTCCATGATGATGCCTTCCACTGTCAGCCGGTAAAGCTGTTTCCAGCCGCCAAGGTGGCGGATTACCGGGCGGGCCAACAGTTCAAAGGTAATGAGCGCCGCTCCCGGGTTTCCGGAAAGCCCCAACAGTACCTTTCCGTCCCTGATGGCTCCTACCATTGCTGTGCCCGGACGGACACCAATTTTCCAAAATAACATTTTTGCTCCTATTTTTTGAAAGGTATCCTTGACCAGATCATATTCGCCCACGGAAGCACCACCGGTGGTGAGCACCAGGTCGGCTTGTTCCAGTGCCAGTTCCAATTTTTCTGCCAACAGCTCCATATTATCGACTACCGTACCCAAATTGAGGGGAATACCGCCAGCTTCTTCGACAGCCACCACTAAAGAGTAAAGATTGCTATCACGAATTTTACCGGGTGTTAAAGGCTGGTGACTCTCTACCAGTTCATCCCCCGTGCTGATAATGGAGACCACCGGCCGGCGATAGACCCGGGGCTCAACATAGCCCTGGGAAGCAAGTATGCCGGCAATCCCGGGAGAGATCACACTTCCTTTAAATAATCCTTGCTCGCCTTTTTTAAGATCTTCCCCGGCCCAGCAAATATTGGAATCGGGTAAAAAAGGTCTTTTAATGCCCACTTTATTTCCTTCTAGCAGAGTATCCTCAAAGCGAATGACGGCATCGGCTCCTGCAGGGACGGGGGCGCCGGTCAATATTTTAGTGGCAGTTCCGGAGGAAACCGCATATTGCGGCCAGTGACCGGCGGGCACCTCTTCTAAAACCTGCAGCCAGCTAGGCTTTTCCGCGGTAGCTTCCGAGGTGTCTTCGGCCCGGAAAGCATATCCATCGAGGGGAGAGCGGTTAAAGGGAGGTATATCATTTGCAGCATAAATGTCTTCGGCCAG
Organism: uncultured Desulfovibrionaceae bacterium; assembly: GCA_964603615.1. Lineage (GTDB taxonomy): Bacteria > Bacillota > Dethiobacteria > DTU022 > UBA8154 > JAAZMI01. Next base: position 40,688 of record CAZRVU010000010.1, read on the forward strand.
TACCCTGCCTCCGGCTTGTTCCAGGGGCACCTTTTCTGCAGGCATTACTTTTAACAAGTCAAAAAATAATTGACGGGCACTTTCAAGAGGTATGTGCATCGGTATGGACAATTGTTTTTCCCCCTTTAGGTATTTGTTTTCGGTGCAAGTATAGCAATATTTGGCACCGGGTGTCAACCTATAAAACGCTTCCCTTCTAAATACTTTAATTTCCCTCCTTATGTATTATTTTAGGGGCTATTTTATTCAAAAACCTCCCTTGAATAATTAATATTTTTTAATAATCTTGATTGTCCACGAATTGCCGGATATAATGATTATAATAATTATTTTAAAGGGGATGATCTTAATTGACGGAAAAGCTGCAAGTGTACAAGTGTGTAGTCTGTGCTAATATTGTAGAAGTCTTACATGCCGGAAAAGGCGAACTGGTTTGCTGCGGTAAACCAATGCAACTTCTGGCAGAAAATACAGAGGATGCCTCACAGGAAAAACATGTTCCTGTTCTGACTAAAGAAACGGGGAAAGTTACCGTTAAGGTGGGTAGTGCGGCGCACCCCATGGAGGAAAAACACTATATAGAATGGGTGGAGGTGATTGCCGGGGATAAAATATATCGTAAGTTCCTCCAGCCGGGGGGAGTGCCGGAGGCAGTGTTTGATGGGTTGGAGGATGCTAAAGATATCTCTGCACGTGAATACTGCAACATACATGGATTATGGAAGGCATAGCATCATTATTGCAGGCATACCTGTAATTAATTTGTTTTAAAAATATTTTAGCTTGGAGGTCAAGTAATGCCAGAAGAATTTAAGCCCGGATGCCAAAGGCCGGAGATAAAAAAACAAAAAGTGGAAACGCCGGCTGCAGAAAGCACGGTATCGATAAAGGAGGAGAAAAACGTTATGGCTAAGGTTGGGAAACCGGCTCCTGATTTTACGACATCTGCCTTTTATCAGGGGAAATTTATGAACATTAGTCTATCCGAATATATTGGTAAGTGGGTTCTGGTCTGCTTCTATCCCGGTGATTTTACATTTGTTTGAGCAACGGAAGTTTCGGCAGTTGCTGAAAAGTATAACGAATTTCAAGAGCTTGGTGTGGAAGTAATGTCGATTAGCGTTGACAGTATTTATGTCCATAAAATGTGGAATGAACATGAACTTTCGAAGATGATTGGTAAGAATGTTCCTTTCCCCATGCTCTCCGATCAGGATGGAAGCATTGGTAAATTGTATGGAATTTACGATGAAGATAGCGGTGTGGAGACGCGCGGCAGGTTTATTATAGATCCTGATGGGGTTATCCAGGCATTTGAAGTTCTTACTCCTCCGGTGGGGAGAAATATCAGCGAATCAATCCGTCAAGTCAAGGCTTTTCAGTTAGTGAGGGCAGCAAAGGGAACCGAGGCAACGCCCTCTGGCTGGAAACCCGGTAAGGATACACTGAAGCCTAACCCGGATCTTGTAGGGAACGTTTGGAAGGTCTGGAAGGTCAGCGAGGCTTTTGATGACTAAAAAAGAATGATGCGGCAAAAAGTATTACTTGGGCCAATCGGGATTATTTTTTCTCCCGGTTGGCCATGATTTTATCGGGTTCGGGCCTCGATAAAGGAGATGAACCACGGCCAATAAAGACGAACGTTAATTTCAACAACGGATTAGCCTAGCCTGGGTCTGTCCAATCCTTTTACCGGGGCAGTTAGGAGGAAGAAAAAATTATTGAGCATGTTGTTATCTTTCAACCTTCGGGACGACGTGGAGTTGTAAAGGCGGGGATAACCCTCCTCGACGCCGCCAGGGAGCTGGGGGTGGAGATCGAATCCCCCTGCGGTGGCGCCGGGGTGTGTGGTAAATGTAAAGTAAGGATTGAAAAGGGCAGCTTCCAAAAGTTTGGCCTGGAATCGAAGATGGAGAATATTTCACCGGTGGCGGAGGAGGAAAAAGAAAAGCTGGGGGAAGACGAAATTGCACAGGGCTACCGTTTGGCCTGCCAGGCTGATGTTGAAGGAGACGTTTTGGTCTTTATTCCCGCAGAATCCCGTGCCGGCAAACAAATAATCCTGGAAACGGGAAGGGAACGGGAGGTTGCTGTCGATCCGGTTGTGAAAAATTATTATCTTGAAATGCCTTTTGCTACCCTGCAAGATCAGCGGGACGACTTTACGCGCCTCAAAGAGGCGATGATTCAAAAATATGATTTTCAGGAGAGTATTTTTTTGGATTATCCCGTGGCAACTGCGCTTCCCGGGATCATGCGCCGGGCCGGCTGGAAGGTAACTGTAAGTGTCTGGAATAAAAAGGAAATAATCAGGGTTTCCCCGGGGCTGAAGGAGAATCCGTGGGGTGCTGCCATTGACATCGGTAGCACCACGCTGGCAGCTTATCTTTGTAACCTGAGGACTGGAGATACCGTTGCCGTGAAATCCATGATGAACCCGCAGATCGTCTACGGGGAGGACATCCTTTCCCGCATTTCTTATGTGATGACGAACGAAGAAGGGCTGGCCAAATTAAGAGCAGCGGTTGTAGAAGGGATTAATTTGCTTCTGGAAGAGCTAACAAAGGAGGCCGGGTTGGAGACCCCTGAAGAGATAGTCGATCTGGTGCTGGTGGGCAATACAATTATGCACCATCTCATGTTGGCGATCGATCCCCGTTATATCGGTCGCTCTCCTTTTGTGCCGGCGTTTAAGTATGGTGCAGATTTTAAGGCCAGGGACCTCGGCCTAAAAATCAATGAAGGCTCCTATGTGCATTGGCTGCCCCTCGAGGCGGGTTTTGTCGGTGCTGATAATGTTGCTGTCCTCCTGGCAGAAGAGCCTTACCGGCAGGACGAAAAGATGCTGATCATCGATATTGGAACCAATGGCGAAATAGTTTTTGGCAATAAAGAAAAGTTATTTTCCACCTCCTGTGCTACCGGCCCGGCGCTGGAAGGTGCCCAGATCAAATTTGGAATGAGGGCTGCTTTTGGCGCTATTGAGGAGGTGACGATCGATCCGCAGACCAAGAATCCCCGGATAAAGATTATTGGTCAAAAGGATTGGTTTAAAAAAGGTGATGAACCTTTGGCCAGGGGAATCTGCGGTTCAGGCATTATCGATGTTTGTGCGGAAATGCTTAAAACGGGGATTATAGACAGCTCCGGGCGATTTAATCAAAAATCCGGTAGCCCCAGGGTTCGCCGCGGGGTAGACGGGATAATGGAATATGTGCTTTGTTACGCAGCGGATGCGGCTGGCGGCAAAGATATTGTGGTTACCCAGGCAGATATCCGCGCTATCCAACTGGCCAAAGCCGCTCTTTACTGTGGTGCAAAATATTTAATGAAGAGCTACGGTGCTGCGAGCCCGGACAGAATTGTATTTGCCGGGGCTTTTGGCAGCTATATTAGGAAGGAAAGTGCAACGGTGATTGGGATGGTTCCTAACTGCAGCTTGGAGAAAATCCAGGCAGTGGGAAACGCGGCCGGCGATGGGGCTAAACTGGCGTTGTTAAGCAGGAAGAAACGCGAAGAAGCCGGTGAAACAGCGCCCAAAGTAGTTTATGTAGAAATGGCCAGTGAACCCGATTTTCAAATTCGTTTTACCGAGGCGTTGGCTTTTCCGCCCTATCGATCTTCTGGGTTAGGTAGCTCAAGGATAGAAAACGGTTCATTTTAACGGTTTGGCTCGACAAGCTCCGGGTAGAGGGCCCGGATCTTTTTATCGATCTCCGCGGGTATGTACTGTTGTGGAGGTTCACTGAGCATCTCCAGAACTATTTCTTCGGCTTTTTCCCAGGTGTCTTTTGCACCGGCGCTGAACCATGATTCGTAGTCCTGGTGATTTCTAACCCGGGGCGTATAGCTTTCGGTGCGCATATATTCCACGGTATGTTTTTGGGCCAGAAAGTTTCCGCCCGGGCCGACGTTTGCAATAACGTCGAAGGCCAGGGTTTCGGTATTGGTTTCTATTCCCCGCAGGGTCCTCAGGCAGTTTCCCACGATGTCGTTGTCGATAACAAACTGGCCGTAGGAAATAGTCAAAGCGCCGTCTAGGAAACCAAATGCCTGGTGAATGAAATTCCCACCGGCCAGCGCTGCCAGCATGCAAGTTGTAGCCGTTTCATAGGCAGCCTGAGCATCGGGTATTTTAGAATCGGCCACGCCTACCGTTACATAGCAGGGCAGGCGATAGTAATGGGCCATCTGCGTAATCGCCGCGTTCATCAGCCCTGATTCTATGCTGCCCATCAGGAAAGACCCGGAACGCATATCCATGGTACAGGGAACTGCGCTGTAAAACACCGGTGTTCCCGGATTGACCAACTGGCTTAAGACAACACCCATTAAGGCTTCAGCGTTTTGCAGGGCAAGCGTTCCGGCCAGGGTTACCGGCGAAGTGGCCCCGGCGATAGGCGCCGTGGAAGTAACCAGAGGAAGCCCGTGCCTGGCTGTTTCAAAAAGGATCTCTGCCCTGTCGTTTTCCATTTTCAACGGGCTCGTAATAGCAGTTATAAAGCCTACAAAAGGCTTGCGGCGCAGTTCTTCCAGGCCTCCGGCGATCAGTGCGGACATCTCGATAACCTTTTCCAGGCCTTCTTTGCTGAAAATCCCCCCCATGACCGGTTTTCCGGTACTGCGCAGGGCATGGTAAAATTCGTTAATATCGATACTGTTGATATTAACATCATGCGGATGAGTGGGGATAATAAAGAAATCAACATGTTCCAGTTTATCGGATAAATGTCCTAAATCATCTATGTCCTGCAGAAGCGCAGGTCTTCTTTTGCGATTCTGATCCAACACATAAAGGGCCTTGCCCCCGGTTCCGAAGTGGACTTTATTCCCGCCTAAAACAATTTCTTTTCCTTCGGCTAGCCCGTAAAAAGTAAATTCTGCCGGGGCTTGCTTGATATAACGAGAAATAGTTTCCCGTCTTAGAAACACCCTATTTTTATTATAATCTATTGCTGCGCCATGTTTCTGCAGTAGCTCCAGGGCCGGAGGATAGGATATTTCAAAGCCTACCTCCGTTAATATTTTGATGCTGGTTTCATGAATATTCTCAATATCTTTTTTTGCAAGGGCACGGTAAAAACCGCCGCGATAAATGGTATCCTTCATAACCTATCACAGGACTCCTTCAATTTGTAATATAGTAAATGTGTTGCCGGGAAGATGGACCGGAGGCAGAAAGAATATTATAATACAGTATCCGCCCAATTTTCCAACATTTTCAAAATATCAGCTCTGGTGACAATTCCTTTTAATTTTCCCGAATCGTCTGTTACCGGGATTCTGTTGACTTCTTTTCTATTCATCAAGCGGACTGTTTCCAACATGGTTGTTTCCTCTTTGACGGTGATCAATTCTTTGGTCATAATCGTTTCAGCAGTTGCGGAGGCCACCAGTTCAATGACATCGACACCGCGCTGCCCGGTTATGTGGGCTGCTTCACTGTCAGTATCCAGTAGTTTGATGGGATCTTTTAAAGGCTGGCCGATGATCCACTGGGTATATTTCAGGACATCTTTTTCAGAGATAATGCCGACTAATTCCTCTTTCTCGTCGATTACCGGGAGGCCGCTGAATATATTGTCATCCAAAATTTTTACCAGTTCCTTAAGCGACAGATTATGTTGGACGCTAACGACTGGAGAAGTCATCACTTCTTTTACCAAAATATCTTTCATAGCCTATTGCACTCCTTTTATTCTTGGCTTGAATCACTACATTGCTAAAGCGAATCAAGATATCTTAACACACGGGCCAGGGGAAGCACATCCCCGCACCTGGCCTGAATATCCAGAAGATTTACTAGATGTGGTATGGCAGCGCGGTCACCGACACATTCGCGGGGCACAATGGGACGAAAACCATATTGCAGGGAATCATTTGCCGTTGCTCTAATACAACCGCTGGTGATACAACCGGTAAGGATAACGGTATCTATTTGCAGCGCAGTTAGGGTTGAGGCCAGGGGGGTGCCGTGGTAGCAGGATGCATATTTCTTTATAATAACCGGTTCATCGGGTTTAGGGTTTAACCTGGGATCCAATTGTACCTCGTCGCTATCGTATATAAAATTTGCCAGGACAGGGACTTTTTTTACCAATAAGCCGCCGTCAAGCAGGGAGCTATGATAAGCAAGCGTGAAAAAAAATATGGGAAGGGCTTTTTCTCTAACTTTATCGAGAAGCACTTTAGTGTTAGCGATTACACTGTCGAGATTACAGCCTGACGGTTTTTCCGGATCGGTTATTCCTTTTTGCAGGTCAATGACGAGCACCGCCGGTTTTTCCCCAAACCCGACCTGGCTTGCCATCCCTTGCGCCTGGTAATAGTTTGTAATTCCCTGCAGGGCTTTATTTAGTATTTCGTCTCCAAAGATAAGATCACCTTACTTATATTACATAGGTCTATTTTGAAAATACCCACTTTAAAGAATGAAAGATAGCGGGAAACCTGTTAAAAAAATGTACGGGTTCCTAATATGCCCACCGGTTCCCAGGTCACAAGTGTAAACGCATAATAGACATCATCATCTGCATTGCACCACTTAAAACATATATGTTTTGCTGTTTAGTTTCTTCTTCTAGTCCTCCTTTCTACATCACATATCCTGGTTCCTGCTTTAGCCCCTTTTTTTGTGCAGGAAATTTAATCATTCCCCTGACAGTTTTATCAACCGCAGAAGGATTTGCAGCGAAGCTATTATTTGACAAAAATGGAAATGTGTTTTAAGCTATTTTGTAGTCAAGGAAAAAACAATTAAAAAGTGAAACGAATAAAAAGGGGAATCTAGCCCCGCTGTCGAAGTACTTAAAATTATAACTATATTACCCTAGTTCACATTAATTATTTTTATACATTTATTTTTTAGTTCAGACACTTTTGTTCTGATAATAAGGAGGTGAGAGCCTGGTTAGCAGGTCTTTGCATCCTGCATTCCCCAAAAGCCGGGTAGCAAAAAATGGAGTTTACAGATAAACCATTTTGCCAACTACCAATATAAAGCTTCCTGTCATTAAGCTTAAGGACAACTGTGCATTTTGACATACACGGATTTCCGCTGATGACAGGAAGCTTTTTACTTTTGGCCGGGCAGGATTGCTTTTATAAGAAAATTACCAAAGCCACAATGTTACAAGTCTGGTTATTTGGAAAGAAGGAGTGATTACGGTGGGTAAGCAAGAAAATCAATATAGAAAAGCCTTGCACGTGCAGCCCGTTGAACGATTTACCCTGGCACAGGTTAAGGGTATCCATGCTGCATCGATGGAGCTGCTGGCGGAAACAGGTCTCAAGTGTGAGGGAGAAGAGGCGACCAGCGTGTATCGCGGCGCGGGATGCGCTGTAGAAGAAATACGAGAAGGAAAACAGAAGCTGTGGAGGATACGGTTTCCGGAAAAGTTGTTGGCTAAAGCACTCCGTACCGTGCCTGTAGAAGTTCTACTCGGGGCAAGGGATCCCCGGAATACACTTTATTTAAATGCAAATGTTCCCGCTGTTTATTTTGGGACGGGGTCGGAGGCCAATATTTATTTGCGCTCGAGGATAGATGAGTTTGTGAGTGCTGCCGGCAGCCGGGAAAAGCTGCAGTACCCCATTTTTGAAGAAGAAACGGGCTCCCTGGCTACATTGTGTGCGTCTGCCCGGCTCATAGATCATCTGGAACATGCGGATTTCTTCATCAGGAATATAAATATACAGGATGAGGAAATTGATTCGGCTAACAAGGACGTAAATGTTTATTTTGCTTCTTTATTGCATACGGGCAAACATGTGCAGGGTGGGATAACTGATCTCGGGGCCCTGCCCAAGGTAATCTCCCTGGCGAAAATTGCTGCAGGTGAGGAGGCTCACCTGCCTCTTTCTTTTATTGTATGCCCGATCAGGAGCCCCCTTTTCATGTTTGCTGAAAGTTCGCGAAAAGTAATTGCCATTGCCAGGGAAAATATACCGGTGGTAATTTCATCCTCTCCCCAGGGGGGGGTAACGGCGCCAATTCAGGAAGAAGGAATGCTCATACAGATTAACGCGGAGATTCTGGCGGGTATTGCTCTGGCGCAGTTTGCCAATCCGGGGGCACCTGTCCTTTATGGGTCTGTCCCCGTACGGGCTCGGTTTGATACCCTCGAAGACTGTTACGGGACAGCCGAATTTGCCCACTATGCCATGGGATGTGCCCAGATGGCCCGCTTTTATCACATACCCTGCTATTCTTCAGCCGGGGTGGGTGATGTCAAGCGTCCGGGGATACAGGCCACGGTTGAAAAAATGTTTTCCTATAAGGAAGTGGCATCTGCAGGGGCGCATTACATTCACTATGCTTTTGGCTTGCTCGATGGCACGAATATTTTTTCGCCGCTGCAAGCCGTGCTCGATAACGCATCCATCGCCCTGGCAAAGGAAATGCTGCGTGCGCCAAATTTTGAGCAGGGAGATCTTGAAACAGCACGGGAGGAGATCGCCAAAACCACGGAAGGTTCGGGTCTGTTTGCCCGGGGGGTTAGAAAGCAGCTCCGCCGCCAGGTGGTTTCCCATACCTATGAGTTTGCTTCCAAGGGGGGTGCAGATCAGGTTTTTGTACAGGCACAGACCAAGCTCAATGCCTACCTGGCGGATGATACAAATATTCTTCCGGATGAGACTGTGAGCAGGATCTATCGAGAAATACCCGGGCTCTTAGAGAAGATCGTTGCCCGCTAAAAAGAAATTAAAGTGATGGATTATTGGGCTGGAGCAAGCGAGAGCGTTGGAGAAGATCGTTGTCCGATCATATCAAGGGAGGTTTATCATGAGTAAGGATGAAATGCTGGAATCATTGGGAAATGCCATCGTCATGGGGCATCTCGATGTTGACGACGAAGGTTTTGACGGGACGATGGAAGGTACTCCCGGTACGCTGGAGTTGGTGAAAAAGGCATTAGAGGAAGGTATCGAACCACAGGAAATTCTGGCATCCTTTGGGAAAGCAATGGAAAAAGTCGGGGAGCTGTATGAAAAAGGCGAGTATTTCCTGCCGGATATGCTCGCCAGCGCCGAATGTGTGGGCGAGGCGATGGATATAGTAGAGCCGGAGTTGCAGCTAAGTGACGCTTCCGGCAAGGGAAGGTTTCTCATTGCCACGGTTAAAGGGGATGTCCACGACATCGGTAAAAATATTGTCGCCACCATGCTCAAGGGTGCGGGATATCAGGTGAAGGATCTGGGTATAAATGTGCCGGCTGAGGATATCGTGAAGGCAGTCAAGGAGTTCAAACCGGATTTTGTCGGGCTTTCGGCGTTGTTGACGACAACTATGGTTGAAATGGAAAAGGTGATCAAACTGATCCGGGAAGAAGGCTTAGCGGAGATAAAAGTTTTCATTGGCGGAGCGCCTACCTCCAAAGAATTTGCCAAGAAAATTGGTGCCGATCAACATTGTCAGGATGTTATGGAGGCCCTGCATGCGCTGGGAAAAATGGGTGAGGCCTCATGATCATCTCCGATGAACAGCGGATCGAGATGCTCGCTCCGGCTGAAATGGAGCTTATTCACGGGGGAGCCTGCCGGCTTTTATCCCAAATAGGCGTGAAGGTAACCCATGAGGAGATCGCCGACAGGCTTCTGTCCCGGGGAGCACAGCGCAAAGGGGAAAGGTTCTTTATCTCTCAAAAGATGATCGAGGATGCTCTGGCGAAGACCGCCAAAACCATTCGATTTGAGGCGCCGGATCCGCAATACGGGTTTACTCTGCATGCTGCGGAAAATCTGGTAAAGTTCGGCCCTGGCGGGCAGGCACTCTACATCGTGCACCCCGATGCCGGCGGCTGGGGCCGAAGGCCGGCCGGCACGGATGATTTAAAAAAAATTCTTATCTTGTGCGATCAACTGCAGCAAGTTGATTTTATGACCCGGCCGGTGGAATGTGATGTTCCCGAAGACCGGATGGATCTGGAGAAGGCGAGGTTGTATCGCCAGTACTGCTCAAAACCGATGAATCTTGCCAATCTCGTCAATGTAGAGCATTTGGAGCAAGTGCTGGAGATTATCGGCAATCCAGCCTATCTTTCCTTTATCGTCTCCCTGATTTCAAGTCCTTTGGTTCTCGATAGTTTCTCGGGAGATAAATTTGTGGCACTTCTATCAAAGGATTTACCTGTATCGATCTCTTGCTGTCCCCAGGGGGGGAGCACTGCGCCTTTTTCGGAAGTGGGAGAGCTGCTGCAGCTTCATGCAGAGCTACTCTTCGGGTTTGTTTTAGCTAATACCATCCGCCCGGGGGCCAAGGTGCTTTACCGGGGGATACCGATTACTTCCAACCTTTATACTGATGGTTCTCCGCGGTGGTGTCAACCGGAAAGTATACGACGCCTTGCCCTTGCGGCGCAACTCTGTCGTTATTATAATCTCCCCTGTTGCGGGACGGCCGGGGTTTCGGATGAAACAGAGCCATCTGCGGAGGGGGTAGCTGAAAAGGTACTGAGTTGGACTTACGGTATAGCAGCCGGTGCACAATATATCAACAGCGCCCTGGGAATGCTCGAACAGGTTCTTTCGGTTTCTTATGAGCAGTATGTGATGGACGATATTGCCTTAAAGATCGTGAAAGAAAAGTTTGCAGAGAATGGCAGCGGCCTCCGGGAAACCTCTGCTTTGGCCCTGTCTGCCGCCGTGGCCGCGCTAAGACAGTTTGGCGTTGCGGTGGACGAACAGATGGAGAACGAGCTGCTCGCCCGTATCCGGCATATCGAAAATGCCATGGAACCTTATAGCGAAGACCATATCGAGGAACAGCTTGGCATTATTGCCAAAGCGGTAGAGAAGGCCAGCAGTACGGTTTTTATGGTCAACGCCCGTAAAGGTTTGCGGGAAGGGTATCTTTACCGGGGAGAGAGGATCGAAGCCCCTCTTGATTTGTCGGGTGTGAAGGAGCGTTTAAAAGCGAGCGGTATTTCCTAAAAAATGAAGCAAAGCAGCGCACCGGGCACCATACAAAACGGTAGTGCGCACTAAAATGTTGAATAACGAAAATTTAGATTTAAATTTCAGATAAAAACCAAAATGGAGGTATTTAATTATTATGTCTGGTTTAGCAGGCTATCTTGTGGAAGAGGAAGCTCCGGAAAAAGCAGAGCGAAAGGCAGAGCAGGTGGAGCAAAAAGTGGAGCAGATGCTGGGGGCTATCGAACATCGCGGGTCGAACGGGCCCATCATTAAAAATGGTATGTCCGGTGCTCTCGGCTTTGTGGGAGCAAAAGAAGAGGGCATAACCGGAAAAGAGGCACCGTATGTCGCCATTGATGGAACACTGGTCCGCACAGACGATACGGCGGGAACTACCGATGCCGAATATTTGAGGGAGCTGTATTTAAAGCACGGGAAAGAAGCTTTTTCCAAAGTCAGCGGAACTTTTGCCTGTGCAATTATGGATAAAGATGAATGCATCGTCGCTCGGGATCACGTCGGGGCACGGCCGGTGATTTTTCATAAATCGTTGCAAGGGGATTTTTTCTTTGCCTCTGAAGCAAAAGCGCTAAAAGAACTTGCCGACAATGTGGAGGAGCTGCCCCCGGGGCATTATTATGCGACCGGGGAGGGGCTGAGGCAATTTGATAAATGTCCCGTCGCCCTTCCTGAGTGGGATACTACCGAAGAGGCCGTCAGTGCAGTGAGGGAGGTGCTGGTGGAGGCAACAAAACACGCCCTTTCCTCCGGAAATATTGAGGGAGTTGCCTTAAGCGGAGGGCTGGACAGCTCTATTCTCCTGGCTGTTGCTCACCAGTATGATCAAAACATCAAAGCTTTTACCTCTACCCTGGCGGTCAACCACGGGGAAGACCTGCAGTACGCCATAATGTTGGCGGATGCCCTCGGCGTGGAGCACCATATTTATGAGATTACTTTGGAAGATATAAAGGCAATCATCCCGGATGCAGTGTGGTACCTGGAATCTTTTGATGAGGACTGCATCGTGGGGTTCATCGCCAACTATTATACAGCCCGCCTTGCCGCGGGACATGCGCGCAGCGTGTTGGTGGGGGAAGGTGCCGATGAGCTTTTTGGCGGATATTTCCGGGAACTTCAGGATATATCCGACCCCGAGAAAAAAGAAAGAATAGGCAGAAGGTTGCTCGAGGTGGCCTACAATACGGCTTTGCGCAGGCTTGACCGGGGCTGGATGTCAAACAGCATCGAGTACCATGCTCCTTTTTTACATCCGGCGGTAGTCGACATCTGTAATGAAATACCGATGGATCTTAAATGCTATGCAACGGGCGAGGGGGAGAGCATCGAGAAGTGGATTCTGCGGGAAGCTTTTCGGGATATTCTTCCTCCAGAAATTGCAGATCGCCCCAAAATGAGATTTTCCCGTGGTGTCGGCGTGGATGATCAGGTGGATAAGGTCATTCCGGAAAGCATCGGCGCAAAAGATCTTCAAGAAACACCCGCGAGCAGTGGCGGGATAGCGCTGCAGTCGCCCAAAGAGCTTTATTATTACCGGCTCTTCCAGGAACATTTCCCGGCGGGGTATGAAGGGCTGACCTGCCGCTGGGATCCCTTTAAATAAGAAGACTGAACAAAAAAACTGAAGCGGAACATTGAATCGCTGCCGGGAAGCTTTTGGGAAAAACCTGTATGGTCTGCCCGGGGTTTCACGAAAGCGCGTGTTTCAAAGGCGGCCCGGGTAGCGATAATAACAATTGATAGGAGGCTTTATTTATGATTTCGGGAGCAAAGGGAGGCAGCTATAAACCCCTTACAGATGAAGACATCAAAGCAATTCATAAGCTGACTCTACGCATTATGGAAAAAGTTGGTGTCAAGGTGCCGAACAAGCAGGCGCTGAAGCTTTTTTCTCAGGGCGGGGCGCGCGTTGACCAGGACACGCAGATCGTAAAAATACCGCCTTCCATAGTAGAAGAGATCATTGACAAGGTGCCCCCGCGGGTAGTGCTCTGCGGTCGCAAGGAGGAACATGACCTCATCCTGGAAGGAGCACGGACCTATCTGGGAACAGGAGGAATGGTTTTAAATTGCCTGGATCTGGAAAGCGGGGAGAGGCGGCCTACAACCCTGGAAGATGTCAGAAAGTTTGCCTTGATTACCGATGCCCTCGACAACGTTTCTTTTTTTCTGATCAACGTTTATCCTAATGACCTGCCGCCGGAACAAGTAGATATAAACCGTTTTTTCCATGCCCTGGCTAATACTTCCAAACACGTGATGGGTGGAATATTTACCATGGAAGGGCTGCGGCAAGTGGTTAAAATGGCCGAGCACCTGGCGGGCGGGGCCCGGCAACTGCGGGAAAGGCCCTTTATTTCTTTCATTACTTGTGTGATGAGCCCCCTTTTACTCGATGATCTTTATACTGATTTGTTGATCGAATCCGCGCGCCTTGGTATCCCGGTGGCAGCACCGGCCGAACCGCTGGCCGGTGCGACCAGCCCCTGCACGCTGGCCGGGACCGTCGTCACCAATAACATCGAGACTTTGACCGGAGTCATTTTAGCCCAACTCGTAAACCCGGGGACGCCCGTTATCTATGGCTCTGTAGCAACGAGCATGGATATGAAATCGGGATCTTACCTGGCCGGCAGCATAGAATCAGGCCTGATCAATGCCGGTCTGGCTCAGATGGCCCAGTATTATCGCATACCTTTTTATGCTACGGCCGGGATGTCCGACAGCAAACTTCCCGATTGCCAGGCCGGCTACGAGAAGGCAGCGACGACGATGCTTGCTGTTCTGGCCGGGGCCAACTATATCCACGATGCAGCAGGAATTTTGGAGTTTTGCACTACGGCTTCTTATGAGCAGATGGTGATCGATAATGAAATAATAGGGATTTGCCTGAGAGCGGCAAGAGGCATTGAGGTGGACGAGGATAAACTGGCGGAGGAAGTTATCCGGCGTGTGGGGCCTGGAGGAAATTTTATTGCCGAAGACCATACGATCAGGCATTTTCGCAGCGAATTCTTTTATCCCACAGTGGCCGACAGGCAGCTCCGCACTGCCTGGGAAAAGAGCGGTTCCCTGGATACGCAAGAGCGCGCCCGCCGGATGGCGCGGGAGCTGCTGGAAACGCACGTGCCCTTGCCTTTGCCTCAGGAGGCAGTGGCCAAAGTGCTGCAGGAATTTAAAGATATCAAAAGGGGTTGATCATGTATGTTGGTCATTGGGGAGTTGATCAATGCCACGCGCCGCGTTGTGAAGGAGGCGGTAATAAAAAGAGATGCCGCCTTCTTGCAGGATTTGGCGCGCCGGCAGGATGAGGCCGGAGCCCATTATATCGACGTAAACGTCGCTACAGGTGAAGGCAAGCAGGAGCAGGAGATAGAATACATGGATTGGGTCGTGAAGTTGATCCGTGAGGTTTCCCAGAAGCCTCTCTCTATCGATACGACCAGCTTAGAGGTGCTGGCCGCGGGTTTGCAGGCCCACGGGCCGGGTGCAATGGTCAACTCTGTCAGCGCCGAAGAAGGCCGGCTGGAACCTTTCTTGGAACTGGCCCGTGAATACGATTGCTCCGTTATTGCATTACCTGCGGCAGATGTAGGCGTGCCCAAGGATGCAGAAACGCGGCTGCAAATTGGCGGGCAGATCCTGACGGCGGCCCAAAAGAAGGGTTTTCCCCCGGAAAACCTTTACTTCGACCCCCTGGCCCTGCCGCTGGGCGTAGATGATCAAAGCGGAAAGGCGACCTTAGAAACCTTGCGCCTTTTTAAGGACAAACTCGGGGTAAAAACGACGATCGGGTTAAGCAATATCTCTTACGGTTTGCCCCAAAGAAAACTTCTAAACAGAACTTTTTTAACTTTGGCTTTGCAGGAAGGGCTGGATTCGGCCCTTATGGATCCCCTGGATAAAGCGGTGATGAGTTCGCTGTTTGCTGCCAGGGCCTTTTTGGGGAAGGATTCTTATTGCGGTAAATACCTGCGGGCTTACCGCAGCGGGCAACTGGTTACTTAACTTTTTAAAAAAAATGAGATGAAAGGTGGAAGGGATCAATGCCAAACCCAAGCATGGAAATGTTATCCCAGTCAATCATTGAAGGGAAGGACGATGAAATAAAGGATTTGGTGCAAAAAGCTCTCGACGAAGGCCTGGCCCCGGAAGACATTTTGGATAAGGGGTTGATGATAGGCATGGGGGTGGTGGGGAAACGCTTTGCTGCTGGAGATATGTTTATCCCGGAAGTGATGCTTTCTGCCCGCACCATGCATGCAGCCCTGGAGATTTTACGCCCTATTTTGGAAGCACAAGATAAAAAACTGCAGATGAAAGGTAAAATGATCTTGGGAACTGTGGCCGGCGACATACATGATATCGGCAAAAGCCTTGTGGAGATGATGTTTATCGCCAACGGTTTTGAGGTGGTGGACCTGGGGATCGGCGTAACAGCGCAAGATTTTGTGGCAGCGGTTGAAAAACATGAGCCGGATATAGTAGGAATGTCCGCTCTGCTTACCAGTACAATGCAGGCAATGGCAGAAACGGTGGAGGCCATCGATCAAGCAGGATTGAGGAAAGAATCCAGCTTAAAAATTATAGTGGGCGGTGCCCCCGTGACGGCTGATTATGCCAAGGAGATCGGCGCCGATTTTTACGGGGAAAATGCTTTGGATGCTGTAGAACTGATTAAAGAAGCTCTCGCTAAATAAGTGCAGGCTGCGAAAACCGGAAACAGTGTCGTCCTATCCGGGGCAATTACCAATCCAGCGCCTAACAACAATGAGAAGCAGTCATACAAATAGGCGGGTTCTTATGCCCGTCTTTTACTTTGGGGGTAAAAACACCATGAAAGGACAGATGAAAAGCCGGGCCAGGGTAGACAATGCCATCCACGGGCTGCCGGCAGATCGGATTCCTTTTGGAGAGATATTCGTGGATCCGCTCTTCTGTCAAAAGGTCCTGGGGAGCGCAGTTTTTAATTTTTCCCTGGCGAGGGAGTTTTGGGAGCTGTTGGGGTTGGATCTAATAGTCTTTCATCCGGGTTACCGGGGGGAATCGCTGCGGGCTGCCCAGGACAAAATCTTCAAATGGCGGGAGAAAACCGATTATTATGTTTTTGCGATTATCGAGGGAGGCTTCTCCAAGGCCCTGGCTCTCCTCGGGTTTTCCAGGTTTATGCACGAGGTCGTGAAAAACCCGGCGGACCTGAAAAAAACAATCCGGAAAATGGCGCTCGAGGAATTGAAAACGGGGGCCGGATGCCTTGAAGCCGGGGCCCAGGCGGTGATGATCGGGGACGATATTGCCTATCAAAAGGGCACCTATCTTTCCCCGGAACAAATGAGGCAGATTTCTTTTCCCGCGCTGCAGGAGCAGGTTGAAAGGCTGCAAGAGCTGTCTGTCCCGGTTTTTTTTCACAGCGACGGCAATCTGAACGCCGTTTTGGACGACCTGCTGGCGCTAGGATTTGACGGGCTGCAGGGCCTGGAACCGTCAGCGGGCATGGACCTTGCTGCGGTCAAAGAAAAAGCGGGCAGCCGGGTCTGTTTAATGGGAAATCTAGATTTATCCTACTTGCACCCGGAAGCTGAAGACGAGGAGATCGTAGAGGCAGTGGAGACAACTTTCAGGGCGGCCCCAAAGACCGGGCACTATATTTTCGGGACATCCGGAGGCCTGCACAAGGATCTGCCCGTAGAA
>CAZRVU010000011.1:0-54317 GCA_964603615.1 uncultured Desulfovibrionaceae bacterium
TTAAAGCGGTACGTGAGCTGGGTTCAGAACGTCGTGAGACAGTTCGGTCCCTATCTGTCGCGGGCGTAGGAGACTTGAGGAGAGCTGCCCCTAGTACGAGAGGACCGGGGTGGACGGACCTCTGGTGTATCAGTTGTCCTGCCATGGGCATTGCTGAGTAGCTACGTCCGGCAAGGATAAGCGCTGAAAGCATCTAAGCGCGAAGCCTACTTCAAGATAAGGTCTCCCTTTCCGAAAGGAAGTAAGATCCCAGGAAGATGACCTGGTTGATAGGCCGGAGGTGTAAGGATGGCAACATCTTCAGCCGACCGGTACTAATAGATCGAGAGGCTTAGCCCATTTACAAATTATCCGCTGTACAGTTTTGAGAGAACAATGAGTTGAAGTAACGTTATAAAACAGAGTAATATAATATTACTTTAAAATTTAAAACGGATTAAATTTTGATAAAAATTTCGGTGAGAATAGCGGAGGGGATACACCCGTTCCCATCCCGAACACGGTAGTTAAGCCCTCCAGCGCCGATGGTACTTGGGACGCGAGTCCCTGGGAGAGTAGGTCCTTGCCGGATAATAATGATAGCTCTTTGGCAGTTAAATAAGACTGTATAAAGAGCTATTTTTCTATTTTTATTGTAGAATAATAAACGGTAAGGTTGACTTGCTGAACATAAAAAGAGATAATTAAGTCAGAAAGAATTTTCCCCGTTTCAATTACAAAGAAAAAAGAGGGTGCTAAAAAAGATGTTTGGCAAAATTGGTATTCAAGAACTAATTTTAATCCTTGCACTGGCTTTGATTATTTTTGGGCCGCGCAAATTACCGGAAATAGGCCGCTCTATTGGACAAGGCTTAAGGGAATTTAAAAAAGCTACAACAGAAATACAAAAGAGTGTTAGCCTTGATGAGTCGGAGAAAGAAAAAGGAAATATCCAATCCCCTGCCGAAAGTAAGCCGGTAGTAGAAAAAGCTGAGGGAAACGTTGAACAGGCCTAATATATTTTGAAAAATGACAACCCTACAATTATGTGAAAGCAACGGGGCGGGGAAAATAGCAGGTATTTATGGGGTTTCCCGGATATCCCGCCAAAATTAAAATAAGTTTTTCTTATTTTTGAAAAGCATGGTTGCCTGGCGTTTATGTTCCGTTTTAGCTTTATGTAAGTTTTTATGCTAACAAGGGGGTATTAAAGTGTTTGGTAAAATTGGTTGGTTGGAAGTTGCTCTTATTCTCGCCATCGTCCTCATTATTTTTGGCCCCGGCAAGCTTCCAGGGCTAAGCAGATCTATGGGACAGGCAATACGCAATTATAAAGATGCCCTGGGGGGAAAAGGCGAGAAAAAAGGAGAAGAGACGAAGGAAGCATAGTTTTCTGTTATTGCAAAGCTCGGCGCAATCATTTGTTTGATGACTATACACCTGGCCGGGTAGTTACACTTTATTTAACTTAGATAGTTAAAGGTTTGTCACCGGAGGTGTTGTCCGGTTTAGGTGTATTACTAAGCTAAATAATTAAATCATAAAGTTGTCAAGCTGTGGATTCTGAGCTGTGGATTCCGGGAGGTTATCAAAGTAAACCGTAACAGGTATAATGGTATCCTGGCGGATCTGCACTTATAATACTTTCGTCAGCAAGGGGGTACAACATGCCTTCTCCAAAAGGTGATCAAGAGATGAGTTTTCTTGAGCATCTGGAAGAATTTAGAAAAAGGCTGATAATAATAGTAATTGCTGTTTTTGTTATGACAATCGTTTGTTTTTGTTTTGTCGACAAAATACTTTTCATTTTGACCAGGCAAGCTCAAGGTATGGAACTAATCTACACTACCCCGGCAGAGGCCTTTACCTCCCAAATACGTCTGGCTTTAATTGCTGCGGTGTTGGTTATGTTGCCGTTTATACTTTATCAAATTTTAGCCTTTATTATGCCGGCGCTGCGCTCTATCGAAAAAACAGCAATGATTTCTCTGTTGGCTTTTATGGTGTTTTTATTCTTTGCGGGTGTTGCTTTTGGTTATTTTGCTGTTTTTCCTTTTGCTTTGCATTTTTTCCTAGGTTTTTCTTCGGAAGAACTTCTGCCCTTGTTTACAATAAGCCGTTATATTTCTTTTGTGGTCTCTTTTTTGGTGGCTTTTGGTCTGGTTTTCCAGGTGCCGCTTGTTTTTTGGTTTTTGGGGCGTATGTCGCTCATTTCTTCCCAATTTTTAAGTAAAAATCGCAAGTACGCTCTTTTAGTTAATGCGATTATATCGGCAATTATTACTCCGCCGGATGTTTTTTCGCAGATATTAATGACTATTCCTTTAGCCATTCTTTATGAGGTGGGTTTCGTGCTGGTTCGAATAGGTGAGCGTAAGCGGGCACGGCAGTTGAAGGAAATAGGCAGTACGTGATAAAGTAATAGGCAGCGCGTAATAAATTAAGGAAAGGGCTACTACGGCTATGACAAAATCCAAACTTCCTTTTACGGCGGTTCTCTTGGCTGGCGGAGAAAGTAAACGGATGGGGAAGGATAAGGTTTTTTTAAAATTGGGGAAAGAAAGGCTGATAGATCTGGTTTTTCGCAAGTTGGACAGCCTTTTTTCGGAAGTGATTATTGTTTCTGATCGCTGCCAAGAGCTTAGTTACCTGCCTGCTAAATTTACCGGGGATCTTTTTGGCAAGGGCCCGAAATGTGCCTTGCGGGGCATCCACGCCGGTTTATCGCTTGCAACTACCTCTTCCAGTTTTATTACAGGATGTGACATGCCTTTTATATCGTTGCCTTTGATCCGTTATATGTCCCGTTTTGCCGGGGAATTTGAGGTAGTCGTTCCCCGTTTGGGGGAGTACTACCAACCGCTTTTTGCTTTCCATAACAAATCAATTTTGGATACTATTACATGGCATTTGGAAGAAAACAAGCTGAAATTAACAGGTATCTACCCTCATTTGGAAATCAAGTGCATAGAAGAAAAAATAATCAAACGTTTTGATCCACTGATGCTTTCCTTCCATAATCTTAACACAAAGGAAAGTCTTCACCATGCTCAAAAAGTTTACAATTTATCACAATCTTGTTTCAGTCCTTATCAACGCGAAGATACTAATAAATTGTCGGGAGAAGGTGCGACTTATGTCGAAACGATTGATTGATCCCTATGGCCGGGAAATCAGTTATCTGAGACTTTCAGTTACGGAGCGCTGTAATTTGAGCTGCATCTACTGCAGTTCGAGCCCCTTGGAATGTGCCAAAAAAATGGGGAAGGATTTGCTGACGGTAGAAAGTTGCCTGGCCATTGGAGAGGCAGCGGTGGAGTTGGGGATGTCCAGAATCCGCCTGACGGGAGGCGAACCGTTGATGCGCACTGATATTTTAGAAATTGTCAGCGGTTTATCTGCCATTCCGGGCCTCAAAGATCTTTCTTTGACGACGAATGGCATTTTCTTGGATAGAATGGCCCCAGATCTGGCGGCGGCAGGCTTGCACAGGGTAAATATAAGCTTGGACTCCCTTGAAGAAGCAAATTTTCAGCGGATTACCAATGGCGGTAAACTGCAAAGCGTCTTGGCAGGTATTGATAGCTCCATACTAGCCGGCTTGACCCCCGTAAAGATCAATGTTGTCCTATTAAAAGGAATCAATGATCATGAAATAGAAAGATTTATTGCTTTGACTGCCGATCGTGATCTTTGTGTGCGCTTTATTGAATATATGCCGATGAAGAAGGAGACAGGATGGAGAAACCTTTTTTTACCTCTGGAAAAAGTGGTTGAAGTGGCCGAAAAATTTGCACCGCTCGTTGCCGCCGAAAGCGACCATAACTATGGGGTTGGACCGGCCCGGTATTTTCGCTTGCAAGGTGCCCGGGGGAAAATAGGTTTGATAACGGCGTTAAGCTGTCATTTTTGTGACCGTTGTAATCGCCTGCGCGTTACCTCGGACGGAAAGATTAAGCCCTGTCTTTTTTCCGTCGATGAGGTAGATCTACGACCGTTCCTCGATTCCAAAGAAAAACTAAAGGAGCAATTTAGGGTTGCTCTAAAATTAAGGACGGATCCACACACCGTTTCCGACAATCCTTTCGGGCGCATGGAGGAAGTCAAAGGGGGACGTTCTATGAGGCAGATCGGGGGATAGGGAGAGGCGCGAGAGGCAGGGATAGGGATATAGGCCCCGGATTTTGAATTCTTGTCTAGATGTGTCTAGTGGCCGGTTTCTTTCAAACGGTTATCTAGACACAGGGGTAGGCAATGTTTGGCAGGAGCTTCTTAATATAAGCCAATTCTTCAGTTTTGTCCAATTTAGAGCGGGCAGTTGCCGGATGCCGGGGATGAAGTTTAAAAAAGGTGCGGTGAAAACCGGCAACTATGTTTTATTAACGGTTTGCAGATTGTGTTAGATCCGGCAAGGGGGTGATAATGATGGCAGGTCATTCTAAATGGGAGAACATTAAACGCCGCAAAGCACGGGTTGATGCACAAAAGGGCAAGGTGTTTACCAGGTTGGCCAGGGAAATTATTGTTGCAGCCAAAGAAGGTGGAGCCGACTTGGATGCCAACTTTCGTTTACGTTTGGCGGTGCAAAAAGCCCGTGAAGCAAATATGCCCAACGATAATATTAACCGTGCCATCCAAAAAGGTTCCGGGGAAGGCGATGCGCTAAAGTTGGAGCAGCTATATTATGAGGGATATGGTCCCGGCGGGGTTGCAGTATTGCTGGAGATGGTGACGGATAATCGCAACAGGACGGCAGCAGAAGTCCGGCATATTTTTTCCCGACATGAAGGGAATATGGGGGAGTCGGGCTGTGTGGCCTGGATGTTTGAACGCAAAGGCTACCTGGGGATAGATAAGCAGGAGGGTTTGCCTTCCGAGGATGAGCTGATGCTTCTTGCTTTAGAGGCCGGGGCTGAGGATTTCAAGGATGAGGACAGCAGTTATGCAATCATTACTTCTACCGAAGATTTTGAAACGGTTAAGGATGTATTCGTTGAGCAAGACCTGGCATTGGCTGTGACAGAAATTACCATGCTTCCCACAACTACGATCCGTATTGAAGAAGCTGCAGAAGCTTCCAAGGTGTTGGCTCTTTTAGAGGCTCTGGAAGAACACGAAGAGGTCCAGAACATCTATGCCAACTTTGATATACCGGAAGAAATAATGCAGATACTTTGATGTCAATGACTGAGCAGTATTTTTTTTTAAAAGTTTATTTTTGGAAAGATCCTCCTCTAAAGGGGTTTTTTTTTGAGAAGCAGGTAAAAGGCGGTGTTACGTAGAAACTTCTACAAGATTTCGACTAGCAAAAGTTCAGGGGGTATAAAATGAGAATATTAGGAATCGACCCCGGTCTGGCGCTTGTAGGTTACGGCCTTGTGGAAGAAAATGAAGGCTCTTTCCAGAAAATTGATTACGGCTGTATTCGCACATCAAAGGATCTGGACCTGCCCCGGCGCCTGGAAATCATTTTTAATGATGTAAAGCTGTTGATTACCAAGTTTTCCCCTGATGAGCTGGCTTTGGAGAAATTGTTTTTTTGTAAAAATGTACGGACAGCTTTGCAAGTTGGAGAAGCCCGGGGTGCCATTCTTACCGCGGCAGTACAAGAAAAAGCACCTATTTTTGAATATACCCCCCTGCAGGTTAAACAGGCTGTGGCAGGTTATGGCCGGGCAGAGAAAAGACAGGTGCAAAAGATGGTTGCATTACTGCTTAAACTACCGGAGATACCCCGGCCGGATGATGCCGCCGATGCATTGGCCATTGCGCTCTGTCATCTTCAATCTAGACGATGGCAACTACTATGATAGCACCTTTTAACAATAGGTTTTCTGCTGGCGATTAAGGCAGGCCAGGGTATAGAATGCAGTTGTAAAATATTTCAAAAATATAATGGCATCGGCGCAACCAAGGTTTGAAAGAAATGTGTGGTGGAAAATAGTGCTTAGTTTCTTACAAGGGACCCTGCGGGAATGTTCGCCGCAGCACATGATTATTGAAACTTTGGGTCTCGGATTTTATATACATATCCCGGCTTCTTTTTATTTTCAAATGCCTTTGCCGGGAAATACTGTGACTGTACATACCTTTCTTCAAATTAAAAATGAGCAACTTGTTCTCTATGGTTTTCGCAGTAACGATGAAAGAAATTTTTTTAAAATGTTGCTTGATGTTTCCGGTATTGGCCCCAAAATCGCGCTGGCCTTGTTGGGCCATCTTACTTTACCAGAAACAGCCGGGGCTATCTTGCAGGAAGATATGCAGGTTTTGACCTCTATTCCGGGCATAGGCCAGAAAACAGCCCGGCGGCTTATCTATGAATTGAAGGATAAACTACAAGGCTGGCAGTTAGATGGTACCGGTGGTATTACGGAAGGAATAGCGGTTGATCGTTGGCAGGATGTGCAGCAAGCACTGGTAGCTCTGGGCTATTCGCCCAGGGAGATCAACAAAGCGAAAAATAAGCTTAGTGCAGATGAGGATTTAAATATAGAAGACTATTTTAAAAAAGCCCTACTTTTTTTAGCCAAACACTAATAGGAGGATTATTTGATGAAAGATAGAATTGTTACACCCGGTTTGAAGGGCGCAGATTTACCAGATGAAAATAGTTTGCGTCCTGCCAGACTGGATGAATTTACCGGACAAGAAAATTTAAAAGAAAAGCTGACTATTTATATTACGGCGGCCCGGGAAAGAGGGGAATCGTTGGATCATGTCCTTCTTTATGGCCCGCCGGGGCTAGGAAAAACCACCCTGGCTTTGATCATTGCCAGGGAGATGGGGGTTAATATCAGGGTCACATCCGGCCCGGCGATAGAAAGGGCAGGCGACCTTGCTGCCATCTTAACAAATCTTTCGCCTGGCGATGTGCTCTTTGTCGATGAAATTCATCGCATGCCGCGCAGTGTTGAGGAGATATTATACCCGGCAATGGAGGACAGTGCCCTGGATATCATCATCGGCAAAGGGCCGAGCGCTCGTTCCCTGAGGCTGGAGCTGTCACCTTTTACTTTAATCGGGGCAACGACAAGAGCCGGGTTGCTTTCCCCGCCCCTTAGGGATCGCTTTGGGATCATAGAAAGGGTTGAATTTTATACTTCAGAAGATCTTTGTAAAATACTGCTCCGTTCGGCACGGCTGTTAGGGGTGGCGATCTCCGCGCCGGGAGCTGAAGTAATTGCCCAGGCCTCGAGAGGGACCCCACGTATTACCAACAGGCTCCTAAAAAGAGTACGGGATTACTCCCAAGTTAAAGCCGGGGGGGATATAGATAAAGAAGTTGCCACCGTAGCCCTAAATGTACTGGACGTCGATAATATCGGGTTGGATCGTATGGATTATCTTTTCCTGGAGACGATTATTCACAAATTTAATGGCGGTCCTGTTGGCCTGGAGACTGTTGCTGCAGCCGTCAATGAAGAGGCAGGGACGATCGAAGAAATTTTTGAACCTTATCTGATGAAAATTGGTTTTTTGAAGCGTACACCCCGGGGTAGGGTGGTGACAGAAAAAGCCTATGAGCATTTGAAGATCGGGTTCTTGGGGCTGGGATGACGAAGGTTGAAGCGAACCTTAATTTATTTACAGAAAGCCCTGGAACAGTTTTTAAATGATAAATATATTTAAGCGCTGTTTTCGGGACGGTTTATTTAACCAGTAGGGAGGTTTAAAATAATGGATGATTTGTTGTTGCATATCTGTTGTGCTCCTTGCAGTCTTTATAGCTGGCAGGCTTTGCAAGAAAAAGGGTATAATGTTTCCGGGTATTTTTTCAATCCCAACATCCATCCCTACCGGGAATTTTCCAAAAGGAAAGAGACGCTCCGTTTGCTAGCCCAACAGGAAGGCAAGCCCGTATCTATCGATGAACGCTATCTGTTGGAAGATTACTTGCAACTTGTGGCCGGCGTTGCCCGTTACCCCGAAAAGCGCTGCCCACTGTGTTATCAGATCCGCCTGGAAGAAACAGCACGGTATGCTGTCAAAAAAGGGATAAAGAATTTTACCACTACGTTGTTGATCAGCCCTTACCAAAAACATGAACTGTTAAAAAAGGTGGGGAGGGAGATTGCCCAAAAGTATGGATTAGAATTTGTGTATGAAGATCTACGGCCAGGTTTTCGGGAAAGCATGCGCCTCGCCAGGGAAAAAGACCTTTACAGGCAGGGTTATTGCGGATGCATCTATAGTGAAAAGGAACGCTACCACCCCTCTGCCAAGAAACCCGCCGCTCAAAAAAAGAGGTGAACCAGAATGTTTTCGCCTGACAATCTTGGCCGGGTTTTGCTTGTTTTAGGAGGCATTATTATTTTGGCAGGTCTTGTTTTTTTGTTTTTAGGCCGCCTTGGCCTGGGGCGCCTGCCCGGGGATATTCTCATTAAAAAAGAAAATTTGACCATTTATATCCCCATCACCACGATGGTTTTGATCAGCATTATCATGACGCTTTTTTTTAACCTTTGGAGGAGATAAAATTTTTGGAGCATTGCCCAACCGGCCCGGCTGGTATCAAATAATTAGCTTGGTGGTGTTTTGGTTATTGGCGTAGTATGGGTTTGCAGATTTTGTCCAGGGCGGTTTTTTCCTTTCTCACTGCAAAAGGGGTGTTGAAGATGGTTAAAATAAAAGATGGTGATAGAAAAAAACGTGGTGGCATCAACAATAAGGGCCGCCGGGGCTTTTCTCCTGTTTTGGTGATACTTATTTCTTTAGTAGCAGGTTTGCTTCTACAGTTATCGTTCGTCCGTTCTTCTTTCGCCGCAGAATATCTTATGGATCTGAAAGTGGGGATTAGCACCGCTGGCAGCCATCTAGAGCTTTCATTTGGCGATGAGTACTGTTTGTTTGCTGCAAATAGCGCCGAACCGTTACCCTTTGCTGCGGGGCATTATAGGCTAACGAATCTAGAGGGCATCATTGAGGCCTACGATCTACGTGCCGGGTGCCGGGAATATTTGGAAGGGCCTTTGTTTCTTCAGCCGGTGGCGGCACTTCCCGCAAACAGTTTTTTTCAGCTACATAATGCTCTTTATGGCCAGGAGTACCGTGGGGCATTGGAGATTATCCCGGAGGGCAGTATTCTTTTGGCGGTAAATGTTTTGGATCTGGAATCATACCTCCGCGGGGTTCTTCCAGCGGAGATGCCACCTGTTTGGGGAAGCGACGGGGGGATGGAAGCCCTTAAGGCACAGGCAATAGCGTCCAGGACCTTTGCCCTTTACAACCAGGAGCTTCGTCGCCATAACACATACCACCTTTGTGATCAACAGCATTGTCAGGTTTATAAGGGTAAAGATGTAGAAAATCGTTATACAGATCAGGCCCTAGATGAAACTTGCGGGGAGGTACTAACCTGTCAAGGCCGGATCATCGAATCTTTTTACCATGCCAGCAATGGAGGTTTTACCGAATTGTCCCAAAATGTTTGGCAAATGTCATCTCCCTACCTGGCCAGTGTTCCCGATCCTTATGATGATCCTAACAACCCGCTGGGTTTGCCGGGTTTTAAATGTTTTTCACCCTGGACGGTGGCTTTATCCCGACAATATTTGGGTGACCGGTTGGCCGAAAAAGAGTATAATATCGGGGAGATCAAGCAGGTTAACATTGTTTCTTCTTATAACAGCGGCAGGGTAGAAGAAATCATTTTGCAGGGGGAAAATGGGAGGGCTATTTCTCTAACAAAAGAAAATGCCCGGATCGTGCTGGGCCTGGAAAGCCAGCTTTTTACGCTGCGCTGTGGACTGGATGCACAGTTATGGGTAATTTCGGCGCAATCCGGATTAGAAGGAAAAGATAGTTTTCCCGATTTGGAAGGAAAGTGGGTTGTTGATGGGTATAATAAGCAGATGCAAAGCATGCTACATGGTCGCGAATATTCTATCCGGGGCGATCGGGGAGATAGGGTAAAAACATCCATTTCATCTGATACCGGCGGGGATTTGATTTTTGAAGGGCGGGGGCGTGGGCACGGTGTCGGCATGAGCCAGTATGGTGCTTATAACCGTTCCCGTGCCGGGCACAGCTACCGGGAGATACTATCTTTTTATTACCCCGGGGCAGAGGTTGTTTTTTATTAAATCTGGAAAAAATGGTATTGAAAAATGGATGATCCTGGATTATCGCTCCGGGTTAACATAAAAGAGGGACAATGTTAAAGGTTAAAAACAAGTTGGAGACAGAAGAATTTTATTACAATTTGCCGGTAGAACTAATTGCCCAGGAACCGCTGATGCCAAGGGACAGTTCCAGGATGCTAGTGTTGGGGCGTCAAAGCGGTAAAATTGAGGACGGCATGTTTTCGCAGTTTCCTGGTTATCTACAAGCGGGGGACTTGCTTATTTTAAATAATACCAGAGTCTATCCGGCTCGATTATTTGGTTATAGAAAAAAGAGCAAGGGGAAGGTCGAGCTGCTTTTGCTGCGCCGCCAGGCGGAAGCCGTGTGGGAGGTGCTTTGTTCCCCGGGCAAAAAGGCCCTTCCCGGGGAAATTCTGGAATTTGGTGGCGGCTTGCTGGAAGCAGAGGTGTTGGAAAAAACGGCCGCCGGAGGCAGGATTGTTATTTTTCGCTCTGCAGGTGAACCGCCTGAGGACTTGCTTTTTAAGATGGGGCAGGTTCCCTTACCCCCTTATATTAAAAAAAATTTGGATGATGCCGGGCGCTATCAAACAATTTATGCTGCCTGCGAAGGTTCTGCTGCTGCACCCACCGCCGGGTTGCATTTTACGTCTTCTGTGTTCGAAAAGTTGCGGTCCGCTGGTATCGAATGGGTTTTTTTGACTTTGCATATCGGTGTAGGTACTTTTCGTCCAGTAAAGGAAAAATATGTTCAGCAGCACACCATGCATAGCGAACACTATGAGCTTTCTTCCGCTACGGCGCAGCAGATAAATTGTACTAAAGAAAAGGGCAAAAAGATAGTAGCTGTGGGAACAACCTGCTGCCGGGTTTTGGAGGCACTTTCTACCAAAGACGGTTGGGTACGGGAAGGTCGCGGTGAAACGGATCTTTTTATCTACCCGGGCTACACTTTCAGGATCGTTGATGCCCTGCTCACCAATTTTCACTTGCCCTGTTCTACTTTGTTAATGTTGGTCTGTGCTTTTGCCGGAAAGGAAAATACGCTTAAAGCTTACCAAAGGGCGGTGGAAAGGGGTTATCGTTTTTATAGCTTCGGGGACGCTATGCTTATTATCTAGTTTTATTTTAATTATAGCGGCATGTTACCACATTTTTTTTAATGTTGATGGTGCCATTTTGCTGGTGGAAAGCGTTATTGATAGGCGCGGCATGCTACAACTTAAGGACGATGATAATTGTGACTATTACTTTTACAATTAGCGGCAGGGATCGGAAGGCGCGTGCCGGGGAAATAAAAACAGCCAGGGGGGTGATCGAAACTCCATCCTTTATGCCCGTGGGCACGCAGGCTACTGTTAAGGCTATGACTCCGGAAGAGCTGGGGAAGATAGGTGCGCAGGTTTTGCTTAGCAATACCTATCATCTTTACTTGCGGCCAGGAGTTGCTGTGCTCAGGCAGGCAGGAGGACTGCACCGCTTTATGCACTGGTCCCGGCCTATTTTAACCGATAGTGGCGGTTTCCAAGTTTTTAGCTTGAGCAACAAGCGGGAAGTTGCCGAGGAGGGAGTGACTTTTCGTTCCCACCATGATGGTTCGACCCATTTTTTTTCCCCGGAAAAGTCGGTTGAGGTGCAAAATATTTTAGGTTCGGATATAATAATGCCCCTGGATCATGTTATCGGTTACCCGGTGACTCTTGAGGAGGCCTCAGGGGCCATGGAAAGAACGATTCGTTGGGCAGAGCGGAGCAAAATCTATCATCAGAATACAACGAAACAGACGCTTTTTGCCATCGTGCAAGGCGGTACCTTTGTTCATTTAAGGGAGAAATGTTGCCGGGAATTGGTTAAAATGGATTTTCCAGGTTATGCCCTGGGCGGGTTGAGCGTCGGTGAACCCAAAGAAGTTATGTATCAGATTTTGGAGAGAACGGTTCCCCTTCTTCCCGCGGATAAACCCCGTTACCTGATGGGTGTAGGTTCTGCTGATGCTTTGCTGGAGGGTGTCATGCGGGGAGTAGATCTTTTTGACTGTGTTTTGCCGACGCGCCTAGCGCGCAATGGCAGGGTAATGGTTGCCGGGGGTTACTTGACGCTGCGCAATGCGCGCTACACCGGGGATATGCGTCCCATCGAACCGGGGTGCCAGTGCTACACTTGCCGCCATTATAGCCGGGCCTATATACGGCACCTGTTGAAAGCAAATGAAATTCTTGGTTTGCGTTTAACAACTTATCACAATCTTTATTTCTTAAATAATTTTATGAGCAAAATAAGGCAGGCTATTCTAGAAAAAAGGTTAACACAATTTTATGAAGAATTCCGTGCCAGTTTCCAACCGGTTTGATAGTAAATTAATTAATGAAAATGAAGCAAAGCATGAAATGTGAAGCATGTAGGGTTTTGGTTCAAACAAAAAGATGATTCCACTGCAAAAATTACATTCTGCTGCATAAAACGAAATTTGCTGGGGCGGGAGCTGTAAAAATCAGTCCATGAAGACGCCACAATTTTGAAGCAAAAATGGCAAGATGCCATTTTTAGGGCCTTTTGAAAAGGACGTTCCATTGGCCCGGGCGAAAATTTTCAGTCGAATAGATGCTAGTTTCAGCGAACGCCTTGCAAATAAAATTTATGCAGTAGAATCAAGATATACCTTACTGTTAGCCAGGTAGCTATTTAAAATATTATGATGTGAGGAGTGAAAAGATAGTGGAAATCGGAAGCATTGCTGGTTTTTTACCGATCATTTTGTTATTTGTTATTTTTTACTTTATGTTAATCCGGCCACAGCAAACGCAGCAAAAGAAAAGGAAGGAGATGCTATCTAGTTTAAGAAAGGGGGATCGGGTTGTTTCTATCGGCGGGATCTATGGTATGCTCAGGGAGGTCCAAGATGATACCGTGGTCCTGCGTATTGCCGATAATGTAAATGTAAAAATGGCACGCGGCGGTATTGATCGAATCTTAACTGAGGATGAATAATCTGTTGGCTAACGGAGGTAACACCTAAAGGATCCGGGGAAAAAACCAGATAGCCGGGGTAAACGGTTGGCGCAGTAATAATTTAAAAAGAACATACATATATAAGCAGTAGGCGGATTGTTATACCCTGTCCGCAACTTTTCCCGCCAGGGAGGTGGCCATTGTGCACACCAAAGGGCGCTCTTTATCTTCAGATAGAACACTGACTTTTTTATCTACCTTACCTTTGATTTTAAGGGGTCTGCTGGTTGCGCTGGGATTTTCCTTTCTTCTGCTATTTGTTAACGTTTTGCTGATTTATTTTACCCCTTTTCCCGAGATTTTTGTGCCCTATTTACATTTTGCCGGGGCCTTGCTTAGCATTTTATTGGGAGCAGTTTTTGTTGGGAAGAAAACACAGGAAAAAGGTTGGTTGCGGGGTGGCTTGATGGGTTTTTGTTATGTCCTCATCCTTCTTTGTTTAAGCTGTTTTTTGCGGGTGGGGCTACAACCAGGGCCGGGTTTGCTTACCAAATTATTTCTTGGTTTTTCCTTGGGAGCAATAGGGGGTATTATGGGTATTAACTCCTAACGATTCCGGGTGCCAACGCTAATATTTTCCCCAAAGAAGTAGAAGCCCGATGATGATAAAGGCTGCCCCGGCTCCTTTTTGTAGGTAGACTACCGGTAGGTAGCGGGAAAGCGTTCCACCCAAAAGTACGCCTAAAAGGGAGCTAAGGATGAGGGCCCCGGCTGAGCCTAAAAAAACCCCCCAAAGAGGGCGGCCCTGGGCTGCTAGCAGCAAAACAGCCAGTTGAGTTTTATCTCCCAGCTCAGCCAGGAAAATCAAAAAAAAGGTGCTAAAGAAAGCCTGCCAAAACTGCATGCTGATTCCCCTTTTCGGATTGTTTTTATTACTAATGATTACTAATACGCTCATACAATTCTAAAATGATTCTTGAATTTAGGATATCATTAACCGTCCGTGCTTACCAGTTACCAGGCAAATTATGTATTTATCCCTGATAGAATTTTTTAATGAACATTATTGTTTGGATATCAACATGTGAATAGTTTGTTTTCCGGCTATTTAGCAGGTTTTAAGCGTTCAAATATATTGGAATTAACCTCAAAAGCAGGGGTAAAGCGCCATTTTTGGCAAACGACCTTGACGCCGGTGGACGATACGGTATAAAATTACTATGGTAAAGCAAAGGGTTAATTTATTAATTGTATTTTAACATGAAAAGGAGGTTTGTTATATAGATGCAACATATCAGAATGGTGCGGAAAGGCAATCTAGGAGAGATCGAGGAAAGGGGCTGCCGGGAATGCCAGGCTTCGTGCCAATCAGCTTGTAAAACATCTTGCACTGTTGGTAACCAGGTCTGCCGGCAGGGGAACAGGCAGAAGTAGTGCAGTTATTTGTTTTTGGGCATTTAATTTTGTAGAATAAAGACCCGGGTATAGGCTCTAGTTTTTCGGTGATTAGGCCTACCGGGTTTTATTTTTTGGGGAAGCGGGTGTACTCAATGCCGGAAGATGTCGGGGGGCAAGCCAGGTGGCAAGATATACATATGTTTAGGTATAGGGATCTGCAGTTGGTATATGATGTAAACAGCGGTTCATTGCATGCTGTGGACAACCTTGGCTGGAAGGTGATCGATTTTCTGGCGGAAGGTTATTCCGCGGAAAGGGTGCGTTCACTTTTGCAAGGAAGCTACCCTCCGGAAGAAGTAGAGGCTGCTTTGCAACAGGTGGATAAGCTTCGACAGGAAAGGTTACTTTTTGCTCCTACACCTTCATTGCAGCAGGACAAACTCTTTTCTTTCGGGGTCAGGGCGCTCTGCCTTTTTATTACTCACAGTTGTAATCTGGGATGCCGTTATTGTTTTACACAAAGGGACCCGGGTGACAGAGCTTCGCATATGACCTGGAAAGTGGGTAAAAAAGCTGTAGATTTTCTTCTGGAGCAGGAGGGAGGGCGCCACCGCGAAATAGATTTTTTTGGAGGGGAGCCCCTCTTAAATTTTCCTTTAATTCGCGAGATAGTATCTTATGCCCGGGACAACGAACGTCAACGGGGTTTGGAATTCGAATTTACACTGACGACAAATGCTACTCTTTTAGATGAGGAGAAGTTCGATTTTTTAAACGAAGAAAATATCAACGTGATCCTGAGTCTAGACGGGCGCCCGGAAATTCAAAACAAGATGCGGGGTTTTAAAGATGGGCGCGGTTCTTATGATCGCACCGTAAAGAACATTATTCAGTTTTTGCAGAGCAGGGATAAAGATAATTATTATATTCGCGGCACTTACACCCGCCATAATCTTGATTTTTGCCGGGATATCGAGCATTTTTTGGCGCTGGGGCTGGATTCTCTTTCTTTGGAACCGGTTGTTTCACAAGGGGCAAGCTATTCGTTGCAGGTGGCGGATTTACCGCGGCTGGAACAAGAATATGACTGCCTCGTTGATCTTTATCTGGAACAAAAAGCGCAGGGCCATCCCTTTCATTTTTATCATTTTGCGCTGGACCTGGAAAAGGGACCCTGCCTTTACAAACGTTTGAGCGGGTGCGGCGCCGGGGTGGACTACCTTGCCGTAGCAGCCGATGGGACGCTTTACCCTTGTCATCAATTTGTGGGTATAGAGGGTTTTTATATGGGAAATCTTACGCATGAACCGTTTATCCTGCGACAGGGCGTAGGGGCAAGGATGGCTGCTGCTGCCCGGCAAAGAGAGGCTTGCCAGACTTGTTGGGCGCGCTATCTTTGTGGCCGGGGTTGTGCAGCTACTGCCTATTTTATGGAGGGGGCACTGCATCGCACTAACGCTTTAAGCTGTGCTTTGCAAAAAGTCAGGCTGGAACGTGCTCTTTACCTGCAGGCCGTTTGAACAACTTATAAGAGGGAAGAATATGGGTTATGATCAGGTTTATCATTATAGGACAATTGCTACCGGTGTCCGCACAAAAATAGCTGTAGGTGCCTGCCGCTTTTATGCCACCTTAGATTTTTGTCAAAGGGAAGCGGAAGCCCGGGCTTTTATTCGCAAGGTTCAGGAGGAGCTGCCCGGGGCCACACATCATGCTTATGCTTACCGTTTGGGGTTAGGAGATAAGCTACTGGCCCGCTGTGACGATGCCAGGGAACCTGCCGGGACGGCAGGACCGCCAATGCTGGGAGTGTTGGAAAAGGAGGAGCTTACTAATGTAGTAATAGTGGGCACGCGTTATTTTGGCGGGGTCAAGCTGGGGATCGGGGGGTTAGTCCGCGCCTATCGTTCTTGTGCAGAGGCCGGAGTTAGGGCAGCCAATATTTGTATGCGGGAATTGATGACCCACGCTACCGTGCAGGTACCTTATGACTACCTGGGAGCTGTTGTCCGGGAAATAGAAACCAGCTCCGGGGAGGTGCTGAATTTTAACTATGGCCAGGTTGTTTCCTTGGAATTTGTGCTTCCTTGCAGGGAAATGAAAAAGCTACCCGGCCGTATCGCTGCAGCCAGCCGGGGCCAGGCGATGCTCGAACCAGTTGAAGAGGTTGACGGAAAAACTGATTGAATGATTTTTGAAGGATGAATAAAGATGTTCCGCAAACAGGTGTCAAAATTACTTTACATTTTGGTGATGTAAAAGGCTCAACGGCTAGATCTAAATTGGATAAATTTTATAGGGGGGTAGCTTGTTTTGTCCTTACAAAGAAGGCCTGCGCCGAAGGCCGGGGAAAAGATCATGGTGGCGATGAGCGGGGGAGTTGATAGTTCCGCCGCAGCCCTGCTTTTAAAAGAAGCCGGTTATGAACCTGTGGGCGCAACTTTGCGCTTATGGGTCGATCCCTGTTCCGAGAAAACGGCTGCCGGTACCGGCCGGGGCTGCAGCTTTCTGGAAAATATTGACGATGCTAAAAAGGTGGCTGCAGCCTTGCATATTCCCCACTATGTTTTTGAAATGCAGGACATTTTCTATGAAAAGGTGGTTGCTTATTTTATCCATGAATACCTGCAAGGGAGAACACCGAACCCTTGTATTATTTGCAACCAACATTTGAAATTTACCCATTTACTGCAGAAAGCGCAGGTGCTAGGTATTAACTACCTGGCTACCGGCCACTATGCACGCATTTTCTACCAGCCGCAAGATGACACCTACCGGCTATTTTGTGCCAAGGACAAAAAAAAAGACCAAAGCTATATGCTATATACTCTTTGCCAGGAACAACTTCCGGCCCTGCTTTTTCCTTTAGGAGATTATGATAAAAAAGAAGTAATAGGGTTTGTAAACAAAAAAGGGCTTAAAGTGGCACAAAAAAGAGAAAGCCAGGAGATCTGCTTCCTTCCCGATTGCGATTATCGCAGCTTTTTGGTGCGGGAAAACCCCGGGGCGGTAACCCCCGGGGAGATAGTGTCCACAACGGGACAAAAACTGGGCACGCACTGCGGGACGGCTTTCTATACAGTAGGCCAGCGTAAAGGATTGGGCCTATCTGCTCCACGCCCCCTCTATGTAGTAAAAATAGATGCAAGCAATAATACCCTCATTGTTGGGGAAAAGGATGAAACCTACAGCAGGTCATTAATGGCTGTGGAGTTAAGTTTTATAGCCGGTAAGCCGCCGCTTTACCGGCTAGAGGTAGGAGCAAAAGTCCGTTATCGTGTTTCCCCGGTTCCTGCCGTGCTTTATCCACTGGAAAGAGGGAGGGCACGGGTGGTTTTTAAAGAAAAACAAAGCGCCATAACCCCCGGGCAAGCGGTGGTTTTCTACCGGGGAGAGGAAGTATTGGGTGGAGGCACAATCAACTCCTCAGATGTTTGAGGAGTATTTTTTTTTGTTTAAAAGGGCAAGATATCCCATTATAGCAAATATAAATATTAAAGGAGAATGTTTTTATGGCTTGCCCTATTTGCCACAGTATAAACACGGGTAAAGTAGGAAACAACACTTATTATTGTGCGGATTGCCTCTTAGAATATACAGATAAAGATGGCCTGACAGAGATATTTTATATTGATGCAGAGGGAACTCCCTTTGCTCTAAAAGATAAAAATATAGCTTTAAAAATTACAGAAACAATTCAAGCCGGCGGTGAATCATTTCAGGAAAAGATTGAGGAATTTATTAACAATAAGTCATTTCAGGGTAAGTTTGAAAAATTTATCAAAAACTAACCCTTTATTCTGAATTGCCGTGGGGTTAGACCAGGTTTTTCGTATGATCCTATCAATATGGACATATCTAGCATTTAAAAGGAATTATCCTGAACACAGGTTTTTGGGCTCCGGTTATGCCAGGTCAAGGATTTTTGGAGGGGTGAAAATTGGGTGAACTAAAGGGCATCGTGATTACCCCTCTTCTTTTTGCAGTGCTGGCAGCTTATCTTTTATCTCCCCTGGTTAACTACTTGCATAAACAAAAAATACCCCGCTCTTTGGGAATAATAATTATCTACCTTTTTTTAACTGCTATTCTTCTCCTTTTTACACTGCATTTAACCCCCCCCTTACAAGAAGAACTACAGGATTTATTGGATTCTTTGCCTGGTTATGCTGAAAAAATAATACAATTTGGCGAGTATCTGGAAATAAACTACCGGCGCTTTAATTTTCCGCCCGGCGTCCGCCAGGCACTAGATAAAAATATTCTGCAGTTGCAAAAATTATTGACGATCAACTTAAAAAAACTATCTCAATATCTTGTAGTTTTTTTCTGCCACACTTTTGCCTTGCTACTCGTACCGCTTTACACATTTTATCTACTTCGCGATCATCTTCTGCTAAAAAAACGTTTACTAGCAGCGATACCCCTTTCCTCGCGGCGCAGTACAGAGTCGGCTCTTCAGGATATTAATCAGACCCTTGGTGCTTACATCAGGGGTGTTTTCATCGTTAGTTTTTTTGTTGGCGTGATGGTCTATAGTGGTTTGTTATTATTTGGCGTTAAGTATGCTCTTGTTTTTGGTATTATTAATGCCATAACCAACATTATTCCTTATTTTGGACCGCTAATTGGGATAGTTCCAGTTATTTTAATCGTTCTTTTGCAATCGCCCTCTTTATTTTACAAAGTTTTTCTTTGGATTATTCTTGTCCAGCAGATCGAAAGCCAGTTTATTGCTCCACAGGTTTTTGGGCGTAGTCTGGGTTTTCATCCTCTAGTTGTTATTATTGCTCTATTGCTAGGAGGGATCTATATGGGATTTTTAGGTTTTGTAATTATTATTCCGTTGCTAGCTGTTTTCCGTACTATTTTCCGACATTTTTATCCCTTAATACGTCATACGGTCTATACTGCCCGGAGAAAATAATATCATTGATATTGTTATTTCCTGAATAATATTGGCCCTGGCCGGCAAAAGCAACGGGGGCGGCTGAATTTCTTTGTTTTGCTTCAATATAATTCATCAAAAGATAGCTTGCCCGGTTAGCTACAAAAGAAAAAATAAGTAGCCCATAATATTTAAGCAGTAAAGGAAAAAATGAATAAAGAGAAAGGAGGGATAATTATGAATATGTAGAATTATAAGAAGGGGGTAATTAGGGGTAATTAAATGAACATTCCATACATAATGTAACAACCCTTTTTACTTGAAATGAATAAAGAAAATGATACTGCCAGTTTTTGAGGTTGGCAGGGCAGCGCCCGGGACGGGCAATTGGGATTTGATCTGGATTTACATATCTGATATAAAGGGTTTTTGCAGCAAGATTTGTAGTCGGAAAGGGTGTGGGAAAAGCCTTTTACAAACTTAGATTTAAAATTTATGGGAAACAGTGATGATGCAGGCTAGGTTTTGTGTGATTGGAGTCTAATGATTATATTAAGGAGGAATGAAGATTGTCCAAACGCAAGTTTATGAGCCCGACCGAAGTCCCTGTAATTCCCGGCACCGAAGGCTGGGAAAGAATGTATCCTTATTATTACCGGTTTGGCGGGGACGAAGAAAAGCAAGAATATGAAAATAACAGGCTGTGGTATTATGATGGCCTGCATTATCCTGAACCCATGTATCCCTTCGATTTGATCTGGGATGAAGGGTGGTATTTGTCTCTTTCCCAATTTACTACACGCGTTTTCATGATTCCACCGGCGCTCGGCGTTGATCACCGTTTAGTGAACGGCTACAATTACATTTCGCCAATCTCCGTGGATGATCCGAAGCAGGTGGAAGCTCGAATTCCTCATTTCCTTGAAAGGGCCGGCTACTATTATGAAAACTGGGATGAGCTGTATGCCAAATGGAAAGTCAAAATGCAGGATCTGATCAAGGAGATCGATGGTATCAATTTTGAAGAACTGCCCGAAATGGAGGATTCCTCCATTGTTTTTGAAGGAGTGGGTTTGAGCAGCGGCTATCAGATGGTAAAAAAATACGATCATTTAATGGATTGTGCCCTGCGGATCTGGCAGTATCATATGGAATTTCTAAATCTTGGTTATGCTGCCTATGTAACTTTTCGTGATTTTTGCCAGAAGGCTTTTCCAGATATTGACGACAGCATCCTGACAAGAATGGTTGGCGGTGTTGATATTATCCTCTGGCAACCCGACGAAAAACTCAAGAAGCTGTCCAGGTTAGCAGTTGAACTGGGCGTGGCCGATCTATTCAAGGGCACCATAGTTCCCGATGACATCCTTGCTGCCCTAGAAAAAAGCGAAGCAGGGAAAAAGTGGCTGGAGGAATTCGAGAATTCCAAAGATCCCTGGTTCTATATGTCTTCCGGGACTGGATGGTATCATGATCATTACTGCTGGTTGGAACGTCTCGAGGTTCCTTTTGCAGCCATTCAAGGTTATATTATTAAACTGGAAAAAGGTGAAAGTATCGAGCGGGCAACTGAAAGAATTATTGCAGAAAGGGAACGGATTGTATCTGAATATAAAGGCTTCCTGCAAACTGAAGAAGATAAACAAACATATGATCAGTTATTGACTGTTGCCCAAAGAGTATATCCCTATGTCGAAGAACACCTTTTCTTTGTGGAACACCATTCACATAGCGTTTTTTACATGAAAATGAGACAACTTGCCCAGGTTTTTGTCAACCACGGTTTGATCAAAGATGTGGAGGACATCTGGTTCCTACACCGTGATGAAGTCAAGCAGGCGCTTTTTGACCTGGTTTGTACATGGGCAACCGGGATTAGGGCTAACGGGGTTTACTATTGGCCGCCAGAGATCGAATGGCGTAAAGGAGTTATGAAGAAATTCCGGGAGTACACACCACCGCCAGCACTGGGGATCCCACCCGATGTAGTTACCGAGCCATTTACGATTATGCTTTGGGGAGTTACCAGTGAACGGATTGATGCCTGGCTGGATGTCGCCGATGCTGAAGATAAAGATAAGATGGTAGGCTTCCCTGGCTCGCCAGGCGCGGTTGAAGGAATAGCGCGGGTAGTACGCGACCCGATTGAATTGGCAAAATTGGAAGAGGGGGAAATTTTGGTGGCGCCGACCACTTCCCCGAGCTGGGCTCCTGTTTTTGGAAGGCTAAAGGCAGCAGTTACAGACGTGGGAGGAATCATGTCCCATGCTGCTATTGTATGCCGCGAATATGGATTGCCAGCAGTGGTCGGGACGGGCTATGGCACGACTTATATTAAAACCGGGGATAAAATTAAAGTAGACGGCTATAAAGGAACGGTAGAAATTATAAGAGACTAAATAAAACAAAAACAACGGTAGTGATAGGAGCGGCGGTATGCATGTTTCTACGATGGACTCTTTGTTTTTCCTTAAGTGGTTGCTGCTGCCGCTGCTCAAAATATACAAGGAGGTTTCAGCTATGAGTGTTCAAAGAAATTTGTGTTGGCTACGCGATCTAGATCCGGAAGATACCTTTGTAGCTGGAAGAAAGTGTATGGGGCTGGGTGGAATGATTAGGGATGGTCTAGCGATCCCGCCGGGCTTTGCTACTACCCTTCGTGCCTATGATAAATTTTTGGAGCTAACAGGGGTAAATAAAGAGATCGACGCTTATCTGACAAAAGTAAGAGATAAAATGGAGAGCGATATCGGCGT
Organism: uncultured Desulfovibrionaceae bacterium; assembly: GCA_964603615.1. Lineage (GTDB taxonomy): Bacteria > Bacillota > Dethiobacteria > DTU022 > UBA8154 > JAAZMI01. The sequence goes on from CAZRVU010000011.1 coordinate 22,056, forward strand.
TTTTGACGAAGCCGAAAAATATATCCGTTCTTTGATCGAAGCACAGTCCATGCCCAAGGAACTCGAAGAGGAAATATTATCCTTTTATCATCAGTTAGGTAAAGAATGTCAGGTAGATAATGTTCCAGTAGCAGTACGTTCCAGCGGCCCGGTGAGTATGCCAGGGCAATTTGATACATTTCTTCATGTAGAAGGTGAAGCGGCCTTGATGGAAAAAATAATCAAGGTCTGGTCTAGTTCTTTTAACGCCAGGGCTATGGCTTATCGTTTGCAGCGCGGCATGAGTGTAGAAAACTCACCCATCGGGATAGCTGTTTTGAAAATGGTCAACGCCAAGTCAGCCGGGGTAATGTTTACTCTCGATCCCTTGACCGGTGATCGCACTGTTATCACCATTGAGGGTAGCTGGGGACTGGGTGAAAGTTTGGTTAGCGGACAGGTCACCCCGGACAACTTTACTTTAAATAAGGTGACGATGGAGATTACAAAACGGGATATCGGTGAAAAGGCAATAGAAATGATTGGCGGTCCCGAAGGTGAGGTAATATCCGTAGAAGTTGACGAAAAAAGGCGTGATATTCCCTGTATCACCGACGAGGAGATAATTGCCCTGGGCAAGTTGGGCAAATTGGTAGAAACACTGTATAAAAAGCCACAGGATATTGAATGGGCGGTAGATAAAGATCTTCCTTCCCCTAATAATATTATTTTACTGCAGACCAGGCCGGAAACAGTATGGAACAAAAAAGAAATCAAGCCTGTGATGGAATCGAAGGCCAGTGCTTTGGATCATATTGTCAAAAGCCTTTTAACCGGCAAAAAAATTGTTTAACGACTTATGCAAGCCTTTTTAAAAACCAATGACATTGGTTTTTAAAATATATAAGAAAAAGAAGGGAGAAGTTAAATTTTATGGATCTAAGGGAGTTTATTCAAATTTGTGAAAAAGAAGGTGAATTACAACGTATTAAAACTGAAGTGGATTGGAATCTGGAGTTATCCCATGTGGCTAAAATTAATGAAGAAAAAAAAGGCCCGGCACTTTTATTCGAAAAAGTCAAGGACTATGATACTCCGGTTTTTACAAGTGCTTTAACTACTGTCCGGCGTCTGGCCATTGCTCTTGGTCAGCCATTGGATAAACCTCTCAGCGCTCTTTCGAGAAGTTGGATGGAAGCTATTACAAGCAAATTAATTCCGCCAAAGGTTGTTCAGAGCGGTCCCGTCCAGGAAAATGTTCTGGAAGGGGACAAAATTAAACTTCTTAACTTTCCGGTTCCCAAGTTTTATCCGATGGACGGCGGTCGATTTATTGGTACTGCTGTTGCCCTGCTGAGCAAAGATCCAGATAGTAACTGGTATAACCTGGGCACCTACAGGATGCAAGTTCTTGACGATCACAGTGTGGGTGTACAGATTATTAAAGGAAAACACGCTGATTTTCACCTAAATAGGTACCGTGAAATGGGCAAGCCGATGCCAGTAGCGGCAATAATCGGCGGTGATCCTCTGAACTTCCTGACCGGTAGTGCTATGGTTTCCCCCAATGTTTCGGAGTACGACGTGATTGGTTCCCTGCGTAACGAGCCAACTGAAGTTTTTACCAGTGATCTTACCGGTCTACCGCTGCCGGCAAGGGCCGAAATTATCCTGGAGGGCGAGATCGATACCGATCCGGCCAGCTACCGCCAGGAAGGGCCTTTCGGTGAATATACGGGTTATTATTCTGGTAAGGAAAGTGATGAATGGCCGAAACCATTTATCAATATTAAACGCGTCTACCATCGTAATAATGCTATTTTGTGGTCTACTTCGGTAGGAAAGCCAATAACCGACACCCATGTGATTATGGCCTTGAACCGCACGGCCACTCTTTGGACTGATTTGGAAGCCATGCATGTACCAGGTATCAAGTCTGTTTACATTCCGCCTGAATCTACCGGTCGTTTCTGGGCGATCGTTTCGGTAAAACAAATGTATCCCGGCCATGCTATGCAAGTGGGAACGGCGGTAGTATCTACTACTACAGGCCATTACGGCTTAAAAGGTGTTATTGTTGTCGATGATGATATTCCGGCTGACGATTGGGATCGTGTATTTTGGGCGATGAGTGTTCGCTACGATCCGGCGGCGCGTACCCAAATTATCAATCGCGGGCGTTCCACTCCGCTCGATCCTTCACTGCCGATTGATGCACGGGATATTTGTTCGCGGATCATTATCGATGCTTGCATACCTCATGAATGGGAAAGAAAGCCTATTGAGATCCACCTCGATCCCGGAGTGGAGAAGAAGGTATACGGCAAATGGTCGGAGTACGGTTTTAAAGAATAAAATTACCTTATTAGTACGGGTGGCTGTTTACAACCACCCGTACTAAGCTTAAGTTAGAGAATAATGAAGGACGTAGGGAGGATCACGGGTTTTAATTTATTGGGAGGTGGCGGTATGGTTCTTTTTATCTGTACAGCTAACCGTTGCCGCAGTATTATCTGCGAATATCTATTTAGGTACTACTTACAACAAGGGCTTTTCTCTCCGGTTGATAGAGCAATAAAGGTGGAATCGGCAGGGATCATCGCAGATAATTTTTGGGATTTTATACAAGATTTCGTTAAAGAAAGAAACCACGAGATCAGCAAAGATACTTTTTATTATCATCCCCCTTATCAGGGGACGATCGACTGTCTTTCAGCCCGGGGTTGGAGCATAGGCTCCTACCGTTCAAGGTTGTTGAATAAAAGGTTAGTAAAGGAGGCTCGTCTGCTTGTTACACTGGAAGATAGTCAGAAAAGCACCGTTTTGACATTATTTCCAGAAGCAGCAAGCCGGACGCTGACTTTTAGGGAATTCGTCGGCGAAAGCAATGCAGATATCGCTGATATCTATGAGGATACCTTGCATATACCTCAGTATGATCCTGAAGATCCACACTTTTTTAATTATGAAAGATCACGTATTGAAGCCTGTTATCAAGCGATCGAAAGAGGACTAAAGGCAGGTGCGCAGCGTATCGCTAATTTACTAGAAAAAGAGGTGACAGTAAATGAGTAAAACGATTGTGATCGTTAGCACCCTGGATACTAAACCAGAGGAAACACAGTATCTGCGGGAACAGATCGAAAAATTGGGCTGTAATGCTTTAGTGATTGATGTCGGGACAGGGGGTAAACCTGCCATACCTGCAGATATTACGCGGGAAGAAGTACTGGCTGCTTCAGGCGAGGGCGTTGATTTTAAGGACTTGCAAGGAGATCGGCCGCGTCTTAGCCGGCTCATGGTTGCTGGGGGCGGTAAAAAAGCTAAAGAACTCTATGCATCAAACAGACTAGATGGAATTGTCGGAGTTGGTGGTGCCACAAGCTCATTAATGGCTACTGGTGTCATGAGGGCCCTGCCATTTGGTGTGCCTAAACTGATGGTTTCTAGCGTGGCGGCAGCCCGCGGCCTGGCCACCCGGTATTTTGGGACGTCAGATATCTCTATTATGCACTCTGTAATCGATTTTACAACTTTAAGCGATCTAATGAATGATGTTTTGGACCGGGCGGCAGGGAGTATTGTGGGTATGGCTACCATGGAGAGAGCATATACTTCTGCCGGCGCTGTAGATAAACAGGTAAAACCACGGGTGGCAATGACACTCTTAAGTATGTGTGAAAAATGTGCCACATATTTGTGGGAACACTTGGAAAAAGAAGGTTATCAGGTAATTGGCTATTCAGCCGCCGGTGCTGACAAGGCGATGGAAGAAATGATTGCTAAAGAAGGCATCTTTTCGGCGGTGATCGATCTTGCCCCGGGTGCGGTCGGGGAAGAGCTATTGGGTGGTACTAGAGCGGCAGGCCCACACCGCATGGAAGCTGCTGGTAATGCCGGTATCCCCCAGGTTATTGCTCCCTGTCTGGTTAACTTGATGACCCCGCCTAAGAGTAAATATAAGCCGGATTATCATCAACGTATAAAATATGATCTAGATGCCTACCGTACTTACTTGCGCTTAGCGCCCGAAGAATTTGTGATGGTAGCAGAAGCATTTGCTAAAAAACTAAACCAGGCCAAAGGGCCGGTAAAAGTTGTGATCCCAACCAAAGGATGGTCCGGTATTGATCGGGAAGGCATGGTTCTTTATGTCCCGGAAGATGACCGCATTTTTGTTACCGAACTAAGAAAACGGTTGCGGGATGACATTGAAATCAGGGAAGTGGAGGCGAATATGGAGGACCCGCTTTTCGCGGCAGAAGTTTTAAAAGCCTTCCAGGAAGCGATGAGCGCTCTTTAAGATCCGTAATCAGGATATAAAATAAACATTTCGAAAAAGGGGGATTATTTTTTATGAAACCAATCTTATATGATGAACAGAAATTAAATGATTTTACAAATAAAGGTTATTGGACAACAAAAACCCTTACAGATTATTGGGAAGAATTTGCCGAAAAATACCCCGATCGCGAAGCATTGGTAGATACCATCGGTAACAGGCTGACCTTTGCCCAGGTCGTCCAGCAGATCAACCGCATCGCTTTGGGATTTATCGAGCTGGGTTTAGAAAAGGACGATCGGGTGGCCATTCAACTGCCGAACCGCGTCGAGGGTTTTTTGACACGGTTGGCTTGCGAAAAGGCAGGGCTTATTTCTATAGCTTTAATGCAGGTTTTTCGCCATGCAGAGTTGATAGAGATTTTAGGAACCATCGAGGCCAAGGCAATTGTCATTCCTTTGGAGTTTAGGAAGTTCAATTATTATGAAATGGTACGTGAAATTGCACCCCAGCTTCCCCATTTAAAACACATTATTGTGGCCGGGGATGAAGTGCCCGAAGGTGCTGTTTCCTTAGAGGCAATGCTGCAAAATCCCCTTGAAGAAAAATATTCTCCCGATGTGCTTGCTGAAAGAAAAATGGATGCTAACGATGTTGGTTTTTTAACTAGCACGACTGGAACGACCGGTTTGCCCAAGATCGTAGAGCGGATGTTTGCAGCCAATTTATGTAGCTGCAGAACGCATGTTAACAACTGGCAACTGACAGAAGATGATATTGTCTGTGCTCTTGCTCCTTTCCCGGGTGCGCCGGGAGGTACACCAACCTATTTTTGTGCCCCGCTAGTAGGAGCCAAGGTGGTTTTGCTGCATCAATATAATCCGGAAGCGGCACTGAAAGTGATTGAAGATGAAAAGGTAACAGTGCCCTGTCTAGTACCGGCACAATTAGCGGCGATGATGCAATTTCCCGTCGAAGATTACGATCTTTCCACCATACGTTTTATTCGCTGCAGCGGTGGATATCTGCCGCCGCCCCTGGCCGAAGAAGTGGAACGTCGCATGAAGTGCCCAATTTTGATTACCTACGGGTCACAAGATACCGGCTCAATTTCAGGGACATCGATCAAGGATCCTACCGAGAAAAAGCGTACTACTGTCGGTAAACCTTTGCCCGGTAACGAAATTAAATTGGTAGACGACGATGGAAATGAGGTGCCCTATGGTGAGATTGGGCAGCTTTATTTTCGCGGGCCGCAAGGCTGTGGCGGTTACTACCGCGACCCGGAAAAAACTTTTTCCGAAGCGGTGGATAGCGAAGGTTGGGCTACTCCGGGAGATTTGGTCAAGTTTGATGAAGAAGGCTACCTGGTGATTACCGGGCGTAAAAAGGATATTATTATTCGCGGTGGCCAGAACATCTATCCCGGTGAAATTGAAAACCTTTTAATTGCCCATCCCAAAGTATCCGACGCAGCCGTCGTGGCTATGCCGGATCCCATTATGGGCGAAAAAGCGTGTGCTTTTGTGATGACAGCCGCCGGCAGTGAAGCGCTTACTTTTGAGGAAATGGGCGATTATTTGAAGGGTAAAAAGCTGGCAATGTTCAAATTGCCGGAGAGGTTGGAAGTTGTCGATGCTTTCCCCCTAGCCGGTGGCTCTAAGATCAATAAGGTAGAGCTGCGAAAAATGGTTACCGATAAACTGAAGGAAGAAGGGGTAATCGAGTAAAGTAACGTTTGTTTTTAGAACAAGTTTTTATTGACAGGGTGGCAGAACTGGTCTGCATAGATGACGTCGGTAAAAACCGGTATAATTTGGGGTAATTTAGAATATGTTTATAAGAAACCAACTTGCTTGGCGAAATTTTAACGCCAAGCTTTTTTTTAGTAAAAATATTTTGTTATGGTCTAAAATATTATTGTAGGTAATATCTACGGGAAACAGGTTAGGTAGCGGTAAATTTGCAGGAATAGAAATGAATTTTGTAAAATATAGGATTATTAAAGACGGCAAAGGTTTAAATTAGCTGTTTTTGTAATTTTGATGATATAATAAAAAACGTTGGGCTGTTTGTTTGTAAATACATAAGGTCGCAAGGGATAAAGGAGACCAGCAAATGTCCGAAATTTTTGCTTATTTGGCCGCGGGGGTTTGGAAAAAAATAGCCATTGCCTTTCTGGTGTTTTTGTTTTTCATTTTGGCTAGAAGTATTTTTACAAAATATTTATTTAAAATATTTTTAAGGATTACAAAAAAAACTAAAATTGAGTTGGATACAAAAATTTTGCTTGGTTTGGAGGGTCCTCTACGCATTTCATTTGTGGTGTTGGGTATCTATTTTGCTTTAAGATTTCTGCCTCTGAGCACTGCTTTAAATCTCTTGATCTTAAAAACATTTCGTATAGCTCTTATTGTACTTTTGACCTGGGGGATTTATAACCTTACGGATACTTACTTGTTTGCGGCTGTTGGCCGAAAAATGGATTTTGAAATCGATAGGATTTTTGTTTCTCTTTTAAGTAAAACTTTACGGGTTATTTTGATCTTATTAGCTATCAGCATTATTGCCGAAGAATGGGGATACAATGTGAGTGGTTTTGTAGCGGGCCTGGGTCTGGGCGGGTTGGCTATTGCTTTGGCGGCTCAAGATGCGCTTGGTAACATTTTTGGGGGCATAGTAATCATCATGGATAAGCCTTTTTCCATTGGAGATTGGATTTCTTCGCCTAGCGTGGAAGGTTTTGTAGAAGATATTACTTTTAGAAGCACTAAGGTAAGAACTTTTACTAATGCCCTGGTAACTGTACCTAATTCTACCCTGGCTGGCGAATCTATAATCAACTGGGCGCGTATGGAAAAACGTCGTATCTCATTTAAGATAGGGATAAAAAACGATACGCCTCCGGAAAAGATGAAAAGGTGCCTGGAGAAAAACCGGGCAATGCTAGAAAACCATCCCGGAGTACATAAAGATGCAGTTTTTGCAGTTTTTGATCAATTTAATGAGGGACAGCTAGATTTTCTTTTTTATTTTTTTACGATTGAAACTAGTTGGGGTGAATTTTTAAAAGTTAAAGAAGATGTCAATTTCAAAATTCTAGCTATCCTAGAAGAAGAAGGGGTGCAACTGGCCTTTCCCGGCAGGAATGTTTATCTTCAAAGTGATCTCGAAAGTGATCATGATAATTAGCGATAATCATTATAATCTTGGCTGAACTATTTTCCATGGTTCCCCATTTAAGGACATCTCCTGTTAAGATTATTTTATCTCACAGCGGTATGTCCATCAAACTGGGTACAGTCTACAATATCCTGCCCGGGTAGAAGAAAAAGGAATTTGTTTGGAAGTTGAAGAATAGTAACAGAAGTATTTACTAAAATTACGCGAAAGGTATTTTATTATGAAGATCATGAAACAATTTACCGTGATCAGCGTGGATATGTTTCAGACACTGGTGAATGTAAATAGCAGGCGGAAATGTTTTTGGGGAAGACTTCTTCCCCATGAATTGCCCGGGCGTATAACTGATGAATATTGGTCTTTAGCTACGGAGCTAATTTTTAGTAATTACGATAAAATATTTCGCGAGAACAAAGAGTTTATCAATTCCAAAACTATTATGGAAATTTCTTTTCGCCAGCTTTTTAAACAAACCGGATTGGGACTACAGCCGGCTGATGCAGCCCGGGTTTTGACAGAAGAACATGGTTTATCTTCTCCTTATGAGGATACGGGGGAATTTCTCCAGCATGTAGGAAAATATTTTCCGATCTGTGTAGTAAGCGATGCCGATGACGATATGATCCGGCCTTTGTCAGGGCTCTATCAGTTTGACAAAATATTTACATCTGAGCAGTACCGCTCTTATAAAGGTAGCCCGGGGGGCATGTTTTTCCAGGCCGTAATTGATCATTATGGGGTGGCACCGGAAAAGATCTTACATATTGGGGATTCTAAATATGATGTTCTGGGAGCAAAACGGGCTGGCATTAAAGACTGTTGGCTAAACCGGAAAGGCAAAAAATGGGGGGACGTGGCCCGGCCAACTTACATGGTGTCATCGCTGCGCGAGGTATCCCGTTTACTGCTGGGGGAAGTGGGGTAAAACTAGTTTATTCTGGAATAATTCTTAAAAAAGGTGGCTATTAGTAGCTTGAGAATATTTGACGATGTACCTTAATAATAAGGAAACGGGGGAGTTTAGGCCGTGTACATCAGCACCCGTGATAATTACCCTACAGTAACGCCTGCGGAAGCTATTAAGCTTGGTATGGTTCCCTCCGGGGGTCTTTTTGTTCCTGCAAGGATACCCGTTTTACCCGAAGAAGCGATTTTCACCAGGCGAGGAAGCTCCTATCAGGAGGTGGCACGCTGGATTATTTCTTATTACTTGTCGGATTATTTACCGGACGAGATACATTTTTGCTTGGAAAAAGCATATAATAAAGACAATTTTCTCCACCCGCAAATTGCCCCTCTTCACTGTTTGGACGAAGGCATTTATTTTTTGGAGCTATGGTACGGCCCGACAGCCGCCTTTAAAGACCTGGCTTTACAAATCATGCCGCATTTTTTGTCGCAGGCACTTTATAAAACAGGAACCGAAAAGGAAGTTGTAATACTGGTGGCTACTTCCGGGGATACGGGTAAGGCTGCCCTGGAAGGTTTTAAAAATATTCCGGGCATCAAAATTATTGTTTTTTATCCCCGGGGCGGGGTAAGCAAGATACAGGAGTTGCAGATGACGACTACCGATGGTTCCAATACCTATGTCGTAGCCGTGATAGGAAATTTTGATGATTGCCAGAATGCTGTTAAGGATGTTTTTGCTGATGTTGTTTTTAAAAGAAGCCTGGCAGAAAAAGGTTATGAGCTATCTTCCGCCAATTCGATTAATTGGGGACGGCTTTTACCCCAGATCGTTTACTATTTTTGGGCTTACCTAAATCTCTTAAAGCAAAAAAAAGTGTCGCCCGGTGAAAAAATAAATTTTGTGGTGCCTACGGGGAATTTTGGCAATATCCTGGCTGGTTGGTATGCTTCGCGTATGGGGTTGCCAGTGAATAAGCTAATTTGTGCTTCGAATGAAAATAAAATATTAACAGATTTTTTTCATTCTGGCCGCTATGATCTGCATAGAAAATTTAGACAGACGATCAGCCCTTCCATGGATATCTTGATCTCCAGCAACCTGGAAAGATTTCTTTTTGAGGTTACGCTCCACGATGCGGAGAAAATTAATTACTGGATGGCTGCTTTAAAAAATGCGGATTGTTTTGAAATCGATAGTAACGTAAGGCAGGACCTGGCAGAGATCATTTTTGCAGAATTTGCAGAAGAAGAGGAGACACTGAAAGCAATCGGGGAGGTTTTTGCGCGCCATGACTATCTTCTCGATCCCCATACGGCAGTGGGATACTGTGTTTATCAGAAATACCGCTTGCAGACGGGCGACCCGACCAAGACAGTGATAAACGCTACGGCCAGCCCCTTTAAATTCAGCCGTAGTGTCCTCAAAGCAATCAAGGGCGAAGACTTTCTACGCGGGCTAGATGAGTTCGGCATTTTGCAGGAACTAAGTAAGATCAGTCAAACCTCTTTGCACCCTGCGCTTCACGATCTGCAAAACAAAGCAATTTTACATCATACCGTCTGCCAAAAAAATGAAATTGGAGCAAATATCAAAAAAATTCTAGGGGTTTGTTAAATAGTACATTAATTTGCGCCCTTAACTGAAAGCTAGATGGCAATTCCTTTTTTATAGCTAAATTTCCAAAAATATTTGATCTTTCGTGTTTTAGGGCTATTAAATAATACCGCTTTCATCCGATAGTATGTACGGAAGGGAGTTGTTTAACGGTGAAAATTAACCCTATTAATACGATGGCTGGCCTAGGAAAGACCAGGGGTTTAAATGCTAAAAATGCGCCCCTGAAAAATAGGACAGAAATTGCAGCCGATAAATTTATTTTCAGTAATAATAATGATAAAAATATTACTTATACAAAGGGGGCCGTGAAGACGAATGAAACCATGATTGCTTCTCTCAAGGAGGAAAGTGAAAAGGCTTATGCATCTTTAAGGCGCCTCGTTACTGAACTTTTGGAAAGACAAGGGTATAGCGCAGAACGAGTGAAAGATAAAGGGCCCGTAGCAATTGAAATCGATGCTGCGGCCAGAATAGAGGCGGCTGAACTAATAGCAGATGATGGCCCCCTGGGTGCCGAAGCAGTTAGCAACCGTATTGTTGACTTCGCCATAGCAGTTGTTGGCGGAGATAAATCTAAAATGGCTTTAATAAAAGATGCTATTGATAAAGGGTTTGGGCAAGTAAAAAATATGCTGGGAGGACTGCCGGAGGTATCTCTAAGGACGTATGATTTGATTATGGAGAAACTCGATCGCCGGGAAAAGGAGGAACCCTAGAAGCTAAGCACAGTTATTTTGTAGCTATGCTGGCATTACCGGTAACCTACTTATTTGGTTTTTTACCCGACCCGTTCTGCCATAACGGGTCGGGTACCGCCACTTTATTTTCAATGGCTACCAGGACATCCCCCGCTGCCACCCAAAAGGGTGATACGGCGGTTTATCTTGAAATGTGATGCCCCAGTTTTGTGGGGGATATGGGTTCTATTTAGCTAATGTCACTTTATTTTTTTAAACATCCTTTCTTTTGCCAGCCTATGTTTGTGTTTGGTGCTGGGTGGTTAAACTTATTTTAATAATTGTGGTAACAAATGCAAGAAGTATATAATATTCTATGGAAGAGAACAATCCTTGTTAAGTATTAATAGTTTTTGCAATTTTCCTGTTGACAGCTTGGTTTACAACGTGGTAAACTTCTGTTGTTATTTGTTGTGATCAGAAAGAAAGCAATGAAGGGAAGAAGTAATCCACAGTTACCTTCTTAGAGAGCTACCGGCAGGTGTGAGGTGGCAGGTACTGGGGAGGAAAGCCATCCCTGAGCGGGCGATGGAAAAGCCTTATAGTCTTGTACATCGCCACGGTTGCCTACCGTTAAACAAGGCCGCTTCACAAAGAGCGGATCCGGAGCGGCAAGGCCGGATCAAAGAGGGTGGTACCGCGGGAATCTCTCGTCCCTTAGAGGATGAGGGATTTTTTGTTTGTAAATGCCCGGCTTGCACAAAATATATTAGATTGAGGGGTTCTTATTCATAAATATGATTCAAATTTGGCAAGATCATTCTAAGCTATCTTGTGAGCACAAGTGATATCAATATTTAATAGGAATACAGAAGAAGGAGTTGAGAGGGTTTTGGAAGGCATAAAGTACCGCTTATTGCAGGTTTTGGATCAAAACCAGCGCATTGAAACGAAAACCTTGGCTACCATGTTCAATATCACGGTAGAAGAAGTAAAGGGACTGATCAAGGAACTGGAAGAAGAGAAAATTATTTTGGGTTATGTTACCCTAATTGACTGGGAAAAGACGGATAACAATAATGGTGTAACGGCAATTATCGATGTAAAGGTAACGCCCCAGCGGGATGTGGGCTTCGACACGATTGCCGAACGGATTTGCCGCTTCCCGGAGGTAAAGAGCGTTTATTTGATGTCGGGAAGCTATGATCTTTCTGTTGTCATCGAGGGAACTTCCATGAAAAAAGTTGCCTTTTTTGTGGTAGAAAAATTAGCTACATTAGAACATGTGCAAAGCACTGTTACCCATTTCCTCCTTAAAAAATATAAAAAGGATGGAATTATTTTCGGAGAAGAAAATAAAGAACACCGGTTGGTGATTAGTCCATGAGCAGATCATTTGTGAATAAAAATATTGAAGAACTGCCCCCCTCCGGTATCAGGAAATTTTTTGATCTAGCCAGCAATATGCAGGGGGTGATCTCTTTGGGGGTTGGGGAGCCAGATTTTGTGACGCCCTGGCATATCCGGGAAGCCAGTGTTTATTCCCTGGAAAAAGGATATACGAGTTATACTCCCAATGGTGGTCTTGAGGAGTTGCGGAAGATAATTAGCGTTTATCTCCGTAACAGATACCAGTTGGATTATGATTATTCACGGGAGATAATCGTGACAGTTGGTGCCAGCGAAGCAATTGATATTGCCCTGCGAGCTGTGCTTAATCCCGGCGATGAAGTCATTATTCCCGAACCATGTTTTGTTTCTTATAAGCCTTGTACGCTTATGGCTGGAGGGGCAGCTAAAGTGGTTAATACCAAGGAAAATGATCAGTTCAAATTAACACCGGCTGCACTGGAGAAGGCGATTACTCCTCAAACCAAAGTGCTTTTTCTTTCCTACCCGAACAATCCCACAGGTGCCGTCATGAAATCTGAAGAGCTGCTGGCTATTGCCCGGATCGTGGAAGAATATGATCTGTTAGTGATCTCCGATGAAATATATGGTGAACTTACTTATGAAGGGGGCTATGTCTCCTTTGCTTCTTTGCCGGGCATGAAAAAAAGGACGATCTTGATCAATGGTTTTTCTAAGGCATTCGCCATGACTGGTTGGCGGATTGGCTTCACAGCGGCTCCGGAAGAAATTCTCGCGGTTATAGCCAAAATACACCAGTATGCGATTATGTGTGCTCCTGTCATGGCGCAGATGGCTGCTCTTGAAGCTCTAAAAAACGGTGCGGAGGAAGTAAAGAGGATGGTGGAACAATACGATCAGCGGCGGCAATTGATCGTTAACGGATTGAACCAGATCGGGCTTCCCTGTCTTAAGCCCGAAGGCGCCTTTTATGTTTTTCCTTCGATTCAATCAGCCGGTTTAAGTTCAGGGGAATTTTGCGCGCAACTTTTGCAGGAGGAAAGGGTAGCCGTAGTTCCCGGGGATGCTTTTGGTGCTTGCGGGGAGGGCTATATTCGTTGCTCTTATGCGGCCTCTATTGAGAATATCAATGAGGCCTTAAACAGGATGGAAAAATTTATGCGGCACCGGGCTGGCAAAACAACTTTTTCGAAATCAGACGATGTTGCCCTGTCTAGAACCGATGTTGCTTTGCCCGTGGTAGGAGAAAGGGGTTTAAGAACGTAGACTGAAGAGTTCGAACCAGAGCAGAAAAATCAAAATTGTCCAAAGCCTCCGGCTGGCATCGAGGCGGCCTTCCGTGTGTTTTTGCAGCAGCGCATTCACATTATCTTTTTGAAACCAATAACCTCCCCTGCCAGCCAAGAGATCTTTGAAAAAACGCTGGAAATCTTGCCGTTTGATCCATTCACGGGTGGGGACGGGGAATCCTTTTTTGGGCCGGTTAATGGCGGCGGCGGGTAAAAGATCTTTGAAGGCTTCTCTTAAAGCCCATTTTGTGGTTTTGCCCCGTATTTTATATTGCAGCGGTAGGGTTGCAGCAAATTCAAATAAGTGGTGATCGAGATAAGGAGAGCTTAATTCAAGTGCATTGGCCATGGTCATCTTATCGGCCTTGGCCAGAATATCTCCCGGCAGCCAGGTATGTAGGTCGATGTACTGCATGCGGGAGACATCATCCCCATCTGCAATTTGGCGGTAAAGGGGAGCGGTAATACGGAAAGGGGAAGCATTGCTTTTTACAGTGGTGATCTCCTTTTTTTCTGTTGCAGAAAAGATAAAGGCATTACCTATGAAGCGCTCCTCCAGTGGCCGCCGGGCGCGAGACAAATAATTTTTACCCGGCAGCCCTGCTGGCAATATTTTTTCAAGCAGAAAAAGAGGCTTATGCAAGAAATGGGGCAGTTTTTTTAAGGGAACCAGGGCAAAGGGCTCGCGGTAGATACCGTAGCCGGCAAAAACTTCATCGGCTCCTTCTCCGGAGAGGACGGCGGTGATCTTCTGCCGGGCCAAACGGGCGGCAAAAAAAAGCGAAATAGCCGCTGGATCGGCTACAGGCTCGTCAAATTGCCAGATTAGCCGGGAAAGGTGTTTGATGAAATCCTGGGGGGTAATGATATATTCATGATGATCTGTTCCCAGGAATTTAGCCGTTTCCCTCGCTTCTTGAAGTTCACTATAATTTTCCTCGTGATAACCCACGCTAAAAGTGGAAAGGGGACCGCTTTCCCTGGCTAGAGCGGCAATGATGGCCGAATCCACGCCGCCACTCAGAAATGCTCCCCGGGAGGGAGCACTATTCAGACAAAGATTAACTGCTTCTTTAAGGTTCTCCCTAATTCCTGTCAAGAAATATTCTACGGGTTTTTGTTGTGGGGTAAAACTAATTTGCCAGTACCTGGTTATTTTTAACGGCTGTCCGGGTGTTTTTAGAAAATAGTGTGCCGGGGGCAGGCAGTAAACGCTGCGAAACATCGTGCGCGGTTCAGGTACATATTGAAAAGTGAGATAATCTACAAAAGCACTTTCTTCGACTTCCCTGGTAAAAAAGGGAAGGATTAGCAAAGATTTGATCTCTGAAGCGAAAGCTAAATAGCCAGGGCTTTCCAAATAGTAAAAAGGTTTTTGACCAAATCTGTCGCGGGCCCCAAAAAGAAGCTGTTTGTTTTTATCCCAAAGGGCGAAGGCAAACATACCCCGTAAATACTGCAGGCATTCCGTCCCCTTTTCTTCATAAAGATGTAAAATAACTTCGCTATGGCAGCGTGTGGTAAATTTGTGGCCTTTGGCTGTCAAGGTCTGACGCAAAGACGGATAATTGTAAATCCTGCCGTTGCAGACGAGCCAAAGGCTCTGATCTTCGTTGCTCAGGGGTTGGATATCTTTGGCCTGCCCAGAAGTGGAGAAGATTTGACTGGCGCGAAATCCCAGACCCAGGTGTGAACCGGTAAAATTTTTGCCGCCCTCCGGCCCGCGGTGGTGCATTTTTTCCCGCATTTTGGTGAGCAGTTTTTCATCAACCTGGCCATGTTCTTGAAAAATTCCACAAAAGCCGCCCATTATTTCCCCCCACTGTAGTAATGCATGGTTTTTTGTTCAGGTAAATATATATGCCTTAAAGATTTAAAAATATCTTGATGGAAGCGTTAAAGAAAAAATGAATAAAAAGGGTTATAAGAGTTTATTCATGGTTGTTTTTATTAATACCAAGATGGATTGATCTCAATATTGCTTGTGTCCTGTTATTTACATTAAGCTTGCGATAAACACTATTTATGTGCGCCTTAACCGTATTAATTGAAATATTTAAATGCCCTGCTGCTTCTTTATTAGTTAACCCTTGGACAATTAATTTTAGTATTTCAAGTTCACGTGGAGTTAGGGACTCTAATATAAGGGAACTATGTGTATGATCAGGCGGTTTAAGTTCCAGTTTCTGTTTTGCAATATTTCTAAAAAAGGTTTTAAGGGCAGTCTCGTTACTCTGAATTTTTTCTTTTAAGAAATCATTTTCGATTATTGTAGTGCAGATCTTAGACATTGCAAAAACAATATCAACTTCTTCAGGTTTAAAATTTACTGCTCTATCAACTTGCAGTATACCAAATAGATTATCTTGGGTAGTTAATGGTGTAACAATTACCCATTGTGGTTTAAAAAAGTTGTACACATCAGTTGGCATAAAACTTTTAACTGCATTTGGGGATATTAGGAAAGGATTATTATTATAAATTGCTTCAAAATGACATTGGAATAGCCTGTGATTATTTAAAGATTTAAACATTCGTCTGTCTTCAGGATCAAAACCACCCGCTCCCACTAATGGGATAAGGGTATTTTCATCACTGTCAATGAAAAACAGGGCACAACGGACATTAAACATATCAACTAATAGCTGCATTATTGCGTGTAATGCCGATCTCATATTAATAGGAGAATTCATGACCTGTATTGCTTCGAGCCACAAACGTGTTTCTTGACTTTTAGAATAATGATGCTGATCGTTAATAATTGACCTTTTGAGGGTATTGATGATACGAAAAACAATAAGAACCCCTCTGTCTAACATTTTTTCTGCTTGTAACTGATCTTTATATTTGTCTATGGAAATTGTTGCGTTTGCTTCAATTCCTTGAGGAGGAGGACAGAAGGGTATTTTTGTGCTGAAACCTGAAATAGGTGTTATATACATTGCAATTTCATTTTCTGAAGGTTTTCCCATCTGTATTTTTATTGTATCTTTATCTAATTTAACTGCCCAATTAATAACGGCGCGTTTTTCTGCAAAAATAATAACATTTGCTTCACCAAAACCCGATTTATTAACTGCTTGTTCAAGGAATATGGCAATGTCTTGTCTTACACTATTAGGAACTTGCAAAGGTTGTGAAAAAGACAAACTGATATAGAGACCAGGTTTATTAAATTTATAAAAGCTACTTTTCTCCATAAATCTTCCTTGTAATAAGTTTTTAAAAATTTAAAAAATTTATTAAGAACCTTAATTCAATGTTGGCAAATCACTATTATGTTTTTCTGGTCAGCACTAACCCTAAAACCAGGAGTAGTTATAATGCCAAAATTTTGATTAACATGTTTATTATACTGTATGTCATAAGGTGTGTCACGTTCTTATTACAATAAACTTAAAAATCAAACGCTCTAGTACACTATCATATTAAGCTGAAGTGAGGTTAACCTTACGGCCGTGTAAACTAAATTAGCAGGACCCAGTCTATTATGGCGCAGCAGGTTTGGTAAACAGCCAAGGTAAAAGGTTGCCACCAATGCCAGAATAACATAAAAACGTAAAACAGTAAAATGAAAACGTGAATTACAAGATTTTGTTATCCAGCAGCCTAACACGCTAAATATCTAGAAAACTATAAATAAGGGTTTTAGTATGAGGCTAGTCCTTATTTACAACTATCAGGTAATATACAAAAGGTGTCATTTTGTTGAATAATTAGATAAGGCGCAATTGGGCAAGTAGATCAAATATTTTATTTAAAGGGGAAGTGGTGGCGTGAACTATACAACGATAGGTATTGTAGGAACAGGGGCCATGGGGCAGGGAATAGCCATGCTAACTATTAATGCGGGATTTAAAGTAATTATTTTTGATGTCGACAGTGGGATGTTAGAAAAAGCTTACGATACCATTGAAAAACATATAAAAACCAATAGTTTTTCTGAAACAAACACAATCATTAGGAATTTAACTCTAGCCTATAAAATTGAGGGTTTAAAAGACTCCGATTTTGTTATAGAAGCAGTGAGCGAAGATATAGAAATAAAAAAGAGACTTTTCGCCTCTTTAGAAAAAATTTGTTTTAATGAAACAATTTTTGCTACTAATACCTCTTCTCTTTCTATAACCGAGATTGCTTCAGCTTTAGAAAGAAAAGAACGTTTTGTTGGATTACATTTCTTTAACCCGCCTCACAAAATGCCCCTTGTCGAGATTACTAAAGGTTATTATACGGCAGATAGTACTGTAGAATACGTTACTAAACTTGCCAGGGTGATGGATAAAAAACCGGTAATAGTCCAGAAAGATTCTCCCGGCTTTATTGTTAATAGAATACTTGCAGCACAATTTATAGAAGCAATTAAAATATTGGAGGAAGGGGTGGCATCCAAAGAAGATATAGATTATGCAACAACTGTTGGATTAAATTATCCAATGGGACCATTTGCTTTACAGGATATGATCGGTCTAGATATTTTGGGGAATTCCTTTGAATGCTTTTATAAAGAACTTGATTCTGTAAGATGGCAAGTACCCCAGGCTTTCAAAATCCTTCTCAAGGCAGGCAGGTTTGGTAAGAAAAAAGGAGCTGGCTGGTACGACTATTAAGTAACAAATTTTTATTTATTGGATATTAACCAAGGTTATGTTTAAATTTTCAGGGACACTAGGGATACTAAAATTGGAATTAGCGAAAAAAGAGGCTATTGTATGGTAAAAGTTTTATCATCTTAACGCATAAAGGAGGAATTTTGCATGGCAGTTAAAGATTTAAGGCAATGGATTGAATTACTAGAAAAGGAGGGAGAACTAGCAAAGGTTAAAGAAAAAGTTGATTGGGACCTGGAACTTGGTGGTATAACCCAGGAAAACTTTGATAGGGAAGGTCCCGCGCTACTTTTTGAAAATATTAAAGGCTATGAAAATACTATTTGTAAGCGTCTTTTTACAGGCGGAGTAGCAACCTATCCAAGGATCGCTCTTATGCTTGGTTTACCAAAGGATACCCCGCCAAAAGAATTAATAGATGTCTGGAGAGCTAGATCTAAAAATTTAATTAAACCAAATATACTTTCTACCGGGCCATGTAAAGAAAATATTATCAAAGAAGATGAAATTGATCTTTTGGGTCAATTTCCGGTTCCACTTTGGCATAAACATGATGGCGGAAGGTATATAGGAACATTCGATGGTGTTGTTACTAAAGAACGTGATGGTGACTGGATCAATGTTGGTAATTATCGTCGAATGGTTCATAATAAAAACCAAGTTGGTATTGCTTTCCCCATTGGACAACACATCTGGTTACATTGGAGAAGCTTTAGAAAAAAAGGTGAGAATGTACCCATTGCAATGGCAGTTGGCTGGAATCCAATTTTACCTTCAGTTTCTTGTGCCCATGTACCTCCTGGTATTTGTGAATACGATGTTATGGGCGGACTTATAGGTGAACCCGTAGAGCTGGTAAAATGTGAAACTTCTGATCTACTAGTGCCGGCATCTGCAGAAATAGTATTTGAAGGGGAATTAAATACGAATATGGATACCTTTACAATGGAAGGCCCCTTCGGAGAATATACAGGTTACTATTGCACTGTTCCTTTTAAAAGGCCGGTTATTACAATTAAATGTATAACATTTAGAAATAATCCCATACTTAGAGGAACGCTTGAAGGTGTTCCTATTAATGAAGATCACAGGATATGTTCAATACATCATTCTACTTCAATATATGACCTTTTAGAGGAAAGAATGACAGGAGTTAAAGCAGTTAATGTTGATCCGAGCACCGGTTGGGCAAATGTTTTTGTTCAAATCGATAATAGCTATTATGGTCAGGTCCAACAGGTTGCATCAAATATTTGGAGTTCAGGCATATCTACGATGGTTGGGAAGAATGTTTTTGTTTTTGATGAAGACATTAATATCTGGGATTTGAAAAAAGTTATGTGGGCCATGGCTTATAGGATAACTACCGATCGTGGTATAACCAAGTTCCCCGGGTGGATTTCCCCGCTGGACCCCAGTGTTCATCCCAAAGATTCTATCCATGAGGCAATCAAAAAAGGCGATAGGCTTCTTTTTGATTGTACTAAACCTATTGATTGGCCTAGAACAGAAAAATGGTTTGGCGAAAGATTTCCGCTTCTTGCATATCCTGATGATGACACAATGAAACAAGTGCGGGACAACTGGGATAAATACGGTATAAAAAAATGAAATGCAAGCCAGGTAAAGTGAAAAGAAAAGGCATCCTAAAAAGCAAGGAAAGGCGTTATATAAATTGCTAGCATTTTACCTATAGATATACCGCAGTTCAGGAAGCTTTTAAACCTTTCTGAACTGCGGTGATCTCCATTGTCATTTCTTAAGCTGATCTAATTTGTAGTTTAAACTGAATTAAAGCATAGTAGAAAAAATTAAGATAGACAGGATGTGTAAAGCATGAACTTTGAACTTACGGATGAACAAAAAGCATTAAAAGAAAAAGTACGGGCAATGGTTAAAAAAGAAATCCTTCCAAAAGCGGCACAAATAGACTCAAAGTCCGAAATACCTTGGGATGTAATGAATGCAATGGCTGATAATGGTCTTTTTAAATTCCTTATTCCTGAGGAATATGGTGGTTCTGGTAAAGGAGACCTAAGAGCACTTGAATTAAGCCTTATCCGGGAAGAATTGTCCTATGGTTCTTATCAAGCCGATGCTATTTATGCGTTAAACGGTTTAGGCAGTTACTCTGTAGTACATTCTGGTACAGAAAAACAAAAACAGACTTTTCTTCCCCCGATAGCGCGTGGGGAGATGTTAGCTTGTATGGCTTTAACTGAACCAGAGGCCGGGACTGATGTAGCATCTATGCAAGCAATAGCAAAAATAGAAGGGGACGAATGGGTGCTGAATGGGACTAAAACCTTTGCTTCGAATGCAAGTGTAGCTGGTTTTATTACTGTATTTGCTACGGTAGATCCAAGTAAAGGTGCAAGGGGCATCACTGCTTTTATACTTGATCCCAAAACATCTAAATATGAAGTAGAATTATTCCACGTTCTTGCACCCCATGATATATGTACGATTACCCTAAAAGACACCAGAATACCTAAAGAAAATGTTTTAGGTGAAGTAGGGCATGGTTTCCGTGTCGCCATGAAGACCCTTGACGTTTTAAGAAATTCCGTGGGGGCTGCTGCTGTAGGAATGGCTCAATACGCCCTTGACATTACCATTGAGCGGGTTAAAACCAGGATTCAGTTCGGAAAACCTCTTGCAAAGCAATCGATTATTCAGGAAAGATTAGCAGAAATGGCAACAGAAATACATGCAGGAAGGCTTATGACTTATTATTCTGCTTGGTTAAAAGATTCTGGTCTTGTAGATAGAGTGACATATGAATCATCAATGGCGAAGTGGTGGTGCACAGAAATGGCACAACGGGTTATTGATAAATGTCTCCAAATGTGGGGCGGCTATGGCGTTATGATGGATTATCCAATGCAAAGGTTATATCGTGCAGTAAGAGCACCGAGAATATATGAAGGTACAAATGAAATCCAAAAATTAATTGTAGCTAGAGAACTCTTAAAACGTTATCCCGACCCTGTTGTGCAATAAGTGGAGAATTATTCGGAGGTTTAAATTATGACAAATACTTATAAATGTAAGAAATATGAAATTATAGAAGAAAACATTGGTCACCGCTTACAAAAGGTTTATAAGGGAAGGCCAAAAACTGTAAACGAAGTTTTAAGGAACACTGTGGAAAAATATGGTGATAAAGAAGGATTTATCTCAGGCGATAGACGCTGGACCTTCAAAGAATTCTCAGATCGTGTTGATAAGGTAGCCCTATCATTGCAGAAAAAATATGGTGTGATGAAAAATGATCGCATTGCAATACTGATGGGCACGGATTTAGATTTTCTTGTGTTATTTTTTGCAGTAACAAGTATTGGGGCTATTATTGTCCCCCTTAATACACGTTTTAGGGGGGAGGAATTGACATTTGAAATTAATAATTCAGAGGCGAATTTGTTAGCAGTTGATGAGGAATACTGGGAAACCTTAGAACCATATCAAAACAAGTGGGCCACGATAAAACATATTTTTGTAAATGGTGAAATAACGCCTAAAAATACTAATTCCTTTGAACTTCTGTATGATAATCCGGGAGGAAAGGTTGAAGAGGTACAAATAACAGAAGACGATACAGTTATGATTATGTACACTTCAGGTACTACTGGACGTCCAAAAGGAGCAATGCAATTTCATCGTGGAATTATCCAAGCATGCATGACCCTTGATGATTTATATGAAACAGACCCCGACAAAGACAAGGCCCTTTGCGTTGTTCCCATGTTTCATTCAACTGGAATTATTATGTCAGCTATTAGTTCTATATTGATGGGTATTCCTTGTGTATACATGAGAAAATATAAAACAAAAGATTTGCTGGAGATAATCCAGAAAGAAAAAATTTCTGTAGCAATACTTGTACCTGCTATTATTTGGCTCATGATCAACCATGACAATTTTTCAGATTACGATTTGAGTTCTTTTAGAATAACATGCATTGGTGGTTCACCAAAATCACCAGAAGTTTTCATTCAAATCAGAAAAAAATTGCCTTGGTTAAAACTAACAGAAGGTTTTGGTATGACTGAAACCCACACCATGGATATAATTTTAACTGACGAGGAAATGGATGAACACTTAAATTCAGTTGGAAAGGTATCACCCCTTAATGAAATAAAGATATTAGATGAATCAGGGCGCGAATGTTCTCCGCATATTCCAGGAGAACTTGTTTTTCGGGGATCAAAGATTATATCAAATTACTGGAAAAATCCATCGGAAACAAACAGATTAATTATTAATGGATGGCTCCATACGGGTGATATTGCAAAGGCTGATGAGCAGGGCTATGTATATATACTTGATCGTAAAAAAGATATGATCAATAGGGGTGGCGAAAAGATTTATAGTCTAGAAGTTGAAAATGTGCTTTATAAACATCCAAAAGTTCTGGAGGCCGCTGTTGTTGGGGTGGCCGATCCTGTATTTGGGGAACAAGTCAAGGCTTTTATTGTTGCCAAACAAGGAGAGCAGTTGTCTGAAGGAGAAGTAAAGGATTTTTGTGTTAAAAATCTTGCAGATTATAAAATTCCTAAATACGTGGAATTTTTAACTGCGCTTCCCCGTAACCCTGGCGGTAAAATAATGAAAGAGATGCTTAAGTAGAAATATAATTTAAATTGCATTAGTGTAATAGGATTTGGCTTATTATATAAAATATATTTTATTATAATTTGATTTTAAAGGGTGATAGTTATGATGATATTTGATGTACACGCACACGTGGGCTATAGCAAATATACCGATGATCTGATTACTTCCGAAATTGTGTTAAAGGTTATGGACGCCTCCGGTATTGATAAGGCAATTCTTCTTCCTACTGCATCAACTGGACGCTTTTTCACGGCAGAGCAAATGAAAAAAGAAGTAGATAAGGCCCCTGATAGATTGGTTGGTTTTTTCTCATGTGATGTAAAATCTAAAGACGCATTAAATGATTTTACTGATGCAGTTAAAATGTATGAAGCAAAAGGTATCAAAATTCATCCCGTGTACGCTGGTTGCGCGGCAAATGATGAAAAATGGGTATACCCCTTAGTTGAAAGGGCAGGAGAGTTGAATGTTCCTGTTATGTTTCATTCGGGTGAAGCTCCGTTTGCGACTCCTTGGCAAATTGGATTGGTAGCCTTAGACTTTCCAAAAACAACTATCATTATGGAGCATATGGGTTTTGATGCGCTAGCTAATACAGATGCTGCCATTCAAATGGCAAAAAGGTGTGAGAACATCGTTCTTGGAACTACTGGTGTTATGTATGAATTTCCTATTACGAAGGCGGTAAACACCATAGGTTCAGGACGCATTGTTTATGGTGGTGAAATACCGATGAATAATCCTCTTCATGAAATATTAAAAGTTAAATTAGCAAAAATAAGTGATCAAGCAAAGGAAAATATTTTTGGAAAAAATATTTTAAGAATCTTGAATATGTCACCTAATTAGGTTAAGGGGATATATAAAATGAAGAAAAATAATAACATACAAAAAGAAAAATTCCTAAGGATTATGCAGCGTGTTAAACCACCCTATTATTCTTTATTAGGGATAGATATATTAAACGTAGAAATGGGATATGCCAAATTAGGAATGGCCTACGATACTAAGCTTACGAATCCTTACGGCTATATCAATGGAGGCTTTTTTTCAGTTCTTGCTGACGCAGCATTAGCTTGTGCACTTCTAGGGATGACAGATGATACTTCCACCCGCCGGCTTGTAAGCATAGAATTTAAATTAAATAATATTAGATATGTAAAGGAGGGTTCAGTTACTGCAGAAGCGAAAATTGTGCACCTTGGAAAGGAAATTGCTGTCGGTGAAGTAGAGATTAAGGATAAAGAACACAATATTGTTGCA
The DNA here is from genome assembly GCA_964603615.1 of uncultured Desulfovibrionaceae bacterium. Taxonomy (GTDB): domain Bacteria; phylum Bacillota; class Dethiobacteria; order DTU022; family UBA8154; genus JAAZMI01. Next base: position 45,857 of record CAZRVU010000011.1, read on the forward strand.
AAAGCTCTAATAACATATGCAGTTAAGTACTGAGTCTATTTGTGTAAAAGTAGTATGAATACTTATCGGAATATAAATAAGTAACTGTCCGGAGGCAAGACACTGAAGTATGATAGGTAAAAATATTTAACACACTATCGATATCCTTTTGGTACGGGCTACTGTCCCACCACGTTTGCTTGACCTACAACGTCATTTTTGTCATTCTGAGCGTAGTGAAGAACTCTGGAGCTTTCTGCCTGGCGGGGTTCTTCGCTAACGCCCAGGATGACGATGGTAAAAAGTTATAAAAACAATAATGTTATATTCTAATGCTACAAACTAAATTTTAAACAATCAATAAGAGAAAGGGATTATTGTGAATAAAAAAGATATTTTATACCAGCTAAAAGGTAGCTTGGGTTTTATTACGCTTAACAGATTAGAGTGCAGTAACAGTATAAATAAAGCAACCCTTGATGCACTTTGTTCAATTTTATTATCATGTAAAAATGACGATAATTGCAGGGCGGTTATTATTACCGGTGTAGGGGAAAAAGTATTTAGCGCCGGTGCTGATTTAAACACATTTATGGGGATAATGCCGAAGCCTTTTGGTGGCCGGGAGTGGTCTCGTGATGGACAGGCCGTGTTAAATATTATAGAACAATTAGGCAAACCGTCTATCGCTGCGATAAACGGTTTGGCTATAGGCGGCGGCTTTGAACTGGCTTTGGCTTGCACGTTTAGGATTGCCTCTAATGGCGCAAAATTTGGTTTTCCAGAGATAACTTTAGGCTTTTTTCCAGGATGGGGTGGTACAGTAAGAGCAACGCGACTTATTGGAAAATCAAAAGCAGCAGAACTTATATTAATGGGTGAGCTTATTGATGCTCAAAAAGCGTTGCAGATGGGTATTGTTAATAAAATTGTGGAAAAGAAAGATATTTTATTAGAATCCGCTGCTTTTGCCAATAAAATAATAAAAAACAGTGCCGTTGCGGTAAAATTTGCGATGGAAGCAATTCATTATGTTAGCGAGGCATCATTTGATGAGGCACTTATTATCGAATCAAATCTTGCAGGTCTTGCCTGTAACAGCGAGGATGCAAATGAAGGCCTGCAAGCCTTCTTAGGCAAACGAACTCCAAATTTTAAAGGAAAGTGATGGGTAAACTATGAATGAAGTTGTAATCGCTGGCGCTGTAAGGACTCCCATAGGGGAATTTGGGGGAGCATTAAGAAATGTATCAGCAATTAATTTAGGTTTAACTGTTGTCAATGAGGTGCTGAAACGTAGCAAGGTAGACAAAAAGATGATAGATCTTGTGATCATGGGCAATTGTTTCTCCTTGGCAGATACTAACATTTCCCGGATCGTATCTGTAAAAGCTGGCATCCCAATAGAAATCCCAGCCTATACAATAGTAGCAACCTGCGGGTCATCAATGCAGGCTATTTTCAGTGGAATGCAGAGCATTCGCGAAGGTAGCGCAGATGTAATAATCGCTGGGGGTATTGAAAGTATGAGTACCGCACCTTACCTCCTGAACACAGCCCGTTGGGGCCAGCGTTTAAGACATGGGGAATCGCTGGATCTTCTATGGAAAACCATGCATGAACACCCAATTGGGGGTGGTATGGGGGTTACAGCTGAAAATCTGGCGGAAAAATATAGTATTACACGAAAAGAACAAGATAAATATGCATTAATAAGTCAACAAAGAGCATGTAAGGCTTTAAAGGATGGTAGTTTTCAACAGGAAATTGTTCCTGTGATCATTTCTAGTAAAAAAGGTGAAATTGTATTTGATACTGATGAATATCCGAAACCTAACGTTACACTCGAAATGTTAGCGAAATTACCTACAGTTTTTAAAAAGGATGGAACGGTTACGCCAGGGAATGCCTGTGGAATGAATGATGCAGCAGCAGCAATATTGCTTATGAGCCCCAAAAAAGCAGAAGAGCTTCGAATAAAACCACTGTGCAAAATTGTAAGTAAGGCAATTGTCGGAGTTGACCCTGCATATATGGGTATTGGCCCTGTCCCCGCCAGCAAGAAAGCATTAAAAGAAGCCGGCCTCAGCATTGAAGATATTGAACTTTTCGAAATTAATGAAGCCTTTGCTGCTCAATATCTTACTTGTGAGAAGATATTGGAATTAAATAGGGATATTGTCAACGTAAATGGCAGTGGAATATCGCTTGGACATCCCGTGGGGGCTACTGGAGCCAGGCTTGTTGTTACCCTTATTCATGAAATGCAAAAAAGGGATTTAAAAAAAGGACTAGCAAGTCTCTGCGCGGGTGGTGGACTTGGTTTTGCTATTATTATTGAGAGAATGTAATGAATGTATATAGATAAAACATAAAATCCTTTGTTTTATATTGACTAGTTTTATAAATGCCAAGACATGCTCCTTATTTAAGATTTAAATAATAAGTATGGTGAGGAGTATTGTTTTTGACAATTTTGACTTTAAATTTAAACAGTTTTGTAGGTTACAGTGATTTAATTAATTTTTCTCTTTAAATGAGTGTCGTAATATATGGCTGTACCAAGTTAGGAGGTAAATTTTTGGGGAAATTAGAAAGAGGATCGCTGACGTTGACAGTTAATCCAGAAACACTAGTATATTGTATCTCCTTTTTTTATGGTACAGCCCTTTACTTAATCCAGTTATTAATACCTTTTTATTTATATAGTCAGGGTTATTCTGCTTGGAAAATAGGTATAATCGTGGCTATTCCCAATCTGTTTCGCGTAATGTTCCATCCATATGCCGGTGCAATTACGGATCGGATTGGTGAAATAAATGTTTTACTTGGAAGTTTCACTGCGATTAGCATTGCAGCATTGTTTCTTTCCAAATTTTCAGGGTTTATGGAGATATTTACTATTCAACTACTAGCGATGAGTCTTTCACGAACGCTTTACTACCCAGCGATCCAATCGTACAGCAGCCAGATAAATCAATCTAAAACCCCTAACATTTTTGGACGTATTAATAGTTTTTTTGGAATTGGTTCCATGGTTGGTTTAGGTATAAGTGGATATTTAACGGTGTTGTTGGGATTCAAAAAGTCCTTTTTGTTTAGTGCTGTAATAGGAGGTTTTATTGTTTTTCTAACACTTTTGATGCCGGGGATCCCGCGTAAAAAAAGGATATTGGGTATAGCGGAAATGACTAAAAATTTGATAAGGATTACTAAGACAAGGCAGCTTTTCGCCGGCACTTATTGTAGTTTTATAGCGGCTATTCCCTTTATCTTGATTAGTTCATTTTATCCTATATATTTCGAAAATAAAGGATTAACAAAAGAGCTAATTGGTATTCTTAGTGCTAGTTATAATTTAGGTTTTGCTTTTCTTGGGTTCCTGATTGGTCAATTGCTAAAACTACTTGGTTTTCGTAATCTTGCTTCCTTCAGCTTGTTACTGATGGGTGCATCGATGCTCGTAATTGTTATTTTTCCGTCCTTTAAAATGTTATTTCCCATGATGTTGCTTTTAGGTATTTCAACGGTGGGTCCATATTTGATTTATCAAACTATTGGCAGTCAATATAGTAAAGCGGAAGAAAGGGGTGCATCCATAGCCCTTTCCAGTTATGGCTTTTCGATTTCATTTCTGACCGTTCCCTTGTTTTTGGGCTTACTTGTAGAACAATTAGGTGTTGACAAGGTGCTATTAATAGTTGCTTCCGGTGTATTGGTATTGGGATTTATTGTCCGTTATATTTTTAATACTTTCAACCTTTTTGATTCCTGGAATTTTTAGTTTTGTTGTTTAGGAGGTGCAGCAGAATAATTAAAAATTGATATCATTTTTGTTAAAAAGAGTTTTTAAGTGGTTTTAAGTTGTTTCATATTATGTTAGTTGAAAGGGGTATGCTTTTATGAAAGGTATTTTTAAAAGATTTGGTATTGTGTTGTTTGTTTCACTATTGTTTTTAATAGTAATAGGGTGTTCACAAAATGGCGTTGCGGTTAAGGATAATGATACCACCAATGATAATGATACCCTGGTAGATTATCCACGACAGGCTATTACATGTGTAGTCCCATTTGGTCCTGGATCGGTAACGGATTTAACTACCAGAGTTCTTATGGAGGAATTCTCTAAAAAATTAGGTGGAAACATTATTATTAAAAACTCTCCTGGTGGAGGCACTATTATAGGTCATACAGAAGTAGCTAAGGCCAAGCCAGATGGCTATACAATTGGTATCGGCGCTTTTGCTGTAGAAATATCCCTTGCAACAACTAAAGCTGAAATAAACAATTTGGATGATTTAGATGTAATAGCACAAATGGCCCACTTTTTGAATGGCATTGCAGTATCTACTGATAGTCCCTGGGAGACATTGGATGATTTAGGTAAGTGGGGTAAAGAAAATCCCGGGGGTTTAATAGTAGCCCCATCTGCTACAGGCTCTATAACGCACTCCTGGTGGGAACTAATAGCAAAGCATTACGAAATCGAAGATTTTGGTTTATTGGCAACAGAAGGAGGAAACGATGCTGCTTTGCGTTTGCTCGCTGGAGATGCGGATGTGATATCTACACCCTTAAATAATATTATGGAACATGTTGACGCGGGAACAATGCGTGTCCTTGCTGTTACAGCAACAGAAAAAGTAGAGGGGCTGCCTGATGCACCTACTTTAGAAGAGGTCGGAATTGAGAATCCAATGATCCATAATTACCTATTAATTGCACCTAAAGGTCTACCTGAAGGGGTGCGAAAACTATTATTAGACACGGCACGCGACGTACTTCAAGATCCTGAAATACAGCGGCAACTTCGCGGTTTATGGATGAAAGAACAATTTCTTACTGGAGATGAACTTAAACAACAGACAGACGAAGGAAGAAAGGCTATGTCTATGATTATAGAAGCAATGAATAAATAACTGGCTAAACGCAAATGATGGTTGGCTTGGTTTTTTCGGGTCAACCATCATTTAATAGGTATGATTGAACAGTTAATGCCATTCTTAAGAATGGAAGTGTGTAGCAGAAATTTTTGTTAAGGTTATAACATACCTTTCCATAAATATTTTAAGAAGGTGGCTAGAAAATGAAAAAAGAAATATTTATTTTTACCATTTATGCAGTTCTAGCTTTTATTATAATCATCATTACTCCTTTACAAGTGTCAAAATATGAACCCCAGTTTGGCATTACTGCAGGTACTTTTCCCTTGGCGATACTATATGGTATTGCAGCTATATCCTGCCTGGGCATTGTTACTACTATTTTGAACAATAAAAGAAAAATAAAACATAGAACCGAAGAACAAATGAACGGTGATACTGAAAAACAGGAACTAAATGAAGAAAAATATGATTTAAGAAAAATTATCTCTTCTTTTGTTGTGTTTATTGTTATAGTTTACTTAATAAAGATTCTTGGTTTTTACATTTCCATTTTATTATTGGTGCTTGCGGCAATGTACATTGCCGGTGAACATATTGGGGTAAAAAATGTTTTATACGTTCTAGTAACCTTAGTAATTATTTGGGGATTTTTTGAAAAAGGCATGCAAATTTTTCTTCCTAAGGGTCTGCTTTTATAATTACACGGAATTTTGAGGAGGTAAAAATAAGGTGGATGTTAATGCTCTTTTTGAAGGCGCTTCAAATATATTTCTTTTGCAAAACATTATCGCCATAATACTGGGGATTACGTGTGGACTTATTGTAGGCTCCATACCAGCGATAAATGGCACTTTAGCAATTGCAGTGTTGCTTCCTTTCACTTTTGGCCTTCCCCTTGAAACAGGTCTGCTATTTTTAGCGACTTTATATAAAGCGAGCAATTATTCTGGCAGTCTGGCCTCAATCATGTTGGGGACTCCGGGGACCCCGGCAGCAGCAGCAACACTTTTTGATGGGTACAAGCTTTTTAAGAACAATCAAGGGAAGAAAGCTATTGATATGGCGCTTTATGCTAGTTCAACGGCAAGCCTTGCCGCGGATTTGTTTCTTTTAGTTTTAGTCGTTCCCCTCACCTTAGTTGCATTAAAGTTTGGACCTCCAGAGGTTCTTATTCTTGTTCTTCTATCTCTAGTCTGTGTTGCTTCTTTGTCAGAGGGTAGCCACGGTAATGTACTTAAGAATTTATTAAGTGGTTTAACTGGTCTTTTTATTGCTATGATTGGTTTAGATCCTTTGCGTGGGACTTCCCGTTATTCTTTCGGTTTTAGTGAACTATTGGGGGGAATAAACGTTATTATTGTAGTAATAGGCTTGTTATGCTTGCCGGAGATTATTATTCAAATTGTAAAAATACGAAATAAAGAAGATTTTTTATCCAAGTTCAAAAAAATCACTAAAGGTCAGGAAGGGGTAAGCTTTAAAGAATATATATTTGCATTACCATCAATTATCAGGGGAATATTTATTGGAACAATAGTTGGAATTATGCCCGGCTGTGGGCCAACAATGGCAGCTTTTTTAAATTATCAATATGAGCATACTCTTTCTGCGCGTAGGAAAGATATTGTGCGGGTTGGTGATGGCTCACTACTTGGAGTGTCTGCGTCGGAGTCTGCAAACAATGCTGTTGCTGGTACCAATTTTCTTCCTTTGATTTCATTTGGGATACCAGGTGATACGGCAGCAGCAGTTTTAGTCGGGGCTTTTATCATGCACGGCTTAAATCCGGGACCAACTATTATGCAAAGGATCCCGGAGGTTATCTATACACTAATTTTAGGCTTGTTAATTTCTAATATTTTACTTCTATTACTAGGAAAAGTTTACAATGTTATATTCCAATACATTGTTGCTCTTTTTAAACCTACTATTTTATACCCCCTCCTTCTTATAATTTCTTTTGCTGCAGCCTATACAGTGAACAGGACTATAATGGATCTATTTTTAGTTATCTTCATAGGATTTCTAGGTCTCTTTTTTATCATGGGTGGGTTTTCCCGTGCTTCAATGATTATCGGTGTTGTGCTGGGATCTTTGGCAGAACGTTCTTTAGGGCAAACGTTAACTATTGGCAGAGGATCCCTGCTAGTAGTTTTCAGTCGCCCCATATCCTTATTTTTAATTTTAGCGCTAATTATTATTTTTATTTTGCCAGCCATTAAAAAACAGATACAAACTATAAGAAAAAAAGACGATCACCAACAAAACGAGGTAATACCTTAATCCTAAAAAAATATCACCCACATGATTAACATGTATAATTTATTATAATCCGATTTCAAGTTTTAAATAATATAAATAGAAGGAGAGATGGTTAATGTCTATACTCATTACAGGTGGTATGGGAGCATTGGGATCATCCGTAGCCCGTTTATTTGTTGATAAAGGAGAAACCCCAGTTTTGTACGATATGTTTGAGGACTATACACTGATTGATGATCTTAAAAAGCAAACAATATTTGTTAAAGGGGATATTCTAGATCAAGAAAAAATAGCAGAGGTTATTAAAGAATATGGAATTAATACGATTATCCACACAGTATCCCTTCTTTCTGCAGTAGATCCCAAAAAAATGATTCCAGTTAATACCCGGGGTACAGAGTTAATACTATGGAGTGCTTTAGACGGCAATGTTAAAAGAGTTGTTTATATAAGTTCAAAAGGTGTTTACAATGTTGCTGCTGGGGAATATTCCCATCCATTATTTACACCTATAGATGAAGAATATCCCAAAGATCAACCAATGGGTATTTATGGGGCAACAAAATTTTACTGCGAATTGCTTGGTAATGCGTTTAGCAGTCGATATGGACTAGAATTTGTGTCTCTTAGGTTTAGCACCATTTATGGGCCTGGTCGTCTATTAAAAAACCCCAACTCACCAATGGTTTTGCCATGCCGCATTATTGAAAATGCTATGTTAGGCAAACCGTTTACATGGCCTTTCGGTGGTGAACAAAAAGATGATTTCATTTACTACGATGATGTTGCTCAAGGGGTGTTTTTGGCTTCCACAGTACCAACTCTTAAATCTAGGGTGTATAATATTGGCACTGGAAAAGGTTACACTCTTAATGATTTTGCAGTTACCACAAAAAAGCGATATCCAACTTTTGAAGCAAATATTGGCCCCGGTTTAAATCATACTGGTAGCAAAAATCCATCCTATAGTATTTACGACATTTCTAGGGCAAAAAAAGAATTGGGATATAATCCCCAGTGTGATATAGATACAGGCGTATCAAGATATGTAGAAGCCATGGAACGGCTTAAAATTACACCAACCTATGTACCTTAACTTGTTTGATGCTTGTTCGTTGTCAGCGAATATTAGGCTACATCAAAAGTGGAAGTTTCAGCCAAAAATGTAGCCATCTGTTGGGAAAAAAACGCGTGTCGCCCCGCGTTTTTTCCGTAAATAAGTAAGATTCTCTATTAAAAATAATTTTAAGATCCTTAGTAAAGCCAGTTGAACAGAACGGCCATCAGGGTAACGATAACGAACACCACCCACGGAATTCCTGTATCTTCCCTTG
>CAZRVU010000012.1:0-30117 GCA_964603615.1 uncultured Desulfovibrionaceae bacterium
CATCAGGCTGATAAGCAATACCCTTGCTTTAAACCATTCATTAGATTCCTTATCATAGTTTTTTTTTAGTCCAACAATTGCCCTTGCACCTTGCCCAGCCATGCCTAAAATAATTCCAAGGATTATAAAACAAACAACTTCAGAGACATCCATTTTAAAAGTCATCCTTTCAGTTAAGTTTTCTTTATAAATGTTTTAGGCAGGCAGGGGGTGTTTTTTTAAAAAAGCAGAATAAATTTCATTATAGTAATAAATGGTAGCCAGATCATCAGGGTAATTATCAACCCAAAACAATAAATGCAACCTGCTTGGCGTAGAAACACTAAAAACAAGCAATACTGCCCATCGGTCTTACAATCTGAATAAAAAGGAACCAACCCCGAAAGGCTGGTTCCTTTTTATTGTTAAATGTTGTTAGCCTAGCAGTTGCAGGACGGTCTGCGGGGCCATGTTGGCTTGTGCCAGCATGGCGGTGGCAGCCTGGTTCAGGATGTTGGATTTGGTGAACTCCATGATTTCCTGGGCCATGTCGAGGTCGCGGATGCGGGACTCGGCAGCCTGCAGGTTTTCGGCGGAGGTGCCGAGGTTGGCGATGGTGTGCTCTAAGCGGTTCTGCATGGCGCCCAGCTTGGAGCGCTCGGCGGAGACGGTTTCTAAAGCGTCATTGATCGTCGTGATTGCCTTGTCAGCAAGTTTTTGGGTATCTACCCTGATGGGAATGTTCCCCGCCTCAACGTCCATTTCTACATTATCGCTAATATCACCCACAAGAGTTTCATCATTTACCCCTTCATCGTTGGTTTGGATCGAAATGCCGTAGGCTTTGAGTGCTTCGTTCAGCTCTTTAAGGGTCACATCTTGACCAACTGTAACAGTTACAGCGCCACCATTTTTAGTTACCTCTACACCGCTCGTTGCACTAGTGTTAGCCGCAAAGGTTAGGTCTGTAATCTTGTCGTCCGCAATATTTGCATAGGCTCCCTTAATGCCACCGATATCTACAACCTTTGGTGCGAAAGCCAGCTCCTCTCCATCTGTAAAAGCTGTTGGAGTTGTTCCTACGGCCGTCACCCCGAGATCCTTTAATACAGCATTTAAATCATCAATGGTGAATTGAGTGCCACCACTTGCGGCATTCACAACCGTTAGTGTTAGTACACCGTCCTCTAGCTCCGCCCCAGTTACACTTCCGGGGCCATTCGTAGTAGCATTAGTAGTTGCGGCTATTAGCACTGATTTAATTTCGCTGTCAAAGGTTTCGAAAGTTACGCCACCATCTTCTTCAGTTGTGTACTTACCCGCGGTTTCCAAGCCCAATGCCTTACTGGTCATGGAGTTTATGGCCAGATCCACGTTCTGCCCTTCGTTGGCCCCAATATGAAACTTGGCTTCGAATTTGCCATCCATCAAGGTTTGGGTGTTAAACTCGGTCGTATCGGCAATACGGGTAATTTCAGCGGCTAGCTGGTCGATCTCTTTCTGGATCTCCGCCCGGTCCACCTCGGTGTTCGTGTCCGTGGAGGACTGCACCGCCAGCTCCCGCATGCGCTGCAGGATGCTGTGCGTTTCGTTCAGCGCGCCTTCCGCCGTCTGGATGAGCGAAATGCCGTCCTGCGCGTTCCGCGAGGCCTGTGTTAAACCCCGGATCTGGCCCCGCATCTTTTCGCTGATGGCCAGCCCTGCCGCGTCGTCCCCGGCCCGGTTGATTCTGAGGCCCGAAGACAGTTTCTCCATGGCGCCCGCGCCACGGTCAGTGTTGATCCCCAACTGCCGGTGGGCGTTCAAGGCACTGATGTTGGTGTTGATTCTCATTTAAATGCACCTCCGTGTTTTATTAAAGCTTCCGTGCTTTTTTATAATAAGCCGCTGGCGCGGCCTACTACCATGTAATTATACCTGCCCGGTGGTTTTAATCTTCTTACTTCTTAAATTTGCTTTCAAATATAATATCGTCGTTTATTGAGTAACGTTAAGCGCTTTTTTAAAAATTTTAACAGAAATAAAAATAATCGTTTACTGCTGGCGCGCTGCCGGGCAACCGGATTGCCTTTCCCCCGCGGCGCAGGCCGGCTGTTTTTTATTCCTGCCACACCCCGGAAGGCCCCATTTGTGCCCCTCCGGCGCCTGTGGAGAACCTTTTACAGTTTTCCTTTAGCCCTGTAGACTGATAGCAGAGCAACAGAAAACAAGAGGAAAGGAGGTGCTAAAATGGCCGTAAACGCTATTCCGTTAGGCTCCCGCTTGCAGCTTATCCTCATCACCGGGATGGACGACAAAGGCAATCCCACTTACCGCACCAGGTCTTATTCCAACGTAAAACCTGATGCCAGCGACCTCGCTGTCTACAACGTGGGTTATGCCCTGGCGGGCCTGCAGGAGCACGAATTGGATGTGATGCGCCGCGTTAACGAGCTTATCCTCAAAGAAGAGGAGGAGGGCTAGAACTTGACAGGCGGGGCGAGGGGGCAAATCTAAAGGAAGGGGGAGAGAAGGGCTAATTAGGAAGATGGCCATTGGGAACAGGAAAAACCTGATAGAAAGGGGGGATAGTTTTGGAGAAAACCTTACGCCTTATTTTCCGTAACGAGGAAGGGAGGCAGACGACCTTGTCCGTAAAGGATCCCGGTGAGGATCTCGACAGCACAGATGTCGAGGATGCTATGGACTTGATCCTGAGTTCTAACATTTTCGACTCCACCGGTGGCGAATTTGTAGAAAAAGTCAGGGCCGAAATAGTCGGGCGGTCTGTGGACGTCATCTTGCAGTATTAGCGGCAACGCACAGAGCAGACTTATCCTGCAGTATTAGCGGCAACGCACAGGGCAGCCTTTTGGTGGAAAGGGGATGGCAGCCCGGGCCCGTCCGGGGCGCCTGTCCGGGGCCGCAGCCTGATGCAGCTAATTGGGCGGGCGGGGCAACGTGGTAAGAATTGGGGTCGAAAGGGGCGGCATCATTACTGGCTGCTGCCCCTTTCTGAATTTTAGGCATATACTTAAAAGGGAGGTGATCGCGTGGGGTAGAGGAGCTGGTTCCTTTCATCGCGAATATTGGTTTTCCTGTCGTCATTAGCCTTTACCTGCTCGTCCGCATCGAAAGTAAATTAGATGAGCTTTCGGCCTGTATCAAAGAGCTGAGCGGTATTGTTGCGAAGATGCTGTGAGCTGCAAGATGCAGGATTGTTTGTGGGAAGGGGCTGCATGGCGTTTTTGGGGCGGCACTGGCGGAAGGATGAAAATGCCCCCGCCGGCATCTTAGGGAAAAGGAAGGTTAAATGAGCATGAAAAAGAACTATAGAATTGATCACATTTCCAAAAACACAGCTTATAACCGGCGGCCGGGTTTGCACCTGGCCCCGGAATATATTACGATTCATTCCACCGGCAATCCGGATTCTACGGCCCGCAACGAACGGGCCTGGCTGACGAATCCCGCCAACGGGAGGACGGCTTCCTGGCATCTCTGCGTCGATGAAAACGAGGCTGTGGAGGCTATCCCCCTGGATGAGGTGGCCTGGCACGCCGGGGATGGTGCAAACGGCCCCGGTAACCGCAAATCTCTGGCTGTGGAGATTTGTGAAAGCGGTGACCGGGCGAAAACCCTGGGGAATGCGGCGGGGCTCGTGGCCGGGTTGCTGCAGGAAAGAGGCTGGGGAACAGGGCGGCTGCGCCGGCATTTTGATTGGAGCGGCAAAGCTTGCCCCCGTATCCTTATGGCCGATAACTGGGCTGGCTGGGAAAATTTTAAAGGCCAGGTCCAGCGGCAACTGGACGCTTGGAAAAACACCTTGGAGCAGGTAGCTCCGGCGCTGCCTGTGAATACGGCAGGGGCGGGGGATCCGGTGGTCCCGGCAGCCCCGGTGGAACAGGCAGGGCAGGCCGGCCAGGCAGAACATGCCGGGCAGGCAGGGACGGTGGCCCCGGCAGGCCCGGCAGCAACAGTGGAACAGGCAGGCCCGGGAGGTTCAGTGGCAACAGTGGCTCCGGTGGAACAGGCAGGCCCGGGAGGTTCAGTGGCACCAGCGGCCCCGGCAGGCCCGGCAGCAACAGTATCCCCGGCCAATGCGGCAGGGCCTGAACTTTCAAAAGAAGCAAGAACCATCCCCGCCAACGAAACCTTGCCCCGAATCCAGCGCCGCGTTGACGGCACTTTAAACGGGTGCCCTGCAGCTTTTGCCGCCTACCTCATTAACGATACTGTCTACGTTCCCCTGCGGCCTTTGGCTACAGTCCTGGCCTGGCCGCTGGAGTGGAAAGAAGGAGCGTTTCATCTCCGCGTGCCGGGGCCTATTTAGCCAGCAAAAGGTTGGGAAAACATGCCCGGGGCTACGGCGTTTCATCTCCACGTGCCGGGGCCTATCTAGCGGGCAAGGAATTGGTGAAACATGCCAAGGGCCCCGAAGTTTCATCTCCACGTGCCGGGGCCTATTTAGCCAGCAAAAGGTTGGGAAAACACGCCCGGGGCTACGGCGTTTCATCTCCGCGTGCCGGGGTATGCCTAGCGTGCAAGATGTTGATGAAACATGCCAGGGGCCCCGAAGTTTCATCTCCGCGTGCCGGGGTATAACTAACGGGGGTAAGGGCGGGGGGGGTGGCCCCAGGGGGGCGGTAAGCTAACTTTCCACTTTATTTTTAAAAAATAGATTTTTATTAAAATCTAAGCTTGACTTAATAGTGAAAATTGTTATAATAGTTAAAGTGAGAAAGTAAATTTAGACATGGAACTTAATTCTGCATTATGAAACAAGTTAGGGCATAGAAAGGTTCCTAGTTTTTAAAAACCCGGCAAGCGCCCAAAGCTCCACTGTGGTAAAACAGTTAGGGCATAGAAAGGTTTCTCGTTTTTAAAAACTGTCATAACTGCAGAACCAAGTTCTATAATATAGAACACAATAAGGGGGTGGTCCCCGATGACCTAAGGAAAGTAAGGAAGGTAAGGAATACTGTTAAACGGGAGAAGATGATTTTGGTGAAAAGCTGAAGGGATATTTCCAAAACTGAAATCAAAATTTAAGAAGGGGGGAAAAAAATGAAAAAAACATTTCTAATTTTGTTAATGGTGTTACTAGTCAGTGGTATGGTTTTTGCCGGTTGTACGAACGGCGGGGAAGAAGCTTCCACCCCCGATAAAGCTAGATCCCCTGGCGAATCTGTGTCCCCGGAGGATTTTTATAAAGGTGCAACCATGAACTTTTATGCAGGGACTCTTGGCAGTATAACAGATGTATATTTAAGGGTTGTAGCCAGGTATTTTGAGGAAGCTACCGGGGCAAAAGTTTTGGTAACAAACTACCCCGCGGCTGGAGGAATGGAAGCAATCAACGAACTTTACCTCTCCAAGGCGGATGGCTTAACTATGGCCGGTTGGATCCTTTCTTCAACGTGGATGAATTCATTACTTAAGGATGAGGCGGCTTTATATGACATAGAAAAGTTCAACTACCTGGGTGCTTACCTATCGGCACCGTGGGCGATATGGGTTTATTCGGAAGGAGATTACAATAGTTTAGAAAAACTGCTTGCCGGTAGGAACCTGTATCTGGCCGGTGCTTCCCCTTTGGGATACTTTGCTTTTTGGGGTTCAGTGGCGGGCGATATGCTAGGGTTAGATTTTAAGACGATTACCGGTATCGGGGGCCCCGATCCCTCGAAGCTGTCATTGATGCAAAAAGAAACCCACTTTGCCCATGTAGTGACGCATACCCCCGGTTATTATCCCGACCTATTACCATTGTTGATTAATGGCAGTGAAAGGGACTGGAGATTCCCGGATGTTCCTACCATAGAGGAAGTAATAAACGAATATTTGGGGAGACCCTTGACAGAAGAAGAAAAAACTAAGGTAAAATTTGCAGATATTATAGCTCAATTCAGCGGGGCGGGGTGGATGATGCCGTTGGATGTTCCCAAAGATAGGGTGGACTATGTGCGAGAGGTGCTCAGCGATATATCGGCTAATGAAGAATTTATTGCAGAAATGGAAGGTATTTTAGGTTATTGGACCTGGCTTCCTTATACGGATGTGGAAGAATCGTTACACTACATGTTGGAAAACAGGGAAAAATTTTCGGAGATATACGATGAGATTTTAAAGTACTACGATTAACATATTTAATATGAACAATGTTTGTTGTCCTTTTTAAACCTTTACCTGATAAACCTTTCTCTGAGAGTTGATGAGTTGCGCTTTTTCATAGAAACTACGATGCCAGACAGTTATTCGTCTGTATGTTGCCCGTAGATAAGTATAACTAAAGAACGTTAAAAGGACGTCGTAAATTATTTCAGGTAGGTAAAAAAGGGAAGCCCCAAGGGGAAGCATGCATGTTGGGAGATACAATATGGTTCAATGGAGATGACTAGTTATGGTTGAAGGAGTATTCGGAAGTTTAATGCAGGCTATCCCAGTTACATTCAACCTCATGAATATACTTTTGCTTTCCTTAGGAGTTCTTTTGGGCCTTTTAGTTGGGTTGATACCTGGTTTAGGGGCTATGGTTGGGATGAGCCTGGTTTTGCCTTTAATATGGTTTATGAGTCCTGAAAAAGGGCTTCTTGTCCTGCTGGGGATTAATTCCGCGGTTATGACCGGCGGTTCAATCACTGCAATTTTAGTGGGGATTCCCGGGGCTGCAACCAATGCGGCTACGGTTCTTGATGGTTACCCCATGACGCAAAGGGGCGAAGGGGCACGGGCGGTCGGTGCTTCACTTTGCAGTTCCGGGGTGGGGGGCGTATTATCTGTTGTCTTTGCTTGCGCCATGATCTTTCTTGTTGTTCCCCTGGTTTTAATTATGAAGTCCCCTGAGCTGACATTGTTAATAGTAATAGGGCTTTCCTTTATGGCCGGGGGCGTGGGTAGTTCTGGAGCAAAGACTAAAAACCTGATTGCCGGGATGGTGGGCATACTAGTTTCCCTTATTGGGATACAATCTACTACCGGGGCCCTTCGTTACACCTTCGGTGTTCCCTATCTTTTTAGCGGGATAGATTTAGTTGTGCTTTGTTTGGGAATATTCGGCCTCGGGGAAATAATGGACGTTTTCCTGAAGGGAGAAACCAGTATCACAACTGCTGAAATGGCCAAGGTAAGAATGAAAGATCTTTTAGAGGGATTTAAAGATACTTTCCGGCACTGGTGGTTGACTTTGCGCTGCAGCGTAATCGGTTATTTACTGGGTGTTCTGCCAGGTATTGGCGGCATGATTGGCGTTTTTTTAGCGTATGGTTTTGGGAAGAAAGTTTCAAAACGCCCCGAAGAATGGGGTAAAGGTTGCGTAGAAGGAGTTATCGCTCCTGAATCCAGCAACAATGCTGTGGTCGGGGGCGCAACGCTGACCACTCTGGCTTTTGGTATCCCCGGAAGTTCGCCGATGGCATTAGTCCTGGCTACCTTTTTGGTTTACGGTATTATACCGGGAAGGCCGCTAATTACAGAAAAACTGCCGCTTGTCTTCATAATACTGCTCGGAATAGCTGTAGCCAATGTACTTGCGGTGTTATTTTGCATGCCGCTAGTCTCCCCTTTGGCTAAGCTGACTACGGCCCAATTCAAATATCTTTTTTCGATTATATTAGTGCTAGTAACAGTGGGCGCTTTTGCTACTACCCTGAAAATAGCGGATATAATTATCCTCATACCCATAGGCATACTGGGGGTGTGCATGAAAAGGTTTGACTATTCGCTGCCCTGCTTTTTGTTAGGTTTTGTTCTTGGACCAATTTTCGAATCTTATATGTGGCTTTCTTACAAAGTCTATGGGCCTACCTTTATGTTTTCCTCGCCGATCGCCATTTTGCTTACCCTGGTCATTGCTGCTTGGTTTGCCAGCGCACTATTTAAGGGAACCATCTCTAAAAGGTTAAAAAAAATTAAGGAGATGAAACTGTGAGCATGCGCTTAAAATACGGTTCATATTTTCTTATATTCCTTATAATAATTGCAGTAATATTTCTTATCTTTACGCTGCGGTTTACGCGTTTGGAAGCCCAACTTACGGGTATATTGGCATCGGCGGCAACCATTGTGCTGGGGATAATTCAACTGCTCCAGGAAATCAAAAGTCAAAAGGAGGTTTTAAAGGCAGAAAAACAACCGCAAAAAAAAGCTGAAGCCAATATATTTTTACGGAGAACGGGTTCCTTGGCGTTGTGGGTAGGGGGATTTACAATTGTAACTTATGTGCTAGGTTTTCTTATATCCATCCCTTTGTTTTTAATTTCCTTTTTAAAATGCCAACATACCGGTTGGCGTGAAACTATTATTACGGCTGTCGTTGTAACGGTGCTAACTTACGGGCTTTTTGAAGCCTTGTTAGTGGTCCGGCTATGGAGGGGTTTGATCCCGCTGTTCTAGCGGCAGCTTCTAGAAATTTAACGGTATATACAATTTATTTGAGGATTCAGAAATAATGGAAGGAGATTATTAAAAATGATAATTGACGTTTATGCTCATATACTCCCGCCAAAGTATCTAGAGGAACGTAACAGGAGAGCCGGTAAAGGTTTTACTTCCCAGTACACAAAATATCCGGTTGCCAACCCTGGATTAACCGACTTAGACCTCAGATTAAAAATTATGGATAGATACCCTGAATACGCACAATTGTTGACAATTGCCGGGCCAAACGTGGAAAGCATTACGGAGCCTAAAGATGCTGCAGAGCTGGCCTATATTGCCAATGAGGAGATGGCAGAGTTGGTTGCCACCTATCCCGAAAAATTTATAGCTGCTATAGCCTGTTTGCCGATGAGCGATGTGGATGCAGCGCTGAAAGAAGCAGAAAGGGCAATAAAAGACCTCCGGTTTAGGGGGGTGGAGATATTTACCGACATAAACGGTAAGCCTGTAGATTCACCGGAATTCATGCCTTTATATGAAATGATGGAACAATACAATCTCCCCATATTGCTTCACCCGCGCCGTGTAAGTTCGAAACCGGATTATGCCGGCGAGACAGAATCCAAGTACCAAATATATACAAACTTCGGCTGGCCCTACGAGACCTCCATGGCTATGGCCCGGCTGGCCTTCAGCGGTATATTCGATCAATATCCCAATCTTAAAGTAATAACCCACCATGCCGGCGGGATGGTGCCATTTTTTAGCAAAAGGATCCAGCTATCCAAGGACTTCCACGAAATGCGGATGGGTTATAAATTTGAGCCGTTTCTTACCAAGCACCCCATAGATTACTACCGTATGTTCTATTGCGACACAGCAATACAGGGTAATACGCCGGCATTGATGTGTGCTTATGATTTCTTTGGTGCCGGGCACATGGTCTTTGGTACGGATATGCCCTATGATAATCAGTTTGGTAACCGGGTTATTGAGGCAACAATCCGTTCGATCAAAGAAATGGATATAACGGAAGACGCTAAAAAATTGATATTCGAGGAAAATGCCAGGAAACTATTTCGTTTACCCGTTTAACCTGGACTAATTATCCGGAGCCCGCTTGAAGGCAAAAAAATTTTTCACTTGCGGATGGGCACTTGCCTTGGGGATGCTGAATGTGATCATTAATGAGGAGCTGTATGACAAACTTTTTGTTGAACGCTGGACAGTGGGCTTTAACGAGCTTAAAGCCCATATCCAGCAGTACACCCCCGGGATGGTTAGTTGCTGGCATTACCTGGTTGCCGGCTGAAATGATTAAACAGGCAACCAGGCACTGAAGAAGTAGGGGGGGGCAAGGAGGCACTGCAAACATGGCAAAAATACCTGCCGCTAAATATACCAACTGGCACAGCTATATAAAGAGGATTTTCCCCGGGCTTGGCCTTTGCATTATTCTAGGAATTGTTGCCAGGCTGATAGATACGAACATAGTGCCCGCGCAGCTCTTTATTTTTAACTATGCCGTCATAGGTATCCTCTTGGGGATATTTGTGAAAAATGTTTTCAAACTTCCCGCTAAATATCATGACGGTATTGAATTTTCAACAAAGATATGCCTTTATACAGGTATTGTTTTGCTTGGAGCCGGATTAAACCTGCAGAAGATCTTTGCAATTGGCGGCACGGCTGTATTGATGGTTGCCGTTTCAATAACTTTCAGTATTGCTTTTTGTGGTTGGATTGCTAAAAAAACAGGTGCAGGTGAACGTTTGGGGCATCTAGTGGGTACAGGCATTGGGGTTTGCGGGGTATCGGCCATTATTGCCATTGCCCCGGCTATTAAAGCAAAAGAAAAGGAAATCGTAACTGCAATTGGGGCGGCCCTTTTGCCGGATGTCATAGTTTTAATAAGCTTGCCGCTAATTGGACATGCCCTGGGCTGGAGCGATAATTTGGCCGGGTTCATGGCGGGGGTAGTACCCTCCAATACAGCCCAGTGTATAGCCATTGGGTATGCTTACAGTGAGCCGGCCGGTATGATTGCTACTGTTGTAAAATCAGCACGAAATGCACTTATGCCGGTAGCCATTTTGGTGATGACCTACATATACACACTCAGGGGGCTGCCAGTGGACGAGAGGCTAGGAATTGGCCTGCTTTGGAATAAGTTCCCCAAATTTGTTGTTGGCTTTTTAATAGCAGCAACGCTGAACAGTATAGGGCTTATTCCTGCACAAAGTGCACCTGTAATTAAGGACATCTCCACTTGGTTTTTTGTAGTTAGCTTTGTAGGGATAGGTGCCTTTATTGATTTCAAGGGATTAGGCAAAAGAGATATAACTGTCATCGGCTTTGGCTTCATAATGACACTTATTCTCTGGTCCTACACATATTTTTTTAGCACTGTTGTTCTTTCTTTTTGAAATAGCTGCAGCAAGAAAGCGCCCGTAAAAAGTGGCTATTTACTATGAAAATTATGAGCGGGCTTTTGCCGGGCGGGCCTCTGCTTGAAAGATTAAGGATTAAGTTTAACAAGTAACTTGGAAATCTAAATACAGAGATAGGAGATTTGGCTATGCATCCGCGGCAGAATGAGCATTTTAAAGAAACATATCTTCAAACGGATGTTTTGATCATCGGAGGAGGGGTGGCCGGCCTTAATGCTGCCATTACAGCAGCCCGGTTGGGGGTAAGCGTTATTGTTACCGATAAGGGCCACATAGAACGGAGTGGCAATATCTCCGGCGGGGTAGACCATTTTTTAGCGTATCTCGATACTGATGCCGGGTGGGATTCCAGGGAGGCCTACCTTAAATTTACAGCTAAGAGCTCCTACGGAGCCACAGATCTTAGGGTCGTCGAATCGGTATATTGTGACGAATTACAGGAAGCCTTGCAGCGCCAGGTAGAGATAGGTTGTCCCCTGCACCGCCCGGATGGAAGTTATTTCCGTACCCAGTCCTACGGCCAGCCGGGCCCCTGGTGGATCAATTTTAACGGTAAAAAGATGAAACCTTTGCTTGGGAAGGCTGTACGTAAAGCAGGCTGCGTTGTTCTGGATAGGGTAGTTATGACGGATTTATTTGTCAAGGACGGCGAAGTTTGCGGCGGCGTGGGATTTAATATTAGGGAGGGCACCTTTTTTATCATTCAAGCGAAAGCGGTTATCGTCACGACGGGTGGCACTAACAGGCTTTTTCAAAATCCCACAGGCCTCAGTTTTAACACCTGGATGTGTCCGGTGAACACCGGTGACGGAGCTGCAATGGCCTTCCGGGCTGGTGCGGTGCTTGCCAATATTGAATACCTGCGTATGTCCGTTGTGCCGCGGGGTTTCAATGCTGCAGGCCTCAATGCTTTGGTGGGCATGGGGGCTGTGCTGGTTAATGCTTTGGGCGATGAATTCATGAAAAACTATGATCCGGCAGGGATGAAGGCACCCCGCTTTAAGTTAGTTGAAGGGGTGCTTAAAGAAATAAGAGACAACCGGGGTCCGGTTTATGTTGATTGCCGCCATCTCGATCCCAACGGTTTAAAGCATCTTGTGACTACTTTAGGCTATGATAAAGACACCCTCCCCGATTTTTTTACCCAAAAAGAGATAGATTTAAGTAAAGATTTATTGGAGGTTTACCCTTCTGACGGTATGCAGGGAGGCCCTACTGAAGTTTGCGGCAGTGGCATTAAAATTGGGCCGGATTGCTCAGCGAATGTAGCCGGGCTTTATGCTGCCGGAAACGGCAGCGACCAGTGCCGGAGTTTACATATGGCCGTTACGGGTGGCATCCATGCGGGGCGCTTTGCCGCGGCGTACGCCCAAAAGGTACAGGGAGCGCCATACCCGGATTTACAAAAAAATAAAATAAAGGCAATAAAAAGGGAGCTTTATGCCCCGCTTGAGGAAAAAAGTAAGCGCAATATTAGCTGGCAAGAGTACGAGGATGTTTTACAGCGCATTGTAACTGAAGGACTGGGCCCTGTGCGCCACGAGGCGTTATTAAAACTTACCGGTGAACGGCTTTCCAGGATGGGAAAGTGGTTTGAGCAGACAAAAGCTGACAATTACCATGAACTATGCCGCCTGTTTGAAAATAAAAGTAAATTAACTGTGGCGGAAGCGATGGTTAAAGCTGCATTAATGCGCAAAGAAAGCCGTTTCGGCCTTTGTCATCACCGCTCAGACTACCCGGAAACAGATGATGCCTGGACGGGGCAGATATTGGTTAGCCGGGGCCAAAATGAACAGATTAATACCTCCTTTTGCAAGTTATAATTTTCGATAAACTCCAGGACTTTCTTAATCCTGGCTTAGCTTGATTGATAAAAGCAAAATATTCGTTAAAAAGGCAAGGAATATTTGTCTTGTAAGGGATGCTTCTAAAAATTAAAACTATTTATTAAAGGGGGGTGATCTTTTGCCGCCGGTAATTGATCTAGAAACGTGTAATGGCTGTGGCCGGTGTGAAGACAGTTGCCCGATTAATGTAATAGCCCTGGATCGGGAGAAAAAAACAGCTTTTGTTCGTTACCCGGATGAATGCTGGCACTGTGGTTCCTGCCGGCAAGAATGCCCCACGGGCAGTTTAAAAATTATTTTTCCATTAAGGATGGTGCTGTGCAGCGGGGGGCTTCCTTTTAGCATTTAACTTGGCATTTAACTTAGCATTTAACGGATTTTAAACTAACGATGATAATTCACAAAGGGGTTGAATGATTGATGTCAATATTTTCCCTGTCTTCGAAGGTTGAAGCCATTCCTTTTGCCGGGATCAGGAGGGTATATGAAAAAGCCGAGCAGCTTACAGCCCGGGGTGTTAAAGTTATCCGCTTTGATATCGGAAGGCCCGATTTTGATACCCCTGAGCACATCAAGCAGGCGGCTATTGAAGCGCTACAGAAAGGATTTGTCCATTATACCCCCAATTTAGGTCTTTTGTTGTTAAGAAAAGCCATTGCGGAGACTATTCTGCGTGACAAAAGCGTAAATTACGATCCAGAAAAAGAGATCATAGTAACTGCCGGTGGCCAGGAAGCTTTGTTCTTAACTTTCATTTCCCTCCTGGAGGAAGGCGATGAAGTTCTTGTGCCAGATCCGGGGTACGGTCAATATACGACGGGGGCCCGCTTAGCAGGTGCGGTGCCGCTGGCAGTTCCTTTAAAAGAGGGCGGCAACTCCATGCTGGATTTAGCTTTTGCACAAACCCTTGTTTCCAAGCGGACACGAATGCTAGTTGTCAATTCCCCCCATAACCCGACAGGGGGCGTGTTAACACGGGATCAGGTGGAGGAGATCTGCCTCTTTGCCCAAAAAAATGGGTTAATAATTGTTTCCGACGAAGCCTACGACAAAATTCTTTATGCGGGAAAGGCTCATATAAGCCCCGCCTCGATAAAGGGAATGGATAAAATTACTGTTATGTGTGGTTCACTTTCCAAAGCCTATTCTATGACGGGGTGGAGGATTGGTTACATTGCATCCCCGCCGGAACTTATTTCTGCAGCCGTAAAAGTGCAGCAAAACGTTTTGCTTTCGGTATGTTCTTTTGCCCAGTATGGTGCATTGGAAGCTTTAAAGGGTTCACAAGAAAGCGTTCGAAATATGGTTGACGAGTTTAACAAAAGGCGGCAAATAATTATAGAGGGCATTAAAAAATGCCCCGGCCTCGAATGCCCTATAATTCCGGAAGGCGCATTTTATTTTTTTGTTCGCTTTAACGTTCCGGGTTTTAACGCGGTCCAACTAGGCGATTACCTCCTGGAGCGGGCGGGCGTGGCTTTAGTCCCGGGCACCACCTTTGGGGAAAAAGGAGAAAACCACCTGCGTATTTCATTTACTACATCTTATGAGGATTGCTTGGAGGGAATGGAAAGGATCGGCGAAGCTATGTCTGCGTTGCTAAAAGAAAGGAAGCCAATTTAATGACAAAAACCATCAGCCTTTTACCGCAGGAGCTGTTCGAAAGAAGTAAGGTAGAGATACCTTTGGGGTGGGATTTTGTCTTTCTTAAAGAGCGGGGCGAGGATGATATTATTAAAGCTTGCAAAGGGGCCGATTTTCTATTGGTTGCGGCGGCGTATCCGCCGGTTACATCATTGGTGTTGGAAAACATCCCTTCTGTCAGTCTGGTACAGGTCTTTGGTGCAGGTTTTGATCAGGTTAACACGGATACGGCCCGGGAGTTAAACCTCCCCGTAGCTAATACTCCGGGTCAGAATGCTGCAACTGTAGCTGAATTCACAATAGGCGTACTTGTTGCTTTACAAAGGAAGATGGCCTGGAGTGACAAGGAGGTTAAAGCTGGAAATCACGGGGCCATCAAGCAAAAGCTTTTGGCATCCGGGTTGAAAGAAATAGATGGTACAAGGATTGGCCTGGTGGGATTGGGGGCTATTGGGCGCCAAGTTGCAAGATTGCTAACTTTTATGGGCGCGCAGGTAAGCTATTACGATCCCTTACGTGCTGATAGGGACATTGAAAAAAAGCTAAAGGTTACCTATTGTTCGTTTATTGAACTTCTGGAAAACAATGAAGTAATAAGCTTACATGTTCCTTTAAACAGATATACCCATGGCCTGCTAGCGAGGGTGGAACTAGACCTGATGCAACCAGGGTCATTGCTAATAAATACTTCACGCGGTGAAGTTGTTGATCAAAAAGCTTTAGCAGAAGCACTTGAAAACGGCTCTATCGGAGGGGCTGCTGTGGACACGCTTTCTCCTGAGCCGCCTTTAACGGATCACCCCCTATTGAATTTGCCGGCGCCCGTAGCTGATAAGGTCATCCTTACCCCACATATTGCAGGTGTTACCAGAAATTCATTTGCCCGCATGTTAAAAGAAGCAATGGAAAACCTGCAACGTACCTCGGCAGGGGAAGATCCCCAATATGTAGTTAATGGTATTACCAGGGCCAGGGTTGCAAAAGGCGATACAAATAAAATTCCATAAAAAGATAAATAAATATTGTATTCTTAAAAAACTTTTAGGGAGGAAATTATTATAATGCCCAAAAGCTTAGGTCAATTCTTAAAAATGTTAAAAAATAAGCACCCTGGTGAATTAAGTGTTGTCTCCAGGGAAATTAAGCCGGCACAATTTGAAGTAACTGCCTTATTGGAAAACCTGGATCTGGCCAAACAGTACCCCGCGGTATTATTTAATAACCCGCAAAATGTTCATGGGCAATCATCTGGTATTAAATTGGTTTCGAATATTTTTGCTTCTAGGGAAAGGTGTGCATTAGCGCTGGAAATGCCGCCGACCCCGGAGAATTGTAAAATGCCTTTAAGCCTGGAGTACGCCCGGCGGGAGCAGCTCCCGCTTGCCCCTGAAATAATTGAAGGGCAAGCCCCGGTCCAGGAAATTGTAATTACGGGTAAAGAGATAGATGTTGCCCTGCTGCCTATTGTTAGGCACTATGAAATGGATATGGGGCCGGTGTTGACGATGGCCAATTGTATGCGCGACCCCCATACAGGTGTTTACGATATCAGTTTTGTAAAGAATTTCTATAAGGGAAAATCTGATTACATGGGTGTGTCCATCCATTCCCCACACCTTGAAAGGATTCTCAGAAGCTATGAAAAATTGGGCCAGCGCGCCCCGATCGTTACTATCTTGGGGCACCACCCGGCATTTTCCCTTGGCGTTAATGCCTTGACTAGCTTTGAACGGGATGATTATGAGACAATTGGAGGCTTTTTGGGCGAACCGCTACGCCTGGCCCCTTCGATTACTTGGGGCAAAAACTTTCTAGTGCCGGCTGACGCTGAAATTATTATTGAAGGGGAGATTTTACCTGGCGTAAAGGAAGTGGTAGATCCTTTCGGCGAGGTGTTGCGTGATTATCAACCCCAGTGCTTGCGTCAAGCTATGCAGGTAACGGCAATAACAAGGCGTAAAGAGGCAATCATGCAGGATATATTTACCGGGCACAGGGATATTTGGACCTTTGCCGGGCTGCCTAAAGAAGGAAGCGTTTACAACATCCTGCAGTCAACGGTAGGAAATATTGTTGCAGTCCATAAACCTTATTCCGGCGCATCTTTATCCGGTTACATTGCAATCAAGAAGGTAAAAGAAGGGCAGGGCAAGCTGACCGGTTTAATAGCATTGAATACGAATTGGAGTTTCCAGGTAATAGTGGTCGTAGACGATTTTGTTGATATTTACAATGAAGAAGAAGTGCTGTGGGCAATTTTAACAATGACTGATCCTAAGAGAGATGTTGAATTATTGAAAAATGTTGGCAGTACGGTTTTTGCAACGGAATTCAGTAATAATAAAGTGGTAATTGATGCTACCAGGCCTCTCGATAAACCTACCCCAATTAAATTTAGCATACCGCAGCAGGTACTAGAGGCGGTTCGTCCGGAAGAATGGATTGACAAATGATAGGAAGGAGATTATTTTTATGGAACGAATATTTTGGGTAGAATGTCCTAAATGTGGCGGTAAATTTTACTGTGATTATGAACTGCGCCATAGCGCATATGAACTATTCTGTCCTTTTTGCCAAACCACTTTTCTTGATAAAGAGAGCCCGTGGATTGATGACCGGGTAAATTAATTAGCATTTTCCCTTTACTTGTTATTATGAAAAAACAAAACTGTAGCAGGTAAAACACGGCTTGCTTAATGGTGATTACCGTTTCACTTGTTTCTTGCGGCTTTGACCTTCAGAAAAAGGGTTTCCAGGGGGACGATATTGTAGATCAAGAGAAAAGTTATTTCAAACTGGGTGTGGGCGGTGTTTCCTGTGATACACGCGATGACGACAGATGAAAAATATAAGATGATGACACAAGAACCTGTTGAGCGGCTTATTAGTCTTTTGGCTGTCCCTACCATAATCAGCATGTTAATTACTTCTGTCTATAATATGGCGGATACGTTTTTTGTAAGCAGGATTAGTACCAGCGCGTCGGGTGCGGTAGGCATTTCTTTTTCCTTCATGGCCATCATTCAAGCCATTGGCTTTACTTTTGGCCAGGGCTCGGGAAATTATATTTCCCGCTTACTGGGCAAAGAAAATAAGCCCTATGCTTCTAAAGTGGCGGCCACCGGCTTTTTTACTGCTCTTGGCCTGGGGGTTTTATTGGCAGCGCTGGGCTTGATATTTTTGGATTCCCTGGTGTATGCGCTGGGGGCCACCGATACCATTGCCCCCTATGCTAAAAGCTACCTGGGCTATATTTTAATTGGTATGCCGTATATGGTTTCTGCCTTTGTGTTAAACCAAATTCTGCGTTTTCAGGGTAGTGCCTTTTGGGCTATGTTGGGGATTGTTTCCGGTGGTTTACTAAATATTGCGCTGGATCCCATCTTTATTTTTGTGTTGAATATGGGCATCGGCGGGGCCGCTTTGGCTACCATCATTAGCCAGTTTATAAGTTTTTGCATTCTTTGGTACTGTTGCGGCACGGGCGGTAACATTAAGATCCGGTTTCGAAATTTTGCCCCACAATGGGAAATTTATAAAACGATTTTCAGCGGCGGGTTCCCCTCCTTCTGCCGGCAAACTTTGGCCAGCACGGCTATGATTGCTTTAAACTTTAGTGCCGGTGTATTTGGTGACGCAGCCGTGGCTGCCATGTCTATTGTAGCCAGGGTGTCCCAGTTTGTGGTATCGATAGTGTTTGGTTTTGGGCAGGGATTTCAACCGGTGTGCGGCTATAACTACGGCGCACAAAAATATAACCGGGTACTTAATGCCTTTTGGTTTTCCGTAAAGATAGCGGCAATTGTGCTGCTTACATTCTGTGCCATATGTTTTGCCTTTGCTCCTAAAATCATGGCCCTTTTCCGCAAAGAGGATCTGGCAGTGATTACCATTGGCTCGCGTGCCCTTAAATTGCAAAGCCTTTCTTTCCCGCTTTCAGCGTGGATTATCCTGACCAATATGCTGCTTCAAACTATTGGCCAGGGGGCCAAGGCCTCCCTGGTATCCATCTCAAGGCAGG
Source organism: uncultured Desulfovibrionaceae bacterium (assembly GCA_964603615.1). GTDB lineage: Bacteria > Bacillota > Dethiobacteria > DTU022 > UBA8154 > JAAZMI01. Next base: position 18,303 of record CAZRVU010000012.1, read on the forward strand.
GGCTTTTTTTCCTTCCGGCAATTTTGCTTTTGCCGCGCCAGTTTGGCTTGCTCGGTGTGCAGATCAGCCAGCCAATTGCCGATGTATTTTCTTTTCTGATGGCAGTGGTGATGGGGATCATTATCCTCAAGGAACTTAAATCCAAACAATTTCAAGAGTTATCCGGGCTGCGGGATACCGGAGATATCAAGGGTGTTTCCTTATGATGTACTGCATAAAGTGGGTGGTTATATGGTTATAGGAATGCGGGAGGTTATGTTTATATGGATATGAAATATTTTAAATTGCCGCAGGAGGCCTGGTTTAGCGAAGAAGACATGGAAATTATGTTACCTGATGATTGGGAAATCCTTTTTGCCGGTATACCTGCAGACAATAGCCCTGTTCTTACGGACGAAGAGATTGAAGAAAGATTGTCAAACCCGGTAGGAACGGCCCCCTTGTCTGAACTGGCTAAAAACCGGCAAAAGGCTGTTATAATTTTTGATGACTTGTCCCGGCCTACAAATGTAGCCCTAATTGCACCCAAAATAGTGCGCGAGTTGCTGGGGGCCGGGATCAAAAAACAAAATATAAGCTTTATTGTTGCTCTTGGCGCCCATGGCGCATGTAGTAGGATGGATTTTGAAAAAAAATTGGGCAGGGAAATTGTAGGGGAATTCCCTGTTTTTAATCATAACCCGTACGAAAACTGCTCTTATGCGGGGACAACTACAAGCGGGACGCCTTTGTATATCAACAAAGAGGTTTTGGAAAGTAACTTAAAAATTGGTATCGGGTGCATTCTTCCCCATGTTTTTAATGGTTTTGGAGGCGGGGGGAAAATAATCCTTCCGGGGGTAGCATCGATCGAAACGATTTATCAAAACCATCAAAAAGTTATAGCCGATCTTTTCGAAAGGGGCGTAGGTTTTGTCGGCAACCTAGGATCTCTGGAAAACAGCAAAATGCAAGCAGAAATAGAAGAAGCCGTGAGGATGATCAACTTCGATTTTAAAATAGATGTGCTCCCTAACAGTAGAAGGCAGGCTGTAGAACTTGTTGCCGGGGATCCAATTTTAGCGTTTAAAAAAGGAGTTGAAATAGCAAAGAAATTATATGGGACAGAATTTTATAAAGATGCCGATGTAGTAGTCAGTAACGCTTGTGCAAAAGGCTCCGAGGCTCGGATTGCGATTTCCTTGGGAGCGCGTTCTTTAAAAAAAGAGGGTGGGGATCTGGTTACTATTGTTAATAGCCCTGTTGGTCAGATAGTCCATTATCTTTTTCGCCCCTTCGGACATAATTTTGGCGGGAGGCTGTGGTCCCGGGGAGGGATGGGCCCGCAGAACATTAAAAGAAACATCATCCTTAGCAGATATCCGGGCCAGCAATTGGGGGCGCGGGAGGACACGATTAACTGCCAGGAATGGGACGAAGTTTTACAACTTCTCTTAAAAGAGCACGGCCCGGGAACCAGGGCTGTAATTTATAAGGATGCTACTATGCAATATTTAAGGAAAAAAACTGTTAAAAGCCAGCCGGTTTAAACAAAACCGCCGCTATTTATCTTAAAAACATTGGGCAGTGAGCAGTGGGCAGTGAAATTGGAGGTAAAATAGTGTTCAAAAATGACAACCCGATTCAAAAATACAAAGAAAAACATCAGCAGTCAAAAAGAATGCATGCAAGAGCAAAAAAGTTGTTTGCTGCCGATGGAGCTACACACAAAGCCCGTTTTTTTGTCCCCTACAGGCCTTATATCACGCGGGCCCTGGGTTCTAAAAAATGGGATGTTGATGGTAATATGTATATAGATTACATCATGGGCCACGGGACGCTGTTATTAGGGCACAGTCATCCCGCTGTGGTAAGCGCAGTGCAAGAACAGGTAAACAAGGGGGTTTTATACGGTGATAACCATGAACTGGAAGTTAAATGGGCTGAATTAATTCAAGAAATGATGCCCTTGGCTGAAAGGGTAGAGTTTTTTTCATGCGGGCAAGAAGCCAATGCGATGGCTTTGCACTTGGGTAGGATTTTTACTGGAAGGAAAAAACTGCTCAGGTTTGATAATCATTTTCACGGATGGCTGGACGAACTGGCGCCCTTTACCGAACCGGCTGTTTGCCAGGACAACGTGGTTTTTATACCTCCCAACGATCTTGAAAAACTTGAAAAGGAACTCTCTAAAAGGGAATACGCTGTTCTTTTTACGGAAGCGGGGGGCGCTTCCATGGGGGGGAAAGTGCCCTTGGAGCCAGGTTTCACAAGAGCGATAGATGATCTTACGAAACGTTACGGTACCATTTGGGTGCTTGACGAGGTAGTCACCGGGTTTAGGGAATCACCTGGCGGGTGGCAGGAGATCATCGGCATAAAACCAGATTTAACTACTTTGGGTAAATGTGTAGGGGGCGGGCTGGGTGCAGGCGCTCTAATCGGGCGGGCTGATATTTTTGAAGCGTTCAACCCGGAACTTCCCCCCGGCAACCGGGCTACCCACAGCGGAACATGGAACGCCAACCCCCTTACAGCTTCTGCCGGCCTAGCAGCATGCAAATTATATCGTAACGGTGAACCCCAGAAAAAAGCGGCGGAGATTGCAGCTTACTTTCGTTCAAAAGCAAATATAATGCTTAAGGAACAGGGTATTAGTGGTTTTTTATATGGCAGATCAATAGTTCACCTGTATTTTGGACCGTTCGATTATGAACCTGTTGATAATACCTTACCACCCACTAAAGATGTTTCAAAGCTATTAAACCCTGAAATGGAACCTGTTTATACTAGGATGTTACTCCATTTACTTCAAAACGGGGTTTCCAATATGGCCGGTACAATATTTATATTTTCATCAAAACACGACAGGGAGGATGTAGACTTAACGCTGCAAGCTTTTAGTAAATCCCTTGCTGCCATGCTTAAAGAAGGGGTACTAATGAAAAGTTAAACGGCTATGTTATTATCTTTGGGGGTTCTGATGCTGTGGTATAACTAACTTGACAGATTTCCCGTTAAACATTATTATGTGTAGTGGGGAGATGTCTGTATTTACCATTATCCTTCAAACAAATAAAAAACACAGCTTTTATGATGTCGCATCTAACTATTATAAAATTGGATAAGCAACGGCAGGTAGGGGCAACCCGAAAAAATGTTTTGACGACAATTGAAAATATCTTTCGTTGCAAAAGGGCATAACTATCAAGATAGAATTTAGTATTTTCCAATGAGTCCGGTATTTTCAACAATTAAAATAAATATGATGCGTAAAACCTGCATGTAGCACATGTAGCACATGTAGCATTTGAAGCATACAGCATTTGCAAAGGTAGGACTGGACAAGGGCTTTGGGCACCGCACCAGGCCTTTACAATATTTACAGGGGTATTCCACGTTAAGCGGTAGGAATATATTAACAAAAATAAGAGGTTTGAAAATGCCTACTCGGCTTGCTAGACAGGAAGAAAAAAAATATAATTATTTAATTAAATCTGTTATACGGGCCATTGATATACTTGAAGAGATGAGCAGGGCAAAACAGGCAATCCGTATTACAGAATTGAGCGAAATCATCGGCGTATCCAAAAGTACAATTCACCGCTTTTTAAGTACTTTAGAATACAAGGGTTTTGTCGAGCAAGAGGACGAAAGCGGTAAGTACCGCCTTAGTTTAAAATTGTTTGAACTGGGCAATTCCATTTTACATTCACTCGACTTACATTCCCGCTCTTTCCCTGTCCTTCAAGAATTGAATAAAAAAGTAGGAGAAACGATTCATCTTGTTATTTATGACAAGGGCGACGCTGTTTTTATTAACAAGGTGGTCAGCGATCCTACTATGGTAACCTATTCCTACATTGGAAAAAGGTGCCATGCCCACTGTATTGCCTCAGGGAAAGTATTGATGGCCCACCTTTCTAGGGACGACCTTCAACGGGTGATAGCAGAAAAGGGGCTGCCAAAACATACGCCTCAAACAATTAGCGATCCCGAAATATTAAAAGAACAATTAGCAAAAATATTGCATGATGGTTTAGGATATTGTTTTGAAGAATACCTGCCTGGTATCAATGGTGTTGCTGCCCCTATTAGGAACCATCTCGGCCAGGTGGTGGCTGCAGTAAGTGTCAGTGGTTCTTCTATTGTATTAAATGCAGATGATATTGCTTCTTTTTACGCCAAGGAAATAAAGGAAGCAGCGCTTAAAATTTCTAGGAATATGGGTTACAACGAAAATATTTTAAAGTGATAAACAGATAGCAAGCAGGGATGCCCCAGGGATGTCCATAGTATCGTGATTCGCAGGCATCCTTATATTTATTTAATCTATTTAACGCAATTTATATTTCTTTTTTTGGTAACCGTCAGCAGAATATTATAGAAAATTAGAGTCCACACCGACCCTGGATTGAGTAAACATAATTCTGGGGAGAGATGCTGATGAAATATGACATCCTTTTATGCGATCTGGATGCTTTTTTTGCCTCTGTAGAACAGCTAGACAACCCGGAACTTAGAGGCAAACCCGTCATAGTAGGCGGTGATCCTGATTCCCGCGGGGTAGTTTCCACCTGTTCTTACGAAGCAAGGCGTTATGGGGTAAGCTCTGCCATGCCCATGAAAAAAGCCCTTAAACTCTGTCCCCAGGCAATAATCTTACCGGCGAACATACCTAGATACAAGGAAATGTCGGAACAGGTGATGGATGTCTTTGAAAAATTTACCCCCGGCATCGAACAGGTTTCTATCGACGAAGCATATTTGTCTGTAAGGGGTGGCACGGGCCTGGATATAGCCCGGGAAATACGATCTATCGTGCGGAAAGAGTTAAGCTTGCCCCTAAGTATTGGGGTTTCCGTAAACAAGCTTCTGGCTAAGATTGCCTGCTCACTGGCCAAGCCCGACAATGTAAAAGCTATTTGGCCCGGTGATGTAGAAAAAATTTTATGGCAGCTTCCCGTTAAAGTACTCCCTGGCGTGGGCCCTGTAACAAAAAAGAAGCTGAATATGTACGGGATAAAAACAGTAGGTGAGTTGGCCTCTTTCCCCTTAGATGCCTTGAAGAATATCACCGGAAACTGTGCCATTGACCTCAAGGAATACGCCTTCGGGCGGGATAACCGGAAACTTGACCTTAAACGGGAACGCAAGTCGTTTTCCGAAGAAACCACCTTTGCCCATGACGTCTATGCAAAAGATTTTATCACAGCTACGCTTTTCAACCTGGCTTCAGAGCTGGGGTACCGCTTGCGCTCCAAAGGTTTTAAGGCGAAAACAATCTCCGTAAAACTAAGATTTCCCGATCTAAGCATAAAAACCAGATCTTTTACCCTTGCAGATGCAACCGGCAGCGACGAAAAAATATATGCTGTTGCTGCCAAACTATTTGATCGTTGCCACGGCAAGCCCCCCTGGCGGCTGTTAGGCATCAGAGTATCAAATTTAGAAAAGGGAAGCCAGCTTTCACTTTTGCCAGAAGAAGGGGCGGAAAAAGAAAATATTACCCCGGTTTTAGATATGCTGCGCCGGAGATACGGCAGGAATGCCGTTTTCAAAGGCAGGCGGTTGCTTTTTTCAAAGAAGATCAAATGAAATGGACCTGAAATATTCAACAGGCACTAGAAACTTACTGCTGATAAAACCTTTCACCAAGACAACAATATTTTAGGGAGGGGAAATAGCGATGCCAAAAAAGAAAATTACCTTACCTGATTTTAAATCCATTGATGAAATGGCCGGATTTTTTGATAAAACAGATACAACCTTAATAGATGGTTTTGAAGAAGTTGATATTAAATTCGTCAAAGCAAAAGACACTATCAAAAATACCCCCCGGCACAAAGTTTGCGAAGCATAAGATCGGGCGGTTAACCGGTATTGGCATAAGTGGCAAGCCTTTACCTTCCTTTTGTGGCGGGCATAAATCCGCCGTTTGAACTGTAGCTTTTGCGCACGAAGCCAGCCGCCCGTTCTCCGGGGCACAGGCTGTAGAGATTTGATACCTCCCGCCCTTGATTATTCTTTGTTTCTTTGCTATGGTTAACCAAAGAATCCTTGTATGTTTTCTATTGGATCAGCATATACTGCCAAAGGGGGGATACTAATGTCCCAAGTTAAAACCAAGGGGGAAAACCCAGTGTTTAAAAAACGTATTTCGGTGTCTCGGAAACGCCAGATAACCATACCGATTGAATTCTATAACAGCGTCGGCATTGATAAGGAAGTGGAATGCTATGTCCAAAACAATGCCATCGTCATTCGTCCCGTTCGGGAAAGCGGCGGAGAATTTGACGAACAGATCCTGGCCGATTTAATAGCACAAGGTCTTTCCGGACAAGAACTGCTGGATAAATTTAAAGAAACCCGCCGCCAAGTTCGTCCCGCGGTGGAACGTTTGCTTGAAAAAGCTCGTCTTGCAGCTCAGGGTCAGGCGTCAAGTGATAGTTATGAAGGTGTCTTTGGCGCGAAGACAGACTGATGGCCAAATTAATCATTTTGCCTTTGGCTGCCCACTATCTAAAAAAGCTTAAAGAGAAACCGCTGAAGGATAAATTTCAAACCGCTATCGATCAGATTCTAAGGGATCCCTATTTTGGCGAACCTAAAACCGGTGATCTTAGCGGCATATATTGCTGCGATATATGCCACAACAAAACCAATTACGAACTGGCCTACACTATTGTTGAAGAAGATGACGAAACCGTTATCGTTATACTTGCGGGGACCCGTGAAAACTTCTATAAAGAACTGAAGCGTTACATGAAGTAAACGCACTTTGACCTGTGCCCGGTTTGGCGGACACACCAAAGTGAGATAAAAAAAATTCAATGGAAGTGTCCTTCATCTATTTATTTTGGACGTCAATCTTTGTCCCCAAAAGTAAAAACGATTATAGAGAATAAAAATATGCTGGGAATAAGCTCAGGGGTGTAGAATTGACGGAGGCAGAACAGGCAGCTTTAGATTGGCTGGTTAGTTAAATGGAAGACGGTTACGGTTAATAGTATTGTGCCAGCTTGCGGAAAGTTATCTAAAAAAACGGGTGAAGAAAATAAAGTCAACGGGGGGTGGGGATGGGGCTCTGGCTTTATCAGGGCCTTTACCTCATTTTTATTTTGTCAGTTTATAAAGTGCATATTGATTTAATGAAACCCCTTCTTTTTCGGCTTCCTAGCAGTTACATAAAAGTTTCTTTTTCAAATATTTCCTCTATATAAGCTATCAATTCTGGAATAGAAGTTTGGGCAGTATCCCAAACAATTTCCAGATTCATAATATGATATCCATGTGCAGCAAAGTTTCGCATTCCAATCATTGAACGCCAAGGAATTTGAGAATGTTCATCAATAAATTCCTTAGGCAATCTACCCGCTAATTCGCCAATATTAAGCAAGGACATAACGACACCTTTCTTTATCAAAGAGTTTTTGCGTAGTTCTTCCAAAGTGTCCACTGATTGTGAAAAAGTAATTACGTCTTTTGCATCTTCTAAAATATGCTCTAATATAGATCTAATTCTCTCGTTCATATATTATCCTCACATCTTGCATAACATTTTTTTTAAATTGCTCCTTAGCTTCGTGCTGTAGGGCATCGAAAGTTATTAAGTCCACTGATCTATTAAAAGCTTTTTCTAAATCAACTTGTAAGCTAAAGAATATAATGCCACGTGTATTTGGTAAGAACTCAACTATCATGTCAATATCACTACTAGCGGTCATGTCACCACGGGCTACTGAACCAAAAAACGCTGCCCGTTTGATAGGGTATCCATTTATAACCTCAAGGGCAATAGATTCTAGATTGTCCATAGCGAGTCCCCCTTTGCTCTTAATGAAGTTATTTTATCAAAAAAGAAAGAAAAAATCTACCACAATGAAAACTGGATACTTTGATTTTCAATCTCATGATATCCTTGCAGAACTATGAGTAAAATGTTAGCGGGAGGGGGAAGTTTTTAAAAAAGATTAGGTCTTAGCAGGAAAAGAGAGGCCTCGTTCCAGAAAAGGTAAGCATCACCAATACCAGGAGGAACGGAGGCCTCTCAAGTTGGAACTTTCCTCAATATTGTTCGCTTTTTCTGAATAAATATCTGCTTTTTTCACCGTTCATTGCCACTGTTGTCTGTCCGATTATTGCTCCATCTTTGTAGATGTTTGCAGTTATTTGCTGATCAATATTTTTGTTGAACGGAATTTTATCAATAATCAATAAAGCAACTATGATAAATAAAGCTGTTTTGATGATTGTCTTAGTGTATTGCTTCATTTGCTACTCCTCCATGCTAATGCTAAACAATTTTAATAATCTGTACTTAATTTTATCACGACATAGTAAAAATGTAATGGGCTTTTCAGCCCATTACATCCATAATTACCATTAGACATGGTGGACCCGAGGGGAGTTGAACCCCTGGCCTCTAGAATGCGAATCTAGCGCTCTCCCATCTGAGCTACGGGCCCGTGTTTTAATTATTTCTTATTCATATTATTCATAAATTCCCCCGGTGGGCAAGGGCCTTAACGTAGTGCTAACTTTGGGGCCGACCGCCGTGCCTACCATGGGGAGGAAACTACCGCGGGAAGGCAACTACGGGGTCGCCTGCAGTGCCCCCGCAGGGTTAATTATAGCAGTTGGCGGGGAGAAAGACAAGGACATTTGAAGGATCCTCCCTCCAATAATATTTGTAACTGCTCACTCCTTGCCATCCTAAATGTTAGCGAAAGCTCTCTGTTTTTGTTTACCATGTTTTGGAGTTTTGCAGACCGGGTTAAAAGGGTATCTGCAGCGTGTTAAGCCGGGCAGTTACTAAGATTTTGCTCCCAGTTGAGGACGCGTCACAGGGGGATAGCTTGTACATACGGCTTACTTCTCCCCATTAAAATTTATTCCTAGTTGAGGGCTATTGACAGGGCCCTTAAAAAAACCTCATTTACCACATTATTTGCGTATTTCCTTGCTTTAGTTTGAGATTGCTTTCCTGCCTACCCTGGCGGCCAGCAGGACCGGGTCATATACCGGGGCGAAGGGGGGAGCATAGGCCAGGTCTAGCTCGAATACTTCGTCCAGGGTCATTTTGTTGTAGATGGCTGTGGCGTAGACGTCTATTCTTTTTACGGCGTCGAGGGGGCCGGCCAACTGGGCGCCCAGGATAAGCCCTGTGCCTTTTTCTGCGATTACCAGGGAAAAGAGATTTTCTGAGCCGGGGTAATAGCGGGCTTTGCTCCAGGAGTTAAGGGTAATTTTTGCCGGGTTAAAATTATTTTTAATTGCTTCTTCATAAGTTAAGCCGGTCCTGGCTACACCAAGGGAGAAGCATTTAGTGATGGCTGTGCCCAAGATCCCGCGAAAGGGTGTTTTTATGCCGGCCATATTCATCCCCGCCAGCATCCCTTCCTTGTTGGCTTTGAGGGCCAAGGGGGTATAGACGGGTTTTTTGCTTAGCATGTGTGTTGTTTCGGCGCAGTCTCCTGCGGCATAAATATGCTGGTAGTTGGTCTGCAGGTATTCGTTGACTTTAATGGCTCCCCTTACGCCGAGTTTGATCCCACATTCTGCCGCCAATGTGCTGGCCGGGACGACGCCCAGCCCCAAAAAGACAAAATCGTAGGGCAGGTCGCCTTTGTCTGTAGCCACAATGACGCCTGCGCCTTCTTCCCTTATCTCCTTGATTGCCGTCTCCAGATTTAAAACTACGCCGTTGCGGGACATTTCTTCTTTAATCAGATCCGAAATTTCTATTTCAAAGGTTCTGGCCAGATCTGCCCTGCGGTGCAGGAGATGTGTTTCAAGCCCCCTGCTTTTAAAAGCCTCTACCATTTCTACGCCGATGTAGCCTCCGCCGATGACGGCACATTTGCCCGGAGAATTATTTTTGATAAAGGTATTGATATTTTCAATGTCATAAAGATTTTTTAATACAAATATCTTTTCTGAGGGGCGATATTTAATGCCGGAAACCTGGGGCAGGGAGCCTGTGGCGATCAATAACAGGTCAAAACTTTCTTCCTGCACGCCTTGTTCGTTTCTAACGGTAACTTTTTTGCCCTCCGGATCTATGCCGATGGCTTCATGCCGGAGCCGCAGGTCAATCTTCCTCTTTTGAATGGCGGTTTCAGGTGTTAGTTCAATAAGCCGCTCTTTCTCCGGAACAAGGTCTGCTAGATAATAGGGCATACCGCAGGCGGCATAAGAGATGTAGCCGGTCTTTTCCAAAACGACCACCTCCCAGGCAGGTTTTAATCTTTTAACCTGACTGGCACCGCTCATACCGGCGGCATCGCCACCGATAACAACCAGCTTTTTTTTATCCATGTTTTTTCCTCCTTTGCTGACTTAAACCCAAAAGATGGCGCCAATTGTTCCTTTAATAATTCTTTTCATTTAGTTTATGTTATCACAAAATTGGCGGAAATAAAACTAGCAGGTACGCGCTGCAAGGGCGCAGGTGTAGTATCCTATTTTTTTTGCCGGGGATTCCCACTTCTACAGGCAGGCGATAAATGTGCTGCTCCTGTGGCCCGGGGCCTGGTTTTTGGGTATAAGCGGTTGGGGTTGACATTAAAAAAATATTCTCAAAAGGGCAACGCTGGCCATCCCGGCAAGGATGGTCAGGAACATATTTTTGGAAAGAAAGGCAGTGGCCAGGGCGGGGAGGGCGGCCCAAAAGTAAAGGTTTTCCCCGGGGTGCAGGGTTAAATGCCCTGTTGGCATGAAAAGGATTGGGCCTAACAGGGCGGCCAGGACGGCAACGGGAACATAAGAAAGCCAGATCTCGATTTGCGGTGGCAATTTGCGGCGGGAAAGCAGCAGGATTGGGAACAGGCGTGGCAGATAAGTGACCAGGGCCATGCAAAGGATGATTAGGACTATGTTTTTGGGGTAGGCAGGCATTTTTTCACGACCGGTAGTTTTTTGGTAAATCAGTTTTGATTATATCATTTTTGAGCCCGGTGTGCACAAAAATGGTGTAATCTGCCGCACCCTATCAATACGGATTAGAATTATTCTCCAGGAATAGGCCCAGGGTAGCGCCAATCAGCGTGGCTAACATAATCTGCCAGTGGCCTTCACTTTTTAAGGAGAAAAGAATGGAAAGGAAAGCGGAAAATAAGGCAATAACAATATGGCGGCGGGTTTTTAATTGAATAAATAAGAGGGCAATGAACATGGCTGGCAAGGCATAGTCTAATCCCCAGGCTTCCAGGTTGCCGGTCAGCAGGCTGCCGGCCCAGGCTCCCAGCACGGAGCTGCCTAGCCAGGAACAGTGGGCGGCCAAATTGGTGGTAAGGATCCGCGCCGGGGGCGGGCTGCCTGCTTCGTTTTGGAAATTAACGCTGTGCAGGGCGAAGGTTTCATCGGTCAGTTCAAAAGCAAAAAAAGCTTGTTGCGGGCGGCTGAGGTGCCCGAGGCGGGGTGCCAGGGTGGCGCTCATTAAAAGATGCCGCAGGTTAACTAAAAAGGTGGTTATGGTGAGGGTCAAAAGCCCTGTACCACCAGCCAAAAGGCTGACGGCGATCAGTTGGGATGAGCCGGCGTAAACTAGTAATGACATCAAAAGACAATCCCGGCAGTTCAAACCGGCATTTGTGGCGAGGACACCGAAAGCAAAGCCGATGGGGAAATAACCGAGCATAATAGGGATGCTCCGCACAAAACCGCGGCAGATATCTCCAGATTTCATTTACAGTTATCCCCCCTGCCAGGTCTTTTTTATCAACTGGGCTGCTGCGCAGATATCTCCAGATTTCATTTGCTGCTATCTCCTCCGCTTGCTTATTATTCTCCCGGGGGATTTTCCAGAGCGGCGAGGATTAGGCGCAGCATTTCT
>CAZRVU010000012.1:30217-34423 GCA_964603615.1 uncultured Desulfovibrionaceae bacterium
TTATTATTCTCCCGGGGGATTTTCCAGAGCGGCGAGGATTAGGCGCAGCATTTCTTCTGTGAACTGCCCCGACAGGGTAATAAGGGAATCTTCCTGCAACCAGGTGAGGGTGCAGAGCCCCGGGGAGGGCCGGAAGAAATAGCCGTGATAGGGGCCCACCTGCATTGGCTGTGAGGGGCCGGGGGCGTCGGCTGGATCTGCGCCCGCGCCGGGCATTGCTTCTTCCTGCTTAAACTGTTGAGTAAGGGTAAACCCGCCGTTTTTCTCACTGTCAAATACCTGGCTAATTTGTAAAAGGGCTTCTCCGGTGCAGATAATAGTGCCCTCCTTGAAACTAAAGCCACCCGGCAGCAACCTTAATTGCCATATTTTTCCGGTAGTCAAGGGGCGTATTTCTTTTAAGGCCTGTCGGAAAGAGTCTTCATCCATAAAGGTTTTTTCCTCGGGATCGGGCCGCAGGCTCCGGTCCAATTGGGAATTGCGGGGTTGTTTCTCCGATGAAGAATTTTCTGCTGCCTGCAGGCCAAGGCTTTTAGGGGGCCGGGCTTTTTCTTCCCCCTGTGTAAAATCTGCCTCACCCTGTGCAGTAAAGGTATCTTCTTTGCTGCCGGGCGGGGCAAAGCTCTTTAAAGCAGTAGTTCCACCCGCTTTCTCTAAATCCGCAGATTCCTCTGCTATTCCTGCTATTTCTGATTCCCCCAATTCCCGCGAAAAGAGAACCACATCATCGCAGTACCCGTTTTCTGTTAGATAATAGTATTGCAAGCCTGTTTCCAGCGTAGATATTTGATCCTGCGGCAGGATATCCGCCTGGCTCATTAAAGGAATGATACGGGATAGAAGGACAGCAATTAGCAAGCACGCAGCAATTAGGCCGGCCAACGACGAATGTTTTTTGTAAAAGTAGAATAATCTATTTCTAGTGTGTGTCGATGCTTCCGGCGGCAGGAGTTGCTGTTCTGCATCTTTTTCGATGGCGGCGAATTCCGGCCGTTGTTGCAGTTTCAGCCAAAATTGTTGGCGGGAAGGATACTTAATATTTTGGGCCTCCTCGTGGAAGGCTTGCCGCAGCAGTTTAGGTAGGTTATCCTGTTTTAGACGGATCATCTTATCCCAACTTTCTAGTAAAAATAGTCTGAAAGGACGGGGCAAGCAGTATAACTCTTCTGGTTTTACTAAAATGTTTCAGGGATCTTATCTATTTGACGTTTTTTATTCCCCGAAGGTTCCAATAAGACGCGTATTTTTTTGCGGGCACGAAACAGGCGGGACTTCACTGTTCCCAGGGGAGCTTGTGTTAGGTTGGCAATCTCCTTGATGCTCAATTCGTTGAAATATTTAAAAACGAGTATCTCCCTATCTTCGGGTTCAAGTTGGGACAGGGCATCCTTAATTTCCCGGGCGGTTTCGTTTTTTTCAAAGCTTTCATGAGGAAAATCGCCGGGGGAGGTGCTGGCATGGATGGCCATCTGATCGGTGAAGATCATTTTTTTCTTTTTACGCAGCAGATCTATGCCATAATTGGAAGCAATGACGCTTACCCATGAACCAAATTTATCCATTGAACGTAAGGTTGACATATTGGAAAATGCTCTTAAAAAAGCCTCCTGGGTGGCGTCTTCAGCTAACTGATAATCACCAGTGACAAGGAAGGCAGTACGGAAAGTCTTATTAAAATATTGGTGATATAATTCTTCAAGAATGCTTTTTTTCATGCTTATCGGGCACCTCTTCTATAAGCCAACTGTTTTTATTTTATCATAAAAGGTTCGTTGCGTGGGAATAGGTTTATTATGATAAAATTATAGTGAAAGGAAAAGATGAGTGGGAAGAGAGGTAAATAAGATGCGTTGCGAAATAATTTCTGTGGGCACGGAGCTGCTCATGGGGCAGACGATCAATACTAATGCGGCGGCTCTGGCCCGGGAACTTTTTTCTTTGGGGGTTGGGGTTTATTTCCAAACGGTGGTCGGGGATAATGAGGAGAGGTTGGCGGAAGTTTTTCGCCAGGCTTTGTCCAGGGCAGAGCTGATTATCCTGACCGGGGGGCTGGGGCCGACGGAGGATGATCTGACCCGCGAAACCGTGGCCCGGGTGCTGGAGGTACCTTTGCTGAAAAATAGTGAATGGGAGCGGCAATTGGAAGAATTTTTCCAGCGCTTCAATCGCCCGATGGGTGCTTTGAACCTGCGGCAGGCGCTTGTGCCGCGCGGCGGGAAAATCCTACCAAATGACCGCGGGACTGCGCCGGGTATTTATTTAGATTTGCAGGAAAGTGATGGACCGCTAGTTATTTTGCTGCCCGGGCCGCCGCGGGAGATGTTGCCCATTTTTAGCGAACAAGTTATTCCTTTGCTGCGGGCTAAATTGCAGGACAAAGGGGAGTTGGCTATTTTGCGCTCCAAAGTGCTGCGTATTATCGGCCTGGGCGAATCCTTTTTGGCGGAGATTATAGCTCCCTTTTTGAAAAATCAGGATAACCCCACGCTTGCTCCCTTGGCCAAGGGGGGGGAGGTCCATCTGCGCTTGACGGCACGTGGCCGCTCCGCAGAGGAGGTGCAGGCCCTGCTGGATGGCAAGGCGCAGGAGCTGCGGGAGGTGCTGGGCGACTATATTTATGGTGAAGATGCAGAGGAACTGGAGGCGGTTGTTGCTGCTATGCTGCGGGCCAAAGGGCAGACGCTGGTAGCGGCAGAATCTTGCAGCGGCGGCCTTTTGAGCCACCGGCTAACCAATATTCCTGGCAGTTCCGCTTATTTAATGGCGGGCCTGGTTACTTACAGCAACGAGGCCAAAATCAATATTCTTGGGGTTAACCCGGCTACGCTGGAGAGCGTTGGGGCGGTCAGTGCAGCGGTGGCGGAGGAGATGGCGGTTGGTGCCCGCCGGTTTTGCCAGGCGGATATTGGGGTGGGGATTACGGGTATCGCCGGGCCCGGCGGTGCTACACTGCAAAAACCCGTGGGCTTGACCTACCTGGCCCTGGCAGCCGAAAATTTTATATTCAGCCATCGCTATGAGTTTTGGGGCAGCCGCCAGGACATTAAAGAAAGGGCGGCTCAAACAGCCCTGCATCTTTTGCGCCTTTACCTCCTGGGCAAGCTGAGGCCGAACTAACGGTTTACTGCTGCCGTTGGCGGAAGCTTGCAGCTTTGGCGGGCTGCACCTTGTGGCTTACTGCTGCCGTTGGCGGAAGCTAGTTTCTGCCATCCAGCAGTTTCGTTCTATGATAATGTGCAATTATGTAATATGCAAAATATTTTGCATCCCCATTCCCGAAAACATTCTAAAAAACAGCGTTAAAGTGGATAAATAATTTTCTAGGAGCAGTATTTACTTAGCCTGCCATCCCCTGGATACACTTCCTTATTCCTTTTCTTCCTCTTCTTCCTCGACTACACCGATACCTTGCTGCAGGTATTCGTCACGCAGCCCGTGATACCAGGTGGGGCTTACCTTAATATACCAAAGGGAGTTGCCGGAGATCTCCTTTTTTACTTTGGCGGGTACCCCCGCGGCCAGATGCCGGGGAGGGATGATCATCTTATCACCTACGACACTGCCGGCGGCAACGATCGCCTCCTCGCCTACTTCGGCAAAATCCAGGACAATGGCCCCGATGCCGACGATGGCGCCTTTGCCGATTGTGCAGTCGTGTAAAATTGCACCGTGCCCGATCGTTGCGTTTTCCCCGACCACGGCCTGGCTGCCCTCGAGTTTAAGGTGGACGATTACATTGTCCTGCACATTGGCACCTGCTTTGATGACGATGGAACCTCTATCTCCCCGTAAAACAGCTCCAAACCAGATGCTGGCACCTTCCTCAACTGTTACGTCCCCGATTAAAGCTGCAGTTGGCGC
Source organism: uncultured Desulfovibrionaceae bacterium (assembly GCA_964603615.1). Taxonomy (GTDB): domain Bacteria; phylum Bacillota; class Dethiobacteria; order DTU022; family UBA8154; genus JAAZMI01. The sequence continues at coordinate 34,079 of CAZRVU010000012.1, forward strand.
CACAAAAGCGCTCTTTGCTATACGTGGTTTTTTGTTTCCATAGGGTACGATTATCATTTTTATCTAGCCATCCTTTTAAGGTACGGCTTAAGCCCCCTTTCAAAATTGCATAGTTACGCACAGTTTTGCACAGCCATTCTTTTACAACCATTCTTTTAAGGAAGGGCCCTAATTTTAGCCAAGCAATAACTGACCGGATAACCGGTTTTTATAATATTTTGTTTCGCATGACCATATAATATAATATTTTTAATAAAAAGGGAATAGGACATCATGCCGCTCTTTGGGGCGGTACTACCATAAGATGAGTCCCGCATGTGTCAATACCCCCGTCCCTATGACACA
>CAZRVU010000012.1:34523-40667 GCA_964603615.1 uncultured Desulfovibrionaceae bacterium
GCATGTGTCAATACCCCCGTCCCTATGACACATGTGTCAAGGGGACGGGGGTATTGACACACATGCCTGCGAAATGGACCGGTAAACCAAAGAAAAAAAGCCTGATTGCGGCAGGAAAAATATTTTTGAAGAAGAATTAATATATAAGAAAGCGTAAAGTAAACGAATAAGACGTAGTTAGGTAGGTAGGTAGTTAGGTTAGGTTGGTTCAAATTAGGTTGGGGTATAAAAAATTAGCCGGAATGGAGATTCCACTTGGCCTCACTTAGTTATGCTTAGTTTTGCCTGGTTTCGCGCAGTTTTGCCTGGTTTCGCGCAGTTTCACCTGGCTTAGCGTATCCTGGCATGGCTTGGCTTAGTATAGCTTGGCTTAGCATAGCTTGACTTTATTCAGCTTAGCTTTGTCTTGCTTAAATTAGCTAAGCTTAGTGTTGCTTAACCAGGGCCTGGCTTTGTGTTACGGGTCTCCGGCCCCAACGCCCATCTTACCCTTATGCTCTTCACGTTCCGGGTGGGAAGCTGAAAAATTATTATACGAGGAGTGAACTTGATGTCCAACAGCAATATTGAATTACAAGAAAGTTCCCCCGGTCTGCCCCCCTGTCAGGTGGCCTGCCCTATACATCAGGAGGTACGGGAATATTTGCGTTTAATTGCCAGCGGGGATTTCGATCGCGCGCTAGCAACTATAAAAAGAGACAATCCCCTTTCAGCCGTGTGCGGTACTATTTGTGCCCATCACTGTGAAGACGAATGCCGGCGCCAGAATGTAGATGAGCCTCTTTCTATCCGGGGCCTAAAAAGGGCGGCGGTGGAATTTGGCCAGGCAGATTTTCCTGTCCCGGCAGAAAAAGATCCCGAAAAAAAGGTTGCCATCATTGGTTCCGGGCCCGCCGGCCAGCTCGCTGCTTTTGATCTGGCTTTAGAGGGATGTGCTGTCACTGTTTTTGAACGGGAACAGTTTTTTGGCGGGGCGCCGCGCAACTTTATCCCTCTTTATCGTTTGCCCGATGAAACCGTGGAGCAAGATATTGAAAATTTGAAGAAAATAGGTGTAGAATTTAAGTCCGGTCTAGAATTCGGCACGGATTTTGATGTCGAAGGTCTTAAGAAGGAAGGTTTTAAGGTTATACTTATCGCCGTGGGCCTGACGGCTAGTCGCGGCTTACCTATTCCAGGAGCGGATCACCAGGAAATTCTTTTGGCCCTCGAATTTTTAAGAGCAGCCAAAAGGGAAAATTTTAGGCTTGACGGGCGGGAAGTGGTCGTCATCGGTGGCGGCAACGTGGCTATGGATGTGGCTCGTTCGGCGGTGCGCTGCGGGGCGGCCAAAGTCAGGCTGGCTTGTCTCGAGTCGGCTGATGAGATGCCGGCTTTCCCCTGGGAGATTGAAGAAGCCCAGGAGGAAGGCGTGGAAATGAATCCTTCTTGGGGCCCCAAAGCTGTTAAGATCGAGGACGGCAAGATCGCCGGGCTGGAGCTGAAGGAATGTTCCGCTGTTTTTGATGAGGCCGGCAGATTCAACCCTTGTTATAATGAAGACAATTTGACCTCCCTGCCCGGAGATACCGTTATTTTTGCCATTGGCCAGGCCTCCGACCTGGCGGCGGTGCAAAAAGCTGGCGTGCCGGTCAATGAACGGGGTATGCTGATCGTCGACCCGCACACCATGCAGACACCTGTGGAAGGGGTCTTTGCCTGCGGCGAGATCGCTATCGGCCCCACCACGGCGGTTAAGGCTATGGCTAACGGGCGGGTGGCTGCGCTGGCGATAGCCAATTACCTCGAAGGGGAATCTTTCCATACGGCGATGATTACGGAAGACGAACCCCTGCCAGAGCTAGCTGCCGATGTAATTGAAAATGTCAAGAAAATCGCGCGGCATGAAATCCCCATGCTTACGCCCGCGGAGCGCTCTGATAATTTTATACCGGTGGAAAAAGGCTATACTATGGCGATGGCAGTCTGGGAAAGCCTGCGCTGCCTGGGATGCGCCGCCGGTGCACAAAGAGTGGTGGAAAAATGTGCCGACTGCCTTACTTGCCTGCGGACATGTCCTTACAACGTGCCCGTGGTTGGCCCGGAAGGTGGCCTGATTATCCGCGATCATCAATGCCAGGCCTGTGGGCTTTGCCTCACCGTTTGCCCCAATATTGCCATTGAATTCCGGACGCCCTACATTGCCGAGGCGGAAGAAAACCTGGAGCCTGCCGTCAAAAATCTGGTGGCCTCCAGAAATGGGGCGCCGTCTGTCTTGATTCTTTCCTGCGGCCTGGGTGCCTACGCCCTGCCGGAGTTTTCTGAAGGCTTTATTGATAGTAAACCGGCCAATGTGGCGGTTGTCAAATTCCCTTGCATCTCCAAGATCGACACCACTCACCTATTAAAAGCTTTCCAACTGGGAGCGGACAGCGTGATCGTGGCGGGCTGTGCCGAGGATGAAGAAAGCGGCAAATGCCCCTTCCAAAAAACGATGTTCTGGGCTGGCCAGCGCGTCAGCCGGGTGAAAAAGATCCTTGCTGAGGTGGGGATTGAGGAAGAACGTGTGGCTCTTGTGAACTTTACGCCGCAAGAAGTGGCGAATTTTGGCGAATCTATTGCTGAGACCCTGACTAAAATACAGGAACTGGGCCAGCGTTAAAGCGATTACTAAAGGGCGATAAATCAATCGTTTCTACCACGTTAAAAATTAGCAGAAAACCTGTTCGGCAATGGGCGGGGGTGGAACGCTGCCCCTACAAAAAATGTTTTCATCGTTTTAACATGAGCGTTCAGGTAATTTTATCACCAGCCGGAAATACCACATCGCTGCTGTGCTTTTTCCGGCTGGTTTTATTTTTAAAGTGAGAGCTTTTGCGGGAACTTTTAGGGCGGCCCATACGTTCTAGACGTAGAAATAAAAAAGGGGGTCAAGCTGTTGGAGGGTAAATTAAAGATATCCGGCAAAACACAACAGAGAAAACTTAAAAAGAGGATTATTACTGGAGGTGCTTTGCTGCTGGTTGCGGTTTTACTGCTCTGCGGTGCCGGTTGCAGCGCTGCTTCCAAGGATTCAGGCGAAGTATTCACGGGGAGAAATGAAGAGTTAGCCGTGATGGAATATTCCCTGGCGGACGTGGGTGGGGTGGAGGCGCCGCAAGAAGCAGGGGAGGTCGTTTCTAGACCTGCGGGTGGCCCTGACGGCGACATTCAGGGCTCAGTGGCCGGGAAGGAACAAAAACGCTATGTGATCCTGCATGCCCGGCTCACCCTGGAAATTGAAGATGTAAAAGATGCCTCCGGGATAATTCAGGAGCGGGTCAGAGAACTGGGCGGCTACCTCGAATCACTGGAATTTTACGATCTCCGGGACGATCGCCGTGCCGGGCAGCTTGCCGTGCGGGTTCCAGAGCACAAATTTGATTATTTTTTAGAATCGCTGGAGGATCTGGGCAAAGTAAAGAATCCACATCTTTACACTGACGATGTGACCATGCGCTATATTGATCTGGAAGCCCGCCTGAAAAATCTCGACGTACAAGAGGAACGCATGCGGGAGCTGCTGGAGCGGGCCAAGAACGTAGAAGAAATCCTGCAGATTGAGAAAGAACTGGGCCGGATCCGGGGCGATTTAGAGGCCATGTCTGCCGAATTTAAGTACCTGCGGGAGCGCGTCAGTTATTCCACGGTAGAGATCAGGCTGGAGGAAAAAGACCCGCAAACGGTGGCGGTTTCCGGCGGCGTTGGTTCTTTTGCGGAAAGGATCGGGTACCTGCTGGTCTTGAATACGAACCGGTTGCTGAGAGGGGCTTCGAATTTTTTTATAGTGCTGATCGGCTCGCTGCCGCTACTGGTGCCTTTATGCCTGCTGGCTTATTTAGCCTGGAAGGCAGTGCGCTTTCTGCGGGCACGAAAAAAAAGGGCCATAAACCACCGGGATAATTTCCCATCCTAGAAAATCTTGCCTCTTTCACAGGGGTAAGCGCCTCAAATTTTTAATTTTATAATTTGTTCCTAATTTTGTTCCTGAGTAATTACAACAATAAACAGGTGGAAAGCAATATGGTGAAAACATTGTTTTTACCGTATTGCTTTCCAATAACCACGCCTGTATATTTACGGGTTTTGGCATCATTCGATAATTTCTACGATATTGGAGGGCCCCCTGTTTTTACATAAAAACAAAACACTGAGGAAAAATAAAAAAAAGCGAGGTGTTTTGAAAATGGAATTTGAAGATAAAGATAAAGGTAAAGAGGGATCGAATGAGGGCAAAACATCAGATTTAATGGATTCCATAGGCTGGCATCCCTGGGGAAGCGAGGCCTTTACGAAAGCACAAAAAGAAGACAAACCCATTCTTTTAAGCATCACGGGGGCCTGGTGCCATTGGTGCCACGTTATGGATGATAGCACTTATAGTGACCGGCAGGTAGTTGATGAAATCAGTAAGAATTTTATTCCGATCCGGGTGGATACGGACCAGCGGCCGGATGTTAACAATCGTTATAATCTGGGGGGCTGGCCAACAACGGCTTTCCTGACCCCGGAGGGTGAAGTAATTACCGGGGGGACCTATATTTCACCGGGAAAGATGCTGGAGATGATCGGCGGTGTGCGCCGTTTATACCAAAAAACCCCTGCCGGGATGATCAGGAAGGTGCGCTCCAGGCGTTCCGAGTTTGGCCTGGCCTTGTCTGGCCGGCAGGTTAAGCCTCTCCGGCGCAAACCCAGCCGTATCCTGGTGACCGAGCGCAGGGAAAAGGGGCAGGAGACTGAAACCTTTGCCGATCTGCTTGGTTTTGCAGCCGATCAAATCCTGGAAAAATACGATGCCCACTACGGCGGTTTTGGCGATTATCCCAAGTTTCCCATGACCGAAGCATTGGAGCTGGCACAAATAGCCTGCCTTTACCAGGAAAGGGATCCGCAATGGGAAAATATCTTTGTTCACACCTTGCGTTCAATGTTTTCCGGGGGAATCTACGATGCGGTAGAGGGGGGATTTTTCCGTTATAGCACAACGCGCGATTGGAGCGTCCCTCATTATGAAAAGATGCTGGAGGACAACGCCCGCCTGCTACATCTTTTACTTACCACTTTTAAATTTACCGGTGATGAATTTTTTGCCGGTGCCGCACGGGATGTCCTGCGCTACCTGGAGAACAACTTGTTTCTGCCGGAAACAGGAGGCTGGGCCGGTTCGCAGGATGCCGATGAGGAATACTATAAGTTGCCTTTGCATGAAAGGCAAAAACGAGTCAGGCCCAAAATTGATCGCCATATCTATGTCAATTGGAATGCCCTCCTGGCAAACACTTTGTTTTTGGCCGCGGTTATTCTGGCAGAACCAAAATGGTATGATCATGCCCTGGCTACGCTCCGGTTGTTCCGGGATAATTGTTATCAACCGGGCAAAGGTATGGCCCACTATCTGGGCGCGGATGAAAAAAAAGCAAAAGTATGGGGACTTTTGGAGGATCAGGTGGCGATGGGTTTTGCGGCGGCAGCAGCCTACCAGGCCAGCGGGGATCCCGCCTGGCTAGACTTTTCCCGTGAACTGGCGGCATACTGCCTGGAAAATTTGGCTACGGGGCGGGGGGGCCTTAGCGACAGGCCCCTAGAGGAACAGGAACCCGGCAGGCTGGCGCATCCTCATTTTGATTTTGGTGCCAATTCCTTTTGTGCCCGCTGGTTTACGGAGCTGGCTCTTTTAACGGGCGAAGAAGCCTACCTCGAAAAGGCTGCCGATCTCGTGCATGTTTTTATGGGAGAATACCGCCGCTATGCTTTATTTAGTACATCTTTGGCGTTGGCAGCCTTCGGTGTCAGGGAAAGGGGCGCGGTGATCGATGTTGTTGGCTCCGCAGGCGATCCCAATCTTTTACCCTTGCATAGCGCGGCGCTGGCAGCATTTATTCCTCCCAAGGTTGTGCGTCTAATTTCGCCGGAACAGGCCCGGGAATGGGGCAAGGATGAATATGCCTCTGTCCAGCAGGCCACGGCTTTTGCCTGCCTGGGGATGCACTGCTTTGAACCGTCTCTTACGCCGGAAGAACTGGAACAAAAAGTTGAAAAAATGATTAAGGAACGTCGTGCCCACGTTCTCTTTACGGTGAAAAAATCCGAACAGGTCTAAAGCACGGTAAAAGCGGGGGCGGTTTG
>CAZRVU010000012.1:40767-50115 GCA_964603615.1 uncultured Desulfovibrionaceae bacterium
TTACGGTGAAAAAATCCGAACAGGTCTAAAGCACGGTAAAAGCGGGGGCGGTTTGCAGGGACGAAACAGGACGAAACAGGGGACGAAACAGGGGACGGTTCTCTGTTTCAATATTTCGCTACCTGTTTTGAAACAGGGGACGGTTTTCTATTTCACTGTTTTACGTTGAAACAGGGGACGGTTCTCTGTTTCAATATTTCGCTACCTGTTTTATCCGAGAATTTTCGAAATGAAGGTTGTCCATGACTGCTGATAAAAACATTGCAGCCGGGCAGCCTTTAATTATGATCAGAACAGCTTTTTCTTTTCCAGCTATCTCCAACCCCCCCTTGTTTTGGTTTTTAACAATATTGTGCACAACTTTGTGCTTGCTTTTTTCGTTTAAAAGCGGTATTTTAGTATTATCTATTATCCCGGGCACAGCCAGTTGCCATCTAAAACAAAGAACCATCCCCTGTTTCATCTTTTGTTCGGGTTGTGAAACAAGGAACTATCCCCTGTTTTACACATTGTTTCATGCTATAATGGTAAAAGTTATCATAAGGAGGTTTTTTATGTCTGCGGAAGACCTTGTGGAGGTGCGTGTCCACGGCCGGGGTGGGCAGGGAGCTGTTCTTGCCGTTACGCTCGCGGCCGAGGTTGCTTTTTGTAATGGTTATTATCCCCAGGCTTTTCCTTTTTTTGGGGCAGAGAGGCGCGGGGCGCCGGTGGCTGCTTTTTTACGTTATAGCAGCTCCCCTTTAATGCCGCGCTGCCGTATCACCAGACCCGATTGCGTTGCGGTTTTTGACCCTCTTTCGCTGCCTGCGGAAACTTTTATGGTTGGCTTAAAAAGCGGCGGGATGCTGCTTTTAAATTCAACAAAGGGGAACTTGCCCCGCGGTTTAGAAAACGATCAGGATAGGAAAATATTTAGCGTTGATGCTGCCCATATTGCGGCGGGCTGCGGCTTGATTTTTTCGGGGGTGCCCTTGATCAGCAGCGTAATGTTGGGAGCCCTCGTCCGGGTTTTGCAGTTGGCCCCGCAGGAGACCTTCACCGCGGCTTTGCAGGGAAAGTTTCCCGGTTATGAAAAGGAAAATTTGGCGGGGGCAAGGCGGGGATTTCTAGAGGTGAGGGAGGTTTTAAAAGATGCCATCTTCCGTTGAAAGCGGGTTTTCCCGGCACGGGCAACTGCAGGAAACGATCCCCACGACAGTAAACAAAACCGGTCTTTGGCGGTTTTTAACGCCTGTGTTCCGGGAAAGGTATGCGCCTTGCCGCCTGGCATGTCCTTTGGAAAGCGGGATACCCCTTTGGATGAATAAGGCCCGGCAGGGTGACTGGCAGGGGGCCTGGCAAGTCATGCAGGCCTACAACCCTTTTCCGGCGATCACCGGGCATGTCTGCTACCGCTTCTGTGAGGAAAAATGCCACCGCAGCCTTTGGGATGAACCGCTAGCCGTCCGCGAGGTAGAAAAAGCCATTGGCCTTTGGCGCCAGGAAAATTACCGGCCGGACAGCAAAGGCACACCCGGGCCCGGTGGCCGCGGGCAAAAAAATAAAAAAGTAGCTATCGTTGGTTCCGGCCCTGCAGGGCTGAGTTGTGCTTATTACCTGCAGTTGCAGGGGGTGGCGGTTACAATTTTTGAGAAGCTGCCCCTGGCCGGCGGGCTTTTAGCCACGGGTATACCGGAATACCGCCTGCCGCGCTCCATTTTAAACAAGGAGTTGGAGATTCTGGAGGCAGAGGGAGTGGTGTTCAAGACCGGACGGGAAGTAGGCCGGGAAATTGGCCTGGCGGCGCTGCAGGAAAATTTTGATGCCGTTTTACTTGCTGTTGGCGCACAGCAAAACAGGCCGTTGCAGATCAGGGGTGAGGAGTTACCCGGTGTTACCGGTGCCCTGAATTTTTTGCGCGATATTCATCTGGGCCGGCAAAAAGAAGTGGCAGCAAAGCGGGTCATTGTCGTGGGCGGCGGTAACGCTGCTGTTGATGCCGCCACTATGGCCAAGCTGCAAGGAGCCCGTGGTGTCAGCCTTCTTTACCGGCGTTCCCGTGAGGAGATGCCCGCTCACCCCGAAGAAGTAGAGGCTGCTGCAAAAGCCGGTGTCCAATTTGTTTTTCAAACGGTGTTGCAGGAAATTTGCGGCGCGAGATGTGTAGAAATGGTGCGCACCCGGCGCGTTGCCCCTTCGCGGCGGGGCGAGGAGTTGCAACTTCTTCCCGGAACAGCCCATGAGCTGCCTTGTGACCTGTTAGTCGTTGCTGCCGGGCAGGAAAGTGGCCTCCCGGAGTTGGCTTCATCGCTCCAGGTTATGCCAGTTTTGGAAGAAGGAGGCGGGGAAGTGCCGGCAGAGGACCGTTTGAGCGGGGAAAATATTGTCTTGCTGGCCGGTGATGCCCTGACCGGCCCGGCCAGCGTGGCGGCGGCCATTTTTAGCGGGCGCAAGGCTGCCCTCATGCTCCTGCGGGCTTTGGGCCTATATCCTGAGCCGGAAGATATTCCGGGAATTGTTTTCCCGCTGCAGGGGGAAGTAGAGGCCCTGCCCTACGAACATTTAAATCCCGTTTTCTACCCGCGGCAGGGGCGGGTGGCTACGGCTTCGGCGCAGGAGGAAGCGGAACGCTGTTTTAGTTGCGGAACGTGCAGCAGTTGTGGTGTCTGCTGGGTTTTTTGCCCCGAACCGGCCATAGAAGAAAACAATGGTACATTCCATATTCTGTTGGATTATTGCAAAGGCTGCGGGATCTGCGTTACGGAATGCCCGGCGGGGGTCCTGGCGCTGGAGGAGGTGCCCTGGCATGGAGCGTAAACTTTTAAATGGTAATCAGGCGGCTGCTTTAGCGGTAAAACTGGCACGGGCCCAGGTGGTCTGCGCTTATCCGATTACCCCGCAAACCTCCCTGGTTGAAAGTATCGCCGAAATGTGCGCGCAGGGAAATTTCCCCGGAGAGTTCGTCAACGTGGAATCGGAGTACTCCGCCCTGGCCTATATTATCGGAGCCGCCTATGCGGGGGCGCGGGCTTTTACGGCCACTTCCAGCCAGGGCCTGGCTTATATGCATGAACTGCTGCATTGGGCCGCCGGTGCACGCCTGCCGATCGTGATGGTCAATGCCAGCCGGGCCCTGGGTGCGCCCTGGAGCCTGGAACCAGATCAACTGGACAGCCTGGCGCAGCGCGATACGGGGTGGCTGCAGTTTTATTGCGCCGATGTCCAGGAGATACTGGATACGGTCATCTTTTCTTTCCGTTTGGTGGAGGAAACCGGTATTCCCTGCATGGTTGTCTACGACGGCTTTGTGCTTTCACATACGCATGAGGCGGTGGAGCTGCCGGGGCAGGACCAGGTGGATGCTTTCTTGCCGGCGCCGCCGGACAAGGCAGCCTTACGGACGGACCGGCCGCAAAACATCCAGGCGGTTACGGATTACCGCTATGTGTCCCGTGTTTTTCAGCGGCGCCATCGCGATATGCTGAAGATTCCCGGCCTGGCGCAGGCGCTCATGCAGGAATACGCAGCGCTTATGGGCCGGAGTTACCCGCTGGTAGAAACTTATCAAATGAAGGAAGCCAGCACGGTGATCGTTGCTGCCGGTTCTGCGGCACAAACGGTCAAGAGCGCCCTGCCTGTTTTGGTTGATCGGCAGGGCAGCATACAGGACGGCAAGAAAGGGCTGTTGCGCATCAGGCTTTTCCGGCCCTTGCCGGGGGAGGAGATCGTTTCCCATTTGGCACAGCCGCAGATTAAAAAGGTCGTGGTCATCGATCGCGATCTCTCTGCCGGCACCGGAGGCATCTTTGCCCAGGAGCTGCGCGCTGTTTTACAAGGGAGCCCTTTTCAGGGGGAGATCTTCGAGCTGAACCTGGCCGGGGGCGTGGATCTTACACCGGGCTTGCTGCAGCGGGGACTGGCGGCGACGTTGGCCCGGAGCGGTGGCGGCAACGGCCAGCGCAGCGGCGAAGGAATTGGCTACGGTGGTAATGGCCGCGGCCTAAAAGGCGAAAAGATCATCTGGGGGGTGGATTTGCAATGATAGATACACTGGTAGGCGCTATCCCGCGCCAAGAATTTATGCTTAGCGGGCACAATGCTTGTCAGGGTTGCGGCCCGGCGCTGGCGGTGCGCCATCTGATCAAAATATCCGGGTCCGAAGCGCTAATTGTTATTCCGGCCTCTTGTTGGAGTATTATCTCCGGCGTGGAGCCCTTTCGCTCCCTCAAAACAGTTGTCCTGCATTGCCCTTTTCCTTCGTCTGCCGCGATTGGTGCCGGCATCAAAAAAGGGTTGGAGGCTACCGGGGATACCCGGACGCAGGTCATTGTATTGGCAGGGGACGGGGCCACCTTTGATATTGGTTTGCAGGGCCTTTCCGGGGTGGCTGAGCGCAACGAAAATATCATTTATATTTGTTACGACAATGAAGCTTACATGAATACGGGGACGCAGCGCAGTTCGGCCAGCCCCTATGGTTCCCACTCTACGACCACGCCCGCCCCCAAAATTAAAAGCAGCCCCAAGAAAGATATTATGAAAATAGTGGCGGCGCACGAGGTCCCTTATGCTGCCACGGCAAATATTGCCTATCCCGGGGATATGCTGGCCAAGATGCGGCGGGCCATGCAGATTGAGGGCTTTCGTTTCTTGCACATTTTTACCCCCTGCATGCAGGGTTGGGGCAGCCCCATTGAATTCACGGTCAAGCTGGCCCGCCTCGCAGTGTTGACCCGTTTGTTCCCCCTCTACGAAGTGGAAGATGGGGAGCGCTACCGCATCAACTATTTGCCGGAGGAATATTGGCCGGTAGAAACTTACCTGCAAGGGCAGAAACGTTTCTCCTCCTTGCCGGAGGCGGAGCGGGCCTTGCTGCAGGAAAGAATTGACCGCGGCTGGCAAGCACTCTGCCAAAAAGCCGGGGTACATCCGGCGGTTTCGCCGCCAATTTCAAAAAGTGGTAATAGTCGGCTTCTATAATAATGACAACCTTACCCGGGGAAAAGACCCCCGGGTTTATTTTTGTCCAATTTACCCGGAGGAGCAATTTATCCGGCGCTGTTTTTACCCTACCTACACGGTGGAACAGTTTCCCCGGGTTGTTTTTGCTTAAAAGAGGTTTTTACTGCTCGACCTTACGACAAATTCCGCTTTAGTCCGGCATTATTATTTGAGCTACGGCCTTTGTTTGCACCCTTTTGCTAAATACTCTGTAAAAACTGCCACATTCTTGGGTTTTAATGTCCCCCAAATAATATTTTGTTCCAGCAAATTCTAACAAATATTTAAGAAGTTGTCCCCTATAATGAATAGTGAGAAAAATTGTAGTGAAGGAGGGGCGTTTAGGTGTTTACATAAAAAAGCAGGCAAACAGAACAAACAGGGCAGTGTTTTTTTATTTCATTAAGGAGATACGATTAAGGGGAACTCGGTTGAAGGGTCTAGATTAAGGGGTGTCGATTAAGGCCTTATCTAAGGTTATTCTAAGGAGGAATACTACTTTAGAATTATATAAAAAGTATTCTTTAGGATTATTAAAAAGTATACGTTTTGCCCATTCCAATATAATTTTAAAGAGGTAAAATCGAAGCAAAGCACAGTTTTAGTATGAAACATCATAATGGGACAACATAAATGTCCTTTAGCAGTATCGTTTACGAAACTGCCGGCCTATTGGCAGAAACAGTATTTTGCTTGGATTATAAGAACCTGGTCCAAAGGCAGTTTCCAGACAATAACCTGAGATAACAATTTTAGTGGAGAGCAATGATTGCCGGACAAAAGATGGACGCTTCATACCGGCAGGGGCAAGCAGCGTAACCGGCCACGGAAGGAGGGCCGGTTATTTTTTTAAACGTTACTGGACTGGATAGTGCAAAAAGAGGTGCACCATGAGGTTCGGAAGGAGGGCTGGTTTTTATATCATAACTGGAGGTTGCAAAAAAGCACAAAGGATTACAGTTTATAAAACATGATTTGGGTTAGTAAGGCAATGTTTAAATGATTATTATATTAAGGAGGAAGATATATGTTTTATCACTATTTTAAAAGGAGGCACCATCCCCAACCCGGCCAGAGCAATGAGGGAAAAGCCGCGGCAAAACGTCGTCCAAGCCTAAGATCAAGCTTAAAAACCGCAGGGGTATTCCTTTTACTACTTACTTTTTTACTGACATTAACCACGCCATTTTCTACACCAGCCGCTGCAGCAGGCACCGACCAAACTTATATTGGCTTTACCTCGGATGTGCACGGCAGAACCGATAGTTTGACCACGTGGCTTGACAACTTAAAAAATAGTGCACCCGCGCTGGACCGCATGATCTTTGGCGGCGATTATCCAAATAGAACGAATGAAGGTACCTCATGGAGTATTGCCCAGGAATGTGTTGGTATTGTCCGGGCGGCTTATGGCGAAGGTATGCCCTGTGTATTAGTAAAGGGCAATCATGATACCGCGGTGACTGATAATTTTGATAAGGGTCTCATTTACAACGGTGATGATTACGCTGTTTATGCTATGGATTCCTCAAGCTGGGGGTTTCTTGATAATGATATCAGCACCCTATCTTATGAATTAAATAATATCAATGCCTCAAAACCGGTCTTCGTGGCCTCCCACTGCCCGATCCATTATTATAACGGTAGCGGCTATTGGGGCAGCAGGACTACCGGCAATGCAGATGCCCTTTTGAATGTGCTGAACGATCATGAAAACGTCATTTTTCTTTGGGGACATAACCATACTGTGAGCGATCCCTACTACGGCGATGTTATGACCAAGGATTTCAAAATTAAAACAACATCAAGTGGAACAGAACGGCCGATCAGTTTTACTTATTTGACCTATGGTTCCATGTTGGATGGTAATAATGGTGCATATGGGCTTTTAGGTGAATTGACGGAGATCGATGGCGGCACCCAAATTGACTTTGATTATAAAAACCTTGAAGGGAATACGGTTTCCGGGGGTTCAGTAATCATTGGTGGTGAAGGGGCCAGCGGTAGTTTTGAACTTGCAAATTCTTTAGAAGCCGGAGAGACCTATCTGGTAGTTGCTGCGTCGGGCAGCAAACATTATGCCCTGACCAATGCTAAAGCTAACACCAACTTTTTAGCTGGAACAGAAGTAACCGTGCAAGATAATGAAGTAGTAGCCAGCGGTGTTCTGGATACCATGCTTTGGTCAGCGGAAAACGCCACTAAGTATATGTATTTAACCAACAATAACGGCTACCTTCAACGGGAGTCTGGTTCTGCGGGCCAACTTAATGCTTCATCAGTGGTTCCTGGTGAAGGGTATGGGGGATGGCTTTATGATAATGAAAGCAAGCTTTATACCATAAGTACCAGTAGTGGTGGCGGTGCAGGATCGGAATTTTCCCTGGGCTATCAAAGTGGCAGTTCGGGTTATTTCTTAGCAGAATACAATGGAACAAACGTCGTCAAGCTTTACAAGCTGACTGGGTCCACAGGTTTGGACAAATCAGCCTTAACTGCTGCCATTGCTGCAGCCAACGCCAACAAAGCTTCGGTTGAAGTAAGCGCAGACGGCACAGATGTAGACCCCTCAGAACAGTGGGTTACGCAAGCAGCTATGGACGCCTATACAACAGCTATTGACACTGCCCAGGCGGTAGCCGATGCTGCTGCTGCTACCCAGGCTGCTGTTGATGATGCTGTAGCTGCTTTAGCTGCAGCGACTGATGACTTTGACAATACTAAGGCATATGGAACCAAGCTGTTGGAAACAGCCTATCAATTGGCGGATACCCTGGAAGCTGGAGAGACCTATGTGATAGTTGCCGAATCGGGCGGTAATTACTATGCCCTGACCAATGCTAAAGCTAACACCAACTTTTTAGCTGGAACAGAAGTAACCGTGCAAGATAATGAAGTAGTAGCCAGCGGTGTTCTGGATACCATGCTTTGGTCAGCGGAAAACGCCACTAAGTATATGTATTTAACCAACAATAACGGCTACCTTCAACGGGAGTCTGGTTCTGCGGGCCAACTTAATGCTTCATCAGTGGTTCCTGGTGAAGGGTATGGGGGATGGCTTTATGATAATGAAAGCAAGCTTTATACCATAAGTACCAGTAGTGGTGGCGGTGCAGGATCGGAATTTTCCCTGGGCTATCAAAGTGGCAGTTCGGGTTATTTCTTAGCAGAATACAATGGAACAAACGTCGTCAAGCTTTACAAGCTGACTGGGTCCACAGGTTTGGACAAATCAGCCTTAACTGCTGCCATTGCTGCAGCCAACGCCAACAAAGCTTCGGTTGAAGTAAGCGCAGACGGCACAGATGTAGACCCCTCAGAACAGTGGGTTACGCAAGCAGCTATGGACGCCTATACAACAGCTATTGACACTGCCCAGGCGGTAGCCGATGCTGCTGCTGCTACCCAGGCTGCTGTTGATGATGCTGTAGCTGCTTTAGCTGCAGCAACTGCAGTCTTTGACAATACTAAGGCATATGGAACCAAGCTGTTGGAAACAGCCTATCAATTAGCGGGCAGCTTAGAAGCCGGAGAGACCTATCTGGTAGTTGCTGCGTCGGGCGGTGAACATTATGCTCTGACTAATACCCCAGAAGGTAAGCATCTAGCTGCTTCACAGGTAACTGTGGAAAATGATACTGTAGTGGCAGGCAATGTTACGGGTGCCATGCTTTGGGTGGCGGAAAATGCACCTAAGTATATGTATTTAGAAAACAATGGTGGTTATCTTAAACGCGGAGAAAGCGCTGCAAGTGATCTTTTTACTTTATCAACCAAACCTGATGAAGGGTATGGGGAATGGCGTTATGATAGCGGCGAGGAAAAATTATATGTTCAAAGCACAA
This sequence comes from uncultured Desulfovibrionaceae bacterium, assembly GCA_964603615.1. Taxonomy (GTDB): domain Bacteria; phylum Bacillota; class Dethiobacteria; order DTU022; family UBA8154; genus JAAZMI01. The sequence goes on from CAZRVU010000012.1 coordinate 49,593, forward strand.
AACAATCATCGTATAAGTTTTATGTATCCTATAAAAGTGGCAGCCCGGGCCATTTTGAATCAGTTAGTTCAGGGGCAAGTAACGTTTATCTTTACAAGCTGACTGGGTCCACAGGTGTGGACAAATCAGCCTTAACTGCTGCCATTGCTGCAGCTACTGCCAACAAAGCTTCGGTTGAAGTAAGCACAGACGGCACAGACGTAGACCCCTCAGAACAGTGGGTTACGCAAGCAGTTATGGATGACTATGTATCAGCCATTGACACTGCCCAGGCGGTAGCCGATGATGCTGATGCCACTCAGTCTGCTGTTGATGCTGCGGTAGATACTTTAGCTACAGCGACTGATGACTTTAATGATGCCAAGCAAGCTGGGACGAAAGAAGACGTAGAAGAACCTGTTAACAAGGCAACCTTGACTGCTGCCATTGCTACAGCCAACGCCAACAAAGCTTCAGTTAAAGTAAGCGCAGACGGCACAGACGTAGACCCCTCAGAACAGTGGGTTACGCAAGCAGTTATGGA
>CAZRVU010000012.1:50215-50353 GCA_964603615.1 uncultured Desulfovibrionaceae bacterium
CTGATGCCACTCAGTCTGCTGTTGATGCTGCGGTAGATACTTTAGCTACAGCGACAGCAACCTTTAATGATGCCAAAACTGGCACCTACACAGTAACCTTTAACAGCAACGGTGGTAGTGCGGTAGCGTCCATAACCG
>CAZRVU010000013.1:0-21291 GCA_964603615.1 uncultured Desulfovibrionaceae bacterium
ACCTTTTAAGAGAAGGAACTTAATACTCTGAGGCAACGACACATTAGGGGGCGATACCCGCATCGTCCCGCGTATTGAGGCCCACATCGCCCCGCATATTGATGCCCACATTGCCCCGTGTATTGATGCCCGCATTGTCCCGCGTATTAAGGCGCACATCGCCCCGCATATTGATGCCCACATTGCCCCGTGTATTGATGCGCACAGGTTGTAGGGGGCGATGCCCACATCGTCCCGCATATTGAAGCGCAAAGGCTAGTAAATGGAATATTGCCAAAAGGAGTTAAAGGGATTATGTATTTTGGGCAGAAATAGAATTTAATAGGCCGTATTAAGGGGGAAAATAATGTCTATAGCCAAACAAATCCTGGATGATTGCTATATATTGCCAATAGTTGATGAAGAAATAATCAATTACCTCCAATTATTGCCAGCGGGTTATTGGGATTTTGTTTTTTATAACAAAAAATATACTCATAATATACACACCTATCCTGCGATGATGATACCGCCAATTCCTAAGCATTTAATAAAAGCCATTAAGACCTATCAACCGCAGATTAAGAATATCTTAGATCCCTTCGTGGGTTCGGGCACGGTTTTGCTTGAAGGGCTTTTAGCTGGATTGGACGTTTTCGGACTGGATCTTAACCCCCTTGCTTGTTTAATAGCTAAAGCAAAATGCACTCCCATCCAGCCAGAAATTTTACAACGAGAAAACAAAGCCCTTTTAGAAAAAGTGGTGTCTGACATTAAGAATGACAAATTAGAGCTTACCCCTCCCGATTTTTATAATATTAATTATTGGTTTAAGGACTATATAATTAAACATCTGCAAATAATTCAACAGCGAATTAAAGAGGTTAAAAAACAAGATATTAAATTACTTTGTAAGGTGGCATTTTCCGAAACAGTTAGGAGCTGTTCTAATACACGCAATAGTGAATTTAAGCTATATAGGATGCCTAAAGAAAAACTTAATGAGTTTAATCCATCGGTAATTGATGTTTTTGAGGCAAATTTAAAAAAATGTGAACTGGGCATGGCAGAACTTTATAAATGTTACCGGGGTGGGCGAGGAACCGAAGTGCTGGCAAGGGATACTAGAAATTTTAACCTGAATGAAAAGATGGATCTGATGATTACTTCTCCTCCTTATGGAGATTCACGCACCACAGTTGCCTATGGGCAATTTTCAAGGCTGTCTTTACAATGGCTTGACCTAGATGGTTGTGATTATATTTCTAGTAAAATAGAAAAAGAAAGGCTGGATAAATATTTGCTAGGCGGCAGTAATAACGCAGGAAAAAATAATTTGCCGTCAGAAACTTTAAAAGAAATCCTAAGAGAAATTATGAAGAGAGATAAAGAAAGAGCCCAAGATGTATTGTCTTTTTATCTAGATTTAAATAAAAGCATAAAAGCTATAACAAAACACATGAAGGTAAATAGTTATCAATTTTGGGTTGTAGGCAATAGAACGGTTAGAAAAATAACTATACCGACCGATGTAATAATTAGTGAATTGGGAGCCCAATATAACTTAAAAACAGTTATTACCATTCCAAGGAATATTTCAAGTAAAAGAATGCCAAAAGAAAATTCACCTACGAACGAAAAAGGGAAAAAATTCCCCACAATGGATAAGGAAAACATTGTAGTGTTAAGAAAGGTGAAATAATTGGCAAAAAACAGGCAAAAAAAAATGGGATTGGAAGATCAGACAAGCAAGTTTAGCTAAGGAATTTGATATCAGCATCTTCAAGGGTAAAGGATTGTTTTAAAAAGATCCTACTATGAAGGAGAGTTTTTATGGGAAAATTGTCCGATCTACCAAATGTGGGTAAAGTTTTAAAGTCAAGTTTAATCTCTATTGGTATTGAAACACCGGAGCAACTGCGAAGTATTGGTGCAGAAGAAGCCTTTATTTAAATTCGTAATCATGTTGACCCGGGCCAGGGATTATTGTGTTAACGTTCAGGTTGTTCTTTTGCAGGTTCTTCGGCCTTGCTTTGTTCGACTTGCCACCTGCGGTAAGGGCTCCATAAAAGGTAGATCGACACGGCTATTGAGCCCAGGAAATCGATATGCTTTGTAGCCGCGTGGGCAGGCATGAAAGCAACGGCACTTAAAGCTGCTATCACGCAAAGATCGACGAGGATTTTTGCCAGGTAAAGTTGGTGCTGGGCGGCAATGATCGGGCTGTGGCCGGCGCGTTCCAAGGCGCTATAGCGCCGCAAGAACCAAAAGTTGACGATGAAACCCAATATTGCAATGACCAGGCCGGGGATCACATTGCCCCCCGGCCTAAAACTTTGAAAACGAAATAGCGCCATCAAGAGCAGGATCAGCCCCGAAATGCCTAAAGCTGCGGCAACGCTCAGGCTGACAACCCTTTCCCACTTTTTCTTGGTTTCTTCGTCCGGTTCTTCCCTCCGTGTCAAGTAACGAAAAACCAACCAGGATAACAACAAGACGAGAAACTCCATAGTGCGCCGGATAAAGTCGGCAATCTGTGTGACGGAGTGACTTATAATCACGGCCAGGCCTGTTGCTAAAGGCGCCCATGAGCTAAGGAGCAGGGAGGCTAAAAGGGTTCTTTGTCGTTTTTCGGTTTCTTTATTCCGCCCGGAGCCGTTCATATTACCACCCCAGATAGGTGAAAAGGTGAACCAGTGGAAAAATTGTAGCTGCTGCAGTAAGGGGGACCGTTAGGGTATCGGTGCCACGGCGGGAAAACAGCTCAACTGCCCCACAAACCGGTGCTACGACCAGGGCAATCAAAAGGCAGGTCAACCAGGAGAGCCCGCTGCAAAACAAAAGGGTGAGAAAGATCGCTAAAAAAGCGGTTACGATCATGGCCACGGTGCCTTCGCGGGTTTTAACCCCCTCCACCCAGCGATGTATAATATTATTCTTCCCAAAGAATTTCCCCACTAATGCGGCGGCAGCATCACCAAAGCCCCAGGCCATTATTGCTACGGCTACCATATAGTGCCATTGGGCTCCCAACAAACCCCAGAACAAAAAGATAAGGATGGCAAAGGATAACTGCACGTAAAGCAATTGCTTGCGCAACTCGCCGCCGCGTTTTGCCCGGTCCACAAAGAGCTTTTTATAGAGGGACGTTTTTTCGATTACAAGAAGGACGGGATAGGCAATAAGCACCAGTAAAAAAGCAGCAGCGATGGCCATATACCAGTTGCTAAAAAGTTTCAAGAGAATAAAAACAGAAAAACTATAGCCGACGTGTTGCGTTTTACGGATTACCTCGCCGGGCAGTTTAGACCAGGCTTTGAGCATGGTTGGGATTGCAACCAAACCGATGAGGTAATATAGCATTAAGATTACTGCAGCGAAGAGATCATTCAAAATCATTTTTGGCCCCCCTCTTTCTTTTTTCTTGCCGTGCCAGGGAAAAACTTTCTGAGACGCGCCGGAATAGCTCTATAAAGCTTTTAATTTCCTCCTTGGAAATCCCCCGGGCAGCCATAGAAAAAACATTTTCGTAAACTTTTTCTACTGCCGGGCCGATTTCCAGGGCCTTTTTCTTTAAGTATACCCGGCTGACCCGTTTATCGGCCGGATCCTTTTTCCTTTGAATAAAACCTTTTTTCTCCAGAGAAAAAAGGGCCCGCGAAACCGCCGGTTTACTTATCTCCAACTCTGCAACGAGGTCCTCCTGGCGTAAAACTTGTTTTCGCGCCAGAAGATGCAGCAGGATATTGCCCTCGGCGCTGCTCAACCCGAGGGGTTGCAACTCTTCATTCACCATCTGCCGCGCTGCGTTAAGAATGTTGTTGGCATAAAACCAAATATCCCTGATACCAGACATAGGTTCCTCCGATCTATCTAGTTAACTAGTTTACTATTAGCATACAATAAAATAGTTAACTTGTAAACTATTTTTTATAAATTGCCGGGCTAAGGTTTTAATCCTTGTGCTATAATAGGGGCAGAATAATAAGCGCATTTTCAAGCCTTAGAAAGGCTGTTTACAAGGGCAAGAGCTGCCGGGCAACGCAGTGCCGGCAGCCAAGAAGGGGGCATTTAAAAATGATAGGCCAGGTCAGAAGAATATTTGTGGAAAAGCGCCGGGAATATGCTAGCGAGGCGGAAAAGTTGTGCCGGGTTTTGAAAGAAGACCTGCAGGTTGCGGGATTGGCAACGGTAAGGATCTTTTACCGCTATGATTTCACCGGTCTTAAGGCGGACGAATACGTGCGGGCCAAGGAGATAATTTTCGCCGAACCGTTGACCAACCTGGTATATGAGGAGAAGTTACCCCTGGAGGGCGGGGCGGGGGAGGTGCAGGTCTTTGCCGTGGAATACCTGCCCGTTCAATTTGATCAGCAGGCAGATCTGACGGCACAATGCCTGCAGGCCCTTACCGGCCGGGAACGCCCGCCTGTGCGCACGGCCCGGGTGTTTGCTTTGCAGGGCCGCCTCTCCCCGGTAGAGCTGGATCGCATCAAGGCATACGTGATCAATTCCGTCGATGCGCGGGAAGCCTCCCTGGAAAAGCCCCCGCACCTGGCGGCGGAAACTATAGCCCCGGCAGATGTGGCTGTGTTGGAGGGCTTCAATAACAGTAGCGGCACGGCCTTGCAAGAGTTGCGGTCAGCATCCGATCTGGGCCTGGATGAAGAAGATTTTTTATATTGTCAAGCCTATTTTCGGGACACAGAAAATAGGGAGCCGACCATGACAGAGATGCGGGTAATCGATACTTACTGGTCCGATCACTGCCGCCATACCACTTTCCGGACGGTAATTGAAGAGATCGCGATCAAACCGGGGCCTTTTACCCGCCCGGTGCAGGCGGCCTATGAGGAGTACCTGCTTTCGCGGGAGGCTGTCTACAAGGAGGGGACGGGGCAAGAGGCGGTCTGCCTGATGGATCTGGCACTACTGGCCATGAAGGAGTTGCGCCAGGCCGGGCGGCTGCCAGATTTAGACGAGTCCGAAGAAGTTAATGCTTGTAGCATCATCGTGCCGGCAGAGATCGACGGGCAAAAAGAGGAGTGGCTCGTTATGTTTAAAAACGAGACGCACAACCATCCCACGGAGATCGAACCCTTCGGCGGCGCGGCTACCTGCCTCGGCGGTGCCATTCGCGATCCCCTCTCCGGGCGCGCCTATGTTTACCAGGCCATGCGCGTGACCGGCAGCGCCGACCCCCGTGTAAAATTGGAAGAGACCCTGCCCGGCAAACTGCCCTCCAGCAAAATAACGACCGGGGCGGCAGCGGGTTACAGCTCTTATGGTAATCAGATCGGCTTGCCGGCAGGGTATGTTAACGAATATTACGCGCCGGGTTTCCGGGCCAAAAGGATGGAAGTGGGAGCTGTGATCGCCGCCGCCCCCAAAGAAAATGTTGTGCGCCAAAAGCCGGTGCCCGGCGATCTGGTGTTGCTCGTCGGGGGGCGGACCGGCCGGGATGGTCTCGGGGGTGCCACCGGATCCTCGAAAGAGCATACGGCTGCTTCGCTCACGACCAGCGGGGCGGAGGTGCAGAAAGGCAATGCCCCCGTGGAAAGAAGAATCCAAAGATTGTTTCGCCGGCCGGAAGCGAGCCGCTTGATTAAGAAATGTAACGATTTTGGGGCCGGCGGTGTTGCGGTAGCTATCGGCGAGTTGGCGGATGGCCTGGAGATTGACCTCGATGCCGTGCCTTTAAAATATGCCGGATTAGATGGCACAGAGATTGCCCTTGCCGAATCTCAGGAACGCATGGCAGTGGTCATTGCCCCGGAGGATGCGGAGGTTTTTTGCCGCTTAGCCCGTGCCGAAAACCTGGAGGCTACCGTGGTAGCGAAGGTGACGGCGAGCCGGCGGCTAAAAATGCTCTGGCGGGGGCGTCTCATCGTTGATCTTAGCCGGGATTTCCTTGATTCCAGCGGTGTCCGCAAGAAAACAAAAGTGCTGGTGCCAGCCCCGGCGGAGGAAGATAATTATTTCCGCTGCCTGCCGGACGGCGTGGCCCGGGCGCTGCCCGATTTGCGCCGGGCCTGGCTCTCCAACCTTGGAGATTTGAATGTTTGCAGCCAGCAAGGGCTACTAGAAATATTCGACAGCACGGCCGGTAGCGGCACGGTCTTCATGCCCCTGGGCGGGAAATACCAGGCTACGCCAACCGAAGGGATGGTGGCTAAGTTGCCGCTGCTTGACGGGGAGACGACCACGGCCACGATTATGGCTTGCGGCTACGATCCCCACCTGGCAATGTGGAGCCCCTTCCACGGGGCTTGCTTTGCCGTGGTGGAGGCTGTGGCCAGCGTTGCGGCGCTGGGCGGGGATTACCGCCGCGCCCGTCTGACGTTACAGGAATACTTTGAAAAGCTGGGTGCAGACCCGGTTCGTTGGGGCAAACCCTTTAGCGCGCTGCTGGGTGCTTTTTATGCCCAAAAAAAGCTGGGTATTCCGGCTATCGGCGGCAAGGATAGCATGTCGGGAACTTTTTTGGATCTTCATGTGCCACCGACCTTAATTGCTTTTGCCGTCTGCCCTTCCGATGTCCGGCAGGTAGTTTCTACGGAGTTTAAGCGGCCGGGCAGCAAGGTTGTCTTGCTGCCGTTGCCCAGGGACAAAAGCGAGCTTCCCGACTTTTCTGTGCTGGGGAAAAACCTTCTCTCGCTTGCCGCACTGCGGGAGGCTGGCTTGTTGCTTGCTGCCGGCACGATTAAAAGGGGAGGCCTGGCAGCGGCGCTGAGCAAGATGTCCTTTGGCAACCGCATCGGCCTGGTCTTAAAGGATGTTGTAGCAGCGGAGGATTTTTTCCGGGCCGGCAACGGTTCTCTCGTCTTGGAGCTGGCGGAAAAAACCGATCTGGAAACTATGCTGGCCGGCTTGGACTACCGTGTGCTGGGCGTTACCCAAGAAAAAGCAGCGATCCGGATCAACGATGTGGAGATCGGCCTCGACGAGGCTTACGCCTCCTGGCAGAGGCCTTTGCAAAAAATATTTCCTTTAGCCGGGAATACGGAAAGCGGCGCAGAAAAATTTCCGGAGATCCCGGACCGGCACAACGGGCAGGGTAAAATCTTGCGCCCCCGCCTGGCAGTGGCGCGGCCGCGGGTTTTGATTCCCATTTTTCCGGGGACGACCGGCGAGGATGATGCTGCCCGTGCTTTTAGGCGGGCCGGCGCTCTCGTGGATACGCTGGTTATCAGCAATCTCTCCCCCGCGGCTTTGGACCAGTCCAGGATGGAGTTGGTGCGCCGGCTGGAGGGCGCCCAGATTCTCATGCTTCCCGGAGGATTCAGCGACGGGGGCGAACCGGACAGTGCGGCCAAGCTAATGGTTGCTATTCTACAAAAGCCTCAAATACAAGCAGCGATATTGAAGCTGCTGCAAGAACGGGATGGTCTAATTTTAGGGATCTGCAATGGTTTCCAGGCGCTCGTCAAGCTGGGGCTGCTGCCTGCGGGGGAGTTCAGTGTGCCCGGTGCGCCGCGTCCTCTGGCGCTGACCGGGAACCAAAGCGGGCGCTATATTTCCCGTATCGTGCAGGCCAGGGTCGTCTCCACCCTTTCGCCGTGGTTCAACAATGTTACGGCCGGTGAGCAGCATGCGGTTGCTATTTCCCACGGGGAAGGCAGGTTGGTTGCCGGCGAAAAAACTTTGGCGGGACTAATCGCCGGCGGGCAGGTAGCCACCCGGTATGTAGATTGGGGTGCCGATCCCGGCCCGGCAGGCAGCTTCAGCTTCAATCCCAACGGTTCCGTGGCTGCTATCGAGGGGATTACCAGCCCCGACGGGCGCATCCTGGGCCGGATGGGCCACCCGGAAAGAATGGGGCCCTATGTGGCGCTGAACATTCCCGGGGACAAAGAACCGCGTCTTTTTGCTGCCGGCGTAAACTATTTCCAATAGATAGCCGTTCAATTACTAGCCGTTCAATTATTAGTTGTTTAATCATTAGCTGCCCAATTTTTGTCAGCCTGGTGTTAACGAAGACTCCATACCATTTTTCACGGCGCGCCGGACGGCATTTTCGCCTGTCAATAGGTTAATTTTTTCGCACCTGCCATAATATCGGCAGGCCGGGGCTATGTTTGTATTTAACGCGGATTAGCAGTCCCGCCCGCCGGGCTATTTTTTCTAAGCGCTCTCTTGTCAAAAATCCTGCTTTGGGGTAAAATAGTGATACCCGGGGACGAATGCGGCGCGGAGAGATGGCTGAGTTGGACGAAGGCGCTCGCCTGGAAAGCGAGTAGACGGGGCAAAACCTCGTCTCGTGGGTTCGAATCCCACTCTCTCCGCCATTTTACTTGTATAAAGATTTGGCCGTGCTAGACGGGGAGGTAGCGGTGCCCTGTACCTGCAATCCGCTAAAGCAGGGTCGAACTCTTGCCCCCGGCCCGCAGTCTTGCAGGGTTTGCCTCTGGTAAGTGGTGAGGAAGCTTTGGTCCTGTGCGGCGCAGTCCCATGAACCCCGTCAGATCCGGGAGGAAGCAGCGGTAAGTGGATCGCTGTGGGTGCCACGGGGGTGCTGGAGCAGAGCAAACTGCCAGAGTTACACCTGGGGGCGGGGTCAAAGGCAGGTGCACGGCCATTAAATTAACAATAACGCAGCTTTTATACCACATATCCCGAAAATACAGGCCGGCATTATTTTTATTCTTCCGCCGGTGCTGCCCCAAGGAGGCGGCAGGGGGCCTATCAGCCAGTTTTAGGCCACACGAAGTTGCCGGTCCAAGCTATAAAGAAAACTACTGAACCGCCAGGCCGTCTGGTAAAAAGTGCCGTCTGGCGGTTTCAAATATCCAAAAAAGCGTTCCAAGCGAGGTGTGTTTTTTGTCCCGGACGGAATCATTTCCGCCAAAACAGCAGGTTTATACCGCCCTTTACCGTCGCTGGCGGCCACAGCTTTTTTCCCAGGTGGTGGGGCAGAAGCATGTGACCCGCACGCTGCAAAATGCTCTTTCCAGCGGAAGGGTGGCCCACGCTTATCTTTTTTGCGGTCTGCGGGGTACCGGCAAAACGACCATGGCCAAACTTTTGGCCCGGGCCCTGAACTGCCGGGAAGGGGTTCGCGCCGAGCCCTGCAACAGTTGTCCTTCCTGTTTGGAAATTATGGAAGGGCGGAGCGTGGATGTGCTGGAGATCGACGCCGCCTCCAACCGCGGGATCGACGAAATCCGCGACTTGCGCGATAAAGCCCTTTACACCACGGCACAAAGCCGTTATAAGGTTTATATCGTGGATGAAGTGCACATGCTGACCAACGAGGCCTTCAATGCTTTGCTCAAGATCCTGGAGGAACCGCCGCCCAAAGTGATTTTTATATTGGCGACGACGGAAGCACACAAGCTGCCCTTAACTGTTATTTCTCGCTGCCAGCGTTTTGACTTTCACCTGCTGGGCAGCGAAGAGATCGCTGCCCACCTGCAAATGATCGCGGCAACCTTGGATTTTGAACTGGATAGCGCAACCCTTTTTCTGCTGGCGCAGCAGGCGGAAGGTTCCATGCGGGATGCGCTCGGTTTTTTGGAACAGTGCCGGGCTTACGGTGGGGAAAAATTGAGCTACAGTGAAGCCCGTGAAATATTAGGGTTGGCCGCCCCGGAGACAGTTTTTAATATTTTGGAGGCAATCGTTCAGGAAGATACCGGCAGCGGGCTCGCGGCGCTGGGCAACCTCGTCTATGAGGGGCGCGACCTGCACCGCTTTATCCGGGAGCTGCTTCTTTACCTGCGCAAGTTGGTAGTGCTTCAATCCGGGGAGGGCGATGTTGAAGAAAAAGTCCTTGCCGATGTCCCCGGTTTAAAACTGTATCTTCCCCGGCATCAAGGGAAATTTGATAATGCAGTGCTGCTGGAGATGCTGGAAATATTACAGGAGCTTACCTTTCAGCTTCGCAGCTCTTCCCAGCCCCAGTTTTTGCTGGAGCTCACTTTCTTGCGCCTGTTGCGCGCCTATCGCTTTCGCCAGTATTTTTCCCCCGGTGCGCTCTTTCAATATCTGGAGGAACTGGAAGAGAAGCTGCAGGCTTCCGGCCAGGCTTTAGTGCCTGCCCCCCCTGTTCCAACTGGTGAAACTGACACCGCAGATACTTTAACTTTAGGACAGCCCGGCCCTGCCGCGGGGCCCGTGCCGGAAGCCCGGCCTATTAAATCCTCGCCGGAAATGCCGCCCGTGCCGGAAACGCCGCCTGTGCCACCGCCGCAGTCTGTGCCGGAGGCCCTGTCTGTACAGGAGTCACAGTCCGTGCCGGAAGCCCGGCCTATTAAACCCTCGCCGGAAACGCCGCCCGTGCCACCGCCGGCCAGTTTTCGCGCGTTGGAAGGACCGGAGTTGCAAGAATTCTGGGATAAGGAACTTTTGCCGGAGCTTAAAAAACAGCGCCGGCACATTCTCCATGCGATCATGCTGGAGGCTGCTCCCCTTTCTTGTAGTAACGGGATCTTTATGTTTACCTTTCCCCCGGCCCATAGCGTTCTTAAAGAGAGGATTGAATCACCCCGTAACAGGAAAAACTTGGAAGACTTCCTTTCCTTGCTGCTGGGAGCCGGTACTATTTTCAGGGTTGTCTTGCAGGAGAAGAACAAGGGGGAAAAGAAAAATACAGAAAATAAAGCAAATGATGCCGGCGGCACAGGGGGAAAGGTAGCCGGCAAAACTTCATCAACAGTTGCTGCCTCATCCCCAACTGCCGCCGAACCACTGCCCGCTGATTTACCGCCTTCTCCAGAAAACACTGTTACTGGTACTGCTGCTGCTGCGCCGGAAGATGCATCCCGGAAAAAGCAGGAGGAAGATTTTTATATGCAGGAGATGTCCGAACTTTTTAAAGGGAAGATAATTGCCGCCGGGACAGAAAAACTCAATTCCCAGGATTTCTGGGGATTCGCCGGTTTCTCCCCGGAAAAATAAATTTGCAGGATGTAATCCATCGAAAGGAGATAAATTTATGCCGAATGGTAAAATGGGCAAAATGCTTAAACAGGTGCAAAAAGTCCAGGCGGAGATGGTCAAAATGCAGGAAGAACTGCAGAGCCGCCAGGTGGAGGCCAGCAGCGGTGGCGGGGTGGTGCGCGCCGTGGTCAGCGGTGCCAAGGAGTTGCAAGAACTCTATATTGAGCCCGAGCTGCTGGAAGAAGATGTGGAGATGCTCGCCGATCTAATTATCAGCGCCGTGAACGAAGCGCTCCGGGAGGCCGATGAAATGGTCAATAAAGAAATGCAAAAAATTGGCGGAAATTTTGGCCTGCCGGGCAACCTTTTTTAATTTGTCAGATTTTGCGGCGAAAAAAGTTTAAAATAAGTAACCAAGCAGTTACTAAAATAATATATTTGTTACGGAAAGAAGGTGGGCCGCAACGATGCTTTTTTCTCCTGTGCTGGAGAGGTTGGTAGAAGCCCTGCGCCGTCTGCCGGGTATCGGTCCAAAAACAGCCTCGCGCCTGACATTTTATATTCTGACTATGGAGAACAGCGAAGTGGAAGAAATGGCCCGTGCCCTGGTCGAAGCTAAACAAAAAATAAAACAATGTGCCCGCTGCCGCAACCTGACGGAAGATACTTTGTGCCCCATTTGCCGGGATGAACGCCGCGATAGCACCCTGCTCTGCATCGTCCAGGAGCCCCGGGATATCCCCGTCATCGAAAAAACGGGGCAGTTCAAGGGGCGTTATTTTGTTTTACACGGGGCGCTCTCCCCGTTGGAAGGACTCGGACCGTCCGAGCTGAAAATTCCTTTACTTTTGCAGCAGCTTAAGGCGGGTGAAATCAAGGAGGTTATCGTTGCTACTAACCCCAATGTGGAGGGCGACGCCACAGCGTACTACCTGGCCGATGTGCTCAAGTCAATGGACATCAAGGTTACGCGCATTGGTTTCGGCTTGCCAGTGGGCGGCGACCTCGAATATGCCGACGAACTGACTATGGCCCGTGCTCTGGAAGCCCGCCGGGAGATAATCTCTTAAATCGCTAAAATGTTTTGATGCCTCACCGGGTATAAAGACCTTTACTCCTGTTCATAATAAGTTTTAAAAACAACAGGAGGGGAAAAACCGTGAGGCGTTTTTTATTTGCCGGCATTATTATCCTTTTAATAGCTGCTTGCGGAATTTTGTTTCATTTTGCGCCGGAACGCAAAGCCATGTCCAAGCATGAAGATCCTTATTTGCTGCTTTGCCGTATTATGCATCTGGCCGATGCAACGATCACGACGGGGGAGCTTCACTATTGGGCTTCTCTCGGTATCCTGGCGGATAGCGCAAATTTATCCGACCTGGAAGAGCGGGCCGATGAACTTTTGAACCGTATCACTGGTTGGGAGCCTTTGCGGGTGGTGCAAAATAATCAAGATTGGCCGGGGACTATGGCTGCCGGGGCAAGCGGGGATTTTAGTCATGCTTGGTGTGGCCCGGAAGGGGAGGAAGGGGCCGGGGACGGGGAGGAAGGCGGCGCTGAACCCACCTATATGTTTGTGGAAAGGCAGCGAGAACTTATATCCGGCGGCTGTTTGCGCCTTTTGTTGCAGCAGATGGAACAAGAGGGAAATAAAGTAATGCACCTGTTGATTACCGTCACCAAGGAAGGAAAGGCTCCCGTGCTGAGCAACCTGGCCAGCAGTTTACCCTTACTTTTGCGGGCAGATGTGGAGGAAGGGAACCTTTCCCTTTGCCTCACGGGCCATCTCGCCGGGCAACTCGGGCCCGCTGAAATGGAGGAGTTGGCGCTTGCCGTAGCCAGGGAGATCGGGGGGGAAAGGGTCCAGAGTGTCACGGATGGCCAGATGGTTAGCCTAACGGGTTATACACCCGACCTGGGGGATTACCTTCAGGCTGAAGATCTACGCATCAATCTTAATCTTGCTTTGCGTTATGACGATTATATCGGCAAAACGGTGCTCTGGGCCGGCACGCCTTTGATTGCCCGCCCCTATTAGTAGGGCGGCGAAAGTTGCGGCGAGCTTCAAGTCCAGGGGCGGCGAAAGTTGCGGCGAGCTTCAAGTTCCGCTCAGAGAGTTCTACGGTTCAGCTACGGCCCCGGTCGACCTACCCGGCCAAGTGCCCCTCCGTGGGCCCACGGCCGGCTGCCGGCGTCCTGCCGGCAGGGTTGCCCTAGGGCCTGCGCTTCACCGTGAACTCTTTGCTTCGCGGCACAAGTCGCTGCGCCGCAATTTTTCGCCACCTGATGGGGATGTATCAGATGGACGCTATGGCTTTTTGCTAGTGTAGCCATGTCTGTTCGTTCTGTATGGTGCTGGGAGGTTGCTGTGCCGCAACTTATCGCCACCTGATGGGGATGTATCAGGATGTAACAGATGGATGCCACGGCTTTTTGCCAGTTCTGTTTGCAAGGGGGCTAATCCTTGGAGAAAATACTGATTGAAGGTGGCATTCCCCTGATGGGGCGGCTCCGGATCAAAGGTGCAAAAAATGCCGGGCTGCCGATCATGGCCGCCTCTCTGCTCACTTCGGAGAATATTGTTTTGGAGGATGTGCCCGGCCTCGACGATGTGCATACTATGTCTGGTTTGCTCACTTCCCTCGGTGCAAAAGTTTTCCGTGATCGCAAGCAGGAACGGATGATCATCAACGCCCGCCAACTGACGAACAGCACAGCCCCCTATAACCCGGTGCGCCGCATGAGGGCCTCTTTTTTGATTTTGGGTCCGCTCTTAGCCAGGCTGGGGCGCACGCGCATCCCCCTTCCCGGGGGATGCGCCATCGGTACGCGGCCCATCGACCTGCACTTAAAGGGTCTCAATGCCATGGGGGTACAATTTACCATGGATGAAGGTTATGTTGAAGCAGTGACATCCGGTTTACAAGGGGCTTCTATCTACCTGGACTATCCCAGCGTTGGCGCTACGGAAAATATTCTTATGGCAGCAGTCCTGGCCCGGGGGCACACTCTCATTGAAAATGCAGCAATAGAACCGGAGATTAGCGATCTGATCCGTTTTCTCAATAGTTTGGGTGCCAAGATCAAAGGCGCCGGCACCCCTTTGCTGCGCATCGAAGGAGTTGCCTCCCTGGGCGGCGGGCGGCACCGCCTGCTGCCCGATCGCATAGAGGCCGGAACTTTTATGGTTGCCGCGGCCATTACCGGCGGCGACCTGCTGCTGGATAATGTTATCCCCCGGCAGCTCACTGCTGTGATGTCCAAATTGCGGGAAACAGGTGCCCTGGTCGAAAATTGCGGGAAAAGGACACTTGGTGTGCGTTCGCGTGGCTGTCCCCGTGCTGTGGATATTAAGACGCTGCCCTATCCGGGTTTTCCCACAGATCTTCAGCCCCAGTTTATGGCCCTGCTCACCCTGGCCCGGGGCACTAGCGTGCTGACAGAGACGGTTTTCGAAAAACGTTTCCGGCATGCAGAAGAGATGATGCGCATGGGTGCGCAGATCCGCATTGAAGAACGCACGGCCATTATTACCGGCCGGCGGCAGTTGCAAGGGGCTGCCGTTCAAGCGGAGGATCTGCGGGGAGGAGCGGCCCTTCTTCTTGCTGCTCTGGCAGCCCGGGGCCGTTCCGAAATCAGCGGGCTTAACCATCTTCGCCGCGGTTACAGCCAACTGGTCGAACGCCTGCGCGCGCTGGGTGCACGGATTAGCTACTTGCCCCCCTAAAAAACCCTGTATGCAGTCTCGCCTGAATATATGATCGACCGGATGTATAACCGGTCAGGTAGGGGGCGATGCCACATCGCCCCGCCTATATGCAGTCTCGCCTGGATATATGATCGACCGGACGTATAACCGGTCAGGTAGGGGGCGATGCCCACATCGCCCCGCCAGGCCATTCGAGAAGCGTCAAACATTTAATGGTATTTGGGCAGGGTGTGCGATGTCCACATCGCCCCGCCTGTATGCAGTCCCGCCTGGATATATGATCGACCGGACGTATAACCGGTCAGCCCCGCCCGGCCTCTATTCCAGCAGATTAGACCGGGTTGCCAGATTCTCCAAAACAGCACCACGGTAATAATAACTTAGGATTTCGCTATAATCCATCCCTGTTAAGGCGAGGCCGTTGGCGCCGTACTGGCACATTCCCACCCCATGGCCGTTGCCCTGCACGCTGAAAATTATTTTTTCTTCCTCCACCCGCCAGCAAAAACGGGTGGAGGGAAGCCCTAACAAGCGGCGCACTTCGCTACCGCTGTAAAGCCGGCCGGGCCGGCCAAGGCGGAGCAGCAAGTTGCGGCCGCTTGCACTTTTTTGTACTACCTCCAGCAAGGGAAGGTTGCCCCCGGCGAAAACGGGCAGGGCCCCTTTTTCACCTTGCAGGGCAGCGGCATAAGCGCTAAACTCCATGCCCACCTCCTGCCGGTAGGTAGGTGAACCCCGGCAGTAGGGGCAATCTACGCTTTGCAAATAAGGGTAAGATGAGCCGCTATCACTCCAGAGCTCCGCGGCCGCCTCCGTTTTTCCGCCGCAGGTGGAATGATAAAGGGCAGCGATCAACTCCCCATCATAAGTTAGAACCTGTCCCCGTGTAGAGCGGACTGCCTCTGCGATGCGTTCCAAATAGGAGTCTGCTTCGCCGGTCGGCCATTTTCCCCGCGCCCCGTGGTCATCCAACCAGGCCTGGCAGCAACTGCTCTCCGTGCAGAGGGCGGCGCCGGGATGCCGGGGGCAGCCTCCTCCGCCGGGGCTGTTTCTGTGGCAGGCATAGGTCCGGGCGGCAACGGCCTGAGCTTTAAGCGCTTCAGGGTGAAAGGAAGCTGGCATCTCTGCCGCTATTACGCCGCGGACATAATCTTCTAGTTCTATTTCCTGCAGTGCACCTGTTTGCACAACATATATTTGAAGATATGTGCTGTCACCGGTATTTCTATACGGGGTTTTCCCCTGGCCAATTTCTTCATCAGCACTGGTCGCTTCTCCCGTGGTTTCCAGTAGCTCCGCTGCCTCCCGCAGCCCCGGCGCCCCCTGCGAGTCCGGGCATTTTTCCCAGCTCCACCAGCTCCCGGCAATCGTCGCCGGCAGTAAGATCAACATGAGGGACAGGCTCAAGATATAGATTAGGAATAACCTCAAGAATAAGACAACCCCCCTTCATCCTTTTCGCTCCCATTACCAATTGATATTTTCCCATCCTTTAATATATATTAGCCCGCAAGCCCCGGGATTACTTAGTTCATTATTGTTTAAATGTCTTCCCTTTTGGACATAATACCCATAACAAAAGGGGTCTATCTGTATTTTTGCGGGAGCAATCATCTTTTGAAAATATTTTTGAGGAATATTAAAAATGTAAACAACATTTACGGGGGTGAGCAGGTGTTTATGATGTCTAAATGGAAAACGAGGGCCTTTTGCTATTTGCAGCGTTTATATGCTGGATCGCAGCAGAAATGGGAAGCAGTTGTGCAGTATCTTTTACCTGGTCGCGATGCCGGTCAAACAGAAAAGCAGCAGGCTGGAATGCCGCTAGGGCAAACCAGCATTTTTCAATCCGATAAAACTGTCCGGCAGACGGGAAAGCAGCAATCCAACGAGGCTGTCCAGCAAGCAGACAAGCCAGAACCATTGGAAAAAAAATCGTTTTTCAGCGCTTGGGCCGGAGGATTGGGCAGTATTTTCCCCCGCGGCTATTTACTGCTGGCCGGGGCCTACATTTTTGCACTCCTCCTGCTGGTGGCTGTCTTTACCGCCAAGCAAGGGAAGATACCTTTCTTGGAGCTACCGGGGAAAGTGGGGAATGGGGTGGAATACGGGCTGCCGGCTGAAAATGTAGGCTGCGAAGAAAACGAAACAAGCAACAGTGAACCAAAGGAGACGGCGGGGGCAGAAGGGGGTGCCGCTTCTAGCAAGAGTGCAAACAGTGCCGCTTCTGGTGAAAGGGAGGGCAGTGCAGGTTCTAGCGGGGGCACGGGCAGCGCTGTTGCGGGTGGTGCAGCTTTTGGCGAGGGTGTGAGCAGCGCAGTTTCCAGTGAAAGTGCGAACTGTGCCGCTTCTGGTGGGAATGCGGGCGGTGCAGGTGCCGGCCTGCCGGCGGGCAGCAGCGCAGGTATGCCAGCGGCAGCTAGCGGCGATGGTACGACAGTGGCAAATGACTTTCAAAAAGCAACAGCGGCAGGAACGACGGTTACGGCAGGAGATATTGCCGTGGCAACAACGGTTTCCCCGCCTTCGCCCTTGCCGCAGGCTGCTTCGCCTTTGCCTGTCTGGGAGGTTTGCCGCCCGTATGGTGAATATACTAGCAAAGAACTGCCCTCTGGGGGGAGGCTACACGCTTTCACGCAGGGGCTCGATCTCATGGCCACACCCGGGGCGCCGGTAGCCGCATTATGGGATGGCCGGGTCAGCAAAATAGGTGGCAGCGGCAGCGGCGACAGCAGCCCTTACAGCCAATTTGTCGTCCTCGAACACGATGGGGGCTATGTTACCTTTTACGGCAATTTGCGGGAAATATGGGTGGAGGAAGGCCGCCGCGTCTACCGGGGGGAAGATCTCGGGCTTCTGCCACATTTACCCCTTAAAACTGTTTATAAAGGTGCTTTGGGCGAAACCGGGACTTCTTCTGCCGGCCCGTTTGAGGCGGATAACCCGTTGCTTTACTTGGAAGTCAGGCAGGGCCACAGCTACCTGGATCCCCTTTTCTTCATTGGTGTCAGGAATTAAACAGCAGTACCGGACATATAATTTACAAATCTTACAAAGGGGGCGGCTCCATGCAGGATTACATTCTGCAAAGGGTAATGGAGATTGCCGATTATATTATTGAGACAGGCTTCACCGTACGACAAACAGCACAGATTTTTGGTGTCAGCAAAAGTACGGTGCATAAGGACGTTACCGAACGCCTCCCGCAGGTCAATACCAATTTGGCCGGGGAAGTGCGTAAAATACTGGAGAAAAACAAGGCAGAGCGCCATCTGCGGGGTGGCGAGGCAACGCGACGCAAATATCTTTCCGAAAAAGAGCTCCGGGGAGAAATGGGGGAAATGGCAAAAAAAAGAGAAGAAGATCCAACTCTTTCCCAGGCAAATTAAATTTGCAGAAATTATTTCCCGACTAAAGGAAAACGGGGCAAACATGGCGAAATTAACCAGGGGAGTTTTCGCCATGGATAATGCTGTGTACAAAATTGTGTATAAAGTAGCCCAGCTTACCAGGGAAAAGAGGTGCAGGGATGGCCCTGTTTATGGATATGGGCATCGATTTGGGCACGGCTACCGTGCTGGTTTACTTAAAAGGCAGAGGGATCGTTTTGAACGAGCCTTCCGTAGTTGCCATAGAACAACATACGCGCAAGGTGCTGACAGTCGGGGAACATGCCCAGCAGATGTTGGGCCGCACGCCCGGCAATATCATTGCTCTGCGTCCCTTAAAAGAAGGCGTGATTGCTGATTTTAATCTCACGGAGGCTATGCTCAAGCATTTTATTTTCAAAGTGTGCCGGAGGCGGCGCTTTTTAAGGCCGCGGGTGGTTGTCTGCATACCGGCGGGGACAACCTCTGTGGAGAAAAAAGCGGTGATCGAGGCTGTAACCAGGACCGGCGCGCGAGAAGCTTATCTTATCGAAGAACCGCGTGCAGCCGCGCTGGGAGCGGGGATGGAAATTTGGGCGCCCAGCGGGAGCATGATTGTGGATATCGGCGGGGGGACTACGGATATTGCCGTCCTTTCCCTGGGGGAAACGGTTATCTCCTGCAGCGTACGGGTGGGTGGCGATAAATTTGACGAAGCGATCATCCGCTACCTCAAAAAAGAACAAAATCTATTGATCGGGGAACGTTCTGCCGAAATTTTGAAAATTAAGGTCGGTTCCGCTTTTCCCAACGATAAAGATGCCGAACGCACGATGGAGGTTCGCGGCCGCGATCTGGTCAACGGCCTGCCGCGCTCTTTGGAGGTAACCGCGGAACAGGTCCGGGAGGCCATCAGCGAACCCCTCTGGGTGGTCATCCAGGGAGTCCGTCAAGTGCTGGAAAGGACACCGCCCGAACTGTCCGGCGATGTAATCGAAAAAGGCATCATCCTCACCGGCGGCGGTGCCCTCTTGAATGGTATCCACCTGCTCATTGCCGAACAGACCGGTGTGCCTGTTTACCTGGCCGAGGATCCCATCGGTTGCGTGGCTAAAGGCACGGGTAAAGCGCTGGAGCACCTCGATCGCTTTGCGGAGACTTTGATTACCAACAGAAACATGGGTAGCCTTGCCGGAGAAGGGTTTGGCTAAGCCGGCTAGCAATATGTCCTGCTGCCTAGAGCCAGGGTTTGTTGCCGGTTTTTCCCCGGGCTTATTTTTTCCCACCGCTGCCTGCCGGCCACCGGCGGGCTACCGCTGTCGCCAGGCCATAGAGCACCAAGCCGCCGAGGAGACCCAGGCCGGCCCCATAAACAGTGCCCAAAAGGGACAGCCCCACAGGCCGGTGCAGGTGCATGAAGGTATTGAAAAGGGAGATCTGCCCCAAGAGCCCCAGCAGGAGGGCAAGTACCCGGCTGCCGCGCCAGTGACGTGCGGCGAGGGCGGCAAAAAGGAAAAAACCGGGATGGCCGATGAGAAATTCTTTAAAGCGGGGGCGGGCTACCAATAGCATCTCTAGCTGGCGCCGTAAGGTTAGTTCCCAGCTACTGACGGGCAAAAAAGAGGTATTGCCCCCCCGCAGGAAATAGATCAAAAGAATTCCCCCGGCGAGGGCCAGCAAGACGAGATGCTTGATTTGCAGGCGGGTCTCTAAAAAATTGCGCCCGCTACGCCACAAATTTTGTCCGCCTTGCAGCAAAAGCCAGAGGGCGAAAAGCAGAAAGGGGCCAGCCTGGGCGATTTTTACACCCCGGAAAGATTCGATTTTCAACAGAAAAGGGGTGCTGCCCAACAGGCCGGCTGCCAGGAGCGCCCCCCCCGTGGTGAGC
This sequence comes from uncultured Desulfovibrionaceae bacterium, assembly GCA_964603615.1. Classification (GTDB taxonomy): domain Bacteria; phylum Bacillota; class Dethiobacteria; order DTU022; family UBA8154; genus JAAZMI01. Next base: position 19,826 of record CAZRVU010000013.1, read on the forward strand.
AGGGAGGCCAGTAAAAACCTCCCGCTTAGCTTCCTTAAAAACACCCCCCGTCCATCCCCATTTTCTTTAAGGTTTTCTTTTTGCTCCCGCTCTTCCCCATCCTTCTCCAGTACGTCCCTTTTTTCCCAATATTCTTCCGCCCCCGGCCCTGTTTCTTCTTCTGCTGTTTCTTTTTCCTTCCTATTATTGTTTAATGCTGCCGGCAGAGCCGGCAAAGCCGGTTCAAGGAAAAAAAGAGTGCTCAGTAGCGGAAAAATCAGGGCGGCAGCAAGGGCGGCCAACTGCTTGCCCATAGTGTAAAAGGGCAGGCGTTCGCCAGCCAGCAAGAATCCGGCTGTGGCCAGGATAAAGATTGTCCCTGCCAGGGGATAAAGCCAAAGAGTATTGCGCCGGAAGGCATGGCCAAAGGAGATGCCGGCATTCTGCAGGGGATGAACGCCGGGGCCTGCCGGTCCTAAAATTTCCGCGGGCGGGGCGGTTTTTGCTGTTTTTGCTGCTAAAGGAGCAAATATTTTGACGGTTTTTCCCCTGCCTGTGCTGAAGAAAAATCCCGCCAGCAAAATAGCAGCGGCGGCAAGGCCAGCGCCCAATAGCGCTAAAGCGGCTGCGGGGGGCTGGTAATCGGGGAAGAAAGAGGCCGTGCCGGAGAGAAACCCCGCTTTTTGCAGATCCCGGCCCAGGTCCCGGACAAAAGGCAGGTAGTTATCCCAGGCACTGCGGGGATCGAGTTCGGGAAAAGGTTGCAGCAAAAGCAAGCGGACTTTGCGCTCCTGCACGGCACGCAGGAAACGCTCGCGGGCGCGGGGCGCGCCCAGTTGGGCGAGCTCGGCGCCGGGAATCTGGTGGGTGCGGAGCAGGCGATAATTTAAGGCAGCGGCCAATTCATGCAATCCCTGGCCCTGTGTAAACTCCACAGCGCCCAGGGAAAGCCCTTCTTTTTTAAAAATCGAAGCGGCTGCGCCCTGCGGTGCCGGATAGCTAAAAGAAATTGCCGGAAAAACCACCGGCCCAAATTGTATCCCCGCCGTGTGTTTTAATTCTTGCAGTTGCCGGGCCAGAACCTCCCAATATTTTTCGCTGAACAGGGGGGAAAGGCGGGCCGGATAATTGAAAAGAGGCACGACTTGCATGTCCGCACGCTGCCAGGCAAGCATCTGTTCACGCGGCAGAAGCAGCGGCAACTCCTTGATGGCCGGAGCAAAACAGCCGGGAAGCGCTAGCAGTTGATATTCTGCTGCCCCGCCGGCGTTTAGCCTGGCTGCCGGCAACTCTATGTTGTGCAGTGCTGCCGCCGTCAGTTCTTCAAAGCTTAAACCTTCTATTGTCGCTGCAGCGCCCGGTGTTCCAGTATTTGCCGCCGCATCGCCCGGTATCCCAGTATTTGTCGCTGCAGCGCCCGGTGTTCCAGCCCTTGCCGCCCTGCCGCCTGTTTCCCCGGCTGTGCTCGCTGTTTTGCCGGCTGTTTT
>CAZRVU010000013.1:21391-27103 GCA_964603615.1 uncultured Desulfovibrionaceae bacterium
TTGCCGCCCTGCCGCCTGTTTCCCCGGCTGTGCTCGCTGTTTTGCCGGCTGTTTTTTCACCTATTACTGCTGATGCTACAACTGTTACCGCTACTTCGCCCGCCATCTCCCTGTTCGCCACGCCGGCATCTGTGGCACCTGTTTCAGTAGCAGGGCGGACCCGTATCTTTTTAAGTTCAATGCCTGGCAGGAAGGGAGAAAGAGACGCCCGGAGTTGTTCTCCAAACTCCGCCCCTCCCTCTACCAAATAAAGAGCCGGCCTTAAAGAAATAATCGCCCCTTTTCTCTCCAATTCGTTCAGGCTGAGCGGGCTTACGGCTACTGCCGTGCAGCCGGCTTCCTGCAATAAAAGAAGCTTTTCTGGTAGGGATTGGTCGCCTTCCAGACCATCGCTAACTAAAAGGTGGGCGTCCACCGCCAGCTCCACCCGGCGGTTGTTGTTTTCCAGTAAATGGCGCACGCCAGCCAACCAGCTTCCCACGAGCATGGCCAAAACCAGCAGCACTACCAGCAGGCGTTTCCACTTGGCCAAGATTCCTTTACCTCCCTTATGCTAAAGATCGCTTCTAAATCTTTCATCATTGTAACATATTTGCCTGTATTGTCTAAGGTTTTTCCGTTGCCCCGTTAGCCTATTTATTTACGGTTGCTGCTTTGCGGCAGAACTGCTGTATCTTAATGACGATCCTACCTGTTGCCGGCAAAAAAAGGCCGGGCCCTAGATAATGCAGGTGCTACCGGCTACTGTCAAGATCGAAGAACCATAGCTGGAATAAAAATCCTGCTTGCAGTCTGCCTGCGTGTGCGATAAGATGTAGGGAGCGCTGCAGGGGTGCAGGGAAATTTTTGGCCGGACAAATTAAAATTGATTTGATCCGGTACAGGCCCTGCAACCTTTAGCTCTTTACTAGCGTCTAAATACAGATACAGAGCAGTTCAGGGCAGTTACCCTTTGAAAGCAGGTGATTTGAGCCGGTGCGACAATATCTTATACCACTTTTGGCCTGCGGGTTGGGGCTTATCCTTACCCCTTGCCTGCGGCGGCTGGCTTGCCGCGTGGGCGCCCTCGATCACCCTGATGCACGTAAAATTCATAGACAAGCCATGCCCTTACTCGGCGGAGTTGCCATTTATCTTTCTTTTTGGGCAGCAGCATCCCTTGCTCTTTATCTTTACGGCGGGGGTGGCCAGTTCCGGGGGCTTTTTTGGGGTAGCACGCTAATCTTGCTGCTGGGTCTTTATGATGATCTCAAGGGCCTCTCCTACCAGGCCAAGTTTGCCGGTCAATTTGTTGCTGTTTTGATTCTTTTATTTTACAATATCCGCATCGAATTTATTACCCTGCCCTTTCATGAGATCACTTTCTTGGGCATTTTTATCATACCTCTGACTCTGCTGTGGATAGTGGGGCTCACTAATGCCGTCAATCTGATCGATGGTGCGGACGGCCTGGCCGCCGGCGTTTCTACCATTGCCGCCCTCGTCATGTTTGCCCTGACGCGCGGCGAATCACAACAGGTTCCTCTTTTGACGCTTATTTTAGCCGGTGCCGCCCTGGGATTTTTGCCCTATAATTTCTCGCCTGCCCGTATTTTTCTCGGTGATGCCGGCAGCCTTTTTCTGGGTTTTATGCTCTCTGCCCTGGCGATTATCGGGGTGACCAAACAGGCTGCCTTTACGACCCTTTTTATTCCCGTGCTGATCTTTGGCCTGCCTATTACCGATACCGCCTACGCTATGTGGCGGCGTTTTCGTAACCGGCAGCCCATTTTTAAGCCGGATAACGGGCATATCCACCACCGCTTGCTAGACCTGGGCCTGAGTACCCGCCAGACGGTGCTCGTCCTTTATTTCTGCAGCATCTATTTTGGCCTGGCAGCGATTGTCTTCGACCGTATTGATGGCGGTTACAGTTACCTTTTTCCAGTAATATTTGCCCTTTTTATTTTTGGCTTCAAGCGTTTAGATGGCCTGCACGGTATTTTTAATGCCATTGCTGGTTTTACTTTTCCAGGCCGGTTACAGGGGAATCAAAAAAAGGGTAAAAAAACGTCTAAAGATACCGCCGCGGGCATAAAATTTAAATCATAATGCCATAAGGGGAGATTTTGCCTTCATGTCCAAGTTAAAAATTTTAAGCATCGTCGGCACGCGTCCGGAAGCGATAAAAATGGCACCGCTGCTTAAAACGCTGCAGGGGGTTGCCGATCTGGAAGCAATTTTATGCCTGACTGCACAACACCGGGAGATGCTCGATCAGGTGCTCGAGCTTTTTAAACTGGAGGCGCACCATGATCTCAATATCATGGAGGCGGGCCAGAGCCTGACGCAGATTACCGCCCGTTCCCTCAGCGGGCTGGAGAAAATCCTGCAACAGGAAAAGCCGCACCTGGTACTCGTCCAGGGCGATACGACCACAACGCTGGCCGGTTCCCTCGCTGCCTTTTATCAGAAAATCCCGCTGGGCCATATAGAAGCCGGCTTGCGCACCGGGGACAAATACGCTCCTTACCCGGAGGAGATCAACCGCCGCATCAATAGCGTTATTGCCGAGCTGCATTTCGCGCCCACGGAGCTATCTCGTAGTAACCTCCTGCAGGAGGGCTACCCGCCGGAAGGGATTTTCGTCACCGGCAATACGGTTATCGATGCTTTAAAAACCACGGTGCGGCCGGGGTTTGTGTTCAGCGATCCGCTCTTGAAGGATCTCGATTTCCGTGCACATCGCGTGCTGCTGGTGGAGGCCCACCGCCGCGAAAATTTGGGTCAACCCCTGGAAGAAATTTGCCGGGCTTTGCTCGATCTGTTACAGGCTTTCCCCGATACTTTCATCGTTTTCCCTGTCCACAAAAACCCGGTTGTGCGTCGCACTGTCTCCAAATATTTGCAAGGCCACCCCCGGGTGCTGCTGCTGGAACCGCTAGATCCTCTGTCCTTCCATAACCTCATGTCCCGCTGTCACTTTATTCTCACCGATTCCGGCGGTATTCAGGAGGAAGCGCCATCGCTGGGGAAACCTGTTTTGGTGCTGCGCAATGTTACTGAACGCCCCGAGGCCCTGCAGGCCGGGACGGCCATGCTGGCCGGGACCAAGCGGGACACGGTTTTTACACGCGCTTCCCTGTTGCTCACGGATCATGCCGCTTACGAACTGATGGCCCACGCCGTCAACCCTTACGGGGATGGCCAGGCCGCCAGGCGCATTCTGGAAGCCATCCTCTACCATTTTGGCCGGCGCAAAGCGGCCCCGCGGCCCTTCAAACCTGAATCAACAGATTAACACAGGATTGGAATGGTAACGAACCCCAGAAATTTAAGGAAGCGATTACTAAGCATGAGCTTTATTAAAAAACTCCTTCTGCCTTTATTTTTACTGTTGGCTGTGGCTGCCGCCTCTTACGCCAGCTTCGCTTACCACCTCCCGGCCAGGGCTTCCAAGGCGGTGGAGCTCACCGTGCGTTACAGCGATCTGCAGATTTTTGCGGCGCGGGCCGGGCTGACCGTGGAAGAAGCCTTGCTTTTTTTCAAGGAGCAGGGGATCACCTCCATCGGGGTGGCGGAACATACTCTCTGGCAACTGCGGCGGGATCCGGGATCCTATGTGCTTAGCAACCTGGAGTTGGCCGGGGAGTTGGCTCTCAACCCGGCACTTTCCCCTTATCGCGATTTTCTGGAAACGAAGGTACGGGAGGCCGGTTTCTCTTTTGGCGATTACCTGGTATTTATGCCTGCCGGCGATTGGGCGGAACAGGTTGGGGAACACCTGCATGCGCTTTATGCTGTGGAGGGGGGCGAACTGTTTCATCTTACGATGCACCGCCAGGGGGAGATGGTGCTTTACCTGCTGCAGGGAGTGCAATATGATCACCTGCCCCCCCTTAGCCTGGGGGTCGAACCCGCCCGGTTGGAACAGGTTGCCGCTGCCGGATTGTTGATCAACCCCTATCTTAGTCCGCGGACGGTTGAAACGGCGGGCATGGCGGAACAGATGCTTGCCGTTTACGGGCGTTACCCGCTTTCTGCCGCCGTCTTTGAAGGCGGTGTTATCCCCGGTTATCCGCATACCCTGCCGGAGCTGGCTGCCGCCATGCGGGCGCGGGGGATTCCCGCTGCCCTTTATGAATACCACCTCTTCCCGCAAGGGATGAAGGATCTGGCCCCGCTTTTGGCTTATAAACTTGTGGTCATGCGCCCCGGCAGCATCCTCGATGAACCGCGGGCCGCCATCAGCGGTTTGCGCGAACGCCGCGTGCAACTGTTGGAGCTGGAACTGCGTGAGCTGGCTGCCCAAAGGAGCGGCCTGGCTTTACAGGAGGCCGTCGCGGCCCGCCTCGCACGGTTGACTGCCGCGCTGCAGGAAAATGGTTATACCCCGGGGCAGGCCCTGCCCTTACAACCTTTTAAGGGCCATTTTTTGCTCTACCTGCTGATGGCTGCCGGGGTGCTGTCTATGGTTCTTTACCTGTTGCAGTTTTTTTGGCCGCTTCAGCCTGCCCTTTTAACGGGGCTCTTTGCTGGCGGGCTGGTTGCCCTCGCCTTTTTTTTAAAAGTCCACTTTCTTTTCACGCAACAGGCCCTGGCTTTGCTGGCCGCTGTAGCCTTTCCCTATTACGGCGCGCTTTACCTTTTAACCCGGCCTTTTGCTGCTGCGGCCAATCCGGGTCTTCCAGTTGCTGTCTGCAATCAGCCTCCCGGGGCCGAACGGGAAATAAATAGGCAAAGTGAGCTTGACATGTACAATAGGAATGGCAGTCAAAATGGGGTGGGCGAACCAAATGAAGCAGATGATCGGAACGAAGCGGGCAATCCTGAAGGGGCGGATGTTCATAACGCATTGAACAAGCGTAACGAAACGGATGATTGTGGCAAAGCGGTCAATTCTAACGGGGAAAATAATCGTAGCAAAGCGGCTGGGCATAATCAGACCAGTGATCGCGAGGGAGCAGATGGCTACAGCGGCGCGGGCAAGCACTCCTTCTTTCATCCCGGCCCCGGGCTGCTTTGGACCAGCTTATTTAGGGTTTTTATCCTTTTCTTGCTCTCTTTGGCCGGGGGCCTGCTGGTGCATGGTTTGCTTACTACGCCGCCTTTTTTCCACGGTTTGGAGTTCTTCCGCGGTGTAAAAGTTATGTATATCCTGCCCCTTGCTCTTTCTGGCCTGACAGCGCTGGTGTTCGTGGCAAGTTTCAGCAATCATAAAAAGCGCAGCTTTTCAGCCTGCAGGGGATCGCTTTTTCCTTTGCAACTTTCTTTGGAACAGCGGCAAACATTTCTTGCCACCCTGCATCGCCTCCTGCGGCGCCCTCTGACCCTGGGCAATCTGCTGTTTTTCGGCCTGCTGCTTTGCGGTGTATATTTTTTATTGACGCGTAGCGGACATGTGCGGACGATCATCTCCTTGGAAGGGAACCTGCGCAATCTTCTTGACCAAACCTTGGGTGTCCGCCCCCGCTTCAAAGAATTTATCCTCGGTTACCCCCTGGCCCTGTTCGGGCTCTATCTTGCCACCGCCCTTTTCGGCAGAAGTAAGGCGGCGTATCCCGCCATTTTTTCCGGGAAGGGTGGGGTTGACGGGGCCAGCGAACCCCGTTTCCCCCTTGCCGGCCACACCGATATGCGGGAAAACCTCTCTTGTGCCAACCCCAACCTGTCGCCTGGCGCCAGGGAGCACCGGCCACTGGAATTAACACCCGCCAATGCTCATGAATCAGC
>CAZRVU010000013.1:27203-50228 GCA_964603615.1 uncultured Desulfovibrionaceae bacterium
CAGGGAGCACCGGCCACTGGAATTAACACCCGCCAATGCTCATGAATCAGCTAACCTGTCGCCTGGCGCCAGGGAGCACCGGCCAAGTAAAACCCTCCTTTACTTGGCCTTTAGCGCCCTTTTGGGCGGCGTGCTGGCGCCCATCTCCGTCGTCAACACCTTTGCTCATACCCTGGCTCCCCTTAGCCTTTCCTTGCTGCGCTGTTTCCACGGCTTCTGGCTGGGTTGCCTGGCCGGTGTACTGCTCATCCTCTGTGTGTCGCGGGGACGGTAGGCTGTGTGAAAAGTTTCTGCAAATTCCTCCTAAAAATTTTTCAAAAAACCTTTTCATGAAAGCGTAACTTTTATAAAATTGCGGCGTTATAAATTAGTGAAGGCTGGAAATGAAAACAAATAATTTCAGGAACGCCTTTTTTTTGCCTCCGGCGTAAAAAATTCCTTTAATAGAGTTTTTATGCTTTAGAGACAATTTTTTGTTCTTTTACCAGGAAAAGCAGGAGAATAAATCTTTACGTCGAATTTGGAGAACACTGGAGGCAAATCCCCTGGAGCAAAGACAACCGGGGGAGGCTCCGGGCCTAAAAACCCGGGGGATAAGCCCTGCGGGTCTGCTGCTCCGGGCAAAAATACCAAAGCGGACTCATTTCAACATTTAAGGGGGGGATGTCCAGGAAAAGGTAAGAAGGAATAGTTTAGGGGAAGTAGTTTTGGTTTTTTGGTGTTAAGAAGATTTAAGTATAACCTAAGTTTAGAAGGAGGAATAACATTGAGTATTAAATCGCGTAAACTTTTTGCGATTCTGGTCATTGCGATGATGGTAATGACATTGCTGCCGGCAGTAGCATTTGCAACTTCAGATAATACCGTCGATAAGGTGCCGCAAGTTGCCTCCGATCATATATTTACAGCCATTACGGCTCCAAATTTGCGGATCGTAGAGAAAAATGTCGGTGAGTTTACCACGGAGACCTTCCGGTTAACTCTGGAAAATGCGGAATGGAACGTTACCGGTGCCGTATTGACAGCTAACTCTACAGCAACACCTGCTGGCAGTACAATAGCAATTACTGTTCTTTCGGATACAGTAGCCGAGGTAGTTGTTACAGGGGCCGGGGCAGGAACAAATAAAGCTACCTTCCTGATTCCCTTAATAACTGAAATTGTTGCTGAAGGTGAAGCAAAGGTTACTATAGATTCACGCGACAGTAAAGTTAGTAGCACAACCTTTGTTTTTGCGAATTCTGCTCCCGGTAAAACGATAGCTAGAGTCTCCAGCGTTAACTCGTTTTCACGGCGTGGTAACCTGGGAACTATTGAAGTTGATGAAACGAGAATAGGTGCCCTGGGCATTGCTGCTCAAAACCTTAGGATCAAACTTCCGCCGAAATTTTCCTGGGATCTGCCCGCAGGCTGGGGTACCGCCGCAGACATAGTTTTCAGCGGAGGGCTTGCTGCTACATTTGTTCCTTCAACTACTGGTCTTATCACCGGCGATGGAACAAGAACATTGGAAATAAACTTTACACCGGGTACCAACACCGTTGGCGTAGTTGATCGTGGTGCTCGTGGCTCAATATTTTTAAATAACTTACGTATCTTGGCTGAAAGGGATGCTACTGATGGCGATGTGGTGGCAGACTTTGATGGTACCAACATCACCGGCCAAGAGCTGGTAGTCGCCAAGCACATGGATTACGTTATACAAGCAAGTATTCCCGAAGTAAAAGAGATCGTGGCAGGTAGTTACGATAACAGAACAGCTAAGATCACCATTGAAGAGCTGTTGCCCAGTGCCATGATTTCAAATAGGGAAATTAGTGTTGTCCTGCCGGAATGGGTTAAAATAGCCAATGTCAGAAATGTAAATGCTACCCAGGGTCTTACTGCAGGCGACCTTGTGTTCCCTACTAATAAGCATAATGAAATTTATTTCATAGTAAACGCCGGGGTTAACCCTGCTCAAAAGAGCAAATATGAATTCGTACTTGACTTGAGTGTTGAAGCCGATAAAAAAGGCGATATCGTAGCTGAAATTTTTGGTGCTGGGATGGAAAAACAGGAGCTTACAATTGCTACGGCTGTGCCTCCGGTGACCGTAGAAATAAAACCCACTGATGTGAAAATTGGTGTGCAAAACCAGCCGGCACCAGATATCCTTATCACTGAAACTGCTAAGGCCAGAATTGATAATGATCTGCCTGTTTATGATGGCGTTACTCCTATTGCAAGTTTATGGGCTGCTGCAGGTTTTGCCAATGAATTAACCGTTACGCTGCCCGCAGGATTCCAATTTTCATCTCCGCCTACTGTAGAGGTTGAAGATGGAAACCTTGAACTCGGGCCACTAGGTTTTACTCCGGGCGCCCTTACCTTGCGGGTGAATTCTTCCAGCACGAGGCCTTCGACAATCAGAATTTCCAACATAAAACTGACTTTGGACAGGACTGTTCCCGAAGGAAACTTTAATATCGATGTCGGTGGCGGTTCCATCGTGAAAAACCACAACGTGAACGCGACGAATTCCCGTGCAATTGTGTTCAACAAAGCCCGTGTAGTCAGGGAACTTTTTGGTAAAGTGATCACCCCGGCTCCGGGTGAAGTCCGTGCTACCTCTGTTTTCTCAATTGGCAGCACCAACTATACCGTGATGGAAGACAACGTTTCGATTGAAAAAACCATGGATGTGGCGCCCTATCTCAAGGATGGACGCACCTTCCTGCCGCTGCGTTACGTGGCCAATGCCCTGGATGTCGATGATGACAATATTGTCTGGGATCCGGTATCCAGAGCGGTAACCATTTTCAAAGGCGATCGTATTGCACAGGTAACCATTGATGACAAGACCATGCTGGTTAACGGTGTAACCATTAACATGGATGTTGCTCCGGAGATTACCGATGGCCGCACCATGCTGCCCATTCGCTGGATGGGTCAGGCCCTGGGTGCCAACATTGACTGGGATCCCGAAGCACGTTCAGTTACTGTGAAGCAGTAACCCTTAGGTTACAAGCAGTGGAAAATAGAAAAGGGCTCCCGTAGGAGCCCTTTTTACTTCAAAAGGGAGGATAAGTTTGTGTCTTTAAAAAAATACAGGAAATTGCTTCTAGGAATTGCGATTGGCCTGCTTTGTATCCTACCTGTTGGTGTGCTGGCTGCAGGTACCTCAGCCTGGGTATCTGCGTTGCTAGACGGGGATGTTGCTTTTTTATTTGACGGACAAAGAGAGACGCTGCCTGCAGGTTATGCCGTTTTGTTTTATGATAATCGCACCTATGTGCCGGTTCGTTTTGTGGCGGAGCAGTTAGGGGCTTCTGTAAGCTGGGATCAGTTTGCCAAGACTGTAAAAATAGACACGAAGCCCGGTGCGGAAGAACTGGTTTTGGAAAAAGAAAAACAAGCTCTGGAAAAGGAGTTGAAAGGGCAGGAAGAAAAAATAAAGAGTTTGGAAAAAGAAATCAAAGAATTAAAGTTGAAAGAAGGGATCAAGGAAGGTAGCACCAAGGGCCAGCCCGCCGCGAACTACCAGAAAATTCCTATCAACCGGGTATTAACCTCCATGAATATTGGGGTTACCGGTCTTTTCAAAGATGATTATTATACCCGTGTTTATCTCGAGCTGGAAAATAAAAAAACTGTGCCCTTACAGTTACAACAGATTGAAACTAAGGCTATCGTGGATGGGGTAGCTTATAAGACCAGGGATATCATGCACTTTACGCTCGATCAGGTATGGTATCATGATGTTGCTCATGAGGAAATAGAAAGTGGTTACGTTATGTTGCCACGCCTCCCGGAAGATGCTAAAGAGATGTATCTAGAGTTGACCATCCTTTATAACGATGCGGCACAAAAAACTGAGACCGTAGAGTTTGCTATTAAACTTGAATAAAAAGGTAGCTGTTACCAGGTTATATTGCGGTTAGATTAATAAAAGTGAATGAAAGGCAAGTGGTGTCAGCACAAAAAATTGCAGTTAAATTTGAGATGGAGCAATCAGGAACAATTCCTCTTGAAAGGAGGTTTATATTGAATTTGAACTTAGATGTACCTAAGTCAAAAGCTAGACAGACACGTTTTCTGTTGCCAAAAAACCCCGGAAAAGAAAACGTTTGGCAGAAACAAGGTTGGCTTTTCCAGGCCTTTTTTGTTGCACTTGCGCTGTTTTTAATTTTCCCTGCCGGTGTATCTGCGGCAATCGAGGAGGAGGCAACAAGGGGTGTTGAAATCGTGGAACAGGCTTTTGTGGCCGGTTTCCCCGACAAAACAAAAACAACCGTGGGGTTAGATCTTGTAGCCGCTGTTGTTGAACAGGCTGCCGACCCGGCAGATGAAATGAAAGCCGTTCTCACCTATGAAAAAGCCGTAGAGATGGCCTTAAAGAGCAGCGTTGCACTAAAAAATGCCCGGGAATGCGTGCTGCAAGCTGAGGAGATGCGGGAACAGTTCGCCAACTTGCGCCTTATTTCAGGGTTTACCCCGGTAGGGCCCGGCTATGATCAGGCTGATGCTGCTGCCCGGGAACTGCTGTTGGGCTTTACCCAGGCCGATACCGGCTTGCAGATGGCCGGCAAGCAGGTAGAGATTCTGGAAGGGGTGGTAGCTTTCCAGGTGCGCAGTGTTTACGATGAGGTGCTGCAAAAGACAGCCGGCCTGGTCAAAGCAGATCGTGCCCTGGCTTTTGCTTTGAATAAACTTATTCAGACTGAAACCAAGACCAGGCTTGGGGTAGAAAGCCGCTTGAACCGGGAGATGGCCCGTAGCAGCTATGTGGCAGAAAAAGAACAGAAAGAACACCTGGCCCGGCAGCTCGACGAAGCTTATAACAGCTTGAATAAGCTTCTCGGGTTGGAACCGGAGGCACGCCCAAAACTTCAGGAGGCCGCAGATCCTCCGGCCTGGTTGGAGAATACCAGTCTGGAGCGCCATTTAGCCCCCATCCTGCACGATCATCCCTATATCTGGTTGCAGGAACAGAAAGTGGCGCAAACTGAAAGGGAGCTTTCCCTTTATACTTATAACGTTGGCGCGCCTTCCTACAAGGTTATCGACAGCACTGTACAGCAAGAAAAAAACAACCTTAAGAATTTAAAAGAAGAGGTGCGCAAAGGCGTCCGTTCTTTTTATTACCAGTTGCAGGCGTTGGAAAGCCAGTACAAAGCGCTTGCAGCCAATTTAGCCCAGGCCGAGAACGGGCTGCGTGTCCTTCAACTGCGCCACAAACTGGGGATGGCGGTACCCTTGGAGATTGAACAGGCTGAGCTGTCCATACTGGAGCTTCAAAGTGGGATGCAGGATCTGGCCCGTGCTTACGGTCAGTTGAAGATGCTCTTTGAAAAACCCTGGCTGATGCCCGTAACCACCGATTCATAGCCAACCAGAGGCGCTTTTAAACAACTTGTATCGTAGTTTTTAATAATTCAAAAGGTTTCCGGCAAAAAGGTCCCACCAAAAACTTTAGTGGGAAGAAAGCCGGGAACCTATTTTATTTTGTTGCTGTGTTCCCAAAGGAAATTTTGTATAGTGAAATGAAATACCCGCTTATTTAAAGTAAAATAATGTTTGACGCTTACTTTGAAGGAAACCAGCCGCGTTGTATTTATGTACTACTGGATATATCCTGGCTTTTAAAATTAGAAACGCTCCTTCTATGAAGAAGGAGCGTCAAACCGGCAATACTATTGCCAGCGCTGTTCTTTTGTTTTGCGCTGGTTTATTTTCGAGTGAAGGTTACATGTTCGATCTGGTCGCGCTTGGGAAGGTAGTCCACTTCAACGCTCAATAGAGGGGCGATGATCCCGACCGGGACGAAATAGGTGCCTGCTTTTTTCTGCAGGAAAAGTGAACTGATTGGCGTTGCTGTGGTCGTTCCGTCTTTGGTATTGGTGACGGTAAGCTCCCGGGCTTCTTGATCAATAACCAATGTTGTCCCGTTTGCGCCCTGCAGGGCTATTTTTTCTTTTCCGGGGAAGATGCTGGCTTCTACGCCAAAAGTTGCAGTTAAAAATTCTAGCGGGACGAAGACCCGCCCATAGGAGATTTCGGGCGCGCATTTCATTTTTGCCGGTTGTCCATCCCGGATATAGCTTTCTTGACCGATGAAGAGCACGGCATGTTTTGCCGGCCTAATTTTTTCGACAAAATTAATTTTCAGATCGCGGTGTAGGCCTTTTCCGGCAGAAAACCCCACCGTGTAGCTCCCATAGTTTTGCGCTTCCAGCACAAATTCTGCCTGGCCGCGGGCAAATTCAGTTTGGGCCGTCGATCGAAGGCCGGCGGGAAGATCCAGGCGGTAGTTTTTCGTTTTTTCCCGGGTCGGGCAACCTTCTTCATCCAGCAGGGTGGCTTTTACCTGCGCTGTTAAATCGCTCGTTTGGGTTTCCAGTTTGATTTGTGCCGGTTCGCCGCTTATCCAAAGAGGGATGCTTTTTTGCAGTCCCTTTTGTTCTTCGAGGTAAGTTACGGTGACGGTGGCGAGGCCGCCTTTCCCTTTTTCTGTCAGGAGGGCCTTGCCTCCCGTTATTTCCTCCAGTTTGAGCAGATCAGGCCGATCTGTGGAAAAAATAATGTTTCGTTCTTCGGCAGCAGAAGGTACTTTGGTAAGATTGTTTTCCCTGCGCAGGATGGCCCCCAATTCTATCCGGCCGGGCTGTGTTCTATCCTTGCTGATATGCAGAAAAGGTTCTTTTTCGCCCCCCGGCAGGGCCAGATCTATAGCAGTAACTGTACCCGGCTCCCGAACGCAGACCAGGCTGCGGGCGGAGATGCCGGCGTCCTGCAAAAGGCGGGCCTCCACTAAATAATCCCCTTTTTTTCCGGCAAGAAAACGCACGACGAAGTTGCCGGCTGGGTTGGAGACAAGCCCGATCTCTGCTGCCGGGAGCAAATGCTGTTCGGGATCGGTGATCACAACGGCGAGCAGTTTTTTTGCTTCTTGCTCTGCCAGGCGGTGGTCAGCGCTGCCCCTGCTGCTGGTGTTACCTGTACTGCCTACGTTGCCGGTGTTATCAATGCTACCAATAACCCCGGTGCTGTTAATGCTCCCGGTGCTGTTTCTACCGCCTGTATCGTTTGTTCCTTTGATGCTGTCAATGTTGCTGGCGCCGGTGTCCCCGGCATCACACCTGGTGGCAATATTATTTCCGTATAAGTCCTCGATGGCAAATTCCACTGCGGCGCGGCGGCCTGTTTCCAGATAGAGGCATTCCTGTATTGCCATGATGGCGGCCGGCGGCCCGGGAAGGACCGTAACAGTTGCCTCGCTTTGAAAGGGGCCTACCAGAACGCTATAGCGGCAGGTGCCGGCCTTTTTTCTTTGCAGTTCCATACTTGCTTTTCCTTGCGCGTCGAGGGTGCAGATGCCAGCCAATCGCGGTTCCTCGCCGTCGCAGGATTCAAAAAAGGCAGCATCTTCATTGACCAGAAGCGGGAATTCTTTTCCCGTACTCAAGGAAAGGACAAAACTTTTCCCTGCTGTTACCCGTTCTGGTGCATGCAAATTAAGCAGGTTGGCTGCGGAAGCCAATGTGGAAAAACTAAAAAAAACAGAAAGAAACACGCAGGCAAAGGTCACGCTGCAGAGGGCGTTGACAATCGCTGCCGCGGCTTTAACCAATGCCGGCACCGGCTTGTTTAAATATTTTCTGGAAGAAACTTGCCCGTATTTTTTCACACACTTTATTTTTTTTATAATCATAATTGGCAACGGCCTTTCTATCCCGGTGATGTTACTGCTTGGAGACATTATGAGGTCCTGTTTAAAATTTCTACCTCTATCTAGCAATAACGTAATTACCGGGGAAAAGTTATGCCTGCCGGGCCCTATTTTTATTTTTCAACTAGCAAACCGGTCACCGTTTTGCTGGTTATTTTCGTTAATACTTTCCTTAGCGTTGGAACTACGGTCTTCACCAACTTTGTCCCGGAATGATGGGCAGAAGGCTATTAGATGTTAAAACTGGAGTTTTTCAATGGCCCCGTAATGTTCATTTGTGCAGCATTTTTTATTCCTCATCATCATTTTCCGAAACCAGGCTGTTGGTTAAATCTGTTTTGCTTTGATCGTATAATTTAAGTTGCTTTGTTTTTTCTTCCCCCATTTTTTCTGCCAGCCCTTTTTTCTCCTCTCTTTCCCGGCGCCATAGCAGAAAAAGGACATAATTTTCCAGTTCCTCTTGTTCGTGCCGGCTAAAATCTTTAAAAAGCTGCAAAATTTTAATCTCTATATCGGTGAACCCGCTTTCTTTCCCCGTTAATAACCAGTCGGTAGAAACATTAAAAAATCTGGCCAGGGCAATAATATTATTTCCGCCCGGGATCCGGCGGTTTTTTTCCCAACTATTTACGTTACCGGTAGCTGCGTGGATCGCTTTTTCCAACCCTGCCATGGAAAGCCCCTTTGTCTTTCTTAAATGTTTGATGCGTTCACCTATCGTCTTCATGTTTTTGATTAAATCCCCTTTGGTTCTTTGATTAAGAAAATAGTAGTAATTGTCCGGCCGTCATCTTGAACAAAGCGGAAGATCCCTGTCCTGGTGTTAGCGAAGGGACATCGCAACGTTAAGCATGAAGGATTTTCACCTATCAATGTTTTGGTTTTACACGCCTGCTCTTTCCTAAAAATGTTTGTGTTTTGCCCCCGGTAGTGTCAAATAATAAATAACAGGAAAACTCCGGTACAAATGCAGATAATATTCTGCAATTACTGTTGACTACGCAGAATATAATCTGTATAATAATGGTATATTTATTATAGTTTACCATATTTGCCAACAATCAGCTATACAGCGACATTGTTCGTGTATTCGTTGTCGCAGCGGGCATTACTGGTGCAGTGCGCTTTTTGAATAATAAAAGATGACTCCACTGCAAAAATTACATTCTGCTGCATAAAAGAATCAAAAGATATATTAAATGTTATAAGAAAGGAAGGAAAATATCATGGATATTTCTCTTGGTTTATCTATTTTGCCGGAAAAAATTGAACCATTGGCCTGGCTTAAGGTCTATGCGGAATCCTTGAAATTATTACGTCAATATCCCTTTGCCAGCCTCAAAACAGTCCCAAAAGGAGAATTTGAAATAACTGTTTATTCCAGTCAGGTCGAACATGATCTTGACGATTTTTCAAAAAGGCACTGGTCTGTCTGTGGTGATCTAAAATCAAAAAAGATGGGTGAACCTTTCTTCCTTTATTCGGACCTCAACCATTACCTTTACCTTGATCCTGCAAATAACCGCGGGGTAGATGCAGCACCGGATGATATTGTGACAACCCTTTTAGATAAACAGGCCGGCAGATCAAAGAATGTTTTTTGCAGTGAGACCCGGGGCTACCCCTACCATAACTATATTTTGGCTTTAGCGATGCTTTTTGAAACACGGCTTGCCCCGTACGCGGTGCTCGAAGGTTTGATCACCTATGGACAAGCCCAAAAGGCCAGGGAGTGGGCCGGCAATATTTTGCTGGAACCCCTGCAAATACCGCTTCTGCTCTGCCCTGAAAAATTAAAGCGGCGATTGGAGAAGTCTTTAGATGGCCTCGAACTAATTGAAGCCCTGCAGCAGGTTTGGCCCGGCGATAGGCAGGTTCTCTTTAACTATTGCCTTCAAACATTCGAGCAGGGCCTTTTGGAAAAAGGGTTCAGCGGGGGGATAAAAGAGTCCAAAAGCAAAAAAAGAGCGGCAAATGCCACCCCAAAAGGTGATTACTGGAAAGAGGATGAGCTGTTTCTTTATTATGATGAAAACACAAAATTAAATGAAACACAAAAGATGCTCATTCATACTATAGCTGCCATAATGTGGGAGGTGTTGCAAAAATCTGAACCCGCCGAACTTATTGAAACTGCCAGAGAAAAAGGGTGGAAATGGATTATTTATAATACCGTGGAGTTGGAAAAACTGATTTTTACAGAGGATGCCTGGCAGTGGATAGATGCAGAAGAAGACGAGCAGCTTTTACAGATGCTCTTTGTTTCGATTGTGGTTTACAAATTTCCCGGATTGACTGCCGATTTTGGTTCTTTTGTGCGGGCGCTGTTTGAAAATAGGAAATTTGCGCTGAAGGTAAAAGAACTCAGCGGGTAGTGGTTGGCGGTTAGCGGGCAAGGGGGCAAGGGGGAAGATGTAAAAAAATGCAACAAAATACCAACCGGGGACAATTTAACGCCGGGCGAACCCGCCCGGCCTCTTTCACGTCTTAGTATTGGTAATAATGGTTTATGCAGGCAGGAAAAGTGCAGGGCAGGCAAGAAAAAGTAGTAGAATAAACAGGAAATATTTAGATTTAGCACATACCAGGGAAAGGGGAGCTATCGATGCAAGATCACGATCCGGGAGATCATCCCGCCGGAAAGCAGCAAGCCAACCGCAGCTGTCAAACCGCGGCCAGCAAGAAAATTAGGGGGAAAAAGCAGAACACCACGGTCATTTATATTCTGGTGTTTCTTCTGTGGGCAGGTCTGGTCGGGGGGGGCTATTTTGCCCTGCGCTGGCACTTGCAGAAATCGGAGCAGCATTTCACACGGCAGCTAGATGCATTAAAGGTTGAAAATCAGCACATCGCGGCAGATATTGTGGCAGCCATGAGTTTGTTTGAGCAGGAACTGGTCGCTTCCCAGGAGGAAATGGAACAGATTCGCCGGGAGATGGATTTAATTCAGGAAGAGCTGGAGCTGACGGGCGAATCGATTACCGGCACAGATGCCACGCGCCAAAGTTTGGCGGAACGCATTACGGAGCTCGACCAGCAGTTGGCCGGTTTAAAGGAACAAATAAGGAAACTGGAGGCGGCTGTCCGTGCGCTATAGTTTGCAGGTATTTTTCGTTCTCTTGCTGGCACCCTTTTTGGGGCTGGGTCTTGCCGCCGTGCTGCTGTGGCCCCCTGCTTCTTTGGCCGGGTCGGAGACCCGGGCACTCGTGCTGCAGGAAGAGGCCTGGCAGGCAGAGGCCGGGCAGATTGCCGGACGGCTGCTCCATTTTAAGGAAACGACGCGGGCTGCACGCGCCGCCGCAGAACAATCACAGCAGTTGATGGGACTAATCCGCCGCAATGCACACGAGGAGCTGCTGGCTTATGAGGAACAGCATGAACGTTTACAGGGCTTGGTGGCAGTTTCTGGGGAACAGGAGCGTGTTTTTGGCGACCTGATCGAACTGGTCCTTGCCAAACTGCTGGGGGATCCTGTCGGGCAGACTTTTGGAGAAAACGCTACCATTAAGGTTTATTCCCTGGAGGAAGCCGGCTACCGGGGCTATATGGCCAAGGTGCGGCTACATAATCTGGGGGCTTTGCGGATGGTCCTCGCCGGCGATCAGGTCAAGGGCAAAGGGGAGACGACCAGTGCGGCCGCCAAGCGCACCGGGGCGGTTTTGGCCATCAACGCCGGGGGCTTCTTTGCCCACGAGGGCTACCTCATTCCCCTCGGCGCCACCGTGATCGATGGCGAGATCGTGGATTTTTCCAACATCTCGGATTTAAGTTTTGTGGGCTTTAACCGCAGCGGCCAGTTGGTCGGCGGGGAGATCAAAACCAGGGAACAGATCGAGGCGATGGATGTTTTGCATGGAGCCAGTTTTTTGCCCACCCTGTTGCTGGACGGGAAAAAGCAGGCAATCCCGGCTGCCTGGGCTAACACCAGACAACCGCGCACGCTGGTGGGCCACTTTGAAAACGACGATCTCCTGTTTATCGTTATCGACGGGCGCAGGACAGGCTGGAGCGTGGGCGTGACCCTGGAAGAAGCACAGGAAAAATTATTGGAATTCAAGGTGCGTGATGCCTACAACCTCGATGGCGGCGGCTCGAGCACCTTTTACTATGACGGCAAAGTTTTAAACCGCCCTTCCGATGGTGCGGAAAGGCGGGTAGTGACGAATATCGTTGTTCTGCCCTAGAAAGAAAACAACTGCCTTGGTGACTTAGTTTATATTGAACATCAGGAAATAATAAGTTAGGGGTGAGCTGGTATGTCGTTGCAGGTCAACATTCGCGAGGCCAAAACGCACCTTTCAAATTGTTGGTCCAGGCTAGCAAAGGGCAGGAAGTAATTATTGCTAAAAATGGCCAACCGGTGGCCCGCCTCGTGCCTATATTGAAAAAACCGGCACAGCGGGTTCCCGGGACAGTATTGGGGAAAAATTTTTGTTTCCCCCGATTTTAACGCTCCGCTAAATATGCCCTGAAAGCAGTTACCCTAGGCGCGGTTACGCGGCTACAGATTTCCTCCTTTGCCGAAAGGGCAGTGGGGATAGAGGCAGGGGTCGCAGGTGCGGCAGAACCCGCCGTGCCCCAGTGCTGCAATATCTCTTGCCGTAATCGTTTCGCCGGCCATGATGCGGGGCAGGACAAGATCTAGCACCGTCGTCCGGTAATACATGGCACACGCCGGCAGCCCGATAATGGGAATCTCCCCTTTGTAGGCCAGCAGGAACATGGCCCCCGGCAGAACCGGTGCGCCATATTTGATGATCTGTGCGCCGACTTTATTTATGCCGGCCGGCGTGACGTCATCTGGATCGACGGACATGCCGCCGGTTACCAAGATCAGGTTGCAGCCGTGGGCCAGCAGCTCCTCAATTTTTTGGGCTATGATTTCGGTTTGATCCGGGGCATAGAGTATCTCTGGCTTCTCCAGATCATAATATGCGGCTTTACTCTTTAAAACAGGGGCAAAGCCATCTTTGATGCGCCCCTCGAAAACCTCGCGCCCTGTGACCAACCCGCCCATTTTATATTGCCGGTAGGGGAGTACGGCTAAAGGGGGCTTTGGGGCACAGATCTGTTCTACTTGCTGCACGGTTTCTTCGCGGACCACGAGCGGGATGACTCTCGTGCCGGCCACTTTTTCGCCGGTTTCCAGCGGGATGTTGGTGTGCAAGGTGGCTACGGACAGATCCGGCAGGCTGTTGATCTGGTTCAACAGCTCAACGTCGGCTTTGAATAACCCGCGATGGGCCGCGCTCAACTCTAACTTTCCTTCCGAAGGGCCGCTGATGTTCAAGCCGGGGCCTTGCAGCGCCCGCGCTATTCTCAACCCGGCATCATCCTCATGCAGATCGCCAGGTTCCAGTTCGAGCAGGTAGATGCGGTTTTTGCCGAGATTGAGCAAGGCCTCCACATCTTCTTCTTTAATGATGTGCCCTTTTTTAAAAAAAGCTCCTTTAAAAGTGCCTTTTTCAATTTTGGTTATGTCGTGGAAAAGCATTTTGCCGACAGCATCTTTTGTATCCATATAACCGATTTTCATTAGTGTGCGCTCCTATCCTTTTGTTAATCTTAGATCTTCCACAATTTCTTGCGTAAGAAAAATGATCAATGATCTATGAACCAGAAAAACCGATCCCTAAAACCGGGAAACATTGCTCCCTTATTAAGCGCGGTAAACACCAAAAAATACCGGCTTATTACCAAGAAAACTTTTATGAAAATAATTTTTCACAAGGGGGATCTTCAAGGGGGGATCTTCCTTTAATTTTGTTTTTTTGCCGGTAGCAGGGGCGTTATACTTAAACTGGCATAACGTAATCAAAAAAATATTTCCCAAATGGCGCCGGTGGCGCCGGCACCGCTTATTT
Source organism: uncultured Desulfovibrionaceae bacterium (assembly GCA_964603615.1). Classification (GTDB taxonomy): domain Bacteria; phylum Bacillota; class Dethiobacteria; order DTU022; family UBA8154; genus JAAZMI01. Next base: position 40,779 of record CAZRVU010000013.1, read on the forward strand.
CAAATGTCCCCTGTTACCTATGTTCCCTGACCCCGTTTATTTCATTCTATCTAATTTTCGGCAAATAAAGCACAATTCCTTCTTTACTTGAAAAATAATCTTATTCTAGTTAATCAGTTATATCTTGCCAGGACTGTAAATATACAGATCAATAAGCTAGTCGGGTTAACTATGAGTAAAATCTTAGTGGAGAGAAGGATTAAAACTATCTTGACAGGAACGGGGTGGCGGGATATACTTTTTTTATGTGACCGGCCAGCCGGTCGGTTAAGCAGGAGGAGGTTAATAAAAATTCAAAGCAAAGCGTTTATAGATGAAGGTAAAAGTGCTAACGTGAAAAAAATAGGGGCGTCTGCCCCGGTTGTTCCGGCTTCTGCCACGGCGGCCCCGGTTGCCCAGGTTGCCCCTGTTGCCCCTGCGGCTTCGCCGGTTGCCCCTGCCGCTGCCACGGCGGCCCCGGTTGTTCCGGCTTCTGCCACGGTGACCCCGGCTGTTCCGGTTGCTGCCACGGCGGCCCCGGTTGCCCCTGCTGCCTCGCCGGTTGCCCGGGCTGCTGCTGCGGCCTCGTTCGTTCCTGCTGCCTCCCCGGGTGCTCCGGCTTCTGCTGCGCCGGCGGCCCCCCGCCCACAGCTCAATTATCTGTTTCATTGCAAGTTCCAGTTTCCGGCCTTGGTTTGGGCTGCTTTATGCCTGCTGCTGCTGTTGCCGGTTGCGGCCCTGCTGCCCGGTTGCGGAACTATTACAGGGAAGCAAGCCGCCCCCGAGGTGGAAGCGGCGGCGGTGCCGGTGATGATTGTGGAAGCATCCCGCGGCGACGTGGAGGTAAACATCAGTTTTACGGGGGTGTTGGAACCCGAAACGGTGGTAAACGTGGTACATAAAACGGGCGGCAAGGTGGCTGAAGTAAGGGTAAAAGACGGCGATCGCGTACCAGCCGGGGAGCTGCTGATCCGGCTGGATGCTGCCGAGATCACTGCCCAGGTGGCCCAGGCGGAAGCAGCCTGTGAAATGGCCCGCATCCAGCACGAAACTGCCGCTAAATCATTGGAAGATACAAGGGCCCTTTATTTAGAGGAGATCGTGTCCCGCCAGCATTTTGAACAGGTGGAGACGCAGCACAAAATTGCCGGGGCCCAGGTGGCCCAGGCGGAGGCGGCCCTGCTGCTTGCCCGCACCTACCTCGACGATACTTTTATTACCGCGCCCATCGGCGGAACGGTCAGCGGCGTTACTTTGAATCCCGGTGAGCTGGTGGCGCCCGGCCTGCCGGTAGCCACCATCAACCAGATGGATACGATGGAAGTTGGCGTCCAGTTGACAGAAAAGGACATTGGGCGCATCGCTACCGGGCATAAGGTCGGGGTCCTGGTTTCTGCTGTTTCTCCTGAATTGCTGGAGGGCGAAGTGGTCAAGATTAGCCCCGTTGCCGATCTTCGCACCAAAACCTACGAGTTGAAGGTAGCCCTCCCCAACGCGGAGGGCCGCTTAAAAGCAGGGATGACCGCCACGATCCAGGCGACGGTTGAAGCCGACAAAGATACCATCATCATCCCCATCGAAGCTGTATTAACCCAACAGGGCCAGACTGTGGTCTACGTGGTGGAAGAAGGGGTGGCCCGGCGCCGTCCGGTTACCCTTGGGCTGGAAAACGGGGCGACAGCCAGCGTGCTCACCGGCGTCGATCCCGGCGAACAAGTGGTGGTCAGGGGGCAGCATTACCTGCAAGAAGCCAGCCAGGTGACGGTGGTAGAAGGAGGAGGGGCCACCCCATGAAAATGTCAAATTTTTCCGTCGACCGCCCTATAGCGATTTTGATGGTTATCCTGGCGGTCTTGCTGGTTGGCGCTGTTTCCTTCAGCGGGTTGCATCTAGATCTGATGCCGGATATGGAGCTGCCCGTTGCCATCGTGATCACCAGTTATACGGGGTCTGCCCCCCAAGAAATGGAAAACTTGATCAGCAAACCTCTCGAAGAAGCGCTGGGCACAGTCAGCAATATCAACAGCATCAGCTCGCTTTCCTCCATGGGGAGCTCCATCGTCGTTGCCGAATTTGAAATGGGCACGGATATGGATTTCGCCTCCCTTGAGATGAGAGAAAAAATAGATATGGTCCAGGGGTTCCTGCCGGCAGATGCCGGTGACCCCATGGTTTTGAAGATGGATATGAATCTCATGCCGGTATTGATGCTGGGCATTAGCGGCGACCGGCCGGTGGATGAACTTAAGACGCTCGTCGAAGATGTCGTCAAACCCCGCATTGAGCGCGTCGACGGGGTAGCTTCGGTGGAGGTGATGGGCGGGCTGGTACGGGAGATCCAGGTGATCGTGGAACCCGAGAAGCTGGTTGTTCACGGTTTGAGCATGGCCAATGTAGTGCAGGCCCTGCAAATGGAAAATATGAACCTCTCCGCCGGTAGGGCTACCAAAGGCAGCCAGGAAATGGCTTTCCGGGTAATCGGCGAATACAGCACGGTAGAACAGATTGCCGATACCGCCCTCCTGACCCCGGCCGGGGCACAACTGCGCCTCAAAGATGTAGCCCGCGTAGAGGACGGGTTCAAGGATATTTCCGGCTTCAGCAGGATAGGGGAGCAAGATGGCATTGCTCTCTCCGTGCAGAAACAATCCGGGTCCAATACCGTTTCTGTGGTGCGCGATTCCCGGCGTGCTTTGGAAAGGCTCCAATCCCAGCTTCCGGAGGATATCGCCATCTTCACCGTTTTGGATCAGGCTAAATATATCGAGTACTCCATCAGCAATGTAACTAGTAACCTCATCATCGGCGGTTTTTTAGCCGTGTTGGTGCTCTTTATTTTCCTGCGCAGCCTGCGCAGCACGCTGGTCATTGCTCTCTCCATGCCCATCTCTGTGGTGGCCACCTTTATCCTGATCTATTTTGGCGGCCTCAACCTCAATATGATGACGATGGGGGGGTTGGCTCTCGGCATTGGGATGATGGTGGACTGCTCCATCGTCGTCCTGGAAAATATCTTCAGGCTGCGCGAAAAAGGGATGGGCCGCGTTGAAGCGGCCAAGGCGGGCACTGACGAGGTGGCCAACGCTATCACCGCCTCTGTTTTAACGACTATTGCCGTGTTTTTCCCCATAATCTACGTCAAAGGGATCGTATCAGAGATCTTCACGGCCCTGGCCCTGACAGTTTCCTTTTCACTGCTTTCCTCTCTTTTGGTGGCCTTGACCCTCATCCCCATGCTTTCATCACGCCTCCTCAAAGTAGTAAATATCAACCGCAACGATGATTACGCTGACGGCCGTCCAGTTTCCGGCACCTGCGGCAACTCCATTTCATCCGGCACCGGCGCATTTCCCGGTGATCAAGCTCCCGGAGAACTTTCCGCTCCCGGCAATTCCCGCCCCGGCGATCATTTCATCCCCGGGCCCGACGGCTCTGCCGATCCCGATTTGGATGTCTCCGGCCCCGGCGGCCACCCTGTAGCTCCCCGCTCCAAGGGGCTAGTGCACAGGCTGATAAAAATAACCGGAAAATGGTTTAACGCCCTCGATCGTCTCTACCGCTCACTCCTGGGCTGGTGCCTCGCCCGGCGTGCACTGACCGTAATCATCGTCCTCGTCCTGCTAGTGGGTAGCCTGGGCCTAATACCGGCGATCGGCGCCGAATTTTTGCCGGACATGGATCAAGGTATGATCACCGTTTCTATTGAACTGCCTCCCGGTTCAAGTTTGGAGGAAACTGATAAAGTTGTCTCAGAGGTAGAGCTGGCCTTTAGCCGCTATGCAGATGATCTCGAGCTGGTTTTTTCCAGTATCGGCAGCAGCGAGACAGGCGATATGGCCAGTATGGGCGGGGGGGGGTCCAATTGGGGCGGGATCTATGTCACCATGTTGCCGCAGCAGGAAAGAGAGCATAGCACGCAAGAGGTCGTGGCAGGAGTCCGTCAACAAGTTAGCAATATCCCCGGAGCAGAAATTTCAATATCGGCCAGCGATTTTGGCCTTAACCTCTCCGTATTTTCTACGCCGGTGGAGGTAACATTAAGGGGCGACGATCTCGAATTGCTGGAGATGTATTCTGCGGAGATCGCCAATTTGGTGCGTGCCATCCCCGGCACGCGGGAGGTAACCACCAGCCTCGAGGAAGGGCAAGATGAGATCCAATTGGTGGTCAACAGGGATAAGGCCGGTGCTTACGGGCTTAGCGCTGTCCAGGTTGCCACTGCCGCCAGGATGGCTGTGGAGGGGCAGGTTGCCACCCGCTACCGGACCGGCAGTGAAGAAATAGACGTGCGTGTGCGCCTGAGCGAAGGCGGGGGTGCAGAGCTGGCGGAGATAGAAAATCTGCTGGTAGCCTCTCCCCTTGGCATGATGGTGCCCCTGGGGGAAATCGCTGAAATCCGGGAAGTGCAGGCACCCAGCACCATCCAGCGCAACGATCAAGTGCGGGTTGTTTCCATCACAGCACAGTTGGAAGGCAGGCCCCTGGCCGAAGTTATGCAGGAAGTGCAAAAAACTGTGACAGAGAGCATCGCCCTGCCGACCGGCTATCTGGTGGATTACGGCGGGCAATTTGAGCTGATGAGCGATGCCTTCACCGATCTCTTTAAGGCCCTGCTCATGGCCATAGTCCTCGTCTATATCGTTTTAGCTTTCCAATTTGAATCACTGTTGCACCCCTTTGTGATTATGTTTTCTTTGCCGGTGACGGTGATCGGCGTCATTGTTGCACTGGCCCTTACCGGCAACACGCTCAATGTGGTTAGTTTCATCGGTATTATCATGCTTGCCGGTATCGTGGTAAATAATGCTATCGTTCTCGTCGATTATATCAACCAACTGCGGGGCCGGGGATTGGCGCGGGACGAAGCCATTTTAACGGCAGGCCCCATCAGGTTGCGGCCTATATTGATGACAGCCTTGACGACAATTTTGGCCATGCTCCCGCTGGCTCTTGGCGTGGGCGAGGGCGCCGAAATGCAGTCCTCCATGGCTACGGCGGTCGTCGGCGGCCTGACGACCTCCACCTTTTTAACCCTGTTTCTCATTCCGGTCGTCTATTCCCTTTTTGATGACTTAAGCGGCTTCAGGCAAAGGCGCAAGCTCCGCCGCAGCAGAACAATAAAGAAAGGTAACCTATAAAATGAGTAGCAACGATGAGCATTTAACTAATAAACGCCTGCGCATCATCAACGGGGCGATTGCAGTCTTTGCCCGCAAAGGATACTACAAAGCCAAAATAGAAGAAATAGCGGAGCAAGCCGGAGTAGGCAAAGGAACTGTCTACGAATATTTTTCCAGCAAAAAAGAATTATTTCAAGAAATGTTCCTTTATATCGAGGAAAAATATGAGCAGATGTTTCAACAGGAGTTGTCGGGCGTAGACGCCTTTGGCGAAAAACTGCAAAAAATGTTTCAAGTTACCATACGCTTTTTGAACCACCACAAAGAAATGGCCCGGATACTGCTGGCCGGCTACCCGCCCGTGGCTGAGGATATCCAAAAAGTGCTGGTGGAAAAAAACCTAAAAAGACTGAATGAAATGTCTAAAATACTGGAAGAAGCAATGGGGCGGCAAGAGATCCGATCGGTAGACACCGCTGCTGCCGCCCAAGTCATCCTGGGAGCGTTGTTTTTTGTCGGCGGCCAGATTTTATTTACCGGTGACGGGGAAAGCCACGACTTGACCCAACTGGCACAAGGAGCAATCGACATCCTGTTCCGGGGCCTTGGCTGCAATTAATATCCTGTCCCGGGGCCTTTAAGGAACTTTAGCCGCAATTAATATCCTGCTCCGGGGTTTCTGAGGGGCCTTAGCCCCTAGATAACGAAAAAAGCCGCTGAAACAGCGGCTTTTATGTGCCGGATGCCTATTTTACAACTAACACAGAAACCTTCGCACAATGGACAACCTTATTGCTCACACTTCCCAAAAATAGTTCTTCGATACTTCCCAGGCCGCTGCTGCCCATGACAATCAGGTTATAGCCACCATCCTCTGCCACTTCGCAGATAATATTCCCCGGGTTACCTTGAAACGAGAGAACATTGGCCTCCACGCCCTTTTCCTTCAAAAAATCCTTAGTCTCTTCCAGCATTTTTTGCGTGTTATCCTCTATCGAATTGTATATTTCCGCAGGCAACCTGGCCACAGGCATGTCCTTAATGACCGAAATGATGGTAACTTCCCCTTGCAATGCGCTGGCTAGTTTGGCGGCCTCCTCTGCTGCCCTAAAAGAGTTCGTCGAACCGTCAGTAGCAAGTAAAATTCTATACACTTTTTATCCTCTCCTTAAAATAATGATTCTCGTGCGTGAGTATTTCAAAACATATTCAACAAAAGTGGCAAATTTTCCTTCACGTTTACCTATTTAAAAGATTTTTTATATTCTATTGCACGTTACAGCCGATATCTTTAATTATCTCCAATTAAAGATCGGGGCCGGGGCATCCAGATCAGTCAGGAGTTAAGGAAAAAACATGGCCTATGAACACAGTTCCTTGCTTCGCCTTAAATACAACGATTTCCTACAAAAACGTCAACATACAACATAAAAAAAGGGCCCCGATATGGACCCGGGTATTTTTATCTTACGACAAACATGCATCCTGTTACAGCTACAGTAGCCCTTCGTAATTGCGTTTGCCATAAATGATGCGGCAGATTTGCACAGTATCTATCTTTACAATAAAAAATACAATATAGCTTTCTACAATCAAGTAGCGGAAGCCTTTGGCCTTCAGGGTGATATCCTGCACAAAAGGGCGCCGTGCGGGCATTTCGGAAAGGCTGCCGATCTTTTCTATAATCAGATCGTAATATTTGATAGCAGCTTGTGGTGACAATGTGTTGAGGTAGCTGATAATATCCTTTAAATCTCTTTTGGCGGGTGGATATATCCTGATTTCATTTGCCCATGTACGTTACAATGATGCAGCAATAAACAGCATTGAAAGGGATTTGCAGATGCCCGCAGGCGTTTAAAACCGCGATGATTTTAGCAGGAAAATATCAAATTATAGCGAACAAGGTAATTCAGGGAAACATTTACCGGCAAAAGAATATAAGTCAATTTGCGCTAACACAAGTCCTGCGGCATAGGATTATGATTTTAAACTATTAACCGGCAAATTAATAAACCTTATAGAATTTTTTAACATTGACTAACTTCCATTTCAACCCACTATCATTTTTTGGGGGGCAGCTGTAATGGAGAAGATTACCCATGAAATACGGGACCCAATACATGTTTTTATTAAAATAAATTCTGCTGAAAGAGGCATATTGGACTCGCCTTTTTTCCAACGGTTGAGATATATTCACCAACTGGCGTTGTCATATCTTGTTTACCCCGGTGCTACACATAAAAGGTTTGAACATTCTCTTGGTGTAATGGAACTGGCAGGCAGGGTTTTTGATGTTATCACAAACCCCGAATCATTACTACCAAAAGTTAGGGAATTGCTTCCTGAAATTAATGACACACAAAATTTGTATTATTGGCGCTCTGTCCTAAGAATGGCTGCATTGTGCCATGATCTGGGTCATGTACCATTTTCCCATGCTTCCGAAAAAGAACTGTTGCCGGAAGGATGGGATCATGAAAAAATTACCATAGAACTTATAAAACACCTAAAAAATGAATTTGATAAAATGGTCCCACCCTTAAGAGTTTTAGATGTTCAAAAATTAGCTGTGGGTCCTAATAAATTAAATGTAGAATTTACTGACTGGGAGACAATACTTTCGGAAATAATTGTAGGGGATTGTTTTGGAGTGGATCGGATGGATTACCTGCTAAGGGACTCATATCATACTGGGGTTGTATACGGAAAATTTGATCATTTTCGTTTAATTGATACTTTAAGAATCCTTCCCAAAAAATATTTAGAATCAGAAGAACCTTCCCTTGGTGTAGAAGAAGGAGGATTGCATTCTGCTGAAGCCTTGTTGTTGGCCCGTTATTTTATGTTCTCACAAGTGTATTTTCACCCTGTACGCCGGATTTATGATATTCACCTCAGGGATTTTTTAAAAGAATGGCTGGACAGGGGGTTATTTGATACAGGTAAAGAAAAACATCAAAGTTTGACAGATAACGAAGTGTTAGCAGGAATTAGAATATCGGCCAGGGATGGCAACCTCCCTGGCCATGAGCATGCTAGACGCATTCTTAACCGGAAACATTTTAAGCTATTATACCAACGCCAACCGGATGACATGGATGTACATCCGGATCCCGGTGGTGTAATTTATAAAGCACTCATGGAAAAATTTGGTGAGGGCTATTTCAGACGTGATGTTTATCCCCAGAAGGGAAGTTCAACCGATTTTCCTGTATTAAGGCGCGATGATAGCATTGTATCTTCATTGGTCCTTTCCGGGGTTTTAAATAATATCCCGATTGCCTTGGTAGATTTTATTTTCGTGGACGCGGAGAAGATAAACGAAACAACCAAGTGGTTGACTTCTAATAAAGAAGAAATATTGAAGGAGGAATAAACGGTGCTTAACGAAATGGATAAAAGAGCGCTGCTCGTTTTCTTAGTGGAAAAAATGAAAAATAGTGGAAGCTGGTGTGGGGAAACCCATATTCAAAAATGTGTTTATTTCTTACAGCATTTATTAATGGTACCTATGAAGTATAATTTTATACTTTATAAACATGGCCCCTATTCTTTTGATTTAACAGATGAAATTACTTTTTTGAAGGGCAATGCCTTTTTAGAGCTTCATCCCAGACTTCCTTATGGCCCGTCTCTATCTCCGGGCAGGTTCTCGACAGTACTTAAAAAGAAACATAGCAAAGCTATTTCACACTATACCCGGGAAATTGGTTTTGTAGTGAAAGCTTTAGCAGATAAGACAGTCAGGGAGTTGGAAAGGATAGCCACCGCTCTGTACGTTAAAAAAGAAAAAAACTGGACTACTGAAAAGGATATTATTGAAAAAATAGTTCAGTTAAAGCCCCATATTACCGTGAACGAGGCCAGCGGGGTTTTGGGCTATCTCAATTTAATTGAAGAACAAGCCGATGTGCTTTTAAAGGACGCAAGTTTCACCGGTTGATCCAGGTTGTGATATGGTTGTTATATGGGTACACATGTAAGAAAACCAACAACCCTGATCCTACCAAGTTGGAAAAAGTGCCAAAAATATATGGTTTGTCTGGTGCTAGGCCTATTAAAATGATCGATACGTTTAAGCTTATCAGCCAAAATTTAGGCTTAAAAAGGTTCAGTATTTTCAGTAAAAACAACTTATCTTTTCTAATAAATGAAAGGCAGCGTGATAATATACCATGAACATACTAGTTAGGGCTTCCTGTGCAACCCCTTAGATCCTGACTATGAGTAAAATGTTAGCGGGAGGGGGAAGTTTTTAAAAAAGATTAGGTCTTAGCAGGAAAAGAGAGGCCTCGTTCCAGAAAAGGTAAGCATCACCAATACCAGGAGGAACGGAGGCCTCTCAAGA
>CAZRVU010000014.1:0-1600 GCA_964603615.1 uncultured Desulfovibrionaceae bacterium
ACTTTAGCCCAGAGGAAAGCAAACTTCTTAGTGATTGTTTCGACAAATCCGGATTTTTATCCTGCAGAATTTTCCATGAATTCCTATATTTGTCCCTTATCTTCCGAGGACTGACTTTGTATCCTTTCCCCCGGCCTTCTTTTAAATATCTATCAATCTTTTTTTCTGTCCAATCCTGATATCCTTTTAGCAAAAAAAATCACCCCTAACATTATGTTTAAAACTTACCATAAAGGGTTGATTTTTTTCAGTAGTTTTTATACGCTTTTATTTTCTATTCTATATTATTATTTTTCGTGATACGCATTTATTTTCATCTAACAACTGGGAGGCTGCCCTGCCCCTGTTTTATTCCACGGTTACGCTTTTGGTCAGGTTGCGAGGATTATCGACGGGGCAACCGCGGGCCACGGCAGTATAATAGGCCAAAAGCTGCAATGGTATCACGGCCAGCATGGGCAGAAAAATGTCATCCAGGGAAGAGGGAAGATAAAAGATGCTGTCCACTTCGCTTTGCAAGGCCTCCATGCCTTCCCGGGCAAAACAGAGCACATGGCCCCCCCGGGCTTTGATCTCTTTGATGTTGCTCAGGGTTTTTTCCAAAACAGCTTTCTGGGTAACGAGGGAGATAACCGGTATCCCCTCGACGATAAGGGCCAACGTGCCATGTTTCAGCTCGCCGGCGGCATAGGCTTCGGCGTGGACATAGGAGATCTCTTTTAACTTCAGGGCTCCTTCCAGCGCAACAGCAAAATCGAGGTTGCGGCCAATAAAAAAAGTGCTTTCCCAGTGACTGATGTAAGCTGCAAGCCCCGGGATCTCTTTTTCCCGGCTTAAAACGTTCTCCACCAGGGCGGGAAGGTTATAGAGCGCTTCCCCGGCTTTTTGCAACTGTTCCTTTTCAAAAATGGTGCCCCGCTTTTGAGCCAGGTAGAAAGTGAGCATGTAAAGGGAAAAAAGCTGGGTAAGATAGGCCTTGGTGGAGGCCACTGCAATCTCCGGGCCGGCCCGGGTGTAAAATACCTTGTCGGCCTCCCTTGCCACAGAGCTGCCCACAACGTTGGTTATGGCCAGCACCTGTTGACCTTTTTCTTTAGCCAACCGGAGGGCAGCAAGGGTATCTGCCGTCTCCCCGGATTGGCTGATGATGATCACCAAGGTCCCGGCGCACAATAGGGGCTCCCGGTAGCGAAATTCGGAGGCAACGTCGACCTCCACCGGGAGGCGCAGGGTTTTCTCCAGAAGGTATTTGCCCACCAGGCCGGCATGATAAGCGGTGCCACAGGCCACGATAAATATTTTAGAGATCTCCCTTATTTCTGCAGGGGTAAAATCGAGTTCGTCAAGGCTGATTTTCTTACCGCCATCCAGCAACCTCCCGCGCATCGTTTCACGCAGGGCCTGCGGTTGTTCCATGATCTCCTTGCGCATAAAATGCTCGTAACCGCCTTTTTCAGCAGTGATAATATCCCAATTAATTTCCTGTGCTTTTTTCTGCAATACTGTACAATTGGTGTTGAAAATTTTGACGGCAGAAGCAGTAACCAGCGCCGTTTCCATGTCTTCCAGGATGTGGATTTTGCGCGTATGCGGCAAAAGT
>CAZRVU010000014.1:1700-46224 GCA_964603615.1 uncultured Desulfovibrionaceae bacterium
CAGCGCCGTTTCCATGTCTTCCAGGATGTGGATTTTGCGCGTATGCGGCAAAAGTACCGCCAAATCAGAGCTGATATAATTCTCCGCCTCCCCCAAGCCAACCATCAGGGGAAGGTCCTTGCGGGCACAGACCAGTCTATCTTTTTCTTCTCGGCAGCAGGCGACTAGGGCAAAGGAACCGGCAACCTTTTTAATGGCCTCCTGAACACTTTGGAGCAGATCTCCCCGGTAGTAATGCTCAATAAGGTGCGCAAGCACCTCCGTATCTGTTTCAGAAGCAAAATGGTGCCCCTCGCTTTCCAACCAACGGCGTATGGAAAGATAATTTTCGATAATACCGTTATGCACGAGAGCAAAATCGTCAGAACAGGCTTTTTGCGGGTGCGCGTTAACATCGGAGGGGGCCCCGTGCGTTGCCCAGCGAAGATGGCCGAACCCCACGTTTCCTGCCGGTGGCTCCTCCCCCACTTTTTCCTCCAGGCTGGATATTTTGCCCTTGGTTTTGATAATTTTTAAGCCATCCGGGCATTGCACGGCAATCCCGGCCGAATCATACCCTTTGACCTCCATTTTATGCAACCCCGCAATAAGAAGGGGGTAGGCTTGCTTTCCTCCTATGTAGCCAAATATTCCACACATCTTTGTTTTCCTCCGGTAGATCTGAAATTACTTTTTTATGATTCTACTGCAGAATGTAATTTTTGCAGTAGAATCCTTTTATAACTATTCTAAAAACTGCGCTTAAATTTTTTCATCCTTCTGTTGGGGTTCCCGTTATGGTTTGCTCTTTCAAGACAGCCCGCCCATTTCCTGGTTAATCACTTTGGCCAACATCCGGGAAAGGTCCTGCAAGAGAGCATTATTTTGACCCTCCAGCATTATGCGGATCAGCGGTTCCGTCCCCGATGCCCGGACCAAAACCCTGCCATTACTGCCCAACTCTTCCTCCACCCGCCGGATGGAAGCATTGATGCGCTGGTTTGTTTCCCAGCCGCTTTTGTCCTGAACCGGGCAGTTCACCTGCAATTGAGGTAAACGCGGCATAATCGCCGCCAGGCTGGAAAGGGATGCACTTTTTTCCACCATAACCCGCAAAAGCTGCAGGGAAGTTAAAAGTCCGTCCCCGGTGGGGAGTAGGTCCGCAAAAATAATATGGCCTGATTGTTCCCCTCCCAAAACATAGCCACCGTGCTGCATCTCCTCAAAGACATAGCGATCACCCACTTTGGTCCGTAAAACCGCAAATCCTTTTTCTGCCCCAACCAGATCGAGGCCGCCATTGCTCAACACGGTGGCCACAATTTTGTTGCCGCAGAGCCGGCCGTTTTCTTGCAGATAAGAAGCACAGATTGCCATAATGGCGTCCCCGTCCACTAGCGCCCCCTTTTCGTCGACAGCAATCAGGCGATCCCCGTCCCCGTCAAAGGCCAGCCCGAGGTGGGCTCCTTTTTCCCGGACAACATTTTGGAGCAGGGCAGGGTTGGTAGAACCGCAGTTTACATTTATTTTTTCCCCGGCAGGGCTATTGTTCAAAGCGTGGACCTCCGCCCCCAATTCTTGAAACAACCGGGGCGCACCCTCCGACAGGGAACCATTAGCACAATCTAGCACAATTTTCAGGCCATGTAAATTAGGAGCGTTTTTTTTCAGAAAGGACAAGTAGCTTTCAGTAACTTCTTCGGCACGCCAGGCGCGCCCGATGGCTACATCTGTTGGACGGGGAAAAAGATCTTCCCCCTGGAAATAAAGCCTTTCTGCCTCTTGTTCTTGTTCCGGGCATAGTTTATAACCCTGCTTGTTAAAAAATTTTAGGCCGTTATCACCCACCGGATTATGCGAGGCAGAGATCATCACCGCCCCTGCCGCTCCCAAGCGGGCACTTAAATAAGCCACTGCCGGTGTAGAAAGTACACCTAAAAGGCGCACATCCGCACCGGCGGAGGTAATACCGGCAACCAGGGCCCCCTCCAGCATACTCCCGGAAAGACGCGTGTCCCGGCCTAATAAGAAAAAGTGGCGTCCGGCGCGATGTAGGGAATCATTCTCTTTTCCCAATAAAAAGGCCACAATACGGCCCATTTTAAAAGCCAATTCCGGGGTCAACTCTTTGTTAGCTAACCCGCGAATCCCATCGGTGCCAAATAATTTACCCACAAAACTAACCCCCGCTGTAACTTATTTTATAAAAATATCCGTTACTACTTAGGGTGACCAGGCGTGAGCAGTAACAAAGATCCCTTTACTCCTTTTATCCCCCTTACGGAACAGGGAACAAAAACGAAACTGATTTAAAAGCATATGTTCCGGCCAGGCACGCCCTTGAATTACACGGCAGGCTAACGCTCGGCCAGAAAAACCTGAACTTTTACAGTTTCTATTTTCTCCGGAAGAATACCTCCTGGAAAAATTAGGGGGACCTCCACTGAAAAAACTGTGGGACGGGAAGCCAGATCGATCTCCTCCGTGTAAAGACAGTCGATACTTGCTAATAAATCTTGCGGTCCCCTGACTTGGACCAGGGAAGGTTCGATTACCGCCCGCTCTACAATACTATCATTATGTTTAAAAACAGCCTTGACCGGCAAATCTTTTTTGGGCATACCAAAATTAATGGCAACTTCCACAAAATCAGGAGTCAAAGCCACGCCTGGAATGATGCTTCCCCGGTTATCAACAGGATAAACGCGGGCACTGCTTATAATATTTTCTTCGGCATCGCTAATCTCTAAATAAAAGACCACTTTTTGTACCAGATCGGCTTGCTGCAGAGGCCCCTTGATAAATACTTCCTGGGGAACAAAATTGATCTCTTCGATGATCATACCGCCAGCAGGTTGCCCCAACAGACTACTTTCTACCGACATTTGCCTGGTAACCAGATCTTCCAGAAGAATGCTCACCCTGGATGGAGCAATGCCGACGATACCCACCCCGGAAGGCGCTGCAGCCTGTACACGCAACTCATGGCGCCCTTTTTTCTTTCCGCTAAGATCAACATATGCTTCCAAATCAGCAGGTGTTAATCCGTCAAAAGCCTGCGGTGTACCCTGCAGAGATAAAGTGATGCTCTCTTCCGGGTTCATCACGACCAGATCTTCCCCCAGATTACGATAATAAAGTGGAATGTTGGTAAAAGTCCGGCGTGCTTCCAAACCAAGAGCATCCCTTTTGTTTCCCGTGACAATAAACCATAAAATTAAAGCCAGGAAAAGTGAGAGAATTTTTGTAAAACTAGGTTTATCCGTAAGTTTAAACCTCGTCTTCATCTGATTCGTTAAACCTCCAGGGTAGAATACTGGAAATACTTTTTTTCTTCTTAGATTTAAAATAAAAGTTTAGCAGCGTACTGCGCAACGTTTTTTCATCCAGGTAACGTGTTAACCTGCCGTTATGAGCCATGGAGATCACACCAGTTTCTTCGGAAACAATAATAGTCACTGCATCGGATATTTCGGAGATCCCGATCGCAGCACGGTGCCGCGCCCCTAGCTCCTTGCTAAGATTGGGGTTCTCCGTCAAAGGTAGGAAGCAGCCCGCTGCCGCCAGGATATTATCGCGAATAATAACGGCACCATCATGCAAGGGGCTGCGGGGCATAAAAATATTGATTAAAAGCTCTGCTGTAACGATGCCTTCAATTATTATGCCTGTTTCCATAATATCCTTTAAGCCTGTCTCCCTTTCTAGGACGATGAGCGCACCAATTCTCTTTTTTACAAGCACTGGTATGGCCTTAAACAGTTCATCCAGCACACCTAAAGAATCGTTATCTTCATATTCATAAAGCGGCCTTTGAAATAATTTACCCCGCCCCAACTGCTCCAAAGCTTTCCGCAGCTCTGGCTGAAAAATTATAGGTATAGCAATCAGGCCCACCGTCATCAAACCCTGTAAAAGCCAGTTGATGGTCTTTAAACCCAGTATCCCGCTCGCCGCCCAGGCAATCAACAAAATAATTAGTCCCTTGACTAATTGTTCTGCCCGCGTGCCTTTGATAATCAGGATAAGGCGATAAAAAATATAGGTAACAACGATGATATCGATAAGATCGCGCCATCCGAGGTGATAATGACCGATGCTGGCTAAAACCTGCTTCCACATTTTACTGGCTCCCTATTATCCAGCGTAAGTACACTTTTTTTAATTCTACTTATCTGTCTCAAATTCCTTTTAGTGAGCTATTTTAATACCTTTTATTAAAATACTCCCTGGTTATTTTACAGATTATACCACTTAAAGCCAGGAGCCCCACGAGGTTGGGTAAAGCCATTAGCCCGTTTAGGATGTCGGCAACGGTCCAGATTACCTGCAGGCGGCTGATAGCACCGATAAAAATAAAAAAAATCCATAATAAGCGATAGATCCGCACGGCCTTGCTTCCCAGGAGATACTCCAGACATTTTTCACCATAATAGGCCCAGCTAAGCAGCGTGGTAAAAGCAAAAAAAATAAGCCCCAGTGAAACCAAGTAGTGACCTGCATTGCCTGGCAAACCCCTTTTAAAAGCCTCTGCCGCCATGGAGGCACCCTCCAAACCTGTTTGCCAGGCACCAGTCGTCAGTAAAACCAGGGCCGTCAGGGTGCAGATCAAATGGGTGTCGATCAAGACCTCCATTACGCCCCACAGGCCCTGACTGGCCGGATGAACGGTGCGTGCCGTGGCATGGGCGATGGGGGCACTTCCCAGGCCAGCTTCATTAGAAAATATTCCCCGGGCAATACCGTAACGCCAGGCGCTAAGAACTGTAGCCCCGGCGAAGCCACCGGCTGCAGCCCGGCCTTGAAAAGCCGAAACGAAGATAGTGGCCAGCGCCGCGGGGAGTTGTTGCCGGAAAAGGATAAGGATAATCAGGCATCCTGCTACATAAAAAAAAGCCATCAAGGGAACCAGGGCAGAGGCAACGCGCGCTATGCGCTTGATGCCCCCGAGGATGATCAGCGCGCAAAAAAAGGATAAAAAAAACCCGGTAAGGCAGGCGGGAACTCCAAAACCGGTTTGCACAACATCGGCCACCGAATTGGCCTGGACCATGTTGCCGATACCAAAGGCTGCCAGGGAACCAAAAATGGCAAAAAGGGTGGCGAAAAAGGAGCCCCCGGGGGCTCTGGCCAGATAGTACATCGGCCCACCGGTAACCTCTCCTTTTACCCTGGTGCGGTAATATACGGCCAGGAGAATTTCACTGTATTTTGTAGCCATGCCGAAAAAAGCTGAGATCCAGATCCAAAAAACAGCTCCGGGGCCCCCCAAGAAAATGGCCGTCGCAACACCGGCAATATTTCCAGTCCCCACGGTGGCTGCCAAGGCTGTAGAGAGCGCTTGAAAAGGAGTTATTTCCCCCGCCGGCAATTTTTCCTTCCTGGTGAACAAGCTGCCCAAAGTGCGACGAAAAATTACAAAAAAATATCTCAACTGTAAAAATTGTAAGCGCCAAGAAAGAAAAAAACCTGTTGCAAAAATAACCAAGGTTAAAGGAAAAACGATGATTGTTGCATAAAACTGACGCAAAAACTCTTCGATAATATTGACCACCTGCTATTGCCTGGAAGCTACCTCCCCGGCAAATAACTTATTTTGTAAATGCCTTGAAAAGAGAGCCTTTGCTAACGCCAGGATAACAAAAAAAGCAGGCTGGTATCCCTCGCCTTATCCAAAACAAGGGTTTTATGCTTTACCCGGTGCCGGGATCCCCCGCTGAAGTTTAGGATAACAAGGGCCAGAGGACCAGGCAATTACCTTTTTTTTATGTTTCATCGCTCTCCTCTCCATAGATATGCCCCGTCAGCCGGATAGTATAACCACAATATTTGCAAGATTTACCTTTCAAGCCGCTATTCTGCAGGCGGTAACCCTTGCGGATGAGCAGCGGCTGGCGGCAAGAAGGGCAATAGGTTGTGCTATGTTCATCATCGGGAACATTACCCAAATAAACATAAATAAGTTTTTCGGAGGCTATCTCCCAGGCTCTTTGCATAACTTCCCGGGGTGTAGGCGGTAGGTTAAGGCGATATTGCGGAAAATAGCGGCTGAAGTGGACCGGAATCTCCCGGTCCAAGGAGGCCACCCAACCAACAAAGTCCTTTACCTCCTCCGGGCTGTCGTTTAAACCGGGAATAAGCAGGTAGGTAAGCTCCACATGGCAGGTAGGAAGAGCCTGCTCAATGGTGCGTAACACTTCCTTAAAACCTTTGCCCTGGCAATAACGGCGGTAAAAATCTTCCCGGAAAGCCTTGACATCGATATTCAACGCTTGAACGTAGGGTAAGAGCTCCTTTAGCGGCTGCTCCTTAATTAATCCATTGGTCACCAACACATTTTGGTAACCATTAGTGGTCAGGAGTTCAGAAACCGCACGCACAAATTCATACCAAACCGTGGGCTCGTTGTAGGTATAGGCAATTCCTAACTGACCTTTGACCGGTTGCCTGCGAAGAATTGCCAAAATTTCTGCCGGGGAGACAGTTTCTTGCTTTCGCCCTGTTTCATTGCGGGCCAGGCTCCAATTTTGGCAGAAAGAACAATGCAAGTTACAACCAGCCGTCCCCAGGGAAAGGATTTCCCACCCCGGGTAAAAATGATAAAGGGGTTTTTTTTCGATGGGATCAAAAGCCAGGGCAGCATAAAAACCATAGTTGGAGGTAATCAGCCTGCCCGCCTCGACGCGCCGCACACCGCAGACCCCGGTCTGGCCTTCCTGAAGCTGGCATTCCTGGGGACAAAGCTCGCACACGAATTTATCACCCTTCCGGGTATAGAAACTAGCTTCCTGCATCTCTATTGCCTCCACCCGGGGATAACCCGGCACATTTTTTTATAACGCCATATCCCATTCTTTCTTCGCAATATAATTTTTTCCTACCGGCCAAAGCGGAACAGAGCGCTTTTAATAATAGAACTAAAGGCCATACCCGGTTGTATAATTAGTTAAGTGTAGCGCTGGACGGTAAAACGAAAAATCTCTGCTTTTTCATCCGGCCGGATGCCCGCTTTTTCTTTGGCAATGGCCAACTGTTCCTCAACGCTATCGATCCCCTCTAAAGCCGGCAGGAGCAAACCGGTCCGCCCGCGGCAGCGCACGATTACACCGTAACGCCGGGGGTCGAGCTCTGCAAGGCTCCCCACTTTTTCCGGCGCAGTCAGAACGTCCACGCTATAGGTTAGCATCTTCATTTCTTCCAGGGAAACGGGAGGAAAGCGGGGATCATTCAGGCCTGCACTAATAGCATTGGCAGCAATTTCTTCCGCCAGGGTCTTCCGTATCGGACTGATCGTCCCGATGCAACCCCGCAGTGCACCCCCTTTTTTCAGAGTAACGAAGGCGGCCCCCGGTTCCCGGAGTGCTGCGGGAAGATCGCGGGGGAAAGAAAAATCTGTTCCCTGCACACGGCTTTCCAAAGAATGGCGGGCAATAACTGTATAGATACTCGTCGCCGGATCATCTTTTTTAAACATCTTCATTTCCCCCCTCATCCCGATCCGCCAGCCGGGCGGACAAAGTAAACAAAGCCACCGGGTAACCCACGCCAAAGGGGCCTTCATAGGATAAAAGACGCGGCTGAACCGGCAGCCCGTCAAGACTGCCCAAAAGAATCAACAAAGAACGAAGCCCGCATTCCCCGGCGGCAGAAACCAGTTCCGGGTTTAGCGCTAGCAGTTTTTCAACCTCGTAGTTTGCCAAACATTCCACAACCAGTTCATCATATTCCCGCCCCTGGGGATGGTAACCCGCTGGTGCGCCCCTAATCAGTCGATGTGATAGGTCGGCGCTGGCCACAATGGCTGCTTTCCGACCCGTGGCAAAAATAGCCCGCTGTAAAGCCTGTCCGAAGCGGAAAAGATCATCGAAGGGAAGAGGGGCAAAGGTAATCGCCACACAGCGTTGCGCCGTCCCTGCTTTCTGCAAAAAATAAAGCGGAACCGTTACACCGTGATCCAAGAAAGCATCCCCCCGCGGGAAACCTGGTTCACCTTTTTGTAACTGGATCAAGCCAATTCCTGCCTGGAGACTCTCCGCGGCAAGTGCCTGCAGCAGCTCCAGATCGTTTTGTGCCCTCAACCTGACCTCCGCAGCGCGAAAAGCACTGAAATCTCCAACCAACTCCTCCTCAGCAAGAACAACCAGCTCCTCCCGGAACATCGGGCCATGCGGAGTGATCAGGATCACTGTTTCAGGATGAACGGCGGCAATTTCTGTACTAAGTATCTCCAGGGCTTCCGCTGTCCGACGCACTTTGTCGATCTCCCTGCCGCCAATCTCCGGTATGAGCATCGGCGGGTGAGGAGAAACACCGGCAATGAGAATACCCAAGTTAAAAACCTCCATCAATTTTATCTGAAAATACCTTCCCTGTGTAAACAAGCACTTCTCAACATTATAACAAAAAAAGATAAAACAAGCCTGCTTTCAGAGTATTTTGAGGTCACGTTGTGGCCATACCGTCACAGTTCCAGAATCCCCGCACGGGGACACATTTTTGAGGCACCGCCCCCCCACTTGCCGTCTCGCAATACCGCTACAGTTCCAGAATTTCGGCATGGAAACGCTGCCCCTCCACCCGGAGAAGGGCACAAGAAGGGCGGGCGCCGGCGCGCGGATCTGCCGTGGAACCGGGATTTAGGAGAAGGACACCAGCGCGATAATCACAAAAAGGAATATGGCTGTGCCCAAAAACAATCCCCTGTAGGTTCCACTTTTGAAATCGGCGCAAAATCGGCTCCACCTGGCCGCGCGGTAGGCTGGAGCCGTGCATCAAACCTAAAGAAACATCGCCCAAACAAACGATTTTTTCCAGGCCGAGCCTCCGTTTTAGGCTTAAGGGATCCATATTCCCCGCCACAGCCTCCACCGGGGCTAGCATCTCCAGCTCCTCGAGAACACTTTCCTCTTCCAGATCCCCGGCATGCAAAATGAGCTCCACCCTTGCAAAAAGGTCAAAAAGCTTTGGAGGCAAGGCAAAAGCACGCGCCGGCACGTGCGTATCCGCGACCACACCGATTAAACCTTTCTTCAGCCTGTATTCCACCTGCTGCACAAGCGCCACCCTTTCAGCTTGCAGTGGGGTAATCCCGTTTCATCTTGCCACCGGGAGCCCCGTTTCAATTCTTTGGGCAAACTACACTGGATATCATTAAAAAAACATCCGCTGGATAAGCTGGTAATTCCTCTGGATCTCTGCCTGGCCATGGACCGGTTGCATATGCCCCGGCAGGAGCCACTCCACTTCTTCAATCCGGGCCAGTTTTTGCACGCTTTTTTCCAGTGCCTTTAGATCACCGTCGGGGAAATCTGTGCGGCCAATGCTACCATAGAAAACAGCGTCACCTGTAAGCAAGGCTTTTTCCCCGGGAAAATAAAAGCTTAAAGAACCGGGAGAATGCCCGGGTGTATGTAGAACCTGGATTTTGTCTTCTTCGCCAATTTCCAGTTCTCCTTCCTGCAAGTAGATATCTATCTGGGGCAACGCGGGTTTTTTACCGGTCATCTGCATAAAAAAACGGGCAATTATCTCCATGTGTCCTTCTTCAGCCTGGTGCATAGCCAATGGGATCTCCTTTTCTGCCTTAAGCGACACCGCAGCCTCACAATGGTCGGTATGACTGTGTGTACAGAAAATCAGGTCCAACTGTTCGGGGTTAAAGCCATCTTCTGCCATCCCGGCCAGCAATCTTTCCAGACAATTTTCACTGAGTTCGTTTTGAATATGACCGGGATCAAAAAGAATGGTTTTGTCACCGTCAAAAAGATATGTATTGCAGTTATTTCCCCGGCCTTGCCAAATGTAGCCAAATAGTTTTTCGGTTATTTGCATCTTGATGTAACCCTCCTTATTTGATTAAATATTATTATATCATAACTTTTTTAGAGAGATAGGAGATGATCACCCTGAAAAAAATTAAATCTGCCCTGGAGATAGCGCTGGAAAAAGTAAAAACCTTGGACGATCGCACTGTAAAAGAAGCGGCAGAAATGGAACAGCAAAAATATATCCAAGCCGCCCGTGCCCTGGGAAGCTCCTTTCTGCAGAAACAGGTTGAAGCAGAAAAAATTAATAATATTATAAACCGCTACCCGCAGGAAAACCGGGAGGTAGCTTTAAACGCTTTTTTGACAGTAATCACCTCCGCCCTGGATCTAACCAACACTCCTGACATTTTAAAAACAGTGTCCTTGCTAAAAGATGAGGCCGGAGCCCGGCAGGACTGTCAAAAAGCAGAAAAAATCTACCATGAACAACGCCTTAAGTGGCAGGAAAAAATAACCGGTCTGGAACAAAGCAACGCGGAAGCTATGCAGGGGAAATTGGGGGCAGCGGGAATCAGGGGTTCTGCTTTGGCCGGGTTTAACAGCAAACAACTACCGCAGTGGGAAGAAATTTTTTCGCAGCATCAAAAGGAATACCAGGAACTTCTCCAGGATTTTCGTACTAAAATTTTAAAAACAAAAGAAGATTTCTAGTAACTATCCCGGTTTTAAAACAAACAGCGGCGGCCTGATTTGTAGGCAAGTAGATCCGGCCAAAACTTGATGATAATGAGCACCGCCCATACAACGCCACTGTAAAAGGCTGTCCAACCAAAAACAAGGAGCAGATAAAAGGGCAAGGATAGGATCCCCACGCCCGCGGCGGCATTGCTGTCCCGCAACAATATGAGCAATACGCCCATCACGGCAAGAACCGCGGGGATAGCTGCCGGAGAAAGGTAGAGAAGTGCCCCTACTGAAGCCGCCAAACCTTTGCCGCCGCGAAACCTTAAAAACAACATCCAGTTATGGCCGGCAACAACTGCAACCGCCGCCCAAAAAGGAACCGCGTTCCCCCCGGTTAGAGCGAAAGCGGCGGCAAGGAATACAGCCATGTACCCTTTACCTACATCCAAAAGAAAGGTCAGCAATCCGGCCAATGGAGAAATAAAGCGAAAGGTATTGGCGCTGCCCGGGTTACCGCTGCCTACTTTTTGGGGATTTTTCCGCCAGAGCATCCCCACTAGCAAGCTGGTGGGAACGGAACCCAGGACATAGGCCAGGGCAACGGTGCCAACCGCAACAAAAAGGGGCACGCTTGTACCTGCCATCATTATCAATCTCCTTAGGTCCTAAAAATGGCATCCTGCCATTTTTGCTTCAAAATTGTGGCGTCTTCAAGGGCTGATTTTTACGGCTCTCGCCCAGGCAAATTTCCTTTTATGCAGCAGAATGTAATTTTTGCAGAGGAATCATCATTTTATTTTGTTACTGTTTAGCCCGGATCATCCTGAGCGCCAGCGGAATATCCCCGTTTTTCCAAAATAGATGCCAGCGTTTCCTGGCAGAGATAATCTACCGCCGTGAAGTCCATCTGTGGTATATAGTAACCTTCCAATTCCTGGTAAGCAGACCGGGCCCGCTCTAGGAAACTAATAGCATCTTCCAGGTTTTGAGCGTATTTTGCAGCAAAGCTATCCTTTTCTGCCTGTAATGCCGGAGGCAGGTCGGCGATAAATTCCCCGCTGTCAATATTCTGGCAAACACGGGTGGCAGTGATACAATGGGGCATAAAATTATTGATAATCGCAATGCTCAATTCCGGGATAACCATATGATCCACTTTTTCAGGGTCGAGGGCACAGTGGTAAGCCTCTACATAGAAACCGCGCCGGAGTGTTTCTTCCAGTACCCTTTCGATCACCCTGCTTTTACCAGTACTATATTCCCCGTTAAAAAGATAGACCCTGGCCAGGGGTTCAATTAAGTCAGCCAGGTAATGAACACATCCTTGCGGAGTAATAGCCGAAGCAAAAAGCCTGCGTACCAGGCCCCTGCCTCCTTTCGTTTCCCCGGCAAGAATATCCTCCGACAACCTTAAGGTAAGGCGATCCTGTGCGCCCCAATCCAAGATACCTTCCGTTTGATAGTAGCTTTCCAAAATATCCCGGTAAGCCCCAGTTATCGCCAAGATCCGGTGTGCCTGTGCAAAAAGTCGCTTGATCTCCGCCTGTAGCTTGAAAATCTGCCCCTTCTTCTCCTGCAAAGCAGAAGCATTCCAAAAACGCCCCAGGTCAATTATCTCCCCAATCACTCCCGGGGAAGGAGGATCAAGAACGTGCGGAAAAGTACCGTCAATCAAAGCAACCCCCAAAGCAGGAACAACGAGACCATCCAACGATAAGCTATCAGAAGCACAATGGTGATATTCCAGATCATAACCGTCTTCTTGCAGGGCCCGGCCGATTTTACGCATGAAGGTTGATTTGCCACAACCCGGCCCCCCCTTGAGAACCAAAACCCTGCTGATTGCAGGACCGGCAATCTCTGAAAAAAAAGAAAAGAAACCACGGGCAGAGTTAGAACCAGGAAAAAACCGGCGCAACTTTCCTTTTTTCCCCATGGCCATCCCCTCACTTTTTGTTTATCTTATGCAAAAAAGAGGAACATGTGCCGCCTCCGGTGGCGCCCACGGCCACTTTTACTATACACTGCCCCGAAAACCTGTTCTTCATTCCTTACGGTTCAAGACGGTATTTCTCCGGTATTAAATCCCCGACAGTAGCGCTGGCAACACCGATTACGGTATCCGCTCCGCCATAGTAAACCAGGATTTTATCTTCAGCCGATAAAATATCTTTATCTTGAACAGCTACTGCGCCGCAAGTAAAAACCACATTAGGCACCCAGCAGCGCCCGGAAACACCAATTTCGTAGGAAGTTTCCGGCTCTAAAATAGGATTGGGCGACCGGTAAAGCACCTCCATAGGATTATCCAAAGAAGTCAAAAAAACCCCCAAACGGTAGCAGAGACAATAATCCACACCATGATAAATGAGTAGCCAACCATATTTTGTTTTAAGCGGTTGGGCTCCAGCACCAATTTTTAACGCATCCCACATCATACCGGAACGGGTCCCCAGCACAATATAGTTTTCTTCCTTCGGCCAAGGAGCATCCAACGTATCTGCAAAGGCAAGCCAGATACTGGGAATAATGCGGTGATACATAGCTATTTTCCCATTAAACCTTTCCGGAAAGAGAACGGCATCCTTATTAGGCAGCCCGGGGAAAACTAGACCGTGGCGATGCCATTGGCGCCAACGTTGACTGAGCAGGTCTTCGATTGCCAGGGAAGCAAGGGCAATCTGGGGTGTGACCCCGTCATAAGCCGTATAAAGCATATAAACGCGGTCTTCAATAATCGTTAACCGCGGATCTTCACAACCCATCCTTTCACTTTCGTGCTCTGGCACAAAAACAGGTACAGAAAGGCGTTCATCGATTTGCAGTCCGTCCTTGCTGATAGCCAGGCCAAGACGGGAAACCCCGTCTATACCTACAGCCCGGTAAAAAATATACACCAGGCCATTACACCTGACCGCACCACAATTGAGCACATACTTATTTTCCCAATAGTTTTCTTTAATAGGGGTGAGCAAAGGATTAAAGGGTGATCTTTTTAGTTGTCCTGCGGGAAGCAGCTCTTTCTCTAATTTTTGTTGAAGAATTACTTTTTTATTCACTTTTGGGGCCTCCAGATAGAGTTCTGCCAGATCATCGGACTCACGCCCTTGCCCAATCAATTCCACAATTTTTGCATAAAGATCTTCCCTGCTGCCACCAATTTCTTCATAACAACGCAAAAATAGTTCACCGTTAAACCAACGCCGTTCGATGAGCAGCGAAAGGGGAGAAGGAATCCCCCGGCCTCCCTTAAAGCTGTAGCTAGCCCAACTCCAAAGCGAAGCAGTGACGAAACGGCCATCGGGCAGAGTCAAACCCAGGTGATAAGCCTCCGCCAGTTTACCTAAACGCCGCCCGGCAGAACGGATATCCCTTTCAGCGGAACCCTGAAAGCTTTCGGCAATACTACGCAAGCGTTCCTGTAAAAGACGCTGTTGCCTGTCTTCAAAAATACTGTGCGCAGAAAAGGTGCGCATTCCCCAGTGCCCCTCAATGCTATTGAGCACCGTTGTCGCAAATTCCTTGCGGTTGCGGGCATAAGATTCCCAGAATAGGCCAAACTGTTCTGCATCAATGATGCTTTTGAGAATCGTCGTGAAAAACCGTATTTTTGGATATTCCCCCCCGCTCCCCGGCCGGAGGTTGCTGACCACAACACGGCTGGTAAGATGGCTGAGGATAGGAGCTTCTTTAACACTGGAGAGGGCAGGAAAATCACGGTAATGAACAACTAGCGGTTTGATCAGGGAAGTCTCGAAGTGTTCTGGCTGTAAATTTTCCCGCAGCCAATTATTCACCTGTGTGGCATATTTGATCTCTTCGGACCAGAAGGCCAGGGCCAGGATATCGAGGGCACTATATTTTCGCAGGAGTTCATCGAGATCCTGGTAACCCCATATCGTCAGCAGGCTCAGCGGCGGGAACTCTCTCAACAGCATCTCTGCAACTTCATCCTTCAAAGAAAAACTACTGGCCGCGGGAGCAAGATTAAAAATAGCTTCTACCAAAGTATGCATGCCACTGCGCGTATGTGTATCACCGGGCAGCAGCAATTCATTAAAATCTTCTTCTACCTGCTGGATTAGTTCACAGATACCTTCTCCGATGCGTATAGAACCATTTTCTGGCAACAGCCCCAGGGTATCCCTGACAAACAGCTCAAAGCTTTGTTTCCTTTCATTTAAAAGCTGTTCATAAATAGCAGATACATTTTTGGCGGTACCGGTAGGGGCGATAATCGTCAAAGGCAACACAATCGGCACCCCGGGTATATATTCGAAATAGGCGATTTCGGGCAGAAAAGGTTGTAGTTCTTCTTTTTGATATCTCCATCTCTGTAGAAAGTGTTGTTTCCTGGCAATGAAAGCCTCCAATTGAAAATCAGTGCGGTTAAGAGCATAAAAGGAACAGTGCACTCCCCGTTGCAAGCCTGGCAGGGGACATTGTTCCCGGATGGATACTTCATTTAGAAATCCAGCCAAACGTCCTTCGAAAAGTGGTGCCAGGCTACGCACCAAATCGCCTTTTTCTAACTCGGGCAGGAAATGATAGGCAATCAAAGCATCATAGACGATCTGCGCCCACAAAACAGCAGGAAAATTAAATTCTTCTTCCGGCTGTTTAGCTATTTCCCGCAACTGTGTAATAATTTCCTCCGGAAAAAGGCGTGACCAAACCGCTTCGTCAAAGCGTGAAAAACCCCTGCGGAAATTTCCGATATAACCCCGCAAATCATAAAATACATTTTGCAGGTAAAAACTCTCTTTGGCGCCAAAAGAAAGGGGTGTGCGCAAAGCGTCTGCTTTACTACGCCAAGACTGAACAGACGGTTTTTTACCAATAGCCTCGAAAAGGACCTGCACAATCTGGGCAAAAAGATAATTTAAACCCGCCTGCTGAAAAACAGCCGGTTTTTGCCCCATGAATACCTCCGCAACTTCCGCACCCTGTTCCAAAGCAAGAACTAGCAGAAAAATATCGATGCCATATTCCAGAGCTTCTGGCGTCCAATCAGCGGCGGACAAACAGCTAGCCAATAACTCCTGGCTGATCGCCAACCCCATTCCCGGACAGGCTTGAAGCTCTAAATTGTAAAGCGCCCCCAGCAGGGGGAAAATAAAGAGCTCAGCTATACTGTTTTCCAAAATTGAAACTTTAAAGCGGGGAAGCACCAGTTGGGCATGCCCCTCCATCACAGGCTGGTAGAGAAGCTTGATCCAGTCCGGGCTCAGCCCGATAGCCTGCTCATCGTGTTCCGTAGTAAAAAGAGCCGGTTCTAAAAGAACTAGATCGGCTCCCAGGGCTTTAGTTAACTCCATCAACCCGCGAATCGCCCAACCCTTTTTCCAAAGCCGGGAATCATTGAAAACAATCTCAATCAACCGATCGGGGAAAAGAGAAGGCTCTGAATTTTCCCGGGTAAACCTTTTTTCCTGTGAAGAAACGCTACAAAAAGCTACAACAGTTTTCAATTTAGGGAAAAAGGTTACCAGTCCCGCCTGTATCGTTTTCAGCACATGTTCCGACTCCGGGCTGGATAAAGATGGAACCCCGATCACCAGATCTGCCTTGCCCGTTTCCTGAACTTTGCTCAAAACTGCGGCCATGCTTTTTAAGTAGTTATTTTTCAGCTCTTGCATAGTTTCCTCCTCATTATATAATTTTTACAATTATTTTTTGGTGTTTATATTTTATTCTCTTTATGCCGCGTTTACCCCTGCGCCAACGTCAAGATTTTTAAAGAAAATAGATATTTCACACGATAAATAAACTGTTGAGGAGATATTGAAACAATTTGCTACAAAAAAAGCAGTTAAACTTGAAAAAATCACAAAGATATGTTATAGTTTTATATGGAAAAAAATATATAGTTTTGTTTTATTTGCATGGGATTTCTTTAATAAAGGGTATGCAACGCAAGCCGGGGGCACAAAACTCTGGCGGGAAACCTTTTAACTGCACCCCTAGCAAAAACGTCTTAAGGAAACCCTAGGTTAAACCTTCTACATCTCGCCTTTATCTTCATAGCTCATTTCCCATTATATAAATACCCTGAGCCACGCCAGTTAAAAAAATATTTATCAGATACTTTTTATTCTTTTAATTAGATCGATCTTTAATTTTCTATGGCATCTTTTTAACTAAGAATATAAACAGTATTTTACTATATATTCAAACCTGGCTGGGTTCTTAATCCTTTTTTTATGCTTAAGTTTTAGACAAATAATCCCAGGAGGGATTTTTATTTTTGGTTAATAAAGATTCCAGGTAGAAAGGAAAGATTCCATTGATCGGAACATTCGGAGATTCAGCTAAAACAAAAAAAAGATTGCGGGTGGCTTATATAGGTAGTTCCCTGCCGCGCCGTTGTGGCATTGCCACGTTTACAGCAAACCTAAATAAAGCATTGGAGATGTACTGGGGTAAAGATTCCGGCCTTTACATTGCCCTCAATGATATTGAAGGGGGTTACGACTATGCGCCACAGGTCGTTGGCCAGATCTGCCAAACAAAACTGGAAGATTATCACCGGGCGGCAGAGCTGGTCAATTCAACGGCGGTAGATATTGTTTCCCTGCAACATGAATTCGGGCTTTTTGGCGGAACTGCCGGCAATTATATTACAGAATTCCTAAGCCGGGTGAAAAAACCGGTTGTGACCACCCTGCACACAGTTTTGTCACAACCGGCTCCCGAGCTGAGAAAAACTATGATCGAAATAGCTGCTTTCTCGCAGTACCTGGTTGTCATGAATAAGATGGCTATTGAAATCCTTACCGCCGTGTACAATATTAATAAAGAAAAAATCCGCCTGATCCCTCATGGTGTGCCGGATGTCCCTTATATTGATCCCCTTTATTACAAGCATCAATTGGGGGTTGCCGGAAAGGAGCTAATTCTCACCTTTGGCTTTCTTAGCCCGAATAAAGGAATTGAAACGATGCTGCGGGCCCTGCCCTCCGTGGTAGGGAAACACCCGCAGGCACTTTATATCATCCTCGGGGTTACACATCCGGTCGTGAAAAAGCAACAGGGGGAGGCCTACCGGGAATCCCTGAAAAAGATTGTCGGGGAGCTAAGCCTGCAAAAACATGTTCTTTTTCAAGATGAATTTGTCGATGACGAAACCCTGGATCACTATTTGGGGGCAGCGGACATCGTCGTTTGCCCTTATCATTCCGGAGAACAAATCACTAGCGGTGTGCTTAGCCTGGCCCTGGGCAAGGGCAAAGTAGTCGTCTCCACCCCCTATCTCCATGCCCGGGAAGTTCTGGCTGGAGGCCGCGGCAAACTGGTAGATTTTAAGGACCACACCGGCTTCGGCATCGCCCTGAACGAGCTGCTGGACGATAAGGAAATAAGGCGGCAAATGACCGGAAAAGCCCTGGCACTCGGGCGGAAAACGATCTGGCCTCTGATTGCCCGGAGATATACCATGCTATTTGAAAAAGCTGTGCAGGAAGCAGGATATACAACTTCATTTTCCGGGAGCAACCTGCTCCCGGCTTTGCCGGCTATTAACCTACGCTTTATGAAGCAATTGACCGATCATACCGGCATAGCCCAGCATTCTTTTCACGGTCTTGCCAAGTACGAACATGGCTATACAACTGACGATGCCGCCCGCGCCTTGGTGGCTTGTTCCTATTACCATAATCTTTTTAGTTCCAATTCACTTCTGCCTTTCTTAGACAAATATCTGGCCTTTGTCCTTTATGCACGTCAAAAAGACGGTTGGTTTGCTAATCTAATGAATTACGAACGGTCCTTTATAGATAAAGAAAACAGCGAGGACACTTTGGGGCGTTGTTTTTGGGGGCTTGGTTCCGTTGTGCGCCTTTGCCAGGGCGATGAACAAGATCTGCTGGCTAAAAATATTTTTGAAGACTCTTTACCCCTGATTGATAAACTTACTTACACTCGATCGCTGGCTTACACCGCCCTGGGTTTCAGTGCTTACCTGCACAGCTATCCGGAAGCACGGCAAGTCCGGGAGGGGCTAGCCTTTATTGCCAGCAAACTCTACTCCTCCTTTCAGCAATATAGCTCCCCGGAATGGCCCTGGTTTGAACCTTTCCTGACTTATGATAATGCCCGGCTACCCCAGGCACTATTGTTGGCCTACCACCACCTTTCCCGGGAAGAATACCGGACAGTCGCTTTTAAAACTTTGGATTTTTTAACGGCAAACCTTTTTCAGGGAGGATATTTTGACATAATCGGCAATCAGGGCTGGTTCTACAAAGGAAGGGAAAAAGCCTTCTTTAGCCAGCAACCCCTCGATGCCGCCGCCCTGGTAGAAACGTACCTGCTCGCCTTTATCCTCAGTGGTGAGAATAAGTACTTTGAGCTCTGTCTGGCCTCTTTTCAATGGTTTTTGGGCCGCAACCGGCTGGGGAAAAGCCTGTATCTTCCAGAATATGGCGCCTGCGCTGACGGATTGGACAACCATGGCTTGAGCAAAAACAGGGGAGCAGAATCCACAATAACCTTTTTAATCGCTTTGTTAAATTTGTACTACTGGGAATTCAGGGGCAGTTCCCCCAGTCTATAAGCGTGTAAATTTAGCAGTAAGGTAGCCACCTTACCCCACAGTATAGAATATGCTGCTGATTACTTCTTGGGAGGTTTCATAAAAATGTCTCAAAATAATATTTCGTTAGAACAAGCCTCTCCGCCCTGGGGACGCTGGGAAGTGCTGCTAGTAGATAAAAATTATAAGGTAAAGAGGATCACAGTCCTTCCCGGGCAGATGCTTAGTTATCAAAAGCACGCACAACGTGCCGAACACTGGTTTGCGGTAACAGGCCGGGGTGTCATCACTCTCGATGGCCGGAAAATCACTTTGGCTCCAGGTGAAGCAGTAGATATCCCAGCCGGCTGTGCCCACCGTGCTGCCAACGAAGGCCGGGAACCTTTTGTTTTCATCGAAATCCAGCGCGGTACTTATTTAGGCGAAGATGATATCGTGCGTTTGGAAGACAGTTATGGTCGAGCTTAATAATAATTTATTTTAAGGGGATGATGGATATGAAGAAGTACGCTCTTGTCCTGGCAGGAGGAAAAGGGGAACGTTTTTGGCCCTGGAGCAGGAGCAGTGAGCCTAAACAATTCCTGACCTTAACCGGAACACGTTCTCTAATCCAGCAGACCTGGGACCGCTTACAAAAATTTTTTGCACCGGAAAATATTTTTGTAGCCACGGGCCAATCTTTTATCCCCCTGGTCCGCAAGCACCTGCCCCGCCTGCCTGATGATAATATCCTCGTCGAGCCCACGGGAAGAAATACGGCTCCTTGTATCGGCCTGGCCGCTCTGCGCATGCAAAAAACAAACCCGCAGTCAATCATGCTCGTTCTTCCCGCCGATCACCTGGTGACCGACCAGGCAGCTTTTCAGCAATGCCTGGCACAATGTCTAGAACTTGCTGAAAATAATGATTATCTTATTACCATTGGTATCAAACCCACCCGGCCAGAAACAGGCTATGGGTACATTGAAAGAAAAGAAATATCCTTAGCAGATAATCACGGGGTCTATTACATAAAACAATTTGTGGAAAAACCCGATTTGGTAAAAGCTCAACAATATTTGACGGCGGGCAATTTTTATTGGAACAGCGGAATTTTTGCCTGGAAAACAAGCTTGATCCTTGCCAAAATTCAAGAATACCTGCCCGATCTCTACCGCGGCCTGCAGGAAATTGAGCCTTATTTGGGAACACCTGATGAAGGGAAGGCCCTAGAAAAGCTCTTCCCTGCTCTGCCTAGCATCTCGATCGATTATGGCGTGATGGAAAAAGAAAAAAATATCATGATGGTACAAGGGGATTTTGGCTGGGATGACCTGGGAAGCTGGAATGCACTGGCCAAGCAATTTCGTAAAAAAGGAGAGGCAAATGTCTGCAAAGGACAGCACGTCGGTATCGGGACAAAAGACTGTCTCGTTTATGCACAAGACACCCTGGTAGCAACGTTAGGGGTCTCGGACCTCGTTATCGTCCAATCTAACGGGGTGGTTCTCGTCTGTTCTAAAGAACGTGCCCAGGAGGTTAAAGATCTGGTCGGAGAATTAAAAACAAAAGGCTGGGAGCAATATCTTTAGTTAATAAGGAGGAAAATAAGGTTGGAATGTTGGCTTAAATATCGTGAATGGCTGGATTTCCCCGATTTAGACGAAGAGATACGGCAGGAACTTCTTAAAATCTCTGAAAATGAAGAGGAGATCACTTCCTGCTTTTTGCCGGAACTTAAATTTGGTACGGGGGGTATCCGCGGGCCGATGGGCGTAGGCCCCTCCCGGCTCAACATCTATGTCATCCGCAAAGTTTCGGAGGGGGTGGCTCGCTTTATCCAAAAAAATAGTGATGCTGAAGGCAGCCAGCACCCGAGCGTAGTCATTGCCTACGATACCAGGCATAATTCGGAACGCTTTGCCCTTGAAGCTGCCTCGGTTTTCATTTGTTGGCAGATCAAGGTCCACCTTTTTTCTCAACCGGCACCCACGCCGCTACTCTCCTTTGCTGTCAGGGAGCTGGGCGCCACTGCCGGGATAGTAATCACCGCCAGCCATAACCCGGCCTGCGACAACGGCTATAAAGTCTACTGGTCCGACGGGGGCCAGATCACGGACGGTTTGGCTGCGGCCATTACGACGGAGATTGCTGCCGTAGGAAATGAGCTGCATGTCAACTGCGCCCGGCTGGATGATGCCGGGCGGCAGGGCTTGTTGGCCATGCTGGAAGAAGAGATCTTCTCCCGTTATTTGGAGCAGATGCAGTCCCTTAAGCTTTTTAATGATCGCGCGGCTCTGGAAGATTTAAAAATCGTCTACACCCCCCTTCATGGAACCGGCATAGATACAATTCCCCGCGTCCTACAGGCCGCAGGCCTCAACAATCTGATTCTCGTCCCGGAGCAATCTACAACCACACCCTCCGCCTGGACAATTGAATCTCCCAACCCGGAAGATTGGACCGTTTTTGACCTGGCCATCCAAGAAGGGGAAAAAACAAGCGCAGATCTTTTGCTGGCCACTGATTTGGATGCAGACCGGCTCGGTGTTGCTGCAAAAACAAAAGAACACCACTTTGCACCCCTAACCGGCAATCAATTAGGGGGGTTACTCTTAGAATACATTCTTTCCCGCAAAAAAGAAGCAGGGGAGCTACCGTCAAATGGCATCGTCATAAAAACAGTCGTTACCTCCGAAATAGGCCGGGCCATCGCCTCCGCATATGGACTGGAAACCATTGAAACGTTAACCGGTTTTAAATATATTGGGGAAATGATTAAAGAACTAGCCGCTACCGGCAATAAAACATTTCTCTTTGGTTACGAAGAAAGCTGTGGCTATCTATTGGGGGATTTTGTGCGGGATAAAGACGCGCTGCAAGCCAGTCAGGTGACCGCCGAAATGGCCGCTTTTTATAAAAAAAAGGGCATGACTTTGCTAATGGCCCTCGAACATCTTTTCCAAAAATATGGTTATTACGTCGAAGAACTGGTCAACCTGTCTTTAAAAGCAGGCGAAAGGGAGCGGGTAAAAAAAATTATGGACTATTTCCGGCAGGCAAAGTGGGAAGAAATTGGTGGGCGCCGCCTTCTCCGCCGGGCAGATTACCTTTCACAAGAAATCATTGATTATCCGCAAAACAAAAAGACCCCAACCCGGCTACCGGCATCTAACTCCTTAAAATACTTCTTGGAAAGAAAAGCCTGGTTCTGCATCCGGCCTTCCGGCACAGAACCCAAGCTGAAAATATACCTGGGAGTAAAAGAAGAAAGTGACCAGCAAGCACGCCATGCAATGGAGAATCTGAAAGGGGCCGTTCTACATTTACTTGAAAAGATATAACGCTATAATGCACAAAAGAAACCTGGCCAAAACTGGCCGGAACCAAAAGACCGGCATTTCAAAGTAACACTTTGAAATGCCGGCTAGACCTAGCATCTTTGTGTTGAAACAATCGCTTAAATAACTTTACGGTTGTTTAACAAGTTTTCGTCATGCTATTAGGAGCGGGGTTCTTACTGAAGACTACCAAAGAGTCCAATGTGTGAAAAATTCCTTCATTACTATGTAGTAGGGGCGGGGTTTTACCCCGCCCCTCGTTTTAACAGTTTCCTTCCAAATTTATTATTCTAAGCATGTATCCCCAGAAGAATTTTCGCAAAAAAAAGGGGGCACTGCCTAAGAAACAGGAAATTCCTCGCTCCAGTCAAAAAATTTTACATTATGCTGCTGCCCTTCATAACTCCAAGTAATATCCACATAAGAGTTCAGCGTAAAATCATCGATGAAATTTTTTTCAGAACAGCCCACGACAGGCGTTTCTTGCCAAGCAGGGCAGGGACAAGGCTGTGATAAGTAGTATTCTATCTCCTCACCGGGGCTGATAGTACCGTAATTTTGAGCAGAATCTAAACAGACTAGCCTTTCGGATAAGGGGCTGAGTATCATAACCTGCACATCTTCAACCGGTTTTTCCCCCTGGTATTGAAGCAAACAGGAGGCCTTTAAATAAACCTGTCCGTCCTCCATTTCAACATTACTTTCTTTATTTCTAATCTTCCAGACTTCCTCCCAATATTTTTCGGGTCGTAAACCTTCCGCCACCTCTCCTGCCGGCCCTTGTTCTGGTTCACCGGAAACACTGTGATGAATATCGCCTTCCGCTTGAAGACAACCGCTAAAATTAACCAGTAAAAAAAGTGCTAAAAAAAGAAACAAAAACAAAGACCGCTTATAGATCATCTTCTTTTTCTTTCCTCCTTATTCTTGCTGCTCATTGCCGTTTTATCGATATTGCTCGTCTAGCTATTTTTCGTTTCTGGCAGATTTCCCTTAAACAGTTATATTTTTATGGCCTAATCTTTTAAGGCGCTGAGAATAGAGCGCAACCTTTCCCGGTAGCCGGCATTTTCGATGATCGTGCCGGTGATTACCATATCGGCTCCTGCCTGCCTGACCCGGCGTGCATCCATCGCTGTCCGGATACCTCCCCCGACAATGAGCGGTACAGAGATCTCTTTTTTAACAGCACGGATCATCCCGGCAGGAATAGGCTGTGCCGCATTTATGCCTGCTTCAAAATAGACCATCTGCATACCAAAGAGCTCCGCTGTTACTGCGTAACTAGCTGCTAACCAGTAATCATTCCGGGGAACAAGCTCCAGATCGTCTAGCTCACCTACTTTAATACCCGGCTCCACCATAATATACCCCACTGAAATGGTTTCTAGCTCCAATCTCTTCAAAATAATGGCAGCCCGGGCCTGCCCCCCGCAAAAGTAGTTTGTATTTTGGGAATTGAATAGACTTCCGAAGAAAAAAGCGTCAAATGAAAAACAAAGGGCCTCCGCCCCGGCTGAAGAATAAACGAGGGGGATCGATATTTTTTCCCGGATAGATTTGGTTGTCAATAGAAGGTTTCTTTGCGAAAGGCCGCTCAAACCTGTCACCAGGATCAAATCGCTCCCTACCTCCTGAGCCGTAAGAGCAAGACGCCCGGCCGCTTCCGGTGATTGTTTCAGAGGATCGATCAGCGTAATATGCACGGTACCTCTTTTTAGTTTTTCTTGTAAATATTCATTAACCTTCATCATCAATCTTCTCCGGTCTATAAGATGCTCTCCCTAAACACATTATAATAAACTTTTAAATGTTTGACAACTACCAAGATATGCCGAGAAATTACTTAGTTCCATAATTTGTGCGCCTTCCGCCAATCTACTTCTTCACATGCAAAAAAGCTGTCTAAATCTTCTGTCTTCTTTATATTTTTTACAGGCTTCCTGGCTGGCGGCGTATTCTACCAGCCTTTACCACTTTAATATAGAACCTTCTAGACTGTAAGAATAATCTCCTCCAAAACAAAAACACCAAGCCGTTTCCAACCTGGTGTTTGCTCTTGTTCTTCTGTGTATTTTCCGTATTACCCTATCTCTTCGAAAATTGAGGGGCGCGACGTGCTTTCTTCAAACCATATTTTTTACGTTCTTTCATGCGGGGATCGCGCGTTAAGAAACCTTCTTTTTTTAATAAAGGCCGGAGTTCCCCATCCGCTTCCAGGAGGGCTCTGGCAATGCCATGTCTAATCGCCCCGGCCTGGCCGGTAAATCCTCCTCCCTCCACTTTGGCGAGGACATCAAATTTATGCCGGGTTCCGGTTACCTCCAAAGGACGCCGGACCTCTGCCTTTAGCGTATCCATACCAAAATAGTCGTCGAGTTTTCTCTTGTTAATTACAATTCTGCCTTCTCCCGGCAGCAGGCGCACTCTCGCAATCGATTTTTTCCTACGCCCTGTACCAAAATATTGCACTTGGGCCAATCCTTTACACCCCTTTCTTTAAAAAAATTGTTTATTGCCCGGCAACCCTTTTGGGGTTAACCTGCCAGGCAACAGGTTCTTGTGCCTGATGAGGATGTTGTGAACCAGCATAAACTTTTAGTTTTTTAAACATGGCCCTACCGAGCCGGTTGGAGGGTAACATCCTTTTTACTGCTAAAGCTATAATAAATTCCGGCTTCCGTTTCAATAACTCGTCATAGCGAATTTTTTTTAAGCCCCCGGGATAACCCGAATGCCTGTAATAATATTTCTGCTCCAATTTATTCCCGGTAAAAGCTACCTGCCCGGCATTAATAACGATCACAAAGTCACCCGTGTCCACATGCGGTGTATAAATCGGCTTATGTTTACCCCGAAGGATTCTCGCGACTTCACTGGCCAGCCTGCCCAAAGGCAATCCGGCAGCATCGATGACGTACCAGTTACGCTTAATTTCACTTTCTTTAGCCATGGGGGTTATGCGCATTGTTGTTTGGCCTGCATTTCTTCTGAGAAAAGGGAATCTCCTCCCCTTAGCAGGCTTAAACCTCCTTTCCTACTGTTTTCCACCTGCCACAACGGTTATTTTATTATAATTACTGCTGGCAGTCAAGCTTCCTCGAAAACAAAAAAACATTCAACATATTACCGGAGGGGGAAAAACCGGAGAACTACTGCAAAGCATTCCCGTAAAACACTTTTTCAAGGCACAGTCCTTTGGCCGGAGCCGTCATCCCCGCCCTGCAACGCTCTTTGCTTTTTAATATACCCTGAATCTCTTGCGGTTTTCTCCTTTGCCGCCCCACCTCTACCAGGGTTCCTGTCATGCTACGCACCATTTTGTAAAGAAAACCATCCCCTATAAAGTTAAAAATAATGAAATTTTTTTCCCGTTCCACCTTCAAGGAATAAAGGGTGCGCACTGTCGTCTTGACTGTGCTGCCGGCAGACTGATAGGCCCTAAAATCATGTTTACCCACGAGTAAATGGGCGCCGGCCCGCATCGCTTCTAAATCCAGGGGAGCGCGTCTATGCCAGGCATAGAGCCGCCTGAAGGGATCTGCAGTAGGGTTATTGTCAATCGTATAAGAGTAGGCTTTGGCACAAGCATCCCTGCGGGCATGGAAACCGGCAGGTACAATTTTTGCCCTGGTAATAACAAGATCTTCCGGCAAAATCCTATTCAGCGCCCGCGGTAACTGCAGGGGTGTAAGCAGGGGCGGCGCAAAAAAATTAACTACTTGCCCCCGGGCATGTACTCCAGAATCGGTCCTACCTGCCGATTCTACCTTTATTTTTTTCCGGTAGATCTTTGTCAGGCTTTTTTCTAAGAGCTCCTGTACAGTCAAGGCATTTTTTTGGAACTGGAATCCATGAAAAACTGTTCCATCGTAAGCCAGGACGAGCAAGTAGTTTAGCAAGCTAACCTCGCCCTCCATCTGCTCTAATATTTGCTACACTCTTTGCCCCAGTGTTCGACACAACATTTGCCCCACATTTAACGCTGGGAGGCCCGCTGAAGGCCAAGCCTGCATCAGACACCGCTGAGAACAAGGGCCAGCGTAAAGCTTGCTACGGTGAACAACCCCCAGTAATCCAAGGGAGTGGTCTGCAATTGCCGCATTTTGGTGCGATTTTCCCCACCGCGATAGCAACGCGACTCCATGGCCACTGCTAGCTCATCAGCACGGCGAAAAGCACTGACGAAAAGGGGAACCAGTAAAGGAACAAGGCTACGCGCCCGGCGAAAAATATTCCCCGTTTCAAAATCTGCCCCACGCGCCATTTGGGCATTACGTATTTTTACGCCCTCTTCCATCAATGTGGGAATAAATCTTAAAGCAATTGTCATCATCATGGCAATTTCGTGCCCTGGTACCCCTATACGCCGAAAAGGACGCATAAAATACTCCAAGCCATCGGCAAATGCTATGGGGGAAGTGGTCAAAGTAACCAACAATGTCGTGATCACCAGCAATACCAGTCGCAGTGTCATGAAAGATCCAAGGTAAACACCTGCTTCCTCCACCGTTAGAGGCCCCCAATGCCAATAGACCCGGCCCCCTTTGGTAAAAAGAAAGTGCAGGAAAAGGGTAATCAGGACGATGTAGAACACCGGCTTCAAACCACGCAGAAAATAGCGCCAGGGCAAACCCGCACTAAAAAATATGCTGATAATAAAGACACAAAAAATGCCGAAACCCACAAAAGTTTTAATTAAAAAGAGGGCAGCAATGAGAATAAACAGGCATAGCAATTTGGCTCTTGGATCTAGTTTATGCAAAGGCGAATTACCGGGTAGGTAATGCCCCAGGGTTATGCTGCGCACGACCTTCAGCCCTTTTTAAAATGATGCAAAATTTCTTTAGCAGCCTTCTCCACAGAGAAAAGGCCCGTTTGCACCTTTTGTTCCTTTTTCTTTAATTGCCGTAGAAGAACGGTGAGGGGAGGCAAGCCCAGCCCTACTTCTTCAAGCAACGAAGCAGATTCAAAGACCTCGGCCGGGGTACCTCGTAATACTATTTCCCCACGGGAAAAAACAAAAATCTTTTCAGCCAAACGCGAAACATCTTCCATATTGTGAGTAACTAAAATCACAGTCAGGTTTTCTTCTTTGTGCATTTTTTCTATCTGACCCAACAGGTTGCGTTTGCCAGCCGAATCCAGGCCCGCCGTCGGTTCATCTAAAATGATCACTTCCGGTTTCATGGCCAGAATACCTGCCAGGGCTACTTTTCTTTTTTCGCCCCCACTCAGGTTAAAAGGGGAACGTTCCTTATAGGTTGCATAATCGAGCCCGACCAGCTCGAACCCGTAACGCGCCCTTTTTTCCAGTTCATCACCGGACAAACCTAAATTGCGGGGACCAAAAACTACATCTTTCCAAACTGTTTCCTCAAATAGCTGTTGTTCGGGAAATTGAAAAAGAAGTGCAATGCGAGAACGCAACCGCCGCAAACTGTAATCCATTTTCCAAATATTGCGCCCTTCAAAAAGTACCTCGCCAGCACTAGGCTTTAAAAGGCCGTTGAAATGCTGGATCAAAGTTGATTTGCCGGAACCCGTTTCACCGATGATGCCAACAAATTCGCCCCGCCCAATCTCTAAGGATACATCTTTTAAGGCCTCCACCTGAAAAGGGGTCCCAGGTATGTAGATATGTGTCAGCTTTTTAGTTTCGATCAACATATAATAGTCACCGGTTCCCTTTTAAGATTAAGACAGAAAGCTTTCCCCCAGGGCATTGACTAGCTCGGACACAGTTAAGACCCGGGGGGGGATCTCCAGCCCTCCTTCCCGCAATAAGCGGATCAACTTGGGAATAGTGGGAATCTCCAGACCAAATTGTTCCAGATCGACGTCTGCAGCAAAAATTTCTGCCGGGCTGCCGCTTTGCACGATTTTTCCTTTATCCATAACCAAAACGCGATCGGCTTCCAAAATCTCCTCAAGGTAATGGGTAATCTGGACCACTGTTATTCCTGCCTGATCGTTCATCTGCCTGATGGTAGCCATTACTTCGCGGCGCCCGCGTGGATCGAGCATGGCTGTCGGTTCATCCAGAACCAGGCATTTTGGAAGCATGGCCAACACCCCCGCAATGGCCAATCTTTGCTTCTGCCCGCCGGAAAGTAGGTGCGGAGCATGCTTCCGGAAAGACCATAACCCGACCTGCTCCAAAGCCTTCCTTACTCTTTGCACGATCTGGTTGGTTGCCACTCCCAAATTTTCCAGGCCAAAAGCCACATCTTCTTCTACAGTTGTAGCTACAATCTGATTGTCCGGGTTTTGAAAAACCATACCCACACGGCGGCGTATCTCCCAACAGTTCTCTTGTTGTGCTGTGCAGAGCCCATCGACCCAAACTTCCCCGGAAGTAGGGAGTAAAAGAGCATTAAGATGCCGCGCCAAAGAAGATTTACCGGAACCGTTCGGGCCAATCAAGGCCAGGTATTCTCCTTTTTTGATCTGGAGAGAGATCTTTTCCAGAGCCCTGACTGACTTATTTCCAGTAAAATAGTCAAAGGTAACATTATTTAATTCAATAATGGTTTCCACAGCCCGTTCACCCACGTCCCGCCAGCGAATAGATTTGCCTGACCAGACTAAAATATAATGTTTCTCTGCCAGGCACAAACACAGATGAGCTTAAAAACGGTGGTCGCGTGCAAAGCCCGGTCAAAAAAGGCTTATCATTTTAAACACAACAAACTAACAAGCCCGTGCAGGGCCGGGTAGTCAGAAATTTACACCAATTCTAGGATAGCCATGGGGGCACCATCGCCCTGGCGGTAACCTTTTTTTAGTAAACGCGTATAACCACCGCTGCGATCCTCAAACCGCGGACCAAGTTTCTCAAATAATTTCGTTACTGCATCTTCATCCAGCATAAAAGAGAGGGCTTGCCGGCGTGCGTGAAGCCCCCCTTTTTTGGCCAGGGTAATCATCTTTTCGGCAAACACCTGAATCTCTTTAGCCCGGGTTTCCGTAGTTTCAATCCGTTCCGCAAGGAAAAAGGAGGTAACCAAATTGCGTAAAAGTGCCCTCCTTTGGTCTGCTTTGCGACTAAATTTGCGGTTACTCATCTTTTATTAATCCAGTCTCTACGCACGCAAATCCAATGAGCAGAAACCGGCCCACCTCCCTTCCCGAAAATTAACTGTCCTATCAAATATGCTCAATATATTTCTATTCTGCCTCTTTTTTCAGGGCAAGCCCTAGCTCTGTAAGTTTGTTCTGGACTTCTTCCAGGGATTTTTTACCTAAATTACGCACCTTCATCATTTCTTCTTCAGTTCTAAGAATTAATTCCTGCACAGTATTAATCCCTGCTCTTTTCAGGCAATTATAAGAACGAACGGAAAGATCCAACTCTTCAATGGTCATCTCCAAAATTTTTTCTTTACCGTTCTGTTCCTCTTCCTCCTCCGCATCTACTTCCTCCACTTTTTCCGTAAGATTGACGAAAAGCTCTAGATGCTTACCGAGTATTTTAGCCCCTAAGCTTAACGCTTCGTCGGCCTGTATGCTGCCATCGGTCCAGATATCCATAGTTAGTTTGTCATAATCTGTAACTTGCCCTACCCTGGTATCTTCCACATTAAAATTAACTTTGCGAATGGGGGTAAAAATAGAATCGACAGGTATGACCCCAATCGGCTGGTTGGGAAATTTATTTTTTTCAGCCGGAACATAACCCCGTCCGATACAGGCCGTAATCTCCATATAAAGCCTGCCACCTTCCTCCAGTGTGGCAATCACCAAATCGGGATTGAGTATCTCCACTTCAGCCGGAGCACTGATATCGCCTGCTTTAATTTCACCCTGACCCTGGGCATCAATTATCAAAACCTGGGGTTCATAAGAGTATATTTTCATGCGTAACTCTTTGAGGTTTAAGATTATTTCCGGCGTGCCCTCCAGAACATGGGGAAGAGTCGAAAATTCATGTAAAACCCCTTCAATTTTTACGCTGGTTACCGCTGCACCAGGTAAAGATGAAAGCAAAATGCGGCGCAGTGAATTGCCGAGGGTTATTCCGTAACCCCTTTCCAGAGGTTCGACGACAAAATGGCCATAGTGCTCGGCATCTTGGTTTACCCATTCGATCTTCGGTTTTTCAGTTTCTATCACTAAATTTCTCCCTCCTGAATTCTAGTTAGAGAGATTATTAACGCGAATAAAGCTCGACAACAAGATGTTCGGTAATCGGCACATCTAACTCTTCCCTGCTGGGAAGGCGGATAATTGTACCACTCATTTTTTCACGATCAACCTCTAACCAATCAACAGTGCCCTGGGCAGAACCCCACTGCGCCAGTTCCTGGAAAAAAAGACTCTTTCTGCTCTTATCCCGCACGGCAATAACATCACCGGGTTTAGTTAGATAAGAAGGAATATTTACTTTGTGACCGTTAACCAGAAAATGCCCGTGGCGGACAAGCTGGCGGGCATCGGCCCGTGATCGGGCCAGGCCCAGGCGATAAACCATA
Organism: uncultured Desulfovibrionaceae bacterium; assembly: GCA_964603615.1. Lineage (GTDB taxonomy): Bacteria > Bacillota > Dethiobacteria > DTU022 > UBA8154 > JAAZMI01. The sequence continues at coordinate 32,458 of CAZRVU010000014.1, forward strand.
TTATCCAGGCGACTTTCCAAAATTTGCAGTAGTGTCTCGCCAGTGATCCCCTTACGCCTCTCTGCTTCCCTAAAATAACGTTTGAATTGTTTTTCTAGTACACCGTAAATACGGCGTGCTTTTTGTTTTTCCCGTAATTGCAGCCCGTATTCAGATACTTTTTGCCTGCCGCGTCCATGTTGACCGGGTGGATAACCCTTGCGGACAAAGGCACATTTTTCGCTGTAACACCTGTCACCTTTCAAGTAGAGTTTGACACCCTCCCGGCGGCAAAGCCTGCAGGACGCTTCCAGATATTTGGCCATAACTGTGCTAACACCTCCCGTCAAATTTACTTCTTATACCCGGCGCCGTTTTGGCGGACGGCAACCATTATGCGGAATGGGCGTGACATCTTTGATCAAGTTAACTTCCAGGCCGGCAGCCTGCAGGGAACGTATCGCCGCTTCCCGTCCTGCACCGGGCCCCTTAACAAAAACTTCCACTTGCCGCATACCATATTCCATCGCTGTTCGCGCCGCTGCTTCCGCAGCCAACTGCGCCGCAAAAGGAGTGGATTTACGCGAACCCTTAAATCCCACTGCCCCGGCACTCGACCAGGAAACATTGTTTCCTTGCAGGTCTGTTATAGTAATAACTGTATTATTAAAACTGGATTTAATATGCGCGACACCATGTTCAACAATTTTACGTTCCCGCCGCCGCTGCCGGGCAGTTGTTTTTCTCTTGGCCATCTTTCTCCAATCCCCCCTTTATTTTCTCCGGCGGACCCCCACAGTTCTTTTAGGACCTTTGCGCGTCCGCGCATTTGTTTTCGTTGCCTGCCCGCGGACGGGTAATCCCCGGCGGTGACGGATCCCCCGGTAGGAACTGATTTCTGTCAGACGTTTGATATTCATGGAAACATCCCGCCGCAGATCGCCTTCCACTTTGAAGTTTTTATCAATGTATTCCCTTAACTTGCCAACTTCCTCTTCGGTAAGGTTTCTGACCCTCGTATCGGGGTTTACACGCGTTTGCAGCAAAGCCTGCCGGACTCTTGAGCGCCCCAGACCGTAAATATAAGTCAAAGCTACCTCCACTCTTTTATCTCGCGGCAAATCAACTCCTGCTATTCTGGCCAATTTCGCACCCCCTTCCAGCTTATCCCAAAAAAATTAAACGTAACTAGGATACCCCTATAAAAGTTTATTATGCATCTGCAGGGCTTGCTCCTACACACAAAGGTGGCACCAGACTCGTTGCGCCCCGCTTTGTTTTCAATCATCAGCGCCGCTATCATTGCCGGGTTCTAGTGATACCCGGCGAGAGTAGCTAGACCCGGTGCCAAAAGAAGATCTTTAACCCTGCACCTGTTTGTGCTTAGGATTCTCACAGATCACCATTACTTTTTTCTTCCGGCGTATTATTTTACATTTCTCGCAAATTATTTTTACTGATGGACGCACTTTCATCACCCTTACCCCCTTTATCCCTTTATTTATAGCGATATGTGATACGTCCCCTGGTAAGGTCATAAGGTGATAATTCCACCAAAACACGGTCTCCGGCAAGAATACGAATAAAATTCATCCGTATTTTACCAGAAACATGAGCCAAAACTTTAACCCCGTTTTTAAGTTCAACCTTGAACATTGCATTGGGCAAAGGCTCTACAACCGTGCCTTCTACCTCTAAAACATCTTTGTTTTTTGACATACCCGGTCATGCCTCCTTTCTCATTCCATTCACCGGAGAAGTCTGGAGACATGGGGAGGCGCACCCCTTATTTTCCCTGGAAAATAAATTATTCAGCGCATTTCTCACCGCATTATCGTTTAAATCACCCCGCCGGATCCCCTCCTCGATCTCCGGAAGAACACAGCGGTATGGCTGTAAATGTTTTACATTTTTTTTCTTGGGTTTGTTTATTGTCCACATTCGCCCTTCAGCTAGCAGCGCTCTGCCGTCAGTGTGAAAACCGATGATCAAGTATATTTTACCTTGATCCCTTCCTGCCAGCGACTTGACTATCTGTCCCGGTTGCATCTGCATTTTTAATCGGTTCCCTCCCGGTAAGAGGTCAGAATATCCGGGCCATCCTCCAAAATTGCCACCGTATGTTCAAAGTGGGCGGAGAGGCTCCCGTCCCTGGTTACTACCGTCCATTGATCATCCTGGGTTTCTACTTCCCAACCCCCGGCATTAACCATCGGTTCTATCGCCAAGACCATTCCCTGTTCCAGCACCGGGCCTTTGCCCAAAGGAACAAAATTTGGAACCTGTGGTTCTTCGTGCATTTCGGTACCGATGCCATGGCCTACGTATTCGCGCACCACCGAAAACCCCGCTGCCTCCACATAGGCTTGAACGGCCGCGGAGATGTCATAAAGATTGTTCCCCGGATAAGCTTTGGCGATACCCTGGCGTAAAGATTCCTCAGTCACTTTTAGTAAACGTTCCGCCAGGGAAGAAACTTCACCCACGGGAAATGAAGCTGCCGCATCACCACAATATCCTTTGTAACGTACACCAACATCTATGCTCACAATATCTCCCTTTTTCAACCGGCGGTGGTCGGGAATACCGTGCACAACTTCTTCATTCAAAGAAACACAAATGCTGGCAGGGAAACCCATATAACCCAGGAAAGCCGGCTCGGCTTGACACTTAGCAATACGGCGCCGGGCCACGGAGTCCAGGCTGCGGGTAGTCAAACCTGGCTCAATCACCCGGGACAACTCCTGTAACACTTTAGCTACAATCTGCCCCGCCTGACGCATCAGCTCTATTTCCTGAAGCGATTTGATAATAATCAAGCTCTGCCCTCCTTTTTATTTCATAAATCCTTCATAATTGCGCATCAGCATGTGGCTTTCAATTTGTCGCATTGTTTCCAAAGCCACACCAACAATAATAATGAGTGAAGTCCCGCCAAATATAAGGTTTATACGGGTAAAATTCTGTAGCAAAATCGGCAAAACGCAGATAAAGGCCAGAGAAAAAGCCCCCACCACCGTCAAACGGCTAGAAACCTTCCCTAAATATTCAGCCGTGGGGCGTCCGGGCCTCAGGCCAGGAATAAAGCCCCCATATTTTTTGATATCCCCCGCCACCTTCATAGGATCAAATTGAATCGCCGTATAAAAGAAGGTAAAGAAAATGATAAAGAGTGCATAAAAAAAGGTATTCAACCAGGTGCCAAATTTTAAGGCTTCCGCAATACTATGCACGATGGGATGGTTGATAAACATCTCCATTGTAGCTGGAAACATTAAAATGGCCGAAGCAAAAATCACCGGGATCACGCCCGCCTGGTTAACCTTCAGGGGGATATGCGTGCTCTGCCCTCCGTACATACGCCGGCCGACCACCCTTTTGGCATATTGCACGACAATGCGTCTGCGCCCAACTTCAAGGGCAATAATCCCCACGATCAGGAAAATAAGCACTAATAGTATAGGCACCAGCGTAAGAAAATGTATTTCTCCCAAACTTAGCAACTCGGCAACCGCTCCCACCTCTGACGGGAAACCAGCAACAATCCCGGCAAAGATCAAAAGGGAAATACCGTTACCAATCCCCTTTTCTGTAATCAGTTCGCCCAACCACATGAGAAAAGCAGTTCCTGCTGTCAACGAAATAATGATCACCAGGAAAGATAGTAAGCGCTGGTCCGTTACTGCCGGCCGGATCACACCGAAAGACATCCCCGTAGCCTGCAAAAAAGCTAAAACGACCGTGGTATAACGGATCAACTGGATCATTTTTTTGCGTCCTTCAACCCCCTCTTCACTCCACTCCTTGAGACGGGGAATGACTACCTGTAACAGTTGCATGATAATCGAAGCGTTGATATAGGGCATAATGCCCATGGCAAAAATAGTAAACCTTTTTAGCGCCCCGCCGGCAATCACATTATAAAAACCGAAAAGGGTATCCCCTTTGAAAAACTCGGATAAAATCGCGGGGTTTATACCCGGTACAGGAACATGCGCCCCAATGCGAAAAACAACTAACATCAATAAGGTGAAAATAATCCTTTGACGCAGCTCTTTTATGCTCCAGGCGTTGCGAATTGCTTCTAACATTTATATCACCTCAGCGCGCCCACCGGCGGACTCAATCTTTTGTTTCGCCCGGGCACTAAAACGGTGTGCTTGGACAATCAACTCCTTAGCTAGCTCCCCTTTACCCAGAACCTTGATTCCATTGTTCAAGTGTTGGATTAAACCACTTGTTTGTAAAAGCTCCGGCGTAACTAGCGTCCCCGCAGTAAAGCGGTTTAACTCTTCGATGTTTACTAGAGACCATTCCGTACGAAATCTTTTATTGGAAAAGCCGCGTTTGGGCAGACGTTGAAAAAGAGGCATTTGGCCCCCTTCAAAACCCCGGCGAACGCCCCCGCCTGAGCGGGATTTTTGCCCTTTCTGCCCCCGTCCCGCGGTCTTCCCCTGGCCGGAACCGATGCCCCGGCCCACCCTTTTGGCGGGGATATTTGACCCGGGAGGCGGTTTTAATTCATGCAGGCGCATCTTCCCAAAACACCTCCTTGCGATCTTAGGCGATCTATAAAAAACCAATTTGCAAATAAACGCTCCATACTACCCAGAAATCTTTAACGCTTTAAACCTATTCCACAGAAATTAAATGTCGCACACGCGCCACCATGCCCCGGATCTGCGGCGTATCATTGTGTTCAACGCTATGGTTCAAACGCTTCAAGCCTAAAGCTTTAATCGTCAGGCGATGCGCCGGTTTTTGACCCACAGGACTTCTGATTAGCTTTATTTTGATCTTTTTCACACTTAACTCTCCCCTGCTTAAAACTCCTGCTTGAAACTTTATATCTGCCCTATCGTTACAGGGTCTTGTTGTAATTTATGCTTGAATGGTTACTAAACATTATACTTGTAGTTCTTCAACTTTTTTACCGCGCAACCGGGCCACTTCTTCTGGAGTTTTTAATGATTTTAAGCCTTCGATGGTGGCATTGATCATATTCATGGCATTTGAAGATCCTAAACTTTTCGTTAAAATATCTTTAATGCCGGCTAACTCCAAAACGGCTCTGACCGGACCACCTGCAATGACGCCTGTTCCTTCGGAAGCAGGCTTTAAAAGCACCTTGCCTGCGCCAAAAATACCGGTCACGGGGTGCGTAACCGTAGTGCCATCCATGGGGACTTCGAACAAGTTTTTCTTGGCATCCTCGATCCCTTTGCGGATCGCCTCCGGAACCTCTCCGGCTTTACCCAGGCCGGCACCGACAACGCCATTTTCATCGCCGACAACGACCAGGGCACTAAAACTAAACCTGCGGCCCCCCTTGACCACCTTGGCTACCCGGTTTATTTTAACTATTCTTTCCGTAAGCTCACCCGTAGGTTCAGCTCTCGACAAGCTCTACCCCTCCTTTACATTTTAAATTTTTAATCCCTGGCTTCTGGCACCTTCAGCCAGAGCTTTTAACCTACCGTGATAAAGACAGCCTCCTCGATCAAAAACAGCCTGCTCAATATCTTTTGCCAGGGCTCTTTTGGCCAGCAGCTCACCCACCAGCCGGGCAGCCTCCTGATTTCCCGAAGCAGCCAACTGCCCTTGCAAGGAGGGATCCAGTGTGGAGGCGGAAACCAGGGTATGCCCGGCCTGGTCATCAATCAATTGAGAATAAATATGCTTCAGGCTGCGGTAGACATTTAGGCGAGGAATTTCCGCAGTCCCGTTTATTTTCTCCCGCACTCGTATATGACGGCGTCTCCTGGCAACTCTTTTTTCCAATGCTTGTGCCATCTTTGCCTCACTCCTTCGTCATCCCGCAAATTATTTACCCGCCTTGCCAACTTTTCGCCGCACAAATTCTTTTTCATAACGAATTCCTTTTCCTTTATAAGGTTCGGGAGGACGGATACGGCGTATTCTGGCTGCTGTATCGCCCACAACTTCTTTGTCGATACCCTTTATAGCGATTTTGTTTGGTGCGGGAACCTCAATTTCAATCCCTGCCCCGGGTTCGAAGTGTACCGGCTGGGAATAACCCACGTTTAGAACGAGGGTTTTCCCCTGTTTGGCCGCCCGGTAGCCTACCCCCACCAACTCTAGATTTTTTGTAAAAGACTGTGTTACTCCTTCCACCATATTGGCCAGTAAAGTCCGGCTCAATCCATGTAAGGAACGGTGTTCTTTCTTATCTGAAAAACGCTTGATGGATAAAGATCCATCTTCGATTTTGATTTCTAGACAGTCCGGCATTTTTTTAATCAACTGTCCTTGGGGACCCTTGACCGTAACTAGATTCCCGTCTTCGATCTTAATTTCGACATTTTGGGGCAAAGTGATTGGCTTTTTCCCAACACGCGACATCCCTAACACCTCCTACCAAACATAACATATAACTTCGCCGCCCAAACCGGCCCGGCGTGCTTCATGGTCTGTCATCAGCCCCTGGGAGGTAGAAATGATCGCAATGCCCAGCCCCCCCAAAACCCGCGGCAGTTCGTCTTTGTTAGCGTAAATTCTCAATCCCGGCTTACTGATCCTTTTCAAACCGGTAATCGCGTTACGGTTACCAGACTTGAGGTAAATTTTAAGCAAGCCTTGTTTCCCATCTTTTAAATATTCGAAGTCCCTAATGTAACCCTCTTTTTTCAAAATGGTGGCAATACCTTTTTTTATCTTCGAGGAAGGCACCTCCACCTGTCCCTGTCCAATTAAGATAATGTTACGGATTCTCGTTAACAGATCAGCGATAGGATCGGTCATCATTTAAATTCGACCTCCTTTCTAACCACTTACGCAGCCTACCAACTGGCCTTCTTTACACCGGGGATAACCCCCTGGTGAGCCAACCTGCGGAAGCACAAACGGCACATCCCGAATTTGCGGAGGTAAGCACGGGGACGGCCACAGATCTTACAGCGATTATAGCGGCGCACCGCAAAGCGTGGATCCCTTTTAGCCTTCGCAATCAATGATTTCTTAGCCACTTACTTAGCCTGGTCTATTTATACCTTAACCAGGTGCACCTCCTTTCCAAACGACCGCCGGCAAGCCCTTTTTATGCTGCCTTAAAAGGCATGCCCAGTTCACGAAGCAGTGCTAGAGCTTCTTCATCAGTTTTTGCCGTGGTCACGATCGTGATATCCATACCCTGAATTTTTTCTACTTGATCATAGACTATCTCCGGAAAAATAATCTGCTCTTTAAGACCTAGAGAATAGTTCCCGCGCCCATCAAAAGATTTGGGGGAAACGCCACGGAAATCCCTGACCCGGGGGAGAGTGATATTAATAAGTTTGTTTACAAAGTCGTACATCCTTTCCCCGCGCAGGGTTACCTTGCAACCAATGGACATCCCCTCGCGCACCTTAAAACTGGCCACGGATTTTTTAGCTTTGGTAATTACCGGCCGTTGTCCGCTAATCAGCGACAAATCCCGTTGAGCAGCTTCCAGTAATTTCGGATTTTCCTTACCTTCACCCACGCCCATGTTGATCACCACTTTGACCAACCGGGGCACTTCCAGGATGTTTTTATAGGAAAAACGCTGCATTAAAACCGGGCAGATTTCCTTTTTATACTTTTCCTTCAACGTGGACATTTTTTACCTCCTCCCAGCTACTCTATAGGACGATTCTATCGAAAAAAATAAACCTTACTTATCGATGTATTCGCCACATCTTTTACAGCCTCTAACCTTCTTTCCTTGTTCCAAAGTACGGCTAAAAAGGCGTGTCGGTTGTTGGCAGGAAGGACAAATAACCATCACCTTGCCGGCATTGATCGCTGCCTCTATTTTTCTTATACCGCCCTGGGGAATTTTTGAGGTCGGCCGGGCATGTTTTGTAACCATATTGATCCCCTCGACCAAGACCTTGTTTTTACGGGGAATGGTTCTCAGCACCCTCCCCTTTTTGCCACGATCTTTCCCGCTAAGAATCTGCACGCGATCACCTTTGCGAACATGCAGTTTTGTTACTGACAAAGAATACACCTCCTCGCCCCGGGGCGTTATCTAAATAACCTCCGGTGCTAGCGAAATAATGCGCATAAATTCCCTTTCCCTTAATTCCCTGGCTACCGGTCCAAAAATACGCGTCCCCCGGGGGGCCTTCTGTTCATTTATGATCACCGCTGCATTCTCGTCAAAACGGATAAAAGTGCCGTCTTTGCGCTGGTGTCCCATTTTAGTCCGAACGACCACAGCACGGACCACATCCCCTTTTTTTACAACCCCACCGGGAACCACTTCTTTCACAGAGGCTACTATTATATCGCCCACCTCCGCGGTTTTTCTTTTTGAACCGCCGAGAACACGGATGCACATGATTTTGCGGGCCCCTGTATTATCAGCGACGTTAAGAAATGTCATATTCTGGATCATCATGGCCCCCTCCTTTCACCCTACTACAAGCGGGATTTTTCGATTATTCCAACCAGCCGCCATCTTTTCCCTTTGCTGAGGGGCCTGGTCTCCATAATTTTGACCTTATCCCCGATCTGGCATTCATTTTGGGCATCATGAACCATATATTTCTTTGTTCTGCGCATAATCTTCCCGTATAAAGGATGGCGTGCACTTCTTTCCACGGCAACCATTGCGGTCTTCTCCATTTTATCGCTGACTACCTTCCCAATTCTCGTTTTGCGGGCTCTTCTTTCCAATCTGCCGCCTCCTTTCAGGGTTTTAAGTTGCCGGCTGTAGCCGCTGTCAACTCTCGTTCCCGCATAATCGTCTTTACCCGGGCTATTGACCTGCGCACCTCTTTTAACCTGGCCTTATTCTCAAGCTGCCCGGTCACCACCTGAAAACGAAGATTGAAAAGCTCTCCCTTGAGCTCACGGTCTTTTTCTTGCAGCTCCTGATCTGTCAACTCGCGAATTTCACTGGCCTTCATGCGCTTCACCACCCGTTTCTTCCCTTTTCACAAACTTACATCTAATAGGCAGTTTTTCTGCAGCCAGGCGCATCGCCTCTTTGGCAGTATCCTCGGGAACACCGGCCAGCTCAAACATAATCCGGCCTGGCTTAACTACGGCTACCCAGTATTCCGGCGCTCCTTTGCCTTTACCCATGCGGGTTTCAGCCGGTTTGGCCGTAACAGGTTTGTGCGGGAAGATTTTAATCCATATTTGCCCGCCTCTTTTGACATACCGCGTCATGGCAATACGTGCCGCCTCAATCTGCCGGCTGGTAATCCAACGGGGTTCGAGAGCCTGCAGGCCGTATTCTCCAAAATCAATCTCTGTCCCGCCCTTGGCCATTCCTTTCATCCGGCCCCGCTGGTGACGGCGGTATTTAACTCTTTTTGGCATCAACATCTCTTTGTTCCCCTCCCCCCGCCGCCTTTGTTCTAGTCTGAGGAAGAATCTCTCCCTTATAAATTAAAACCTTTACGCCGATCCGGCCATAGGTAGTATGTGCTTCCACAAAACCGTAATCAATATCGGCACGCAAGGTCTGCAAAGGAACGGTACCCTCATGATAACATTCCGTACGCGCCATCTCTGCACCGGCCAACCGCCCTTTGCAGATAATCTTTATACCCCGGGCGCCGGCCCGCATCGTCCTGAAAACAGATTGCTTCATCGCCCGGCGGAAGGCAATTCTGCGGGAAAGCTGCTGGGCAATGTTTTCAGCAACCAAATAGGCATCCAACTCCGGCGTTTTGATTTCCAGGATATTGATATGCACTTTTTTTCCCGTCATCTTCTCCACACTGCGCCGTAGCTGTTCCACGCCAGAACCTTTTTTACCGATCACCATGCCGGGCTTGGCTGTATGAATATTGAGCCGCAAATTATTGGCCGCACGGTCAATTTCAATACGGGAAACCCCTGCTCCACCTAATTTTTGGCGAATAAAATCGCGAACTTTTAGATCTTCATGAAGCAGTTCTTTGTAATCTTTTTCTGCGTACCAGCGGGCATCCCAGTCCCTGTGAATTCCTACGCGGAAACCAACCGGACTTATTTTTTGACCCAACTTCTATCCCTCCTCCCTTTCCTTTAAAATAATCGTAAGGTGGCTAGTCCTCTTACGGATACGTGCTGCCCGGCCAAAAGCCCGTGGCCTGAATCTTTTTAAGGTGGGGCCCTCATCCACGTAGGCCCGGGAAACATAAAGACCATCTTTATCCAGCTCATAATTGTGTTCAGCATTGGCCAAGGCTGAACGCAGTACCTTGGTAATAATCCCGGAGGCTCGTTTAGGTATAAAACGCAGGATGGAAAGGGCCTCACCGGTATCCTTGCCCCGAATCAGATCCATGACTACCCTAACTTTACGGGGAGCTATTCTGACAAATTTAGCTTGTGCTTTCACTTCCATGCTTTCCCCCCTTTAAATCTTGCGCCGTTTCCTGAAATAGTCATTCACAAAACCTTAGGCGGAATGCGGACAGCCACCGTTAAATTTTCCCGGAAAAGCTAAGCTGCCCGACCCTTTTGCCCGTACTACTTTAAAGATGTCGATCTTTCGGTATGGGCCCCGTGGCCGCGGAATGTACGCGTCAATGCAAATTCACCCAATTTATGTCCAACCATGTCCTCTGTAATATAAATGGGAACATGTTTGCGGCCATCATGAACAGCAATGGTATGCCCAACCATATCGGGGAAAATGGTCGAACGGCGCGACCAGGTTTTAATCACCCGTTTCTCCTTAGTTTGGTTCAACCGTTCTATTTTGGCCATTAATTTAACATCTACAAAGGGCCCCTTTTTTATGGAACGTCCCATTTAATCACTCCTAACACCATATTTTAACTATTTACGTTTTTTTACAATCATCCGGTCCGACTTTTTATTCTTCCGGCGGGTTTTATAACCCAACGTTGGTTTACCCCAGGGAGTGAGCGGGCTTTTCCTGCCAATAGGCGCCTTGCCTTCACCGCCGCCATGGGGGTGGTCGACAGGGTTCATTGCCGAACCTCGTACGGCTGGCTTTACACCCAACCACCGGGAGCGCCCCGCTTTGCCAATCGTCAAGTTTTCATGCTCAACGTTCCCAATCTGGCCAACCGTCGCCTTGCAGGCCACGGGCAACAACCTGACCTCTCCCGAAGGCAATTTTATATGAGCGTGTTTCCCTTCTTTTGCCATCAACTGTGCCTCGCCGCCAGCAGAACGAACTAGTTGGCCGCCTTTGCCCGGCAACATTTCGATATTGTGAATCGTCGTGCCTACAGGAATGTTTTGTAGGGGCAGAGCATTACCGGGCTTGATCTCGGCACCGGTTCCCGCGCTGACCACTGCTCCAACCTGCAAGCCAAGAGGGGCTAAAATATAGCGTTTTTCCCCGTCAGCATAATGCAAAAGAGCAAGCCGCGCCGACCGGTTGGGATCATATTCGATAGCAGCCACTGTGGCTGGAACCCCTTCTTTATCCCTTTTGAAATCAATGATACGATATTTTCGTTTGTGTCCTCCCCCGCGATGCCGGCTGGTTATTCTTCCCGTATTATTGCGTCCGCCTTTTTTCTGTAGCGGTTCCAGCAATGCTTTTTCCGGTTCTTTTTTAGTAATCTCCTCAAAAGAGGAAACAGTCATGAAACGCCTTCCCGGGGAGGAAGGAGCATATTTTTTTATACTCACTTTCTGCGAACCTCCTTCCTGTTAGCATTGGCTGCTTTTTATTCAAAGAGTTCAATGGTCTTGCTGCCAGCTTGCAAGGTCACAATTGCTTTTTTCCAGTCGGGGCGGTATCCTTTATGCACGCCGACCCGCCTTTGTTTCCCCTTCATGGAGATTGTATTCACCGCACGGACCTGCACGCCAAATATCTCCTCCACAGCTCTTTTTATATCAATTTTATTGGCATTTTTATGCACTACAAAACTATATTTGTTTTCCTCCATTAAAGCAGTAGACTTCTCCGTAATGAGCGGTTTGAGAATAACATCATGCGGATCTTTCACCGGCAAACACCTCCTCAATTCTGGCCACGGCTGCTTTGGTTAAAATTAGCGTTTCATGGCTGAGAAGAGTAAGCACATTAATCTGGTGAGCCACTGTTGTATTGACACCGGGAATATTGCGGCTGGATTTGTAAACATTTTGATCCGCGCCGGCAGTCACCAGTAGCACTTTCCCCTTCGCCTGCAGATTATCAAGTATGCGCACGATCTCCCTGGTGCGGGGCTCAGTCATTTCTAACTCATCAATAATGAGCAGCCGTTTGCCGTCCAATTTAGCAGTAAGTGCCGCACACAGGGCAGCCCGCCGTGCTTTTTTGGGTATGGTATAACGATAACTGCGGGGCTTGGGTCCAAATGTAGTCCCGCCCCCCACCCAGATCGGCGAGCGTATACTTCCGTGGCGCGCCCGGCCCGTTCCTTTCTGCCGCCAAGGCTTTCTACCGCCCCCCCGGACTTCGCTCCGGATCTTGGTGTTGGCAGTACCGCGTCGACGCGCCGCCTGCAATTTTTGGACAACAGCAAAAAGGAGGTTTTTGTTCACTTCAGCAGCAAATATCTCCGCGCTGAGCTCCATTTCACCAACTTGTTCCCCTTCGACGTTGAATACTTCCACAGTAGGCATGGGTTGCCAAAAGCCCCCTTTCTAAACTGTTTTTACAGAATTCTTGACCACTAATGAAATATTACGGGGACCAGGCACAGCTCCCTTGACCAACAGCAGATTTCTAGCTGCATCTACCTGCACAACCTTTAATTTTTGGACGGTAACCTTCTCCCCGCCCATTCTGCCCGGTAATTTTTTTCCTTTGAGCACACGTGACATACCAACGGCACCCATGGAACCTGGACCCCGGTGGTAGCGTGAACCGTGTGTCCGCGGCCCTAGCGACTGCCCGTGTCTCTTAATACTGCCGGCAAAACCTTTACCTTTGGAAATACCCGTAACATCGACAAATTCCCCTATTTTAAAAATGTCCGCTTTGATTTCCTGGCCCACCTCATACTGTTCCGTATCATTCAGCCGTAGTTCCCGGACATATTTCAAAGGGGTAACGCTCGCCCGGGCGAAATGCCCGGCCATTGGCTTGTTGAGCCGGCTTTCCTTTACCGGCTGGAAACCAATCTGGATCGCTTGATAGCCATCCTTTTCCACAGTCTTTTTAACAAGGACGGTACAGGGGCCGGCTTCTAGAACCGTTACCGGGATAAAACGCCCTTCCTCATCATAGACCCGCGTCATACCTATTTTTTTAGCTAGAATTCCTTTTTCCATCTTCTACACCCCTTTAGGCAAGGATCTAGAGCTTAATTTCAATATCTACACCGGCAGGCAGATCTAAACGCATTAAAGCATCGATAGTATTAGGTGTGGGATCGAGAATATCAATTAACCTTTTGTGTGTTCGGATTTCAAACTGTTCACGTGAATCCTTATATTTATGCGGAGCTCGAATCACAGTATAGATACTTTTCTCCGTCGGCAATGGAACAGGACCCGTTACACCTGCCCCGGTCCGCCTGGCCGTATCGACAATTTTACCCGCAGATTGGTCTAGAAGATTATGATCGAAAGCCTTGAGACGGATGCGTATTTTCTGGTTAGACATGTCCTTCCTCCTTCTTGCGCCTGATTACTTGGTCAGACTGCTCCATAAAAATTCCCCGCCCTCCAGGCGGCAACCTTTTATTTCATCGCTAGCACAAAAACATTGCAACCTTTTTTTTCAAAAAGTCCTACGCTATTCAATAATCGAGGTAACCACGCCAGCGCCGACCGTCCTGCCGCCCTCACGGATGGCAAAACGCAGGCCTTCCTCGATGGCGATGGAGGTGATCAGTTCAATCTCCATGTTCACGTTGTCACCAGGCA